>CAYTZH010000121.1:0-1832 GCA_964442285.1 uncultured Spirochaetales bacterium | reverse complement strand
CCAGGCCCAGAATACCTGCATCTTCTCCACCGAGTTCGCCCTCAAGGTCCAGGGCGACATCCAGGCGTACTTCATCGAGAACGCCGTTCGCAACTTCTACTCGGTCTCGATCTCCGGCTACCACATGGCCGAGGCCGGGGCGAACCCGATCACCCAGCTCGCCTTCACGCTCGCCAACGGCTTCACCTACGTGGAGTACTACCGGGCCCGGGGGCTCGACGTCGACGCCTTCGCGCCCAACTTCTCCTTCTTCTTCAGCAACGGGCTGGATGCCGAGTACACGGTGCTGGGACGGGTGGCCCGGCGGATCTGGGCGGTGGCGCTGCGCGACCTCTACGGCGCCGGCGAGCGCAGCCAGAAGCTCAAGTACCACATCCAGACGTCGGGGCGGTCGCTGCACGCCCAGGAGATGGCCTTCAACGACATCCGCACCACGCTGCAGGCGCTGGTCGCCCTGGAGGACAACTGCAACAGCCTCCACACCAACGCCTACGACGAGGCGGTGACGACGCCCACCGAGGAATCGGTGCGCCGCGCCGTGGCCATCCAGCTCATCCTGAACCGGGAGCTGGGCCTGCTGCGGAACGAGAACCCGCTGCAGGGGGCCTACGTGGTCGACTGGCTCACCGACCGGGTGGAGGAGGCGGTGCTCGCGGAGTTCGAGCGGCTCTCGGAGCGGGGCGGGGTGCTCGGCGCCATGGAGACCCTCTACCAGCGCGGCCGGATCCAGGAGGAGAGCCTCCGCTACGAGTCCCTGAAGCACTCCGGCGCGCTTCCGGTGGTGGGCGTCAACACGTTCGAGAACCCGGATCCGGAGCCCGGCCCGGTGCCGCAGGCGCTGATCCGCTCGGACGAGGCCGAGAAGCGGGCGCAGCTCGACGACCTGCGGGCCTTCCAGGCCCGGCACGCGGAGCGGGCGCCGGGCGCGCTGGCCCGGCTCCAGCGGGTGGCCCTCTCGGGCGGCAACGTCTTCGAGGAGCTGCTCGAGACGGTGAAGGTGGCGAGCCTCGGGCAGATCACCGAGGCGCTCTTCGAGGTCGGTGGGCGCTACCGGCGCTCGATGTAGGCTAGGTTCGAATCCACAACCCCCCACCCAGAGAGACCGAGATGGCGGACGAGACGAAGCGGGCAGGCCTGGACGACTGGCGCGAGGCCGTGACCAAGGAGCTGAAGGGCCGCGAGCCCGACTCCCTGGTCTGGGACACGCCCGACGGCATCCGGGTGAAGCCCCTCTACACGGCGGCCGACCTCGAGGGCCTCGCCCACACGGACACCCTGCCGGGGCTGTGGCCCTACGTCCGCGGTCCCCGGGCCAGCATGTACGCCAACCGGCCCTGGACCCTGCGGCAGTACGCGGGCTACTCCACCGCCGAGGAGTCCAACGCCTTCTACCGCCGCAACCTGGCCGGCGGTCAGCAGGGCCTCTCGGTGGCCTTCGACCTGGCCACCCACCGGGGCTACGACTCGGACCACGAGCGCGTGACCGGCGACGTCGGCAAGGCGGGGGTCGCCATCGACTCGGTCGAGGACATGAAGATCCTCTTCGACCAGATCCCCCTCGATCAGGTCACCGTGTCCATGACCATGAACGGGGCCGTCCTGCCCGTGATGGCGTGCTTCATCGTGGCCGGCGAGGAGCAGGACGTCCCCACGGAGAAGCTCGCCGGGACCATCCAGAACGACATCCTCAAGGAGTTCATGGTCCGCAACACCTACATCTACCCGCCCGAGCCCAGCATGCGCATCGTGGCGGACATCATCGAGTTCACGGCGCACCACATGCCGAAGTTCAACTCGATCTCGATCTCCGGCTACCACATGCAGGAGGCGGG
>CAYTZH010000120.1:0-1858 GCA_964442285.1 uncultured Spirochaetales bacterium | reverse complement strand
TCGAACCGCTGACCTGCTGATTACGAATCAGCTGCTCTACCAACTGAGCTACGTCGGCACGGGCGGGACGGCGGGGCCTCGGCCCGGACGGATCCGGGGCCGCCGCGAGCGCGGATTCTAGCCACGGGCTGCGCGGGTCGCCAAAGCGGGCGGGACGCCCGGAGTGCAGGCGGTCAAACCGGGACGGGCTTGGGGAGTGCGGGCTTCCGTCGGGCCCCAGCCGCCGGCAGGGCGCGCGCAGGCCCCGGCCCAAGCCCGCCGGCGGGGCCCGGAAGTGCCCGCAAGCCCCCGGTCTGGCAGCGCAACCGGGCCGGGCGGGGGGCGTCCGCGGGCCGCCTCGGGAAGTTGACCCGGGTCGCCGACGCCCCGTAGGATGGGGGCTCGGTGGGGGCCCGGAAGGGGGCTCCGCCGCTCGCTCCTCCAGCTCAGGAGACCGCGCCGTGCCCGTGTTACCGATCATCGACCTGCTGATCATGGTGGGCTGGACCTCCCTGATGGGCGGCGCCCTGCTCAAGGCCGTCTACCTCACCACCAGCTACCGGCCCACGCTCCTCGGGATGGGGCCCATGGACTTCGTGCTCTTCGCGGGGATCTGCCTGGTGTTCGCGCTGACCCTCGCGGCCCGCACCTGGGTGAAGTACCACGAGCCCCGGCTGATGTCGCTGTCGCGGCGGCGGGCGGCCTTCGCCGCCGCCACCGAGGAGGACGGGGCCGAGGAGGCGCTGCCGCCGGCCGGCATGCCGCCGTTCGCGGAGCCGGGTCGGGCCGAGCGCCAGTCCTCGCTCTGAGCCGGCCTCGCCGGGTCCTGGGGCCGGCTCGGCCTCGCCGGGTCCTGGGGCCGGCTCGGCCCCGCCGGGAAGGCCTCCCGGTTCTGCGTTAAGGTCGGCCCGGGCCCCGGACCGTCCGCACGGGCGGGCGCCGGGGGGTGAGGGGAGGCACGCCCATGGGCTCCAGCCCTGCGTCCGGCTCCGCACCGCGCCGCTGCGTGGTGACGGGAGCCGCGGGCTTCATCGGCTCGCACCTGGCCGAGCACCTGGCCGATCAGGGGCACGACGTGGTCGGGATCGACTGCTTCTCGGCGTACTACGCGCCGGCGCTGAAGGAGCTGAACGCCCAGGACCTGGCGGCCCGCGAGGTCCCGGTGCACCGCCTCGACCTGGCGGAGGACGACCTCGACGCCGCCCTCGACGGCGCGGAGTACGTGATCCACCTGGCGGCCCAGCCGGGGATCTCGGCCTCGACGCCCTTCGAGGCCTACGTGCGCAACAACCTGACGGCCACCTGGCGGCTGCTCGAGGCCTTGGACCGCCGGCGCGACACCCTGCGCTGCCTGGTCAACGCCAGCACCTCCTCGGTCTACGGCTTCCACGCCACCGACGCCGAGGACGTGGCGCCCAAGCCCGCCTCCTACTACGGCGTGACCAAGCTGGCCGCCGAGTCGCTGGCCCTGAGCTACCACCGCGACCGGGGCCTGCCCGTCGCCAGCATGCGGATCTTCTCCTGCTACGGCTCCCGGGAGCGGCCCGAGAAGCTCCATCCCAAGCTCATCCACGCCATCCTGGCCGACACGGGCTTCCCGCTGTGCGAGGGCGCCGACCAGCACTCGCGCTCCTTCAGCCACGTGTCGGACATCGTCCGGGGGCTGGCCAAGGCGCTCGAGCGCACCGAGGACTGCGTGGGCGAGATCTTCAACCTGGGCTCGGACCAGGAGCGGAAGACCGCCGACTCGATCCGGATCATCGAGGAGCTGCTGGGGCAGCGGGCCCGGCTCGAGGCGGCCGGGCCCCGGGCCGGGGACCAGGTCCGCACCTGCGCGGACATCCGCAAGGCGCGGGAGCGCCTGGGCTGGGAGCCCCGG
>CAYTZH010000119.1:0-1931 GCA_964442285.1 uncultured Spirochaetales bacterium | reverse complement strand
CTCTGCTTCCCCACGGTGCCGGGCTTCGTCGGCGAGCTCTTCGGCCGCAAGGCCGCCGAGGGCGAGACCGAGCTCGCCATCACCATGCTGCGCGCCTACAACGACTGGCACATCGACGAGTGGTGTGGCAAGCACCCTGGCCGCTTCATCCCGCTCGCGATCCCGCCCATGTGGGATCCGGAGCTGATGGGAGAGGAGGTGCGGCGCGTCGCGAAGAAGGGCTGTCACGCCATCACCTTCGCCGACAACCCGGGCGCGCTCGGCTACCCGAGCCTGCATGACCCGCATTGGGATCCATTCTGGAAGGCCTGCGACGAGGAGGGCACGATCGTCTGCATCCACATCGGCTCGGGCACGCGCCTCAACATGCAGGACATGACCGCGCCGATCGAGATCATGATCGCCGGCACGCCGATCACGCTCTTCAGCTGCGCCACCGAGCTGGTCTTCTCGCAGGCGCTCCAGAAGTTCCCCAACCTGAAGATCGCGCTCTCCGAGGGTGGGATCGGCTGGATCCCCTACTTCCTCGAGCGCATCGACTACGTGCACCAGCACCATCACCGCTGGACGCTGCACGACTTCCCCGGCAGGAAGAAGCCGAGCGACGTCTTCCGCGAGCACATCGTCACGTGCTTCATCGACGACGCGGCCGGCGTGCGCAACCGCGACCTGATCGGCGTGGACAACATCACCTGGGAGTGCGACTACCCGCACTCCGACGCGACCTGGCCGCGCTCGCCCGAGATCCTGTGGCCGTCGTTCGACGGCGTGCCGGACGAGGACATCCACAAGATCACCTGGCAGAACACCACGAAGTACTTCCAGTACGACCCGTTCAAGCACATCCCGAAGGAAGAGTGCACGGTGGGCGCGCTGCGGGCCCAGGCGAAGGAGGTCGACCTCGCGCTCAAGGTGGGCGGAGGCGGCAAGAAGCCTTCGGACTACGAGCACGGCTACTGCACGATCGGCGACGTCGTGAAGCAGATGGCTTTCGCGCTCTCGACGCCCTTCGACAGCTCACAGGGGGCCGACGGATGAGCGTGCTCGACCGGGACTTCTTCACCGACCCCGAGTTGCTCCAGGACCCGACGGCCTGGTACGCCGCCGTGCGCGAGCAGGGCCCGGTGTGGCGCGAGCCGAACCGGGGCGTCGTGGTGATCTCGGGCCTCGACGAGTGCCTCGAGATCTACAACGACCACGAGCGCTTCTCGGCGATCGTCGCGACCCTGGGCCCGCTCGTGCCGCTTCCGGAGAAGAAGGAAGACGAGAGCTGGGCCGAGCTCATCGAGCGCCGTCGTGCCGAGATCCCGATGAGCGATATGCTGCCCTCCCTCGACCCGCCGCGGCACACGCGCGAGCGCGCCCTGGCCGGCAAGCTCTTTACGCCCAACCGTTTGCGCGAGAACGAGGCGTTCATGGGGGAACTCGCCGACCAGCTCATCGAGGAGATGGCCGACCTCGGCGAGGTGGAGTTCGGAGCCGCGTACACCCGGCCCTTCACGTTGCTCGTGATCGCCGACCTGCTCGGCGTTCCGCGGGCGGACCACAAGGATTTCCGCCGCTGGCTGGGCGGGCCCCAGGGCAACGTCGGCAACCCCGAGGGCGAGCACGGCGGCGATCAGATCTTCGCGAAACTGGCCCCCGCCTTCACCGGCTACATCGAGGAGCGTCGCGCGGAGCCCGGGGAGGACGTCATGAGCCGGCTGGCCCACGTCCGCTACCCCGACGGCGACCTTCCGGACGTGGCCGAAGTGGTGCGCCTGACCAGCATCATCTTTGCCGCCGGGCAGGAGACCACGGCCCGGCTGATCGCCGCCGGGATGCGCGTGCTCGCCGAGCAGCCTGACCTCGCCGACGAGCTGCGCTCCGACCCGAGCGGCATCCCGAACTTCGTCGAGGAGTGCCTCCGGCTCGAGGGGCCGATCAAGAGC
>CAYTZH010000118.1:0-2211 GCA_964442285.1 uncultured Spirochaetales bacterium | reverse complement strand
AGCCCGAGGAGGCCTTCCCGCGCTTCACGGCGTTCATGGGCTCGCTGTCGGCGGGCGACGATCGGCGCTGACCCCGCCCGTGGCCGATCTCAGCGCGTCGGCTCCAGGATCGCGTCCAGGAAGTCCACCACGCCGCTCCGGGCCTGCTCTGCGTAGGGCAGGTCGAGGGCCAGGCTGGCGTACAGGAACAGGGCGAGCCCCGCGAGGGAGGCGGCGGCCGTCTGCGGCTGCATCTCGGTCCGGAGCCCACCCTCTTCCCGGGCGCGTTCGAACAGCGCCGTATGGGCCCGCACCAGATCGTTCAGGGTGCGGGTCACGGCCTCGCCCACGGCGGGCTCGTCGGCCGTGGCGATGGCCTGCAGCCGCAGCCGGGCCATGGCCGGCCGCTCCAGGGCCAGCAGCACCGTCGCGTCGACCAGCGCACGGATCTTGTCGACGGCCGGACCGGCTCCGCGCAGCACCTCGCCGTAGCGCTCGGCGATCTCCCGCTGGCGCAGGGCGAGGGCGCCCATGAAGAGCTCCTGCTTGGAGGCGAAGTAGCGGTAGAGCGCCGGCTGGGTGACGCCGACCGCGTGGGCCACGTCGCCCATGGTCGTGCCCCGGTAGCCCTTGCGGGCGAAGACCTCCTCCGCGGCGATCAGGATCTCGCGGCGCCGTTCGGCGCCCGCGTCGTGGGCGGGACGGTCGGACATCGGGGGTGCGGGCTCCTTCCTCGGCCTGTGCGGTGGGTCATACAACGATTCGCCGTGAATGACTATTCATTCAAGGGATGAGTGATTGGTCATTCATTCACATCGCCCAAAGACGCCCCGCGGGGAGTCCAAGGAGAGTCCGATGGCCCGGATCGAGCCCCTTCGCCTGCTGCTCGTGATCGCCGCTCTCGCCAGCGTCTCCAGCGGGAGGTCCGAGACCCCCGCGCCCTGCGAGGCGGTCGCCTTCGCCACGCCGCCCCGGGTCGTGCTGCACGCGGCCACCCTGGAGGGCTTCGGCGACCTCGGCACGGCCCTGCTGGTCGAGGACATGGAGGCGATCCACGCCCAGATCGGCGCGCTGGCCGGCACCGACGTCGCCATCCGCGACCTCCGTGTGAGCCAGGCGCCCTGGGACGGGCGCTCGTGGCGCTTCGATCGGGAGCCCACCATCCACGTGGGCTTCACGTCGGTCGAGACCCTGGCGCCGCCGGCGGGCGCCTCCGCGATCGCGGTCGGTCCCGGCGCGGTGGTCACGCGTCTGACGCCCGACCGCTGCACCCTCGTCGAGGCCCACGTGATCCTCCCCGGCCCGGAAGACGCCGACGGCCACCCGCTCGAGCCCTGGGCGCTGGGGGAGCCCGAGGACCACGGCGAGCCGTACTGGGACACCGCGCACGCGGACCCGCGGCGCGGTCGCTACTTCCGGATGGCCTACCTCCGCGCGCTGCTCCACGCCCTGGGGCTGGATCCCGACCCGACCGCCTACGGCATGCTCAACCCCGGCGATCGCCCCTGGGCGAACCGCGCGCCGGGTCGGCGGCTCATGCCCCTGCCCGACGACGTGCGCGGCCTGCGCGAGCGCTACCCGGACCCGGACGACGTGGGGGTGGACGTGGCCGTGCTCAACACCTGGGTCGACCTCGACGCCCTCCCGGCCTCGCTCCCGACGGCCCCGCAGAGGCCGCTCTGTCGGCCGAGCGCGGGGGTGCGCTTCGCCGGGGACTTCGGCGAGACGCAGGTCGGCGACCGCTGTGGGGCCGACGAGCGCGGACACGCGGGCGAGCGGGCGGTCTGTCCCGGAGACACCCTCTTCACGCGCTACGCCGTCGCCAACTACGGCACCGAGGATCTCGCCCTGCGGGCGCGGCTGTGGCTGTCCGAGGATCCGATCTGGAACGGCGCCGCCGCCGACGCCGAGTCTCCGGACCGCAAGGCGTTCGCGCTCGCCGGGGGCTCCAGCACCAAGCGCAACAGCACCTTCGAGGTCCCGCAGGGCCTGGCCTGGGACCGCGCGTACCACGTGCTCATCCGGGTCGAGGTCGAGAACGACGTGCGCCACGTGGCCGGCGCCCACACCGCCGACTGGATCCCGCTGCGCGGCACGATCCGCACGAAGCGCCGCGCCGACTGTCTCGACGCCGCCGGACCTCGACCCGGAGTCGCGGCCGCGGCCCCATGACCTCGCAGGGAATTGGCGCCCCGCCGGGCGGGTGCTCTCCTATGCTGCCGACTCGCGGAT
>CAYTZH010000117.1:0-2324 GCA_964442285.1 uncultured Spirochaetales bacterium | reverse complement strand
CCGCGGTCTCCATCACGTGACTGTCCGCATCGTGGACGATCCGCCCCTCGATGTACGCCATGTCCGCCTCCTCGCGTTCGATCCGCGTGCAATCGTCTACCCGCTCCGTGCCGGATGCGCGGAGCGCGTCGAACGGCCTACTCCGGGATCTGCAGCACCCTCTTGGCGATCACGTTCAGCTGGACTTCGTTGGTGCCGCCCCAGATCGAGTCGGCCCGCGTCATCAGCCAGGCGCGCGTGCGCTCGAGCTGTCCCTGCTCGAAGCCGGGGCCCTTCCAGCCGAGACCCTGTGCGCCCATGGCGAGCATCGCGATGTCCTGCTCGTTCTTCACCATGTTCGCCCAGCGATACTTGCCGAGGGAGCCGATGTCGCGCGCCGTCTGATTGGCACGGGCTTCCAGGCCGGCCCGCATCATCGTGAGGCCGAGACCCTTCATCTCGATCTCCTGAGAGGCGAGGCGACGGCGCAGGTCCGGATCGGCGAGGACCCCGTTCTCGAGTCCGACTTCGCGCTTGACCAGGTCGACGAGACTCTCCTTCGGGGTGCCGCTGAGACCCCCCTCGCTGCCGCCGTCGGTGCTCCGCTCGTGCTGGAGCAGGCGCTTCGCGACGGTCCAGCCGCCGTTGACCGGTCCGACGACGTGCTTCGCCTTCGCCCGGGCCCCGTCGAAGAACACCTGGGAGAAGTCCTGGCTGCCGTCGATGAGCCGCAAGGGCGAGACCTCGACGCCCGGCTGGTCCATCGGGAAGAGGATGAAGCTGATGCCGTCGTGCTTGGGGGCGTCCGGGTCGGTGCGCACGAGGCAGAAGATCCAGTCCGCGACGTGGGCACCGGTGGTCCAGATCTTCTGGCCGGTGATCACGTACTCGTCGCCCTCGAGCACCGCGCGCGTCTGGAGGCTGGCCAGGTCGGAGCCCGCGCCGGGCTCGCTATAGCCCTGGCACCAGCGGACCTCGTCTCGCGAGATCGGCGGCAGGAACTCCTGCTTCTGCTCCTCGGTGCCGAACTCGAGCAGGGTCGGACCGAGCATGATGGTTCCGAACGACACGACCCGCGGCGCCCGGAACGCCTTCAGCTCGGCCGCGAGCACGCTGGCATGCTTGCGGTCGAGACCGCCGCCTCCGTACTCCTTCGGCCAGGTCGGCGTGATCCAGCCGCGCTCACCGAGGGCCTTGATCCACTTTTTGTAGAGCTCGCCGGGGATGTCCCGGCGGTTGCCGACCCGCATCTCCTGCGGGAGATTCGCGTCGATCCACTCGTGGACTTCCTGCTTGAACGATTCCAGTGATGACATCGGAGTGATCCTCCCGGGTCAGTAGCCGCGCAGCGCGGCAAAGCGGGCGTGATGATGGTTCGCGTCTCCGAGGCTCAGCTCGGCGGCCTTCAGGCGCTTGAAGAAGAGGCCGATCTCCTCCTCATCGGTCATGCCGATACCGCCGTGCATCTGGATGGCCTCGCCCCCGATCAGGTGAGCGACCTCGGAGCAGCGGGCCTTGGCGGCGCTGGCACTCGCGCCGACGTCGTCCCGACCCTCGTCGAGGGCGGTCTGTGCGTCACGCACGATCGAGCGGGCGAACTCGAGCTCGCCGAACATGTGGGCGATCCGGTGGCGCAGCGCCTGGAACGTGCCGATCTTGACCCCGAACTGCTCGCGGGTCTTCAGGTACTCGAGGGTCCGCTCGAAGGCCTCCTCGAAGGTGCCCACCATCTCGGCACAGAGTCCGACCGTCGCGCGATCGAGCACGGCGTCGAGCACGGCGGCGCCGGCATCGATCTCGCCGAGCACGCGGCCGCCGTCGACGACGGCGTCCTCGAGGCGGACCCGCGCCGCATTGCGGCCGTCCACCATCTGGGTTCGCGTGACTTCGACGCCGGCCGCATCCGCATCGACCACGAAGAGGGAGAGACCGTCGCGCTCGGAAGCCCCGCCGGCGGTCCGGGCGACGACGACGATCTGGTCGGCGACGTGGCCGTCGAGCACGTAGAGCTTCTCGCCGCAGAGCTTGAAGCCGTCTCCGTCCCGGGTGGCCTTCGTCTCGATGGCGTAGGGCGCGAAGCGGCCCTTCTCCTGGTGGGCCAGCGCGAGGATGCGGTCGCCGCTGCAGACGTCCGGAAGCAGCTCCTTCTGAAGCGGCTCGCTGGCGCCCAGCATGAGCGCGTTGCCGCCTAGCAGCACGGTGGAGTGGAAGGGCTCCGGGGCGAGCACGCGACCGCACTCGGCGAGCACGACGCCCATCTCGCCGTAGCCCATCTCGCCGCCGCCGAGGGCCTCGGGGAAGAGGATGCCGACCCAGCCGAGCTCGGCCATCTCCTTCCAGAGATC
>CAYTZH010000116.1:0-2708 GCA_964442285.1 uncultured Spirochaetales bacterium | reverse complement strand
AGGCCGGCGACGTCTCGGCCTACATCCCGACCAACGTCATCTCGATCACCGACGGCCAGATCTTCCTGGAGACGGACCTGTTCAACTCCGGCATCCGGCCCGCGATCAACGTGGGCATCTCGGTGTCGCGGGTGGGCGGTGCGGCCCAGGTGAAGGCGATGAAGAGCGTGGCCGGCCAGCTCAAGCTCAATCTGGCCCAGTACCGAGAGATGGCGGCGTTCGCCCAGTTCGGCAGCGACCTCGACAAGGCCACCCAGGAGCAGCTCGCCAACGGCGAGCGGCAGACCGAGATGCTGAAGCAGGGCCAGTACGAGCCCATGCCGGTGGAGGAGCAGGTGGTTTCGATCTACGCGGCAACCCCCCAGGAGGATCGATCCTCGTGGGTGCGCGCGCTCCCGCTGGAGGACGTGGGCCGCTACGAGCACGAGATGCTCGCCTACCTGCGCTCCAACCATCCCGAGGTGCTCCAGGCGGTGCGCGAGAGCGGCAAGCTCGACGAGGAGTCCGAGAAGAAGCTGATCGCGGCCCTCGACGCCTTCGCCGGCGTGTTCGCGCCCTCCAAGCAGGCCGAGGCGGCGGCCTGAGCCGTGGCCAGCCTGCGCGACATCCGCCGTCGCATCACCAGCGTCGAGAAGACCCAGCAGATCACCAGCGCCATGCGCATGGTGGCTGCGGCGAAGCTGCGGCGCGCGCAGGATGCGATCGAGGCCGCCCGTCCCTATGCGGAGCGGATGCGCGCGACCCTGGAGGAGGTGGCCCGGAGCCAGCGCGATCAGGTGCACCCCCTGCTCGAGGAGCGGGAGCGGGTGCGGCGCCTGGAGGTCGTGGTGGTGTGCTCCGACCGGGGACTCTGCGGCGCCTTCAACGCCAACGTCCTGAAGAGCATGGAGCGCTGGGTCGAGGAGGGCGGGGCGCGCGCCGACGAAGTGGTGTACACCGCCATCGGCCGCAAGTCGCTCGAGTTCCTGAAGCGCCGGCGGCGCACGCTCCGTGGCACCTACGTGGGCCTGGGCACCGTCGCCTACGGCCATGCCCAGGAGATCGCCAGCCAGGTCGGCCGCCGCTTCGTCGAGGGCGAGGCGGACGAGGTGATGCTCGTCTACAGCGAGTTCGTCTCCGCCCTCACCCAGACGCCGCGCTCCGTGCGCCTGCTTCCCTTCGCCACCGGCGAGACGGGGGCGTCGGAGACGGCGCCCTACGCCATCGAGCCCAGCCCCGAGCAGCTCATGGCGGTGCTGGTGCCCAAGGCCCTGGAGGTGGAGGTGTACCGGGCGCTGCTCGAGAACCAGGCGGGCGAGCACGCGGCGCGCATGACGGCCATGGAGTCGGCCACGCGCAACACCGAGGAGATGATCGACCGCCTGACGCTCACCTACAACCGCGCACGTCAGGCGGCGATCACCAAGGAGCTGGTGGAGATCGTCTCGGGCGCCGAGGCGCTCTAGGAGGAAGCATGCAGAACGGAAGGATCGTCCAGGTGATGGGGCCGGTGGTGGACGTGGAGTTCGAGCCCGGCTCGCTGCCCCAGGTCTTCACGGCGCTGCGCACCTCCAACGCCGGCATCGACGACCGCGAGTGGAACCTGGTGCTCGAGGTGGCCCAGCACCTGGGCGAGAACACCGTGCGCGCGATCGCCATGGACACCACCGAGGGTCTCGTGCGGGGTCAGCCGGTGCAGAACAGCGGCGACGTCATCCGGGTGCCCGTGGGCCCCACCACCCTGGGGCGCATCATGAACGTCGTGGGAGAGCCCGTGGACGAGCGCGGCCCCATCGAGTCGCCGACCACCCTGCCGATCCACCGGCCGGCTCCGGAGTTCGTCGACCAGGCCACGTCCGTGGAGATGCTCGAGACGGGCATCAAGGTGGTCGATCTGATCGCGCCGTACCCCAAGGGCGGCAAGGTGGGCCTGTTCGGCGGCGCGGGCGTGGGCAAGACCGTCGTCATCATGGAGCTCATCAACAACATCGCCAAGGAGCACGCGGGCTACTCGGTGTTCGGCGGCGTGGGCGAGCGCACCCGCGAGGGCAACGACCTCTGGCACGAGATGATGGATGCCAAGCTCTCCGACGGGACGACCGTGCTGGACAAGGCGGCGCTCGTCTACGGCCAGATGAACGAGCCGCCGGGCGCCCGCGCCCGGGTCGGGCTGACCGCGCTGACCGCCGCGGAGTACTTCCGGGACGAAGAGGGCAAGGACGTGCTCCTGTTCATCGACAACATCTTCCGCTTCACCCAGGCGGGCTCCGAGGTGTCGGCGCTGCTGGGCCGCATCCCCTCGGCGGTGGGCTACCAGCCCACCCTGGCGACCGACATGGGCGAGCTCCAGGAGCGGATCACGTCGACGAAGAAGGGCTCGATCACGTCGGTGCAGGCCATCTACGTCCCCGCCGATGACCTCACGGACCCGGCGCCAGCGACGGCCTTCACCCACCTCGACGCCACCACGGTGCTCAACCGCGACATCGCGGCCCGCGGCATCTACCCGGCGGTGGACCCGCTCGACTCGACCTCGCGGATCCTCGATCCCCAGGTCCTCGGCGACGAGCACTACGGCGTGGCGCGGGGCGTGCAGCAGGTGCTGCAGAAGTACAAGGACCTCCAGGACATCATCGCCATCCTCGGCATGGACGAGCTCTCCGAGGACGACCGCCTCACCGTGTCGCGCGCACGCAAGCTCGAGCGCTTCTTCTCGCAGCCCTTCCACG
>CAYTZH010000115.1:0-2914 GCA_964442285.1 uncultured Spirochaetales bacterium | reverse complement strand
AGCCGGAGGGCGCCCGCGCAGCGAGAGGCGCGGCGGGTGGGGGGTGAGCCGCGCCAGGGCTCGAGGCAAGGGGCGTGAACGAGCGGAGTCCTCGGAGCCGAGGGCGCGCCTCCTTGTCCGACGAGCCCGAGCGGAGCCAGCCCGACGGCGAGTGCGAGCGAAGGAGGCCTCGGCAGGGCACCCAAGGCTTCCCGGCGTTGCTGGCGCGTAGGAAGAAGAACGGGGTCATTTCGTGTCCGATAAGGGCCCGAAGTGACAACTCCCCGGGGGATCTCAGCCTAGAGCGACCGTAGGCAGGGGATTCAAGCGGCCGCGCGGCCCGTTCGCCCGCCCGGCGCCCGCTTCGGCCCGAACACCGAGCGCACCTCCCCCTTAGCGCCGCAGTCGGCATCCGGTGGGCACCGAAGTCCTCGCCTCAGAGCGCCGCGTCGAAGTCCCCGGACCACTCCTCGAGATCGGACACGGCCGGGACCGTGGGTGGGGCGCGGCTGGGCAGCTCGAGGCAATCGAGGATCGCCTGGGTCACGTCGGGCGGGTGGATCGCGGCGAGCAGCCGCATGCGGCCGCCGCAGCGTGGGCACTCGAGCACGTCGACCGCGAAGACCCGCCGCAGGAGCTCGGCCCAGGCCAGCCGCCGGGGGCGGAGGGCCGGCTCGTCGGGCTCCGGCGAGGGCTCCTCGGGCCCGCAGGGTGGACGGGGCGCTCGGGCCTCTGGCGGGCTCGACGGGGCCCGCGGTCTGCAGGGATCGGGAAGCTCGCGCCTCCCGCTCCCTCGTGCCTCGGTGCCGCTCGGTGGCTCGACCAAAGAGGCGAGTGAGGAACTCCCCGGCGGCTTGCGAGCGGGCTCGTGCGCTTGGGGTGCGCCTGGCACGACGGCGTCTCGCCGTCCGCGCACGGCCCCAGCAACCGACGGCATGGGGCGACTCTACCCCGTACGCCTGTGGCTCCGGCGGGCCGAGCGTCGGGCCCTCCAAGCTCGTGCTGGGGCGCTCGGGCACGGCGGAAGGGTACGTCAGAGGGTCGCGCCACGGGTCGTTTGACACCGGCGCCGACGCCCTTGGCCCTGCCCGGCCCTTGTCATCGCCTCCGCGCGCACCCGGGGTCGCCCTTGGCTCTGTTCTCCGCCCGGGTGGGCCATTGCATGTTCCCGGGCCTCTCCGCACCACCACAGGCCAGGGGGTCGACGTGGTCCACCGGGTGACTCGTGCTTTGATAGGAACGCTTCTAATCGAGATCCGAGAGCATCTCAGGCCAATCCAGCAGCTTGCTCGCCCAATACGCCGTCTCTAGGATGAAGACCACCTCGCGAACACGCTGGTAGTACAGCACCCGTTCCACCTTGCGCCTCACCACTTCGGCGACTCCGACCACGATGATAGGCAGTGCCAGGATGGTGAGTTGGGGAAACGCGAGCACGTGGCCCTCCTGGATCAGGAGCAGCCCATTGCTGGCTGCGGCCAGTACCAACCCAACCAGGGCGGCAGTTTGCAGCGAGCGAGCGACGTACCACGTTGATGAGGAGAGGCGCACGTGGGCTTCGTTTCGGATGAGCCGCCCCATTCTCTCAGGGAAGCTGAATTCGAGCCGTATCTTGAGCATGTTGATGAAGTGCTTGCTCCGGCGGGCGTACGTCTCTGCATCCGTTCCGTCCCATGGGACCAGACTCGCTAAGTGGGAGAGGCCACGATGCTTGAGGTAGTCACGGAGGTGGAGGTAGGGGAACTCGACGTTGGGGACTCGTGGAAGCAGCCACCGACGAAAGCGCTCCCGGACGCTGTCGGGCGCCTCACTTGGCGGCACTCGGACGGCAGCGCCGGGCTCGAGATGAGCCCGGGTACGGCGCACGCTTTTTTCGTCCGGCTTCTTGGGTGACTGGCGGAAGAACAAGTGGCCGGCGGTGTAGGCGGCCATCAGAATCAGGAGGAACATCGCCAGCCAAAACACGGCCGAGTCCGGGAGGTTCCACTCCAGCGGAGAGGAAGCGCGACCCTTGTCGAGTGCGACGAGAAGAAAAGCGGTCGGGACGAAGAATGCCGGGATTAGTCCCAGCACATAGAGTGTCCCGGGAAGCAGTCCGCCCAGAAGATCAACGAGCAGCTCGCGCACCGGAATCCTCGCTCGGAGCGGCAAGGAGCCCGGTGCTTCGATGTCCATTTGCGCCTCCGGCCCGATGGCAGACTCTACGCTCAAACGCCCAGATCGCGTGCGAAACTTAACTCACGCGGGTGGCATGCCGGATGTGAAGCGGTTCACACTCCCGGGCGCGCCAATCCCACTCTGCCCTTGCGGGCGTGGGACGCCCGCGACCTGCCGCCCTTCCTTCACCGCCCCCTCGACGCCCTCCAGCGCATCCTGGCTGGGCGCTACGGCCCGAAACAGCGAGCGGCCCTGCTGCGCTGCCAGGAGGGCCCGACGCCCTTCGCTCTGCCCGGCCCGTGTCACCACCTCCACAAGCGCTTCGAGAAGGTGCCGGAAGCGCAGGATCGTCGACTCGTCCGGGATCCGGTCCTCCCCGAGCTCCACGCCGGCGAACCGCCGCATCGACTCGCTGTCGTAGATCACGTCCTCCGCCTGCGGGTCCGACAGGTTGAACCACTGCTGGAGGAAGTAGATCCGGAGCATCCGCTCCAGATCGTGCGGTTTGCGACCCCGGCCCGACGGCGCGTGGTAGTGCGGCTCGATCAGGCTCCGCAGCCCGTCCCACGGGATCACCTGGTCCGTCTCCGCCAGGAAGCGCTCCCGGCGCGTCACCTTGCCCTTCCGGCTCCAGGCCTCGGAAGCGAACGTCCGCTGCTTGCCCATCAGATCATCCCCCCAGAGCTGTTCTACCATCCCGGAGGTGACTTCTGCAGAGATTCCCTAGGGCCGAGACGGCGATCCTCGGCCTGGGAGTACGACGTGCACTTCTGCGACA
>CAYTZH010000114.1:0-3046 GCA_964442285.1 uncultured Spirochaetales bacterium | reverse complement strand
AAGTGGACGAGAGCTACGTAGGAGGCAAGGAGCCCGGACTGACGGGCGGGCGCCGACATCGTCGCCAACAAGGGCCTCGGAGCCGTCCTGACCCGGATCCGGGCGGACCAGCAGGAGCGGGATCGCCAGCGTCTCGCCAGCCCCAAGCTCACCCTGCGCCAGAAGGAACGGATCCGAGCGGCCTCCTCATGACCTGCGGTGAACGCCCCACCCGACATCTCTACTTTGCAGAGAGCCCGACATTTCTATCTGGCGTTGACACGAAAGACCGCTTCTTCGGACTATCCGCTCGACGGCCGCCCCGTGCGCCTCACCCCGAAGCCGCCCACCGAGCCGCGGCCGCCGATCCTCGTCGGCGGCATGGGCCGCAACGCCGCGCCGCCCGCTTCGGCCTCCCCTTCCAGCCCGCGGTGAACACCCGCGAGGTCCTCGAGCTCTACCGCTCCGAGTGCGAGCGGCTCGGCGTCGAGAACCCGATGGTGCTCCCGCCGGGCCGCGGCGAGATGGTGTGGATCTCCGAAGACCCCGACCGCACCTGGCAGGAGATCGGCCCTCACCTGCTCCACGACGCCACCGTCTACGCGAGCTGGCAGCGCCCGGGCTTCCACTCGGCGGTGGTCTCCGAGGCGACCACCCTGGAGGGCCTTCGCGAGGAGGGCAAGTACCGCGTGCTCACCCCCGAGGACGCGATCGAGTACGGCCGTGCCCAGGGCCCGATGCCCGTCTTCATCCACTTCCCGCTGTGCGGCGGCTGCCCGCCGGAGCTCGGCTGGCGCAGCCTGGAGCTCTACGCGGAGAAGGTGCTGCCGGCGTTCCGCTAGGCGCGATCCGCTAGCCGGGTGGCACTGGCGACACATCCCTGCAGCGGCGGGTGGTAGGCTGGGACCATCGTGAGCGAGGGCACCCACTTTCTCGCGGCGATCGTCAGCGCCGACTGCGTGGCCTACAGCCGTCGCATGGCCGAGGACGAGGCCGGCACGATCCGCATCGTGGAGGCGCTGCGCCCGCTCGTCGCGACGGAGGCCTCGGCGCACTCGGGCCGGGTGGTCGACTTCACCGGCGACAACTTCCTCGCGCTCTTCTCCAGCGCCCTCGATGCGGTTCGCTTCGCGCTCGCCCTGCGACAGCGCGTCGAGGACGAAGTCGCGGACCTGCCCGCCGCGCCGGCCCTGCGCTTCCGGATGGGGATCCACCTCGGTGACGTCCGCTCCGAGGGGCCGCGGGTCTTCGGGGGCAGCGTCAACGTCGCCGCGCGCCTCGAGGCGCTGGCTCCCGACGGCGGGGTGTGCCTGTCGGGCATCGTGGCGGACGAGATCCGCAACAAGCTCGACCTGCCCCTGCGGGACCTGGGAGAGCAGACGCTGAAGAACATCCCGGGGCGAGTGCGCGCGTACGCCGTGGAGGCGGGTCGCGGACGCCGGCCGAGGGCACGCGTGCGAGGATGGGCGGCAGCCATCCTGCTGGCTGGGGCCCTCGGCGCCGTCGTGCTCGGGCGACCGGTTCCGGGGCCCGTCTCCGGCGCCGACGCCCGCTTCGCGGCCGCCCCGACCCCGGCCCCACTCTCGGCCATCGCGGTCCTGCCCTTCGCCGACATGACGGCGGGGGCCGACCACGGCTACCTCGCCGACGGCTTCGCCGAGGAGATCATCCATGAGCTCGCCCGCTCCCGGAGCCTGCGCGTCTTGGCGCGAACCTCGTCGTTCGCGTTCCGCGGCGACGGGGACGTGCGCGAGCTGGCCGCGAGATTGGGCGTGGGGAGCCTGCTCGAGGGAAGCGTGCGGCGCGAAGGCACCCGGGTTCGGGTCACCGCCCAGCTCATCCAGGCGCGCGACGGCTTTCACCTCTGGTCGCAGAGCTTCGACCTCGAGCTGCAGAGTGCCCTCGACACCCAGACGGCGATCGCGGTCGCGGTTCGGCAGCGGGTCGAGGGACGCGTCGGCGTGGCCGAGCACCGCAACGAGCCGCCCCGGTCGCGCGGGAGCGTCTCGCCGCAGGCCTACGACGCGTACCTGCGCGGGCGCTACTTCCTGAACCGCCGCCCGGAGGGGCTGGAGAAGGCCGAGGCCCACTTCGGACGCTGCCTCGAGGCGGATCCCGATCACGCTCGGTGCCACGCCGGGCTCTCCGAGACCCTCTTCCAGGCCTGGAGCTACACGCCGGATCCGGCGCGCGACCCGGAGCGCGTTCGTCGGGCCCGGCATCACGCGGCCCGGGCCAACGCCCTGGCGCCCGACCTCGCCGAGGCCTGGACGGCCCTCGCCCTGGTCCACGGCTACGACTGGCAGTGGGCCCGGGAGAGCGCAGCACTCGATCGCGCTCTCGGGCTGAGTCCGGGCTCCGCGGACATCCGGCGCACCCACTCGATCCACCTCGCCCGGCTGGGCCAGCTGGGCCGTGCCGCCGACGAGGCCGCGAGGGCTGCGGCGCTCGACCCGCTCTCTCCCATTGTGCAACGCCACGCGGGCCTGGTGGCGCTCTTCGCGGGGGACCCGGACGCGAGCGTGCGCTACGCCGACGCCTCCCTGGCGCTCAAGCCGGGCGAGCCTCGCGCGCTCCTCCTGCTCAGCCGAGCCGAGCTCCGGGCCGGCCGCGAAGAGCGAAGCCTCGCCGCGTTCTCGCACCTCGCCCCTTGGTGGGTGCGCCCCGCCCTGCGAGCCGTCGGCCGAGTGATCGGGGTCGAGGGGGCCATGCGCCTCAGCAGCCGGTTCGAGCTCGCCAGGACCCCGGGCCGGTGCGGCGACGTGGCGCTCGCGACCGCGTGGTACGCGGCGGTCGCGGGCGACCGCGATCGCCTCTTCGACTGCCTGAACGAGGGAGCCGACGAGCAGCGCATCGAGATGCCGCTGGCCGACCCGGTCTACGCGCCCTACCGGGACGACGCTCGCTTCGCGGCCTATCTCGATCGCGTGGGCCTGCGTCGGCGCTGACCGCCGATCGCCGCGCCGCGGATAGTCCGAAGAAGGGGTCTTTCGAGGTCCGGTAACCTCCCGTCTTGCCTATCCGATTGCCTCAGCCTGTGACCGTGGTTGACACGGGGCGGGGGCAC
>CAYTZH010000113.1:0-3069 GCA_964442285.1 uncultured Spirochaetales bacterium | reverse complement strand
GCCGAGGGCCGACACGTGGCGCGGGCGCGCATGGAGGAGCTCGAGACCCGCTACGACACCTTCCGGGGCAGCACCCACTGCCGCTCCCTGTCGGCGGGGGCCACCTTCGAAGTCGAGGACACGGACGAGGGTCCCGAGGACCACAAGCGCTACGTCGCCGTGGGTACCTCGCTGGTGGCCTCCGAGCGCCTCCCCTTCTCCGAGGGCGAGCCCGGCTCGGACGACCGATCCTTCCTCACCCGCTTCTGGGCCATTCCGGCGGACGTCGTGTTCCGACCGCGCTCGGCCACGCCGCGGGCACGGGTCGAGGGGCCCCAGACCGCCGTGGTGACGGGCCCCGCGGGCGAGGAGATCTGGACCGACGAGCAGGGCCGCATCAAGGTCCAGTTCCACTGGGATCGCCTGGGCAAGCACGACGAGCACAGCTCCTGCTGGGTGCGCGTCTCCCAGCCCCACGCCGGCCGCGGCTGGGGCATGATCGACATCCCCCGCATCGGCGAGGAGGTGGTGGTGAGCTTCCTCGAGGGAGACCCGGACCGCCCCCTGGTGACGGGCCGGGTCTACAATGGGGCCAACCCGCCGCCCTTCGACCTGCCCGCTCAGAAGACCCGCACCGGCCTCGTCTCCCAGACCCACAAGGGCTCCGGCTACAACGAGATCAGCTTCGACGACACCGCCGGCGCCGAGCAGATGCGAATGCACGCCCAGTACGACATGAACAGCGTCATCGGCAACGACCAGACCTGGGACGTGGGGAACAACCGCAACGTCACCATCGCGGTCGACGACACCGCGGAGGTGGGCAGCAACCAGAGCACGAGCGTCGGCGCTGCCAAGACCGTGGACGTGGGCTCCACGCTCACGGTTACGGCGGGAACCTCCATCACGCTCAAGTGCGGCGCCTCCATGCTCAAGATGAACGCCGGCGGCGTGATCACCCTCTCGGGCACGCTGGTCACCATTGCGGGGGCCGCCAACGCGAACCTGATGGCCCCGGTCACCACGGTGACGGGCGCGGCGGTGCTCACCGCAACGGGAGGCGGTCTGGCGTCGATTCGCAGCGGCGGACAGATCGACGTCGTGGCGGGTGGTGACGTGGTGGCCAAGGGCGCCACGATCAAGCTCAACTCCTAGGGGCAGCGATGTCCGAGGCAAGCGACGGACCGGCCTTCACGAGGCTCCTCCTGCCCGAGGACGACGGCCCCGGCTGGTCGGAGGAGATCGAGCGCTACCGGGAGGCCGTGGCGCGGGCGTCGAAGGAGGGCAGGACCGACCCGGACGCCCTGCCTCCGCCTCCGCTCTCGCGCCGCATGCTCTTACGCGACGACGCCGGGCGGGTGCTGGCCCTGGATCCGGCCACGGGGGAGTGGGCCGAGACCAGTCGTTCCCCCGGCGAGGGCGCCCAGGAGCTCCCGCTCTCCGCCTTCGGCACCGTGCACGACGGGGCTCCGCCAGAGGACGAGAGCGGGGAGTTCCCGGGTCTCGACGGAACCAGTGAGGAGTACGCCGACTGGGTCGAGCAGGAGGCGATCGACCTCGCCAAGGACCAGGCCGTCGAGATCAGCAAGGACTACGTCGCGCAGCTGCTCGGGGAGGAGGCCCTGGGCTTCACGCTTCCTTCCGCCGCGGGTGCTCCCGTGGAGACCGCAGCCGGCGTGGGAGGCTGGCTCGGGGACCAATGGGGGAAGCTCGAGCAGAAGGCCGGCGAGGTTCTCGACAAGGCCAACGACCTGATCGACCACATCGACGATCCCGTCTACCTGCTGGAGAACGGCGGCCTCGAGCACGGCCTGCCGCTCGCCCTCGATCGCGGCGTCGACGAGCTGATGAGCGCCTGGGAGGTGGGCGACGATGCCTCGGCGGCCGAGCAGGTCGCCAAGCACTACGTCGAGCAGCTGGCCAACCACATCCAGAAGGCGCTCGTCGAGCAGCTCAAGAACCTCGAGAACCTCGCCCAGAAGCTCGAGGATCTTCCCGACAAGGTCCTCGATCGCATCAAGCAGCAGTTCGGCGGCGAGTCCGGGGAGTCCAGCAACGCAGTGCTGGGAGTCGTCCGAATCGGCGATAAAGATGACAAGGTCGACGTGGTCAAGACCGGTTTGCCCACCGTGCTGGTCGAGGGTCAGCCGATCGCCCGAACCGGCGACCTCATGGCGCCCTCGGACAAACCGATCCTTGCGGGATGTATTGGCGTACAGGCCGGCGCACTCCCCGTCGCCCCCCGCACCAGCGTGACCGCGATTCCGAGCACCCTCGCTTCTGCCGCTGCAACCGTCTTCGTGGGCGCGCCGGACGTCCTCGTCCTGCCTCCCGCTGGCCCAGCCCCTCCAACAACAGCAACCAGGGATCCCGCATCTCCGTCCCCGGGTGGTGAGGGCAAAGATCGGCCTCCGGAG
This sequence comes from uncultured Spirochaetales bacterium, assembly GCA_964442285.1. GTDB lineage: Bacteria > Myxococcota_A > UBA9160 > UBA9160 > JAFDET01 > CAYTZH01. The sequence continues at coordinate 673 of CAYTZH010000113.1, read as the reverse complement.
CGCAGCGCCTCGAATTCCGAGGTACAGCCCGAGAAAGCTGGATCTCTGCGGCACCCGGACCGGGAAGAAGGCTCTGAGGAGCCGGAGAAGGCAGAAGCAGACAAGGGTGATGGAGCAGAGATCGGATTCCCTACCGCCGAAATGAAGGACGCCACCCACAGGCTTCAATCGGCAGCTCGAGAACTCCAGTCGAAGCACGATGAGATCGAGTCGAGAAAGGAGTTGGCGGAGAAGGAACGGCGCAGACTACAGGAAGCCGCGATAGATCACTCACTCGAAATTGTCGGTATTCCAACGATGCCGAAGCCCTCGCGCTTCGGGGATCCCGCCCTCGACGATAGGGAGAAAACGCTGGATCCGGCACGTCGTCTTCGCGAGCTTCGAGAGTTCGAAGAGTATTGGCGTGAAGAAGAAGAACGCTTGGACGCAGAGCTCTTATCCTATCAGCAGACGTACGATGGCGCTCTGCGCGGACTGATGACACAAGTCCACCGGGACGAGGGTTGGCGCGAGATCGAGAAGATCGTCGGAAAGAGGGAAGCGAAACGGATCTACGATGAGTGGAGTCTCGAGCACGGACCCAACATGTGTAAATGATCCTCCGCCGCCTTCACCCCACCCCCGCGACGGCCGCGTCGATGGACTCGGGGAGCACCCGGGCGATGAGCTCGAT
>CAYTZH010000112.1:0-3164 GCA_964442285.1 uncultured Spirochaetales bacterium | reverse complement strand
TCGGGCGCAAGGGGCTGGCGCAGGCCGCGCGGCGCGGCCTGCCCTACCTGGCCTCGCCCCTCGAGCCCCTGGACCGCCTCGCTGAGAACTTCGCATTCCATCGCGACCACCTGCCGGCCGGGATCGATCCCGCCTCCCTGCCGGTGGCCGTGATGCGCGCCGTCCACGTGGCCGCCGACGACGGCGAGGCGCGGCGGGTGCGCGAGGGGCTCGCGCGCGAGGCCGAGCGGATCCGGGACGCCCTGCCCGCCTCGCTCGCCCGGGTCGCCTCGGACGGGCCGGACGACGCGGCGATCGTCGGCACGCCCCCCGAGGTGGCGGACCGGGTGGGCCGCTATCGCGAGCGCATCGGCCTCGAGCTGCTCATCGTGCGCGGCGGGATCGTCGGGGGGGCGGGCGACATGGGGGAGGCGAGCCTGGAACGGCTGGCCGAGCGGGTGCTCCCACAGCTGCGCTGAGCGGCTACGCTCCCCGCGACCTCGGAGGATCCGATGAGAGCGCTCTCCCTGCCGCTGGCGCTGACGCTGGCCCTGGCCGCCGGCTCCGCCGCCGATGCCGACCCGAAGCGGGAGACCGCCGTGTCCGCCCCGCCGGGACCTTCGGTGCTGGACTTCACCCTGGACCGCATCGACGGGACGGCCCAGCCGCTCGCGAACTACCGCGGCAAGGTCCTGCTGCTGGTCAACGTGGCGAGCCGCTGCGGCCTGACCCCGCAGTACGAGCAGCTCCAGGCGGTGCAGAAGCGCTACGCCGCACGCGGCTTCAGCATCCTCGCCTTCCCGGCCAACGACTTCGCGGGACAGGAGCCCGGCAGCAATCGCGAGATCGCGAAGTTCTGCAAGGCCAGCTACGGCATCAGCTTCCCGCTCTTCGCCAAGATCCACGTGAAGGGCGAGGAGATCCATCCGCTCTACGCCCGCATCACCGGCGCGCCCGCGCCCATCGGCGGGGAGGTGGAGTGGAACTTCCAGAAGTTCCTCGTGGATCGGAGGGGACGCGTGGTGGAGCGCATCGCGCCCCGCACGCTTCCGGACGATCCGGCGGTGCTGGCCCGGATCGAGGCGCTGCTGGCCGAAGACATCTGAGCCCGATGAAGGGCGCGCGCCCGCTCTCCGCCTTCTGGTTCCTCTACCTGGGCGGCCTGGGGATGTTCTTCCCCTACTACAGCCGCTATCTGCACGAGACCGCGGGACTGAGCGGGACCCAGGTAGGCTGGGTCCTCTCGGCGATCCCCCTCGTGGGCATGTTGGCCCAGCCGTTCTGGGGGCAGGTCGCGGATCGCACCGGGGCCCGTACCCGGGTGCTGGCCGGCGTGGCCTTCGGCGCCGCCGCGGGCCAGCTCCTGCTCTTCCGCGCCGCGAGCTTCCCGGAGATCCTGCTCGCGACGGTGGCCCTGGCGCTCTCCGCCACGGCGGTCCTGCCCCAGGCGGTGGCCGTGAGCCTCGCCGCGCTCCCGGAGCACGGCGCGCGGGGGTTCGGGCGCGTGCGCGTCTGGGGCACGCTGGGCTTCCTGCTCGTGGTCGTGAGCTTCCCGCGCGGCCTGGCTCGGCTCGACGGGGAGCTCGCGTGGATGTTCCCCTGCACGGCGTTGCTCTTCGCAGGCGGGGCCCTGGCGGCCCTGGCCGTGCCGCGGGGCGGCCAGGAGGCCCTGCGCGCCGACGTCGGCGACTGGCGGGCCCTGATCCGACACCGTCCGGTGATCGCCCTGCTGGCCCTGGCGGTCCTGGCCTACGGCTGCCTCCAGGGTCCCATGGGGCTGTTCCCGGTCTTCGTCGGCTCCCGGGGCGGCAGCCTCGAGACGGTCGGCAACCTCTGGATCCTGATGCTGCTGCTGGAGGTGCCGCTGGTCCTCTACACGGGCTTCGTGGCCGACCGGCTGGGACCGCGCACCCTGCTGGTGGCCGGGGTCGTCTCCGGCGGCATCCGCTGGACGGTGTCGGGTCTCTCCCACGAGCCGTGGCTGGTCTACGGAGTCCAGCTCCTTCACGGCGTGACCGTGGCGGGACTCGTGATCGGCGGACCGCTCTACCTGGAAGCGTCCCTGCCCGAGCGCCTGCGCAGCACCGCCCAGGCCTCCCTTGCCATGGTGGGCGTGGGGATCGGCGGCTTCGCCAGCAACCTGGCGGCCGGCTGGCTGCTCGAGCACGCCGGGAGCGACGCCCCCTACGTGGCCGGCGGCGTCGGGGCCCTGGTCTGCGCCGGCCTGATGCTGGCGCTGCTGCCGCGGCCGTTCCGGCCCGAGGGCGAGGCGGCCTAGGCGAGCCGACCCTCGGCCCAGGCGCGCGCGGCCTTGTAGTCGGCCTTGCCGTTGGGCGCGCGGAACATCCGCTCCACCGCCAGCAGTCGCTTGGGAACCTTGTAGCCCGCGAGCCGCTCCCGCACGTGCTGGCGCAGCGCGTCCTCGTCCCAGGCGGCCCCGGATCGGGTCTGGACGACGCCGGTGACCGCCTGGCCCCACCTGGGATCCGGCAGTCCGAAGACCAGGGCGTCGTCGACCTCCGGATGGGTCTTCAGCACCTCCTCGACCTCCTCCGGATAGACCTTCTCGCCCGCGGTGTTGATGCAGGCGCTGCCGCGACCGAGCAGGGTGAGGGTCCCGTCGGCCTCCACGGTGCACCAGTCGCCGGGGATCGAGTAGCGGACACCGTCGATCACCGGGAAGGTCTTCGCCGTCTTCTCGGGATCCTTGTAGTAGCCGCTCGGAATCGGGCCGCAGCGCGCGATGAAGCCACGCTCGCCGCTGCCGGGCAGCACCTCCCGGTGGTCCTCGGTGAAGACCTTGCAGCGCTCGCCGATCGCGAACCGGGCGGTCTTCGTCCCGCCGGCCGCACTGCTCACCGAGGAGCCGAAGCCGATGGCCTCCGACGAGCCGAACATGTCGGCCAGCAGCATCTGCGGGTGATGCCGGAGCAGGCCCTGCTTCACCGGCTCGCTCCACATCACACCGGACGAGATGATGATCTTCAGGGACGACAGGTCCCAGCGCCCCGGGTGGGTCTCCAGCGCGTCGAGCATGGGCTTGCCGAAGGCGTCTCCCACGATCACGACGGCGTTGGCGCCCACGCGCTCGACGGTGTCGAAGAGCTCCACCGCGTCGAAGCCGTGGGCCTCGAGGGTGACGATGGCGCCGCCGCCGGTGAGATTGCCGATGGCCGTGAACAGGC
>CAYTZH010000111.1:0-3572 GCA_964442285.1 uncultured Spirochaetales bacterium | reverse complement strand
CAACGCAGTCATTGTCCGCGGGCGAAGGCTGCGCCACAAGCCCCCGGCGATCGCAAGAGCGTCTCCCTCGCAGCGTTTGCTCGGAGTTCCGGGCGTTAGGCTGCGACGCTTCGCGGCGTTGCCCCAAGCGAAGCGAGCGGGAAGGCTGCCCCTCGGGGGTCGCGGAGCCCGGGCCAGGATGGCCCCGGCCAGGAGCTGCCCCCGGGTGCCGAGGATCTCGCGCTTTCCCACCGCACCACCTTGAGCTTCGCGGGGGGCGGCGAGCCCTGGGAGGTCTGCGGCGCTGGGCGTCGGCGCGCCATCCCACCCGGTGGGCGGGCTGGTATAGTGCTCGGGCCTGGCCCGTGATCCGTGATTCTTCATCCGAGGTGGGGCGATGAGCGACGACGCCTTCACCCAGCGGATCGGAGAGCTCCGCGCCCAGGCGAGCCGCAACGAGACCTCGTTGATGGGCTCGCTCGGCCGTCCGGCCGACCCGGACGCGGTGATCGACCCGCCCGACAGCCGCGAGACCCACCCCAACCTGGCGCAGCTGGTCGCCCGGGACCTGCTCCAGCTGGCGCAGCGAGGGCGGATCACCTTCGGGGAGGTGATGGTGCGCGGCCAGGTGGAGGAGGCGGCCCGCCAGGGCACCTGGACCGCGCGCGGCAACACCCAGGAGGTGCCGGCCGACACGCTCGTCACCGTGCTCGCCCTCGCCATGCGGCAGCAGGCGTCCAGCGGGCGCCGCGCCCCCTGCTACGTGGTGAGCCTGCTCCGCAATCGCGCGGGCGTCAGCTCCCCCCACAACCACGGGCTCGGCATCGATCTGCTGGTCTACGACGGGCACTACTTCCGCGGGCCCACCCAGAGCTCCTTCGAGGGGGTGATCAAGCTGGTGCGCAACCTGCCCGAGGGCCGCTTCCAGCTCGGACTGCCCCGGGCACCCCGGGAGAACCGAACGGACTACGATCGCTACCGCCGCTTCCAGATCGAGCGCCATCCCGTCTACCGCCAGGACCTGAGCTCTCCCCAGTTCAGCCCACGCTTCCGGCGCCGGATGGCCCGCTGGTCCCGGCACCCCGGCGAGGCCTGGGCCGGTCCGAACGCCTTCTTCCCGGCCGACGCCGAGATCCGCCGCAGCCCGAGCCACGGCCGGGGCCTGGCCGCGGACCTTGCGTACTTCACGAATCCGGCGAACGCCGCCGAGTTCCAGCGGGCCGCCGACGCCTCCGACGGGGACGTCCGGACCCTCTTCCCGGACGAGCCGAACCACGTCCACATCACCGTGGACACCGGCGGCGCGTGGTCGTCGATCCGCCGCCGCACCCGGAGCTAGCGACCGGCCTGCTGCGTCGGTACCGCCTCGAGCCCCGCCGAGGCGGGGAGATTCCACCACGGACCCGCGAGGCCCTGCGCTGCCCGGGGCTTCAGTCCGAAAGGGTGCCGGCCGATGAGGGCGCCAGGAGGGTCCCCGGTGCTCTCGCGACGCCGTGCTTTTCGGCTCCTGCATCCCGGACTGCAGCTCAAGTTCCCCGCAGTCTACTTCGGGGCGACCCTGGGCTACGCCGCCGCGCTGATCGGTGTGGCGCGCTTCGGGCTCTACCTGCCCATCCGGAACGCCGTCGACGCCCAGTCGCCCCAGTTCTCGGAGCAGCTGGGCCTGGTGATGCAGGGCTTCCTGGAGAACGCGGGCATCCTCACCGCCGGCTACGTGCTCCTGGTGCTCGGCGTGTCGTTCCTGCTCGGCAGCCGCACGGCCGGTCCCCTGGTGGCGATCCAGCGCCACGTGGGGGCGCTCACCGCCGGCAACTTCTCCAGCCGCGTCCACATCCGCCGCGGCGACGACCTCGCCGAGCTGGCCGACACCCTGAACGAGCTCGCCCAGTCGCTCCAGGACCAGGAAAAGCCGGCTCCCGACGCCTGAGCTCGAACCCCGACCGTCCTCCGGGAGACCCACTCCGCGAACCGGGGAGCGCCCTGGCCGGGAGGTCCCGGCCCCGAACGTCCCCGCGTGGAGGACGCTCTCGATGCACGCTCCGATCGCGCGCCGGGCGCTGGGCCTGGCTCTGTTGTGTGGTCTCTTCTTCCTGGCGAGCGAGGTCCGGGCCGAGCGCCGGGTCTTCCAGCACCCGACGGTCGGCGGGGAGCCGCTCGACTGGTGCCTCGAGACCGGCCGGGCCTGCGGTGAGCCGGCGGCCCGGGCCTGGTGCCGGGCCCGGGGCTACGAGAGGGAGCGCGGCTTCCGGATCGTCCTGGCCGACGCCCACTCGGTGACCCGGACCCTCGGCGATCGCCGACGCTGCACGGGGCGCCACTGTCACGGCTTCGAGTACATCCGCTGCAGCCGCCGCGGCCACGGCCGCCTCGACCGTCCCGGCGGGACGCGGGCCCGGGAGCTACGGCGGCACCCCTGGGGCTTCGGCTCGCGGCGCCGGGGCGACTGAGCCCTGCGGCCGCCTGGGGGGCGCGTGTCGCTCCCCCCGAGCCCGCACGCTGGGCAGGTCGCGACCCGGGCTGGCGGCCCGTCGCCATCGCGTCATCCTGGGGCCCCATGGGAGAGGCCAACGCGCTGGCGCCGAGCCCCGAGCGGCTGGGCGAGCAGGATCTCTACCTCTTCAACGAGGGCAGCCACACCCGGCTCTACGCGAAGCTGGGCGCGCATCCGGCCGTGGTCCGGGGCCAGGAGGGAGCCCACTTCGCCGTGTGGGCGCCGGCCGCGGAGCGGGTCGGGGTGGTGGGCGACTGGAACGGCTGGCAGGGCGGGGCGGACGCGCTCGCGCCGCTCGGCAGCTCGGGCATCTGGGAGGGCTTCGTTGCCGGCGCCAAGCCGGGCAGCCGCTACAAGTACCGCGTCGGCTGCCGCGGGGGCGGCCACGTGGACAAGGCCGACCCGTTCGCGTTCCAGGCCGAGGTGCCGCCGGCCACCGGCTCGGTGGTGGCGTCCCTGGACTACTCCTGGAACGACGCCGACTGGATGCGCGCGCGCGCCGGCCGCAACCGGCTCGACGCGCCGATCTCCATCTACGAGCTGCACCTCGGCTCGTGGCGTCGCCCGGGCGGGCACATCCCCGGCTACCGCGAGATCGCCGAGGAGCTCGCCCGCTACGTGAACGAGATGGGCTTCACCCACGTGGAGTTCCTGCCCCTGACGGAGCATCCCTTCTACGGCTCCTGGGGCTACCAGGCCTCCGGCTACTTCGCCCCCACCAGCCGCTACGGCCCGCCCGAGGACCTGATGTACCTGATCGACGTGCTCCACCAGCACGAGATCGGGGTGATCCTGGACTGGGTCCCGTCCCACTTCGTGAAGGACGAGCACGGCCTGGGCCGCTTCGACGGCACGCACCTCTACGAGCACGCCGATCCGCGCCAGGGCATCCATCCCGACTGGGACAGCTACGTCTTCAACTACGGCCGCCACGAGGTGCGCAGCTTCCTGCTCTCGAGCGCGCTGTTCTGGCTCGATCGCTACCACCTGGACGGCCTGCGCGTGGATGCGGTCGCGTCGCTGCTCTACCGCGCCTACTCGCGCGAGGAGGGCGAGTGGCTCCCCCCCCCCCACGGCGGCCGGGAGAACCTCGAGGCGATCG
>CAYTZH010000110.1:0-3587 GCA_964442285.1 uncultured Spirochaetales bacterium | reverse complement strand
TACCGCACCGAAGCGGATCGCGTGCGAGCTCGTGAGCGAGGAATCGAGGTGCAGCGTTTCGGCGAACTCGACGCCGTCCTCGAGCAGCGTATGGGGCCCGGTCGTCTCGTCTCGTTCGAGGATCCAGTGCCGGCTTCCAGTCGGGCGACCGCGCTCCGGCTCCAGCTGATCGGGCGGCTCCAGTTCCTCGCGCGGCTTGGGCTGGCGTCGCGGGCGGGCGCTAAGACCTGGCGGCTGTCGCTCGACCACCGGCCCGCGCTGCGGGAGATGCAGGTCCTGGGGGACATCCAGAAGAGCCTGGGGCGCGGCGATCTGGGGATCACGGATCTCGCGGCGGCGCGCCAGCTGGTGCGCCTGGAGCCGGGACCGGCGCTGCGCGGGCGCGTGGCGGGCACGGCCGGGGCCGAGCTCGCGGAGTCCCCGTTTCTCGTCCTGGAGGCCACGGACGGCCGGGTGCTGCTCGTCCGACAGACCCCCGCCATGGAGGAGCGCCGGGGAGACGGAGGGCTCCGGCGGGGCCAGGTGGTGACGCTTCGGGAGCACGAAAGCCTGGAGGGCGGGCGCCGGGTTCGCTGGACGGAGATCCAGGAGCACGGGCGTTTGCGCGACCTCGTGAGGACGCGGGAGCTTGCCACCGTGCTCGATCTGGAGGCCCTGGAGCGCAGCCACGCAAGCGGCCGCGCCGAGGCTCCCGCGCCGTCGCGAGGCTTCGCCCGCGCCTGGGCGCGGGCGGTCGAAGGGCGGCAAGCGCGCCTGGCCGAGGCGGGCCTGCTCGTCCGCGCGGGTCCCGAGAGCGAGCGCGGCGGAGTGCCGAGCTGGATCGCGGTTCCCCAGGCGGCGTCGAAAGTGGCGCTCCAGGCGAAGCAACGCGACCGCAGCACGCTGTCGTTCTCCGAGGTCGAGATGCTCTCCGACAAGCACCTGGAGCAGGCGGGAGGGGACACCTGGCGCCACGAGGGGAGGCTCATCGCCTCGGCCCACGACGAGCAGGGCCGGCGCTTCCTCGTGCTCGACGTTGGCTCCCGGCTCGTCGCCATCCCCAGCCAACGGCGCGATCTCGGGATCGGCTCGCGGGTCGAAGCTCGGCTCGAACGCACGCCCCGGGAGCAGGGCCGCGCATCGCAAGCGAGCTGGCAAGTCATCGATCGGGAACGCGAACGGGATCGCGGACGCGGTCGGTAGAAGCTCACCGAGCGCGATCGTCTTCGACCCGGAGACACCTGGCCCGCACGTTGCAAAGTCCTCCTCGGCAAGTAGGGGGGCGAGCGACGGTGCCTCGGGGACGACTTCAGGAGCTGCGGATCTGGGTCCCGCCGGAGCTGTACGAGCGGGTCCTCCGCGATGCCGCGGTACGGCGTGCGTCGCTCTCGCGCTGCGTTCGTGACCGGCTCGAGCTCTGCTACGAGATCGAGGCCGACTGGGCGGACGCCCTGGAGTCGGTTCCGCCCGCTGGCAAGGCCGGCGCCGCAACGCTCCGCCACAAGATCCTGGACGCCATGGAGGAGCGCCTCGCGGCGACGCTGGAGCAGCACGCCCTGCGCCAGCAGGAGGCGTCGGCGGAGCTGCGGCGGGTCGGCAGCATGGTCGACCACCTGGCGCTCTGGCTCTTCGTGCTGCTGCCGCCGCTGCGCCGGCGCGAGCTGGAGTCGAGGCAGGAGCAGGGGCGCGAGACGCATCGCCGCTGGCAGCACGGGGTCCGCCGCCTGGTCGAGGACGGCGGCCCGCGGGAGGTCACGGAGTGAAGCGTGCCATCAAGCTCAGGCCCCAGGAGACAGAGCTCCCGGAGCGGAAGGTCCGGTTGCGGCTCCCCGGCCGGCTCGCTGCGGATCTCGACGCGTACTGCGAGCTGTACGCCCGGGTCCACGGCCACGAGATCGAGCTGGCCGCCCTCATCGAGGGCATCCTCGAGCAGTTCCTGGCGAGCGACCGCGCGTTCCAGCGACGGCAGCGAAGCGGGAGCATCGCATCGCCGACGCCCGACCCGGAGGAAACCGAGTCGTGAGCGCCGCGGGGGGACGAGTCCACTCCATCGACGGCCGGCTGGCGCTCTCCCTGGCCGAGGCGGCGCATGCGCTCGGCGTCTCCGAGCGTCACGTGCGCGAGATCCTCTCCGAACTTCCCCACGTCCATCTGGGACGCCGGGTCGTGATCCCTGTGGATTCGCTGCGTGAATGGCTCCGCGATCGCGCGAGAGCCGAGCGTTCGCGTGCCGAACGCGCGGCCGATGAGATCGTCGCGGCGCTCTCCGATTGAACGTATGCTCTGCGAACGCCGGGACGGCTGAGGGGCGGACGAATGGCGGCGAAGGTGCGGCGCGACGACAAGGGGGTCTACTGGGTCGTCGTCCACCACGAGGGACGCCGGCGCAAGAAGCGCGTCGGCCGCGACAAGCGCCTGGCCGAGGAGATCGCCCGCAAGATCCAGGCTCGGCTCGTGCTCGGCGACTTCACGATGGAGACCGAGCAGAAGGCGCCCGTTCCCTTCCGTCGCTTCGCCCGCGACTGGCTCCGGAGAGAGGTCGAGCTCCCGATCGAGCGTGGCCTGGAAGGCCATCACGCGCCGGGGACCGCCCGCGTCTATCGCCTCCAGGTGGAGATCCACCTGGGGCCGCACTTCAAGGACATGGACGTCCGCTCGATCGGCCTGGCCGAGGTCCAGCGCTTCTACGACCACTGCATCGACACGGGAAAGCCCCGCAGCGCCAAGTCCATCGACATGGCGCTGAACGTGCTCCGCTTGGTCCTCTCCCACGCCCGCGGGCAGGGCCTCGTGGAGACCAATGCCGTCCAGGCATGGAAATCGGGTCGGCCGCGGCGGCGCAGCTCTTCCTCGGTGGCGGTGGCGCCGGAGAAGGTGCTCTCGGCCGAGGATCTGGGCGCGGTCCTGCGCGTGGCGGAGGCCGACTTCCCGCACTTCTACCCGCTCGTGCTCTTCCTCGCGGATACGGGCGCCCGGCTCGGCGAGGCGCTCGCGTTGCGCTGGATCGACGTGGATCTGGAGGCCGGGACGGCGCGGATCGCCCGCAGTTTCTCCAGCGGCCGTACCCTCGGTCCGACCAAGACGGGGCGCGAGCGGGTGGTGGAGCTCTCCTCGCGGCTGTGCTCGGTGCTCTTCGACCGCCAGCCGACCGTCTTCCCGCCGCCGGAGACCGCGACGGTCTTCCCGAACTTCTCGGGCGGGATGCTGATTCCGGAGTACGTCCGGAACAAGGTGTTCAGCAAGGTCGTGCGCAAGGCCCTGGGCAAGGGGCGCCGCTTCTCGCCCCACGGCCTCCGGCACACCTGGGCCTCGCTGCACATGGCCCGGGGGACGCCGCTCAAGTGGATCCAGGAGCAGGGCGGCTGGACCACGGCCAAGGTGCTCCTCGACACCTACGGCCACTTCATGCCGACCGAGTCGCGCGGCTTCGCCGACGCCCTGGCGGCGGCCTCGGACGGCCCCCCCGCGGCCCCTCGGTCTAGCCGCGTCCGCGACTGCGGCACCGTCGACCCCGAAAGCCCTTACTCGTCAGCTACTTCCCGCAAGTCCTCCCCCCTCACCGGCCCGAGGTCGCCGATCATGCACTTGACCGAGCCGCCGCCCTTCTT
>CAYTZH010000109.1:0-3685 GCA_964442285.1 uncultured Spirochaetales bacterium | reverse complement strand
GGCTTGCGGGCCTCGAAGAGCTCGGCCACCCGCGGCAGACCGCCGGTGATGTCCTTGGTCTTGGTGGTCTCGCGCGGGATCTTTGCGACCACGTCGCCGGCGTGGACCTCCTCGCCCTCCACGACGGCCAGGTAGGCCCCCACGGGCAGCAGCGAGCGGGCGATCGTCGTGCTCTCGGCGTCCTTCACCGAGATGCGCGGGCGCAGGTCGGGATCCTTCGATTCGATGATCACCTTCGAGGACATGCCGGTGAACTCGTCCACCTGCTCCTGCATGTTCACGCCCTCGATGATGTCGCCGAACTTGATGGTCCCGCTGACGTCGGAGAGGATCGGGTTGGCGAAGGGATCCCACTCCAGGAGCATCGTCCCGGGCCTCACCTCCTCGCCGTCCGCCTTCTGGACGAAGGCGCCGTACACCACCGGGTAGCGCTCCCGCTCGCGGCCGGTGGCGTCGTAGACGCCGATCTCGCCGTTGCGGTTCATCACCACCCGCTGCTTGTGCCGGTTCTCGACGATCCGCAGGTTGTGGTAGCGGACGTGCCCCTCGCTCATGGCCTCCACGTGGCTCTGCTCGGCCCGACGGGTGGCGGCACCACCGATGTGGAAGGTGCGCATGGTGAGCTGGGTTCCGGGCTCGCCGATCGACTGGGCGGCGATCACGCCCACGGCCTCGCCCAGGTTCACCATCTCGCCCCGGGCCAGGTCGCGGCCGTAGCAGAGCTGGCAGACGCCCCGGGTGGTGGCGCAGGTGAGCACCGAGCGGATCATCACCCGTTCCACGCCCGCGTCCTCGATGATCTTGACCCGCTCCTCGTCGATCTCCTCGCCGGCCTTCACCAGCACCTCGTCGTTGAGCGGATCGAGCACGTCGTGCAGGGCCACCCGGCCGAGCACGCGCTCGCCCAGGGCCTCGATGATCTCGCCGCCCTCGACGAGGGGCCCCATCTCGATCCCGTCCTCGGTCTGGCAGTCCGCCTCGCGCACGATCATGTCCTGGGACACGTCCACGAGCCGTCGGGTGAGGTAGCCCGAGTTGGCGGTCTTCAGGGCGGTGTCCGCCAGACCCTTGCGGGCGCCGTGGGTGGAGATGAAGTACTGCAGCACCGAGAGGCCTTCGCGGAAGTTCGAGGTGATCGGCCGCTCGATGATCTCACCCGACGGCTTCGCCATCAGACCGCGCATGCCCGCCAGCTGACGGATCTGCTGCGCGGACCCCCGGGCTCCGGAGTCCGCCATCATGTAGATGGAGTTGAAGCTCGGGACCCGCCGCTCGTTGCCCTCGGCGTCGCGCACCACGTCCGTGCCGAGGCGGTCGAGCATCTGGCCGGCCACCTGCTCCGTGGTCTGGGCCCAGATGTCGATCACCTTGTTGTAGCGCTCGCCGTCGGTGATGAGGCCGTCCTGGTACTGCTGCTCGATCTCCGCGACCTGCTGATTGGCCTTCTCGAGGAAGGTCTCCTTGTCGCTCGGGATCTGCATGTCGTCGAGGCAGATCGAGATGCCGGCCCGGGTCGCGAACTGGTAGCCGAGGGTGCGGACCCGGTCGGCCAGGATCACCGTCGCCTTGTTGCCGAGGCGGCGGTAGGCCTGGTCGATCAGCTCGCCGAGCGCCTTCTTGTCCATCACCTGGTTGATGATCTCGAAGGGGATGTCGCCGGGGACGATCTCCCGGAGCAGCACCCGGCCCGGCGTGGTGTCCACCAGCTTGCCGTCCATGCGGACCTTGATGGCCGCGTGCAGCTCCATCTCGCCGGCGTCGAACGCCGAGCGCACCTCCACCGGGCTCGAGAAGCGCATGCCCTCGCCGCGACAGCCGGGGCGCTCCCGGGTCATGAAGTAGCAGCCGAGCACGATGTCCTGGGTGGGCCCGATGATCGGCCGGCCGGTGGCCGGGCTCAGGATGTTGTTGGTCGACATCATGAGCACCCGGGCCTCGATCTGGGCCTCGACGGACAGGGGCACGTGCACGGCCATCTGGTCACCGTCGAAGTCGGCGTTGAACGCCGCGCACACCAGCGGGTGCAGCTGGATGGCCTTGCCGTCGATCAGCAGCGGCTCGAAGGCCTGGATGCCCAGGCGATGCAGGGTGGGAGCACGGTTGAGCATGATGGGATGCTCCTTCACCACCTCGGCGAGGATGTCCCAGACCTCCGGTCGCTCCTTCTCCACCATCTTCTTGGCGGCCTTGATGGTGGTGACGTAGCCCCGCTGCTCGAGCTTCGAGTAGATGAAGGGCTTGAACAGCTCGATGGCCATCCGCGTGGGCAGGCCGCACTGGTGCAGCCGCAGCTCCGGGCCCACCACGATCACGGAGCGGCCCGAGTAGTCCACGCGCTTGCCCAGCAGGTTCTGGCGGAAGCGTCCCGACTTGCCCTTCAGCATGTCCGAGAGCGACTTCAGCGGGCGCTTGCTCGGGCCGGTGATCACCTTGCCACGGCGCCCGTTGTCGAAGAGGGCGTCGACCGCCTCCTGGAGCATCCGCTTCTCGTTGCGGATGATGACCTCGGGCGCGTTCAGCTCCTGGAGACGCTTCAGCCGGTTGTTCCGGTTGATCACGCGGCGGTAGAGGTCGTTCAGGTCGCTGGTGGCGAAGCGGCCGCCGTCGAGGGGCACGAGGGGCCGAAGGTCCGGCGGAATCACCGGCACCACCTCGAGGATCATGTGCTCCGGCCGGTTGCCCGACTCGCGGAACGCCTCGAGCACCTTCAGGCGCTTCGAGAGCTTCTTGCGCTTGGCCTCGCTGGTGGCCTCCTTCATCTCCTCGCGGAGCTCCAGGCTCTCCGACTCCACGTCGATCCGCGACAGCAGCTCCCGGATCGCCTCGGCGCCGATCCCGTACTCGAAGGCGTCGCGACCGTACTGTTCGCGCACCTCCATCAGGCGCTCGTCGCTGAGCAGCTCGCCCTTCCGGAGCTCGGTCTCCCGGGGGTCCAGCACGATGTGCGACTCGAAGTACAGCACCCGCTCCAGGTCCCGGAGCGAGACCTCGAGGATGTTGCCGATCCGCGAGGGCAGCGACTTCAGGAACCAGATGTGGGCCACGGGCGTGGCGAGGGTGATGTGGCCCATCCGCTCCCGGCGGACCTTGGACTGGATCACCTCGACGCCGCACTTCTCGCAGACCACGCCCCGGTGCTTCATGCGCTTGTACTTGCCGCAGTTGCACTCGTAGTCCTTCACCGGGCCGAAGATCTTGGCGCAGAAGAGGCCGTCGCGTTCGGGCTTGAAGGTCCGGTAGTTGATCGTCTCCGGCTTCTTGACCTCGCCGAAGGACCACTCGCGGATCTTCTCCGGACTCGCGATCGAGATCCGGAGCGCGTTGAACGCGAGCGGGTCCTTGGGCTTCTCGAACAGGTTGTAGAGATCTCGCATCGTCTCCCCCCTCGCCTTACTGCGACTCTTCGACGAGCTCGACGTTCAGGCCGAGCGCCTGGAGCTCCTTCACGAGCACGTTGAAGCTCTCGGGCAGGCCCGGCTCCAGCACGCACTCTCCCTTCACGATCGACTCGTAGATCCGGGTGCGCCCCAGCACGTCGTCCGACTTGACCGTCAGGAACTCCTGGAGGCCGAAGGCGGCGCCATAGGCCTCCATGGCCCAGACCTCCATCTCGCCCAGGCGCTGACCGCCGAACTGGGCCTTGCCGCCCAGGGGCTGCTGGGTGACCAGGCTGTAGGGCCCGATG
>CAYTZH010000108.1:1976-4099 GCA_964442285.1 uncultured Spirochaetales bacterium | reverse complement strand
AAATGGTCACACGCGAAAGCGCACTTCGGGGCCGCACCCGATGCGTCCCTCGGCCGGTGACTCGCTGTGAGTCAGGCGGCGAATCTGAGGTTCTCCTCATGACGACCGCGGCGGACCAACACCGAGCCCCTCGACCGAGCGCTGGAAACCGAGCTACTCGCCCGCACCCGTTCCCGGCTTGGAGAGTCGCGACGATCAGCAGATCGAGGATCAGCGGCAGGGCCAATCTCTTCAAGCGCCGAGCCCGTCGCTGCGGTCGTGGGCCGTCACGACGATGCCGCCTCGGTTGTCGAAGTCGGGCGCGAGGGGCCGACCGCGGTGGAGGTGCAGCCAGAGGCGCATCAGGTGCCGCTTTCGTTCGGGTTCCTCCCAGTCCTCGAACGCGGTGCGCGCGTGCATCACCTGATAGTTGTTCAGGAACAGGATGTCGCCCTCCTCGAGCTGGACGTCGAAGCGGATCTCCTCGTCGAAGGAGAGGCGATCGATCCGGTCCATGACCTCGCGCTGCGCCTCGGTGAGCCGCGGGCAGCTCTCGTGGCGCTGGGCGGTCTTCGCGTAGCCCGAGTTGTGGCGCAGCGAGAGCTTGCCCGCGCACACGCTCGCCGCGGCGCGGCTGTAGAACGGGCCGCCGTCCGGGTGCTCCTCCTCGCGGCAGTCGTAGTGGAAGCGCTCGTAGAGCGTGTCGACGAGATCGGGCGCCTCCTCGAGCAGGCGGTTGTAGATCGTGAGCAGTGGCGCCAGCGAGCTCATGCCGCCCGACTTCGCGGTCCGGTAGCAGAGCAGGCCGAGCAGGTCGGTCGAGGTGTCCGTGTGGAACGGCAGCGCGATGCGCGTCTGGTAGCCGCGGACGCCCGGGTCCTTCATGATGTCGCGGCCGGTGTCCTGGATGTGACCGAGCAGGTGGCCCTGCGCGTTCTGCTGGATCGGGCGGCCGAGCGCCGCGCCGATCGCGAAGTACATCAGGCCGGCCTCCTCGGGCGAGAGGCCGGTGAGGTCGAGACCGCGCAGCACCACGAGTCCGAGCCCGTCTTCGATCTCGGACTCGATGGACTCGAGGAGCGGCGCCAGAGTGCAATACTCGAAGGTCTCCGGCCCGATGTCCGCGAGCCCGAGTCCCTGCTCCTTGGCCTGGGCGGCGAAACGACGCAGCTCCGCGCGGTGCTCCTCGGCGAGCGGCACCAGCCAGTCGTCGCGGCTCGCGAGCTCGGAGCCCAGCCAGGCACCCCGGCTCGTGATCGGCGTGCGCACGATCGTCTCGGTCGTGGGCTTCATCGGGATCTCCCTTCGGTCGCGAAGTCGCGGAGATCGACTTCGGGCAGGAGGACGGGGAAGTACTCGCGCGGGACGAGCCCCCGGCCTGCAAGCATGCGGAGGATCGGATCCGGGCGGTCGAGCAGCGCCGACGCGACCGAGCCGATCAAGCGAGCGGCGGCGGTGCCGCGCCAGAACCAGTCGCGCAGCTCGGCCGGAGATCCACGGCCCGGCTGCCCGCGAGCGGCCTCCAGGTACCAGGTCCGGAGATCCTCGCAGCCGAGGCGGATCCACTCGTGGAGGGGGAGCTCGGTCGGGGCGTCGGGGGCGTCGCCGCCACCCGCGACCCCGCCCAAAGACGTCACGAGCTGCTCCCCGGCCAGCCCGCTCGCTGCCGGCGCGGCCGCGGCGCGCCGCTGGACGTAGAGCTCGTGCCACGGCGCGAGCCGCTCCATCTCCGCCAGCGTGGCCGCGACCAGCTCGGGCCGTTCCCCGGGAATGGGATGGAATGCAACCGGGCAGGACCAGCTCGCCTCCTCTCCGTCGCCGGGCTCGTACACGGGCGCGTCGTCCGGAAAGTCTGCGAGCACCACCGGTCCATCGTCGCGCTCGAGGAGCTCGAGTGCAGTGCGGAGGACGCGCCGCTGAAAGTCCGGTTCGTTCGGCGCGCCGAACGGCCGGCCCAGATCGAACGGAACCCAGAGGAAGCGCGGCAGCTGCATCTGTTCGGTGTGCTCCCGCACGAGGCTGATACCCGTGGTCGGGACCCCTTCGGACTCTAGGTAGTGGCTGGCCGCGCCGACCGCGCGGGTGCAGTTGGGTCAGACGGGCACCAGGCAGACGGCGTCGACCGCGTCCTCGCGCAGGAGTCG
>CAYTZH010000108.1:0-1876 GCA_964442285.1 uncultured Spirochaetales bacterium | reverse complement strand
GTCGACCATCGAGAACGCCCGGTCGGAGGCCCGGTGCAGGCCGGCCGACGTGACGAGCGCGACGCGGCGCTGCGAAAGCGGCGGGCCCTCCGCCCAGGGGCGGGTGCCGAAGGGCTCGCAGCCCTTCGCGAGCAGGTGGTCGCGTTCGACCTCGGGGATGTCGGCCAGGCGGACCATGGATCGACCTCGTGGCGAGCAACCCAGGATCGCCCGCGGGCAGCGCGATGGGAATCCCGGATCATTCCCAATCCATATGAATTCGTGCCATTCTCCGGGAATGGCCGATGTGCGGACCGTCGATCGCGTCCACGTTCCCGCCGGTAGCCGCGACTGGCTGTTGCCGCTCGCGGACCCCCGCGCCCGCCCGCTCCGCGAGGCAGGAATCGGGGTCGTCGGAATCAGTGAAGTCCGCCGGGGCTTCGAGTGGGCCGGCCCGGGCACCACGCATCTGGCGCTGGGGACCATCGAGGGGGCGGGATTCCTCGAAGCTGGCGGGAAGCGCTTCGCACTACGCGAAGCCGATCTCGTGCTCGCGCCGTCGGGGCTAGGCAGGCGCTATGCCACCCATGCGGCCCGCTGGAAGTTTCTGGCCATCCGGCTGCTCGGGGAGACGCGCTGGGGCCACCTTCCCGAGCGGGGCGTCCGTCGGCTCCCCGCCCATTGGTTGCGCCGTCTGCTGCCGCCGGTCGAGGGAATGCTCGCCGAGCATCCACTCGGAGACGCCGTCGCATCCCATACGCGACAGTCTCACGAGGCTGGTGAGCGTCCGGCGGAATATCTCTTCTCACGCTACGCCAACCGCCTCGGCCCTGCTGAATCGGTCGGCGGACCGGAGCCGCGCGCGGACGCCTTCGAGCTCCACGCCACGATCCTGCGCCATCAGGTCGAATCGATGCTCGTCCGGCATCCCGGCGCAGAGCCGGATGCCGAGGCGGTCGCGCTCGCGACCTTGTGGAGTCGCGTCGCCGACCGCCCGCGCGGGCCGTGGGATGCCGCGAGTCTCGCGAGTGCGCTCGGCGTGTCACGCTCGAGCCTGTTCCGCATCGTGAAGCGCCACCACGGAACGACGCCAGCGCGCGTGGCCGAACAGATTCGGATGGACGAAGCACGCCGGCTGCTCGCGGAGAGCCGCCACTCGATCGAGGTGATCGCCGACCAGATCGGCTACGCGAGCGCCTTCTCGTTCTCGGCCGCGTTCAAGCGGGTGGTCGGCACGTCTCCATCCGGGTTCCGTCGCGCTGCTTCCCCGCCCCGGCGATCGAGATCATGAAAGGAGCACCTCGCATCCGGTGCCTGCCAAGACCCCGTCCACGACGCTCCGGTCGTCCGACGAGAGCTTCGCGTACTCGGCCCGGAGCCACCCGAGACACTTCCTCTGGTACGGGAAGGGGCGCTGCCAGTAGCGCACGCCGTCGAGCTGGAACTCCATCGTCTCGGCCCCCTGCTCCAGCGCTGCGGCATTGGCGAGCATGAACGGGGCGTAGGTGCGGCCGATCTCCGCGAAGAGGGCGCGCAACGTCTCGGGCACGCCCTCGCGCGGCAGCCAGTCCTGCTCCGTCACCTCGAGCCCGGAGAGATCGTCGACGACGTCCACCCAGGCCAGCACGCGTGGTGCCTCGGCGCGCGCCAGCGCCATCGACGGCGGCTCGACCTGGACCAGCTGGGTCAGCTGGCCATGGAGCGCGAAGTCACCGGCGGAAGGACGCCCTCCGAACGTGAACTTGTTGTCGTGGAAGTGATCGCGGAGGATCGCGATCAGTCGCGCGTAGCTCGCCTCGATCAGGGGCCCGGTGACCTCGAGGGATCCGGCGACGACACCGGCCAGGCGATCGATCTGGCGCTGGGCGAAGGTGTTCCGGAAATCCTGCACCGTCGC
>CAYTZH010000107.1:0-4188 GCA_964442285.1 uncultured Spirochaetales bacterium | reverse complement strand
CCCACGTTCACGTGCGGCTTCGTCCGCTCGAACTTCGCCTTGGCCATTCCCTGCTCTCTCCCCTACCGACCGACCAGCCGCTCTGCGACGGCCGGCGGAACTTCGTCGTAATGACCGAATTGCATGGTGTAGGTCGCACGCCCCTGGGTCATGGAGCGCAGACTGTTGACGTACCCGAACATCGTGGCCAGGGGCACCTCGGCGCGGATCACCTGGGCACCCGCCCGCAGGTCGATGCCGGTGAGCTTGCCGCGACGGCTGTTCAGGTCGCCCTGTACGGCACCCACGAACTCCTCCGGGGTCACGACCTCCACGGCCATCACCGGCTCGAGCAGGGCCGGATCCGCCTTGCGGAGGGCGTCCTTCAAGCCCATGGAGGCGGCGATCTTGAACGAGCGCTCCGAGGAGTCCACGTCGTGCGCCTGGCCGTCCACCAGGCGGACATGGAGGTTCTCCACCGGATAGCCCGCGAGCGCACCGCTCTGGCTGGCCTCCTCGCAGCCCTGACGGACCGCGGGGACGAACTCCCGGGGCACGACGCCGCCCTTGGTCGCGTCCTCGAAGACGAACCCCGAGCCCGGCTCGCCGGGCGCGACCCGCAGCTTGACCACCGCGAAGTCGCCCGAGCCGCCGGTCTGCTTGATGTAGCGGCCCTCGACCTCGACCTCCCGGGTGATGCACTCCTTGTAGGCGACCTGCGGCCGGCCCACGTTGGCGTCCACCTGGAACTCGCGCAGGAGCCGATCGCTGATGATCTCCAGGTGCAGCTCGCCCATGCCGGAGATCAGGGTCTGACCCGTCTCCGAATCCACCGACACGCGGAACGAGGGATCCTCCTGGGCCAGGCGCTCCAGGGACTGTCCCAGCCGGTCCATGTCCGCCTTGGTCTTGGGCTCGATGGCGATGGAGAGCACCGGCTCCGGGAACTCCAGGGACTCGAGCAGCACCGGATGGCGGGTGTCGCAGAGGGTCTCGCCCGTGGCGATGGCCTTGATCCCGACGATCGCCGCGATGTCCCCCGCGCGGAGCTCCTCGATCTCCTGACGCTTGTTCGCGTGCATGCGCAGGATGCGGCCGATGCGCTCCTTGCGCTCGCGCGTGGCATTCAGCACCTGACTGCCCGCCTTCACCACGCCCGAGTAGACCCGCACGTAGGCCAGGTGGCCCACGTGCTTGTCGCTCATGATCTTGAAGGCGAGGGCGGAGAAGGGCTCGTTGTCGTCGGGCCGGCGCACGACCTTCTGCTCGCGGCCGCGCTTGTCGACGTGGAGGCCTTCCACCGGCGGGATGTCGAGCGGCGAGGGCAGGTACTCGACGATGGCGTCGAGCAGGGTCTGGACCCCCTTGTTCTTGAAGGCGGACCCACACAGGACGGGGACGACCTGCAGATCGAGGGTGGCCTGCCGCAGGACCTTGCGCACCTGGTCCGGGGGAAGCGGCTCCCCCTCCAGGTACCGGCCCATGAGGTCCTCGTCCACGTCGGCGGCGGCCTCGGCCACCCGCTCCCGGGCCGCGTCCACCGCGGCACGCAGCTCCTCCGGCACCGGCTCGACGGCGTACTCGGCGCCCAGGGTCGAGTCGTCCCAGAGGATCGCGCGGTCCTCGATCACGTCGACCACGCCGCGGAAGCCGTCCTCGCTGCCGACGGGGATCTGGATGGGCACTGGGTTGGCGCCCAGGCGATCGGCGATCATTCCCACGACCCGGTCGTAGTCCGCACCCACCCGATCCATCTTGTTGACGAAGGCGATCCGCGGGACCCGGTACCTGTCCGCCTGGCGCCACACCGTCTCGGACTGGGGCTCGACGCCACCGACGCCGCAGAAGACCGCCACCGCCCCGTCGAGCACCCGCAGTGAACGCTCCACCTCGATGGTGAAATCCACGTGGCCCGGGGTGTCGATGATGTTGATACGGTGGTCGTTCCAGTAGCAGGTGGTCGCGGCGCTGGTGATCGTGATGCCGCGCTCCTGCTCCTGCTCCATCCAGTCCATCGTGGCCGAGCCCTCGTGGACCTCGCCCATCTTGTAGTTGACGCCCGTGTAGATGTGGTTGCGCTCGGTGGTCGTCGTCTTTCCGGCATCGATGTGGGCCATGATGCCGATGTTGCGCGTCCTCTCGAGCGGCTTGGGCGACGACATAGGGGGAGCCTCGAAACCCGATCTACCAACGGTAGTGGGCGAACGCCTTGTTGGCGTCCGCCATGCGATGGGTGTCTTCGCGCTTCTTCACGCTCTCGCCGCGCTCGTTGGCCGCGTCGATGATCTCGCTGGCGAGCTTCTCGCGCATGCTCTTGCCGTCGCGCGAGCGCGCGTAGCTGGCCAGCCAGCGCATCGCCAGCGAGGTGGCCCGCTCGGGGCGGACCTCGACGGGCACCTGGTAGGTCGCCCCGCCCACGCGGCGGGACTTCACCTCGATGCGCGGCCGGACGTTGTCGAGCGCGCGCCGGAACATCGCCAGGGGGTCGTTCCGGGTCTTCTGCTCGATCACGTCGAACGAGCCGTAGAGGATCCGCTCCGCGGTGCTCTTCTTCCCGTCGCGCATGATCACGCTGATGAAGCGCGTCACCATCCGATCCTGGTACTTGGGATCGGGGAGGACCTTGCGCTTGGGAACCTCTCGTCGTCGCGGCATCGCCTTCCGTCCATTCCGAGAAGAGCGACGCCCGGCCGAGCACCCCGTGGTGCCGGGCCGGGCGTCGGAGTTCGACTACTTCGGCCGCTTGGCGCCGTACTTCGAGCGACTCTGGGCCCGGTCCGCCACCGCGGTGGCGTCGAGGGAGCCGCGCACGATGTGGTAGCGGACGCCCGGGAGATCCTTCACGCGACCGCCGCGCACGAGCACCACCGAGTGCTCCTGCAGGGTGTGACCGACGCCGGGGATGTAGGCCGTCACCTCGCGCCCGTTGGTGAGGCGCACGCGGGCCACCTTGCGGAGTGCCGAATTCGGCTTCTTCGGCGTCGTGGTGTACACGCGCAGGCACACGGCGCGCTTCTGGGGCGAACGCTCCAGGTCCGGCGAGCTCGACTTGCGCGGCTTGCTCTGCCGGCGCTGGCGCACGAGCTGCTGAATGGTGGGCATCGAACCTCCGACCGGGCAGGGCTGAGAGCCGGTGAACACGGACGACACGCCCCCCGCAGTCCCTTCCGCGGGCGAAACGAGAAGGCCGGAGACCACGAGGCTCGGGCTGCTCTTCTCGACTCCCGGGACGACCGATCCAGAGGGCGTCTGAACCGAAAAACCGCCGGATTCTAACCGGCTTGCACCCCCTGTCAACGCTCTCGCGAAGGGGGCTGCCGACCGCGCGGGCCGGCGCGCCCGGGCCCCGAGGGGCCCGGGCGCCTCGTCATGGCATGCGCGGCGCGGGCGCGGCCGGCAGATCGCCGAGCAGGCCCGGCTCCTCCTCGGCCGGGGCGAGCTCCTCCTCCTCGGGGCCCACGAGGAGCTCCTCGGGCGCGTCGATCTGGATCCCGATGTTCTGGTACCGGGCCAGGCCGGTCCCCGCAGGGATCAGACGGCCCATGATCACGTTCTCCTTGAGACCGTGGAGGTAGTCCGTCTTGCCCCAGATCGCCGCCTCGGTGAGCACCTTGGTCGTCTCCTGGAAGGAGGCGGCCGAGATGAACGACTCGGTGGAGAGCGACGCCTTGGTGATGCCCAGGAGCAGGGGCTCGACGGTCGCCGGCTCCTTGCCCTCGGCCAGGAGCCGCGCGTTCTGCTGCTCCAGGGCGTACTTGTCCACCTGCTCGCCCACCAGGAGGTCCGAGTCCCCTACGTCCTTCACCCGCACGCGGCGGAGCATCTGGCGGACGATCACCTCGATGTGCTTGTCGTTGATCTTCACGCCCTGGAGCCGGTAGACCTCCTGGACCTCGTCCACCATGTAGCTCGAGAGCGCCTTCTCGCCCTTGATGCGCAGGATGTCGTGAGGGTTCGAGGAGCCGTCCATGAGCGCCTCGCCCGCCCGGACCCGGTCCCCCTCGTGCACGCTCACGTGCTTGCCCTTGGGGATCAGGTACTCCCGCGGCTCGGCGTTCTCCTCGTCGCCCGTCACGAGCACCCGGCGCTTGCCGCGGACGTCCGTCCCGAACGAGACCGTACCGTTGATCTCGCTGACGATGGCGAACTCCTTCGGCTTGCGGGCCTCGAAGAGCTCGGCCACCCGCGGCAGACCGCCGGTGATGTCCT
>CAYTZH010000106.1:0-4295 GCA_964442285.1 uncultured Spirochaetales bacterium | reverse complement strand
CCGCCTCGAGTCCGGGCCGTGCGTCCGGCGGACTCAACCCCGGCTCACGGGGTGGCGGCGGCCGCGCCGGCGCTGGGCGGAGGCAGCAGCCGGACCTCGATGCGCCGGTTGCGCGCCCGACCCTCGACGGTGTCGTTCGGGGCCACCGGGTCGTGCTCGCCATGGGAGACCACGATCACCCGCTCGGGGGGGACGCCCTGCTCCACCAGGATGCGCACCACCCGGGCGGCCCGCGCGGCGGCCAGCTCCCAGTTGGTCGGGAAGCGGCGCCCCAGCGCCCCGGTGATGGGCACGTCGTCGGTGTGTCCGTGCACCTCCACGCGCTCGTCGAGCTTGCGGAGCCGCTGGGCCACCGTGCGAAGGGTGAGGATACCCTCGGCCGAGGGCTCGACGGAGCCGGGCGGGAACAGGGCCTCGCCCTCGAAGTCGAGGATCTGGACGCCGTTCTCGAGGGCCCGGATGCGCATGCGGCCGCGCTCGACCTCCGACTGGAGGTCCACCACCAGCTCGTCGTAGGTGGCCCGGAGCGCGGCGAGCTCCGCCTCGCGCTCGGCCAGGCTCACCTGGGCCGACTCGAGCTGCCCGCGGGTGCGCTCGAGCTGGGCGACCTCGCGCTCGAGCGTCTCGCGCCGCTGGCGGAGGTCCTCCGTCTGGTCCAACAGCTGCACCCGCTCGGAGGAGAGACTCTCGTTCGAGGTCTCGAGCAGCTCGACCCGCCGCGAGAGCAGCTCCCTCTCCTGGGCCAGGCGATCGCGCTCGGCCACCACGAGGTCGTGGGTGCCGCGGCTGACGCAGGCCGGCAACGCGGCCGCGAGACACAGCGCCGCCAGCGGCAACCCGCGGCGCGCCGCCAGCGGCACCCCGCGGCGGGCCGCCGGCGCGCGGCGACGGGCGGGCGGCGCGGGTATGGGCCAGGGCCTCATCGATGGTCCCCACGTACTCGAGCTCGAGGTCCTTGAGCAGCGCCTCCGAGATCTCTTCGGCGTCCTTGCGGTTGCGCTCGGGCAGGACCACGCGGCGGATGCCGGCCCGGCGCGCCGCGAGCACCTTCTCCTTGATGCCGCCCACGGGCAGCACTTTCCCGCGCAGGGTGATCTCGCCGGTCATGGCCACGTCCGGATGCGCAGAGCGACCCGTGAGCAGGGACGCGAGGGAGGTCACCATCGCCACGCCGGCCGACGGTCCGTCCTTGGGGACGGCCCCGGCGGGCACGTGGACGTGCAGCTCCGAGTCGGCGAAGGATCCGGGGTCGAGGCCCACGCCGTCGGCGTTGGCACGCAGCCAGGACCGCGCCGCCTCCGCCGACTCCCGCATGACGTCGCCGAGGGAGCCGGTCAGCTTGAGGCCGCCCTTGCCGGGCATCCGCGTGGACTCCACGAACAGGATGTCGCCGCCGGCGGGCGTCCAGGCCAGGCCCACGGCCACGCCCGGCCGGCCGGCGCGCTCGGCCAGCTCCGGCTCGAAGCGCACGGGCCCGAGGAGCTCCGCCAGGTCCTCCGGAGCCACCCGGATCGGCCCGTCGACCCGGCCCTCCGCGACCCGACGCGCGACCTTGCGGCACACGGCGCCGATCTCGCGCTCCAGGTTCCGCACGCCCGCCTCGCGGGTGTAGCTCCGCACCAGGGCGCGCAGGGTGTCCTCGGCGATCTCCACGTCGACGTCGACCAGGCCGTTGGCCTCGCGCTGGCGCGGCACCAGGAAGCGCCGCGCGATCTCCACCTTCTCCTCCGCGGTGTAGCCCGGAAGCTCGATCACCTCCATCCGGTCGCGCAGGGCCGGCGGCACCGTGTCCATCCAGTTGGCAGTGGCGATGAAGAGCACCTGGGAGAGGTCGAAGGGAACCTCCAGGTAGTGGTCGCTGAAGGTGTCGTTCTGCTCCGGGTCGAGCACCTCGAGCAGCGCGGAGGCGGGATCGCCCCGGAAGTCGGTGCCCACCTTGTCGAGCTCGTCCAGCAGGAAGACCGGGTTGCGCGAGCCCGCGCGGCGCAGGCCCTGGACGATGCGCCCCGGAAGCGCCCCCACGTAGGTCCGGCGATGTCCGCGGATCTCCGCCTCGTCGCGCACGCCGCCCAGGGAGATGCGCACGAACTCCCGCCCCAGGGCGCGGGCGATGGAGCGGCCCAGGCTGGTCTTGCCCGTGCCCGGCGGACCCGAGAAGCAGAGGATCGGCCCGCGGAGATCGCGCTTCAGGGAGAGCACCGCGATGTACTCGAGGATGCGGTCCTTGACCTTCTCGAGCCCGTGGTGGTCCTCGTCGAGGATCTTCCGGGCCCGCTCCACGTCCAGCTGGTCCTCGGTGCCCTGGGACCAGGGCAGGTCCGCCAGCCACTCCAGGTAGGTCCGGATCACGCCGTGCTCGGCGGACGACGGCGGCATCTGGCGCAGCCGGTCCAGCTCGCGGGTGGCCTGCTCGTAGGCCTCCTCGGGCAGACCGGCGGCCTCGATGCGCTCCTGCAGCTGGTCCGCCTCGGCGCCCTCCTCCTCCGCATCCCCGAGCTCGCGGCGGATCGCCTCGAGCTGCTGACGCAGCATGTACTCCCGCTGCGTCTTGCCCATCTCGTTCTGGACCTTCTCGCGGATCTCCCCTTCGATCCGCGAGACCTGCCGGCTGCGGTTGATCTCGGCCAGCACCCGCCGGAGCCGGTCCGGCACGTCCAGCTCCTCGAGCACCGCCTGCTTGCCGGCCACGTCGAGCTCCAGGTTGGAGGCGACGAGGTCGGCCAGCTTCGACGGCTCCTCCACGTTGCCCGACAGGGCCTGGAGCTCGTCCGAGAGACGCGGGCTCTCGGAGACCAGCGCGCCGAACTGCTCGGCCACGTTGCGCATCAGCGCCGCGACCTCCACCGAGTCGGTCTCGCCCGTGTCCGAGAGCCGCTGCACGCGGCCGTGGAGGAAGGGGCGCTCGCCGGGCGGCACGCCGGCGTCCGGCGAGGCGTCGAACGCCGTGACCCGCGCCCGGGTGACGCCCTGGATCAGGAGCCGGTAGGAGCCGTCCGGGAACTTGAGCATGCGCATGACGCGCACCACGGTGCCCACGGGATAGACGTCGTCCTGCTCCGGACTCCCCTCGGTGGCGTGACGCACCGCGCAGGTGATGAACATGCGGTCGCTGGTCAGCAGCACGTGGTCGATGAGCCGCTTCGAGCGCGTGGTGTTCACCAGCAGCGGCGCCAGCAGGAACGGGTAGATCACCGTGTTCTTCAGCGGCAGCACCGGGAGCGCGGGCGGGACCTCGAGCCGCCCCCCCGCGCGCTCGCTCTCGGCGCCCACCGCCACGGCCTCGGCCTCACCCTCGCCCAGGCTCTCGGGATAGATCTCGCGACCCTCGTCTCGGGGCTCGTCGCTCACTCGCCCTCCACCTCGATGCGGCGCGGGCTGAGCTTCGGGAGCCGGACCCGGAGGATGCCGTCGCGCAGGCTCGCGCTCACCGCCTCGGCGTCGAAGGGCAGACCCACCTCCACGACCCGCTCGAAGGGACCCAGGGCGATCTCCACCTGGTGCAGGCGCTGGATGTCCGGATCGCGGGCCGGCGGCCGCACCCCGCGGATGCGCAGGCGCTTGCCGTCGAGCTTGATCGCCACGTCCTCGCGGGCAACACCGGGGAGCTCCACCTGGACCACCACCGCCGTGGCGGTCTCGTAGACGTCCAGCGCCGGTTGCCAGTGATCGCTGCGCAAGCGGTCGGTGAGCTCGCCGAAGAGCTCGCTGACGGGATCCTTCGACCTGGGGAAGTCCACGGGCGGAGACTAGCGGTCTCCCTTCTCCTCCGTGTACTCGGCGTCGATCACCTCTTCGCCGGATCCACCCTCGCCGCCCGCGCCGGGCTCGCCGGTCGCACCGCCGTCGCCGGCGGCGCTCGCCGCGGCCTCCTCCGCCTGGGCCTTGTAGAGCACCTCGGCCACCTTGTGCACCGCCTGTTCCACCCGCTGGATGCCCGCATCGAGGCGCGCCTTGTCGTCGCTCTCGAGATCCTGGCGGGCCTCGGTCAGGGCGTCCTCCAGGTTCTTCTTGTCCTCGGCGCCGAGCTTGTCGCCGTGCTCCTGGAGCTGCTTGTCCGCGTTGTAGATGAGCGAGTCGAGCTGGTTCCGCTTCTCGATCTTCTCCCGGCGGTCGCGGTCCTCGCTCGAGTGAGCCTCGGCATCCTTCACCATCCGGTCCACGTCGTCCTTCGAGAGCCCGCCCGAGCCCTCGATGCGGATGGACTGCTCCTTGCCCGTGGCCTTGTCCTTGGCCCCCACGGCCAGGATGCCGGTGGCGTCGATGTCGAAGGTGCCATCGATCTGCGGCACGCCGCG
>CAYTZH010000105.1:3464-4666 GCA_964442285.1 uncultured Spirochaetales bacterium | reverse complement strand
ACGAGAAGCTCGGCAAGATCGAGAAGCTCAAGAACGACTTCATCGAGAAGATGTCGCGCGAGCTCCGAACGCCCCTGAACAGCATCATCGAGGCCATCATCTCGGTGCTGGCGGGGGAGAACGAGCAGCTCTCGGCCAGCGCCAAGTCGGGCCTCCGGGCGGCCCTCGACGAGGGCACCGCCTTCCTGCGCACGCTGCAGAACATCCTCGACCTCTGGCGGATCAAGCAGGGCGAGCTCCCGGTGGAGATCCAGGAGGTGAGCTTCCGCGAGGTCGTCGACGAGGCGATCTTCAGCGTCCAGGACACCCTGGGCTCGAAGCCGGTCCAGATCGAGAAGTTCTACGAGGAGCCCTTCCCGACCCTGCGCACGGATCTCGCCAAGGTCAACCAGGTGCTCTTCCTGATCCTCGACAACGCGGTGAAGTTCACCGAGCAGGGCACCATCTCGATCAAGAGCGAGGTGCGCGACGGCTCGCTCGTCTGCACGATCGAGGACACGGGGATCGGAATCTGCCCCGACGACCAGCAGTTCGTCTTCGACGAGTTCTATCAGGTGGACGAGCTGAACTCGACGAAGTACCGGGGCTCGGGCCTCGGCCTGGCCCTGGTGCGGGACCTGCTGGTCCTGCTGGAAGGCGGGCTCTCGTTCACCAGCGAGGTGGGCAAGGGAACCGTCGTCAGCTTCACGATTCCCGTCCAGACCGCCTAGGCGGCCCTACTCCTCGGCGTCGGGGCCCTCGGCGGCCTCGGGGTAGTCGGCCTTGATGTAGCCGGCGGCGATCTCCCGCAGCGCCATCACGACCTCCTTGTTCTCCTCCGCATCGACCAGCGGCCGCGCCCCCTTCTTGAGCTGCTTGGTCCGGATGCCCGCCATCTGCACCAGGTGGAAGCGGTTGGGCACCCTCTCGATGCAGTCTTCGATCGTGATCCGGGCCATGGCGCGACTCCTGGCTGATGTCCCCCGGGGTGGGGGCCAATAGGGCAGCGGGAACCTAGGGGATGGGCCGAAAGAAGGAAACCCCGGCCGGCGGACGCCGGCCGGGGTCCCATGGCCCTCCTCGGGGAGGGCCCCTCCGCAGCCGAAGAACCTCAGGCGCTCTTGCGGCGTGCCTTGCGGCGGGTGGCCTTCTTGGCCGTCTTCTTCTTGGCGGCCTTCTTGCGGGTCGCCTTCTTGCGGGTGGCCTTCTTGGCCGTCTTCTTC
>CAYTZH010000105.1:0-3364 GCA_964442285.1 uncultured Spirochaetales bacterium | reverse complement strand
GTGGCCTTCTTGGCCGTCTTCTTCCGGGCGGCCTTCTTGCGGGTCGCCTTCTTGGTCGCTGCCTTCTTACGACGGACTGCCATTGCTGGGTTCACCCCCCTTTTCGGGCCCCTTCCCGCCCCTGCTTCGTGCAGCGGCAATCGGGAGACCTTCGAGTGCCCGAGAGCGCCCCTTGCCCACGTGGTTGCGGGCTCGTGTTGCCCCCGGACCCTCATCGGTGGCCGTTTCCCGCGACTTGAAGACAATCACATGGAGTCCGCGGGTATAGAGGCCACTATTGCGGGCGAGCCTAACAACGGCGTTTTAGGCCCGTCAAGGGGAAAGCGCAAAAAAAACAGTTGGATGGAGGGTCGAAGTGCTAGCAAGAACACGAAAGCGGTCCGAACCGCCGCCCCCCGGGCGCACCCGCAGCTCGGCGCAACGCGTCCCGAGTCGCGCGGAGCGCGCGCTCCGCACGGTTGTCCACACACGGGCGGAGCCGGCGGGAAGGATCGACTGGAGGAGATGGAGCGGGGGCCGCGATCGAAGCGCGGCGGGACG
The DNA here is from genome assembly GCA_964442285.1 of uncultured Spirochaetales bacterium. Taxonomy (GTDB): domain Bacteria; phylum Myxococcota_A; class UBA9160; order UBA9160; family JAFDET01; genus CAYTZH01. The sequence continues at coordinate 2,824 of CAYTZH010000105.1, read as the reverse complement.
ACCTACGCGAGCGGCTAGCGCTTGCGCTTGTGCCGCGCGCGCTTGAGCAGCTTCTTCTTCTTGTGCTTCCGCATCTTCTTGCGGCGCTTCTTGATCACGCTGCCCATCGCAACCTCGTCGGGAAAGGGGCGATAGGTGTAGTCGCTCGCCCGCGTGGCGTCAACGGCCGAGCAGCCCGGGCTCGAGGCCCGCGTCCTCCCTGGCCTCCGGGCTCTGGAGCTGCCGGCGGACGACGCCCAGCCAGCGGTTCAGGAAGTGGCGCCGGGGCAGGAAGCGCAGGACCGGCTGGCGGCGCAGGCCGAGCCCCTCCAGGTCCTTCAGGATCCCGCGGTGGGAGGGATCGATCATCAGACCGCGGCGCAGGTAGCGGAGGCCCTCTGCCTTGAAACCGAAGGCCAGGTGGACCCGGGCCAGGTTCCAGTACAGGTCCGGGCTGAAGAACTCCTCCTTCACGGCGGAGCGACACAGCTCCACGGCCCGGTTGAAACGCCGCTCGACCAGGGCCAGACCCAGGCCGTAGTAGGAGCGGTGGCGCGGACAATCCCGGTCCAGCCCGTGGGCCGCTCGGAAGTGCTCCAGGGCGTCGGCGGGTTTCTCGAGCTCGAGGAGCTGAAGCCCCTGACGGAAGTGCTCTTCGGCGGTGTACGTGGCGTCCATGGCTGGGTCTCCGGATCCGCGAACGGTGACGCGGCTCACCTCCTACGGAGTGGGGGGAGCAAGCCCCGTGCCGGGCGGCACGAACCGGCAGCGGACGGGTCCAACCCCGCGGCGGTCCGTGTCGTTCCAGCTCGGGTTGCCGGGTGGCTTGGGGCCGTCGCGAAGCACGAACCCGTAACCCGTCGTTCGGATCGGTGCCGGATCAGGTCTCGAGCAGGGGAAGCCGCTCGGCCTCCCGGAAGCGCTCCCGCAGCGCCTCGAACTCGTCCCGACCCAAGGACCGGAACGCGGCGTCGCCGCGCTCCCGGAAGAACAGGGGCGCGTCGGGAAGCCGGCCGCGGTGGAAGTGGTCCTTCTTGAGGTTCCGGACCAGGATCTTCTGGGTCTGGGTGAACTCGAAGTCGTCCACGATCCGGACGTAGTCCGGCATCCACTTGCGGTCCATCCCGCCCTCGCTGCAAAGGGCCTCGCAGAAGCCGAAGAATCCGCCGGGATCGAAGCTGCGCCCGGGCCGCAGCTTCAGCGCCACCATGACCAGCTCGTCGGAAACCGAGCACGGCACGCCATAGGCCGCCGCCAGGTCCACGTCGGGGTGCTCCTGCATCAGGCGCCCGATCGGCGCCGCGGAGAAGTTCTCGCCGTCCTTGCGGATCCAGTCGTCGGTGCGCCCGTCGAAGTAGAGGAAGCGACGCCCCTCGCGCACGAGCACGTGGCCCAGGTCGCCCGAGTGGTACACCCCGTCGCGGTACTTCGAGGCGTTCGCGTTCTCGTTGTCGAAGTAGCCCTGGTAGAGGCCGGTGTCCTCCGCGACGCGGCAGATCTCGCCCACCGCCTCCGCGTAGTTGCGGATGGTGCCGTCCTCGGCGACGTCGGCCGGCGGGCACTCCCCTCCGGCCTCGTTCAGGATCTTCACCGCGTCGTCCGCGATCTCGCCGACGGAGCCGCGCGGGTCGCCCTTCTTGCGGAAGGTGCTGATGGCCGCCTCGGTGGAGCCGTACAGCTCGTACATCTCCTCCAGGCCGAACCAGCGCATGAACTTGTCGATGTCCGGGGGCGAGGCGCCGTTTCCCACACAGAAGCGCAGCCGGTTGCGCGGGCTCTCGGTGAGCTCCCGGCGGATCCGCTCCTCGTCGCCCCCGAAGGTCCGCTCCACGGCCGACAGCACGTAGTGGACGGGCTCGCCCACGTAGTTCCAGTAGGTGACGCCGTAGCGCAGGACGTCTTCGATGAAGCCGCTCGCGCTGAAGCGCTCGCGCACGGCCACGCTGCCGGCGTTCCAGAAGGCCGGCGACAGGCCGACGAACATGGAGTTGGAGTGGAAGAGCGGCATGCAGGTGTAGCCGACGTCGTCGAAGCCGACGCCGGTGGCGCGGGTGACGCCGAGTCCGGTGAAGAGCAGCTTGAGGTGGTTGTTGAGGATGCCCTTGGGCAGGCCGGTGGTGCCCGAGGTGTAGATGACCATGAGCACGGTGTCGGGGGACACGGCGGCCTCCGGCGCGTCCAGGGACGTCCCTTCGGGTGCGACCTCGTCCGCGAGCCGCTCCGGCAGGGAGGTGTCGTCGGGCAGCTCCCCCCCGCGCGTCGGCAGCACCAGGATGTTCTCGGGGACCAGGTGCTCGAGCTGGTCGCGGACGCGACCGAGGGGCTCGAGGTAGGCTTCGTCGACGACGAGCAACCGCGCCCGCGACTGGTTCAGGACGCCGGCCAGCACCTCGCCGCGCAGCCCGGGATTGACGCCGAAAAGCGTCGATCCGGAGTAGGCGCAGCCTCCGAACAGCGCCAGCAGCTCGAGGTGGTTCTCGAGCAGCATGGCCACGTGACCGGGTCGCCGCTCGTCGACGGGACCGAGCCGGCGGCGCAGGAAGTGCGCCATGCGGACGGACTCGTCGCGGAACTGGCGATAGGTCCAGGTCCGTTCCCCCTGGTAGAGGAAGATCTTCTTCTCGGTCTGGGGGTGTCGGGCGCGTGCCTCGATCTGGTCGCCCCAGACCAGGGGCGCATCGAACGCGGGCGGGCTGTCGCTGGCCAAGGCTCCTCCCTCCCGCCGGGGCGCCTGACTGGCGCGGCGCCTCGGCGGACCCAGCATGGTAGCCCGGTCGGAACCTCTGGCGAGCTAGTGCTCGATGATCTCGAGGATGTAGCGCTTCTTCTCCTTGCCGCTGGCAGC
>CAYTZH010000104.1:0-4688 GCA_964442285.1 uncultured Spirochaetales bacterium | reverse complement strand
GACCCGCGCGTCGCGCGTCGCCGCGTCCCGGCGGCGTCTCAGCGGGAGAGATTCCTGAGGCCGGAGCGCGCCACGGAGAGGCTCCCCGTCGCCAGGGCGACGAGGCCGGCTGCCTGCAACAGGATGACGAAGGGATGGGAGACCAGGACGTAGCGTGGCCAGCGAAGGGGGAGCCAGAGGATCTGTGCGAACGCGTAGACGAGTCCCCAGATCAGGAAGACCAGCTCCGGCGCCAGGCGCCCGCTCTGGCGGGAACGACGGACCCCGCGGATCGCGAGGGCGGCGAGCCCGGCGGCCAGGATCGCCAGGTTGAGGAGCTCTCCCGACGCGCTCCCGGCCTTCACGGGAAACACGTGGTCGGCGTAGAAGGAGAGCTTCTCGGGAAGCGTGTGGAGGGCGGCGTCCGGCCAGCGCTCCTGCTGGGCGGCCACGTGCTTCCCCCAGGAGCGGTTCGTCTTGAGCAGGTGGCCGGGAGGGTTGCGGTACAGCCACGGATTGAAGGCGACGAGCAGCAGGAGGGAGAGCACGCCCACGACGGCGACGACCCTGAGCCACGTCACGGCGGCCCGCTTTCGCGCATCGCTCGCGACGCCGCGCCAGACCGGCAGGGCATGGAAGCCCGCCGCCTGGACGGCGAAGACGATGCCGGCGAGTCCGCCGCTCGGCTTCGCCAGGGCGAGGAGCGCGATCGATCCGGCCATGGCGGACATGGCCCACCGATCCCGCCGGTCCCTCCAGTCGCTGCGGTCGCGTCGGAAGAAGCGGAGCGAGGCCGTCAGGTACACGAGCGTGAGACAGCTCACGATCGACTCGGACATCGCGCGCACGAAGTAGGACATCAGGTGCGCGTCCCGGCTCAGGAGGAGCACGGCGATCGGCCCGATCCAACGGCTGCCGATCCGGGGAGAGACGACGACGAGCAGGATCGCGCTCGCCAGGCCGAAGCCCCACGAGGCGAGGCGACCCGCGGCCAGGACGGGCGCCGGGGTCTCCGCCTCGAGCGCGGCCCCGTCGCTCCAGAGCCTCCCGTAGACGTCCCGCAGCTCGAAATCGACGATCGGGTGGCCCGCGGCGAGCGTGGCGACGCCGTAGACGTACTTCACGAGGGGCGGATTGCGGCGGCCCCAGTAGTCGCGCCACGCGTCGTTGGTCAGGTCGAGGTCGTAGAAGAAGAGCTTGAGGTAGACGCCCTCGGCCATCCAGTAGGTCTCGTCGACGTGGAAGCGCACGTCCCGATGGTGGGACCACGAGGACGCCAGGAAGGAGGCGAAGGCCAGCGCGAGGGCCAGCCCGTAGAGGACGTGGCCGATGCGACCGCCGCGGGCTCGCCTGGCGCCCTGCACGACGCGTTCACAGATAGCCGAGCGCGTGGAGTCGCTCGCGCTCCTCGGGCGTGAGCTCGGGCGCCTCCTCGCCGGTCTGCCGGCGCGACCCTTCCGCCTCGACCCGGGCGCGATAGGCGGCGAGCTCGTCGCGCAGCTCGTCGAGCTTCTCGGGGTGGAGGTCCGAGAGATCGCGCCGCTCCGCGGCGTCGTCGGAGGTCCGGTAGAGCTCCTCGCGGACCACCGGGCCCCAGGGGTCGAACTCCCGTTCGTAGCCCGCCTCGCGCAGCTTCTGCTCGGTCGCCGCCGCGGCCGCCCGTTCTTCGGGGCCGATCCACCGGTAGGCCGCGATGTACTTCCAGTCGCCCTTCGTGACCGAGCGCAGCACGTTCCGCTCCCGGATCATCAGCTCGGCCACGATGGGCTGCTCGTCCGCGAGGGATCCGGCGACCCGGCCGCGCTCGTCGAAGAGGGGCCTCCCGTCCCAGCGGTCGCGCTCGCTGCGGATCCCGAGCAGGTCCGCGAGCGTCGGCAGGACGTCCACGGCCGAGACCGGAGCGTCGCTCCGTCCGGCGTGCAGCGCGCCCGGCGCCCAGAAGATCAGGGGGATGCGCAGCGACTCCTCGTAGAGCGTCCAGGCGTGCTCCACGAAGTCGTGCTCGAGGAACTCCTCCCCGTGGTCCGCCGTGATCACCACCAGGCTGCGGTCGAGCAGCCCGAGGCGGCGCAGGTCCCCGAAGAGCTGCTCGATCGCCTCGTCGGTGTGGGCGATCTCCGCGTCGTAGCGCGAGACGAGGTCCTCGAAGCGGGGATCGCCGGGGCCGAGGCCCTCGCGCTGGAGCCGGGGCAGGTCGCGCCGCAGCCCACCGTAGACGCGAAGCGGCTCCTCGGCGGGCGTCGTCGCGAAGCGGCGCAGGGACGCTTCGGGCGGGTCGTAGGGACCGTGGGGGTCCAGGTAGTGGAGGTACAGGAAGAGCGGATCGTCCGCGTGTCGCTCTGCGAAGCGGGCGGCCTCGGCGCTGAGCTCCGGGCCCATGCGGCTCGTCCCCCAGCTCCGGGGCAGGTTGTGCACCGCGTCGAAGCCGCGCCGGAAGTTCGGATTCCCCAGCATCACGGTGTTGCTGAACAGGCCGGTCCGGTAGCCCGCCCCGCTGAGCAGCTCGGCGAGCGTCGCGGCATCCGGGGGGGGAGCCGCCGCCCAGCCGATGCCGCCGCCCCGGGTGGGCAGCAGTCCGGTCATCAGCGACGCGACGGACTCGCGCGTGAACGAGGAGGTCGACGACGCGCGCTCGAAGACGACACCTTCGGAGGCCAGCGCGTCGATGAAGGGCGAGGTGTCGCGCGCGTAGCCGTACGTCCCGAGATGGTCCGCGCGCAGGGAGTCGATGTTGATGACGACGAGGTTGTAGCCGTAGAGCAGCGCGTCTCGGCGCGTGTCGAGACGCGTACACGCCCCTGCCAGTAGCAGGACGACCAGCAGCAGGACGGCGACCAGCGGCAGGAGGAGCGCTGCCGCGACACGGCTCGTGGCTCCGGGGCTCAGCGGGCGATCCTCCGGCAGGTGGGGACGCCGAACGGTAGTGCGCGCGCGACCGCCGTCAACGCGCTCGAGGGCGCCGGGCCCTGCCGCGTCGTCGGCCGACCCTTCCGGGGCGGGCTGCTAGAGACCGAGCAGCGCGTCCGTCGCCGGCAGGGACGCGGCCCCGCGCGCCATGCCGCGCGGCCGGAAGAGGGCTTCGGGCGGCGTCACGTCGCGCCGCGGGCGCACCGGGGGGCCGCCGGCCAGCGCCCGCACGCGACCCGCGCCCGCGTCGATCTCCACGGCGCCCTCCCGGGCCCACACCCGCACGCCGCCCGCCGCGCCGGGCTCCACCACCCGGACCGCGCGTCTCCGCGGCACCGCGACCCGGACCCGTATGTTCGGGGCCGCCCGCATCCAGTCGATCCAGGGCTCCGCGTCGGCGCGGACGACGAGCTCGCCTCCGCGCCAGAACGTCGAGAAGTGCACGCTGCTGGCGCCGAGCCCGTGGGCCGCCCCGTCGATGCGCACCTCGGGGCCATCGTGCCCGACGACCTGGACGCGCCCGGAGGCGAGCTCGACGCGCACGCAGTCGACCCGGCCCGCTGCGAAGCGCTCTGCGAGCGGGGTGTCCGCGATCGCCGCGAGCGGTACGCACAGGAGCGCTCCGAGTGCGGCGGCGACGGCCCTCGCCCGATGGAACGTCATTCCCGCCCCTCCGCCGAGGAGGGCAGCAAGCGCCGTGCCAGCTCCGCGCGACGCCCTGCCCACGCAGGAAGAGCCGTACGGGCCCGGAATCGCGACACTCCTCCCCGGCGCGACGGCGTCCGACCGCAATCGCGCCTGCCGCCCCGGGATGCGTTGCGCCCCGGACTGCCAACCGGGTTTGCAGGTGCGACGCGCGTGTTACCGTCGGCCGCCGTGGGGCCGATCGTCGAGACGCGCTTCGGGCCGGTCGAGGGCCTGCGGGAGGCGGGCCTGGAGACCTTCCTCGGCATTCCCTACGGCCGCAGCACCGGTGGCTCCGGCCGCTGGCGCGCGCCCGAGCCGCCGCAGGCGTGGAGCGGCGTGCGGCCCGCGCGCGCCTTCGGTGCCGCGGCACCGCAGAGCGCCGGTCTGATGGCGCGCCTCCTCGGCGCGGACGGAGAGCCGCAGAGCGAGGAGTGCCTGTTCCTGAACGTCTGGACACCCGCGTGTGACGACCGCCGTCGTCCGGTCCTGGTGTGGATCCACGGCGGAGGCTTCACGCTCGGCTCCGGATCCTGGCCGGTCTACCACGGCGGCGCGCTCGCGCGGCGCGGCGACGCCGTGGTGGTGAGCCTGAACTACCGGCTCGGTGCGCTCGGCTACGCGGCGCCGGCCGGCACCGGGGCCGAGGCCGGTCGCGCCGGCGGCAACTTCGGGCTGCTCGACCAGGTCTCCGCGCTCGAGTGGGTACGCGATCACGCGAGCCGCTTCGGCGGCGACCCGGACTGCGTGACGCTCTTCGGCTCCTCGGCGGGGGCCATGAGCGTGGCGACGCTCCTCGCGGTGCCTCGCGCGCGGCGCCTCTTCCACCGCGCGATCCTCCAGAGCGGGGCCGCGCGCAACGTGCACGATGTCGAGACGGCCGGCGTGGTGGCGCACGCCCTCGCGGAGGAGCTCGGCGTGCGGCCGGGCGACCCGGCCGCGGCCCGGGCGCTTCCCGCACAGCGCGTGCTCGAAGCCCAGCTCCGCGCGGCCGATCGGCTCGCCCGTTCCCTGCCGTCGCTCGCCTACCAGCCGGTCGTGGACGGGGACGTCCTCCCGCGTCGCCCGCTCGCCGCCGTCGAGGCGGGAGAGGTCGCGCCCATTCCGCTGCTCGTCGG
>CAYTZH010000103.1:0-4739 GCA_964442285.1 uncultured Spirochaetales bacterium | reverse complement strand
CTAGGGCCGAGACGGCGATCCTCGGCCTGGGAGTACGACGTGCACTTCTGCGACAAGCGCCTGGACCGGTGAGCGCGCCGGCGCTCCCCGCCCGGGTCCCCATCGAGCCGGGCTTGTTCACCCTGCCCGAGGGCGACGAGCCGGTGCGCCTGCTCGGCAGCCGCTGCCGCGCCTGCGGGGAGGTGCTCTTTCCGCGCCGCGCGGTGTGTGCGCGCTGCCTCGCGCTGGACCTGGAGGACGTCCTCCTCGGTCCCCGCGGCACGCTCTACACCTGGACCTACGTGCACGTCCCGCTGTTCGGCTCGCTGCGCGCCGAGGCCGGCGGCTACGGCGTGGGACAGGTGGACCTGCCCGAGGGGCCGAGGGTCCAGGCGGTGCTCTCGGGCGGGCCCGACGACTTCCGCATCGGCATGCCCATGGCGCTCGAGCTCGAGACCCTGCGCAAGAACGGCGAGGGCCAGGACGTCGTCATCTTCCGCTTCGCGCCCGCCCCCACGGAGGCCGGCGGATGAGCCTGCGGGACGTGGCCGTGCTCGGCGTCGGGATGCCGCGCTTCGGCGCCTTCCGCGGGCGGCCCGCCGCGGAGCTGGCGCGGCAGGCGGGCCTCGAGGCCTTCGCGGACGCCGGCGGCCTCACCCTGGCCGACGTGGACGAGGCCTTCGTCGGCTACATCCAGCCCGCGCCGATGCTCGGCATCCGCACCCTGAAGGAGCTGGGGCTCACCGGACTGCCGGTCACCCACGTGGAGAACGCCTCGGCCACGGGGCTGGTCGCCTTCCGCGAGGCGGCCTGGGCGGTGGCCAGCGGCCGCGCGACGCTGGCCCTGGCCCTCGGCTTCGACAAGATGACCGAGATGGCCCGCGGCGGGGCCGGCGGTCGCGGCACGGGGCGCGACCAGATCGACGGCGTCATCCTGCCGGCGGCCTACTTCGCCCTCTGGGCCATGCGGCGCATGTACGAGCGGGGTACCCGGCCCGAGCACTTCGCCCGCATCGCGGCCAAGAACTGGAACCACGGGGCGCGCAATCCCCGCGCCGACCGCCGGGCGGACCACGAGATCACGGTCGAGGAGGTGATGGCTTCGCCGCTCGTCGCCGAGCCGCTGACCGCCATGATGGCCTGCCCCGTGGACGACGGCGCCGCGGCGGCCGTGCTGGCCCCGGCCGACCTCGTGGCCCGGCGCCAGCCGCACCGGCCCCTGGTGCGGGTGCTGGCCTCGTCCCTGCAGAGCGAGCGCTACACGCCGGGGCATACCTTCCTCGGCCCCGTGGTCGGCCCGGCCAGCATGACCCGCGACACCGGCCGCGCGGCCTACGAGCAGGCGGGGCTCGGCCCCGAGGACGTGAGCCTGGCCCTCTGCCACGACGCCTTCGCCAACGAGGAGCTCGAGTACTACGAGCTGCTCGGCTTCTGCGGGGACGGCGAGGGAGAGAAGCTGCTCGAGGAAGGGCAGACGACCCTCGGCGGTCGCATCCCGTTCAACACCGACGGCGGCCTCATCGCCCGGGGCCACCCCGGCGGTCCGACCGGCCTGGCCCAGATCCACGAGCTCGTCTGCCAGCTCCGCGGCGAGGCGGGTCCCCGGCAGGTCGAGGGCGCGCGGGTGGGCCTCGCCCACCTCGTGGGAGGCGGCAGCGTCTGCTGTGTCACCCTGCTGGGACGCGACTAGCCGAGCGGGGCTCGGAAGGAGAGCGCCATGTCCGACGACGTCGACAAGCTGGCCCGGGGCCGCGAGATCCAGGGCCGGCTCTGGGGAGCCCGCGCGGGCGGCGGCGCCAAGGGCCCGCCGGCCCTGCGGCTCGCGCCGGAGTTCTTCGCCTGGGTGGCCGAGAGCTGCTTCGGCGGGCTCTGGGCCCGGCCCGGGCTGGCGTTGCGCGACCGCAGCCTCGTCACCGTGGCCCAGCTCGCCGCCTTGGGGAAGACCGACGAGCTCCGCGCCCACCTGGTGGGCGCCTTGAACCAGGGCCTCTCCCGCGAGGAGCTGGTGGAGGTGCTCATGCAGACGGCGGCCTACGCGGGGATCCCGGCCGCGGTCCAGGCCCTGAACGCCGCCGCCCCCGTGCTGGGAGACTCCTCGGAATAGGACCGCCTCGGTCGGATCTGCTGGACGCGCGGCGGCGGCCCGGTCAGAATGATCGGCCGGAGGGCAGAGACATGCCGGGCTTGCAGGAGCGAGAACGCAAGACGGGGAGCCAGCGGACTGCGCCCATCGGATGGGGGCTTCCCGCCCTCGCCGCGCTCGCGCTGCTGGTCGCTCCGGGTACGAGTTCCGCCCAGATGATGACGGAGGAGTGCGGGGCGGACCGGGTGGAGGTCTACGACTGGGACACCGAGGAGGACGTCTGCGCGCCGCTGCCCGAGGTCACCTGCGCCGAGGACACCGAGCTCTACTACGACTCCGAGGACGGCTGGGGCTGCAGCGAGGTGGAGTCCGAGACCGAGGAGCCGGCCGAGGCGGCGTCTACGCGCCAGGCGGGCCGCTGGATCCGGTCCGGCGACAAGCTCGGTGTGGACTGGCTGCAGATCGCCTTCATGTGCCGCCAGCGCTGGTACTGCATGCCCAAGGACACCATGCTCTCCGCGGAGCCGATCCACGCCACGCCCATGCGCTGGACGACCGGGGCCTGCACCGCGACGAAAGCCACCCCGAAGTGCGGCTTCTGCGCCGCCAGCGAGCCCGGCGACGCCTGCGAGATCTGGCTCGCCAGGGACGAGGACGAGGACGAGGACGAGGACGAGGACGAGTACGGGGAGTAGGCGCTCCGGCCCGCCTCGCCGCGCCTAGTCCTCGATGCAGGCCGTCCGCTGGAGCGCCCGGTACGCCGCCCGCGCCTCGGCGCCCGCCCAGACGGGAGCGATCGTCACCTCGTTTGCGGGGCCGAGCAGGGCGCAGTCCGTCAGGGTGCCCACCCCCCCGCGGTCCCTCACCTCGAAGCAGAGCCGCTTGTGGATCCGCAGGTCGAGGAGCGTGGCCCCGGCGTTCGTCTTGCGATTGAAGCGGGCGAGGGTCTCACCGATCGCGGGGCAGAGCTTGTCCGCGTAGGGGGTCCCGTCCGAGAGGACCACGCGGGTCACGCGCTCGTCCATGGAGCCCTCGTCGCCCTCGAACCAGACGTCGAGCACGCCCGGCGCCGACTCGGCGCCCACGAAGTCGTCCACGATCCCCTCGTCCCGATCCGGTTTCTCGAAGTGGGCGTTGATCCACTGCTCGTACAGGGTGATCAGCGCCACCTCCCCGATCCCCGTGATGTCCTCGGTGACCGCGTTCTCGAGCCCGAAGAGGAAGTCGGTATCCGCGGGCTCCGGGAGCTCGCAGTAGTAGCCGTAGACCCAGTTGGTGACCTGCGTCCGGCTCGGCTTGTGCTCGACCAGGTCGGAGCCGACGCGCCGGATCCAGGCGCCGGCGCTGGCGGACTGGGCAGCCTTGGCGGCGCGCTCGCGCTCCTCGTAGACCTTCACCGCCAGGGCCTTCACGCCCTTCACCGCGGTCTTGGCCGCCTCCGGCATCTCGGCCATGGCCACGTCGATGGCCATTTCGACGAGGGTGTCGACCGTCTGCTTCAGCACCACCTCGGCGTAGCGTGTCTCCGCCTCGCTGGTGGAGGCGAACTGGAGGGTCGTCTCGAAGCGCTCGATCCCCTGTCCGAGGGCCTCGTAGGTCAGGTCCAGTCGCTCGTAGAGCAGGCCGCCCACCTTGTTCACGTAGCGCTCGGACGCGTCGTCCTCGATCTCGCAGGTGGGCTCGATGACGTCCACCTCCGACTCGTCGAAGTCGAAGCTGTCGTCCTGGGCCGCGGCGGGCGCGGCGGCTGCCCACAGGGCGAGGGCGGAACAGAGACAGAGGACTCGGTTCATGGTCGGGCTCCTGCTGTGCGTCCGTCGACGGGGACGAAGAAGAAGTCGCCGGCCTCGTGGCCGCTGAACTTGATCGGGGCGTACTGGGGGAGCTGCTCGAAGCGGTAGCGCTCGGCCTCGTAGGTCACCCGCGCCGCGATCTCCTGGTGCAGACGCTGGCCGACCAGCACGTCGTCGTTCACGCGCAGCACTTCCAGGAGCACCCGCGCGAAGACCGAGTGGCCGCCGCCGCCGGCGTCCATCACCGGGGCCAGCCCCCCCGACGTCAGCGCCGTGCGCGAGCGCTTGGACGCCATGGCGCGCTGCCAGGCGAGCTCTTCGGCGGCGGACAGACCCGACTCGAGCCGCGCCAGCGCGGAGCGGGTGAGGGAGCCGGAGTAGCACGAGTCCGAAACCACGATGATGTGCCGGGCGTTCGTGGCGTTCAGGATGTCGGTGACGGAGACGTTGGAGATCCAGTTGGCGGTGCTGTCGGGCTCGGCGTCGACCGGCAGCCAGTGGCCCCGCTGGTTCACCTCGTCGAGCTCGCCGTGCCCCGCGTAGTAGACGAGAAGGTTGTCCTCGCTGGTGAGCTCGGTCCGGGCGCGGTTCAGGGCCGAGAGGACGTCGTAGCGGGTGGCGTCGTAGAGCTCCGTCGTCTCGAAGCCGTAGCGTTCGCGGAGCAGGGCGGCCACGGCGCGGGCGTCGTTCCGGGCCGTGGCCAGCTGGGGCAGGGTCCGGTAGGCATCGTTGCCGATGACGATGGCGCGGTAGCGGCCGAAGTCGATCGAGGGTGGTGCCGCGGTCCGGGACGCGGCGGCCTGCCTCCCGGGGTCGAACGTCAGCCGCCGCTCCGCCCGGCGCCCGACCACGTCGATGACCACGACCCGCACCTCGCGCACGTC
>CAYTZH010000102.1:0-4803 GCA_964442285.1 uncultured Spirochaetales bacterium | reverse complement strand
ACGACGTGAAGTACTGGGACCGGGCGCTCCGCAAGGAGGAGATCCAGAACATCGCCGGCTGCGGGCTCCCGATCCTGCCCCGCGTCCTCAATCTCGATGCCCGCGACTTCGGCAGCCGCCTCGAGCACGACCACGGCCTGTGCGTCTTCCTGGAGGCGGGGACCTACAACCTCACCCTGGTCGATCCCGCCTCGGATCCCGACGCTCGCTTCACGGCATGGTCGCCGTCCGACGGCAGTCCGTGGGGCACGCGCTTCCAGGTCCAGCCCGAGGTCGATGCGAGCTTCGCCTTCGGCCTCGCTCCGTTCGCGGCGGATCCCGATGCCGCCTTCGGGGGGACCAGCACCAAGGACACGCAGCTGGTCCTCTCGCAGGCCCAACGCGTCGAGTTCTCCATCACCGAGGACGTGCTGCTCGACAACGTGGGCGGCGTATCGGTGCGGGTCGAGCTCGACCTCGAGGCTTGTCAGGACGGCATCGACAACGACGGTGACGGACTGATCGACTTCGCAGGCGGCGACCCCGGCTGCGACAGCCCGACCGACCTCTCGGAGACCTCGACCCTGCTGCCCTGCGACGACGGCGACGACAACGACGGCGACGGGCGCACGGACTTCGACCCCGCGACCTTCGCGGACGTCGCGGGGGGCTTTGCCGCCGGAACCGGAGACCCGGGCTGCAAGTCGCCCGACTGGTCCCGGGAGGATCCCGCCTGCCAGGACGCGCTGGACAACGACAGCTATGCCGGGATCGACTTCGACGGGGGGGCGTCGTTGAACGGCGGCATTCCGATCACCGGTCCGGACCCCCAGTGCCAGGACAAGCCCTGGCGGCTGAGCGAGGCCGCCTCGTGCGGCCTGGGCGCGGAGATCGCCCTGGTGCTGGTGCCGTTCCTGGCCGTGTGGGAATGGCGGCGCCGGCGCCTAGCCGCTGGCTAGGAGTTTCGCTCGGCCAGGAGGAGCGCGCCGAGGGCGCCGCCGAAGGCCCCGTCGGGCAGGAACTCCGGCGGACGGCCGAAGCGGCCGAGGATGTCGCAGAAGACCGCCTCGAGCAGGGGGTTGCTCCGCAGCACGGAGCCGGCCACGACCACCCGCTCCACCCGGGCGGCGGCCGCGAGGCCGCCCGCGATCAGGGCCACGTTCTCGCCGATCATGGCCACCAGGGCGCAGGCCAGGTCCTCGCGACGGGCGGGCGCATCCGGGCTGCGACCAAGCCGGGCGAAGGCGGAGGCCGTGAGCTCCGGCGCCAGGGGCACGTCGTCCTGGCCCGCGTAGATGTCCCCCACCGTGAGGTCGACCCCGCTCCGCGAGCCGCGGGAGGCCAGCTCACAGAGCTCGGCGTAGTCGGCGCTGCCCACCAGCGCCGCCCCCAGGCCCAGCAGGGTGCCCCCGCCCAGGGGCGTGCCGCCGAGGCGCACCACCCTCCCGCCGTCGAAAAGGATGATGGAGGTGCCGGTCCCGACCGATACGAGCAGGAAGCGGTCCGGCTTCTCCCCGGCGCGAGCCGCCAGGAGCGCCGCGGCGCCCACCCCCCAGGCGTCGAACTCCGGGACGGCGGTGGTTTCCAAGGAGAGGGAGCGCGCCAGCCCCGCGGCCCCGCCGCCGGTCAGGCCCACGACCGCGGGCCTCGCCGAAACCACGGCCCGGGCAACCGCGTTGGAGGCGTCGGAGGGGAGGAGCTCGTAGCGACGGCGCCCCCCGGCGTCGCGGAAGACGATCTTGGCGAGGGTGGCGCCGATGTCGACGCCGACCCCGACGACCGGATCGACGGCGGGATCGGAAGCGCTGCTGGAGGCCCCTCGGGGGGAGTGATAGTGTCCGCCCACCAAGTCGCGACTCGAGGGTCTTGCCCGCCCGTGGGCACCCGCGGTTCGGGCACCGCACCCCGAACGGTTTGAGCATGTATACCGCGTTCTACGGGCTCCGTGAGAAGCCCTTCGCCCTCGCGCCCGACCCGAAGTACCTGTTCCTGGCCGAGTCCCATCGCGAGGCCCTGGCCCACCTCATCTACGGCATCGACGAGGGCGAGGGCTTCATCGCCATCACCGGCGAGGTGGGGACGGGCAAGACCACCCTGTGCCGCACCCTGCTCCAGCGGCTGGGACCCGCCACCGAGGTGGCGTTCATCTTCAACCCCACCCTCTCGAGCCTCGAGCTGCTGCAGGAGGTGAACTCGGAGCTGGGGCTGCCGGTTCCCGGCCGCTCCCTGCGCGACCTCCACGAGCAGCTCAACCGCTTCCTGCTGGAGAAGAAGCGCGACGGACGTCGCGTGCTGATCATCATCGACGAGGCCCAGAACCTCGAGGCGGCCACGCTCGAGCAGGTGCGCCTGCTCTCCAACCTGGAGACGGAGACCCAGAAGCTCCTGCAGATCATCCTGATCGGGCAGCCCGAGCTCGACGCGAAGCTCTCCTCAGCAGAGCTGCGGCAGCTCCGCCAGCGGATCAGCGTGCACTGGCGCCTCGCGCCGCTCGCCCTGTCCGAGACCCGCGACTACGTGCGCCACCGCCTGCGGATCGCCGCCGCCGCCGAGCGGGAGCTCTTCAGCGAGGGCGCGCTCAGGGAGGTGCACCGGCTCTCGGGCGGCATCCCGCGTCTGGTCAACGTGCTCTGCGACCGCGCGCTGCTCGCGGGCTACGCCGAGCGCACTACCGAGATCACGGCCCGGCTGGTGCGCCGCGCCCAGCGGGAGCTGGGCGGCCCGCCGCGACCGCCCCGCTCGCGCCGGCGCTGGCTGCGCTGGGCCGCCGCGGGGCTGGGGATCGCCGGGGCGGCGGCCGGCTTCGCCTGGCAGCGGGCCAACCCCCCGGCGCCCCTCGCCCCCGTCTCCGCCCCGCCGCCGATCCGCTCGGAGCCCGCCCCGATCCGGCCCGAGGCCGCTCCGGTGGCGCCCGCCGAGGCCGCTCCGGTGGCGCCCGCCGAGGCCGCTCCCGCCGCGCCGGACCGGGCGACCGAGCCGGACGCAGCCGCCGCCCCCGCCGCCGAGGGATCCTCCGGCGAGGCCGAGGCGACGCCACCCCTGGCAGAGTGGCTCAGCCGCCGTCCCGACCTCCCGGACCTCGAGCAGGCGGTCGCCGCGCTGCGCGCCGCGGGCGCCGGCAGCCGGACCCGGGTGCTGGATCTGTCCGAGACGAACCTGGTCACCCTGCGGCTGCTCAATCGGCCGGCGGCGCTCGAACTCGCCGCCAGCGACGGCGTGGGACGGGGGCTGGTACTTCGCGCGCTCGAGGAGGAACGGGCCACCCTCGCCTCTCCCCTCGGCGCGGAGGACGAGCTGGAGGTGGCCCTCGACGAGCTGCGAGCCCACTGGACCGGCCGGGCCCGGGTGGTGTGGCGCGACTTCGAGAACCTGCCGTGGCTGCTCGAGGCGGGTGACGAGGGCGCCGCGGTGGCGTGGCTGCAGAGCGCGCTGCTGGGCCTCGGCTTCTACGCGGGCCTGCCCAGCGGCGCGTTCGACGAACGCACCGTCGACGCAGTGCGGGCCTTCCAGCGGAGCCGGGGCCTGCGCGCCGACGGCGCGGTGGGCCCCCTGACCCAGATGGCCCTCTACGACGCCCTGCCCCGCTACGCGGGTCCTCGGCTCCGGCGGGATGGAGAGCTCGGATGAGCACCATCATGAAGGCCCTGCGCCGGCTGGAGGCCGAGCGGCAGCGGGACGTCGAGCGGCCGCTGCGCGACCAGGTGATCGCGGCCGAGCCGGGCCGGGCCCTGCGCCGTCGCCGACGCGGCCCCTGGCCCTGGCTGGCGATCGCCGCGTCGGCCGCGGTCGGGGGTGTGGTCACGCTGGGCCTGTACCCGCTCCGCGGTCGCGTCGCGCCCGCCGGGCCGGCGACCGTCGCACAGCCCGCGACCACCGCTGCGCCCCCGCCCCCGTCGAGACCGTCGACGCCCGCGGCGGAGCCGCTGCAGGCCGCGGTCGACCCGCGCCCCCTCGGCGCGCCCCGCGAGGCCGCGGCGCCCGATCCGCTGCGGCCGGCGGTCCGTCTCGAGCCCACCGCGCGGGTGGCGCGAGCGCCGGCGCCCGCGCCCGCCCGGCCGCCGGCGGCAACGGTCCCGAGGTCGCTGGAGGGCGTCGTCGCCGCGCCGCCCGACACGCGTCGGACCCTCGCCGAGCGGGACCGCGCACAGAGGCCCCCGCCGCGCCCCGCCGCGGCGGCGCCGAAGCCGGAGCCCGCCGTGGCCCCGGCCCCCGTGGTGCGGCCGCGGCCGCCGGAGGTGGTGGTGGACCGCACGTTCTGGCATCCGGATCCGAGCCGCCGACGCGCCCTGGTGTCCGTGGCGAAGCGCTCCGGTGTGGAGGTGCGGGAGGGGGACGCCGTCGGCTCCCTGGTGGTGGCCACCATCGAGCCCGCGGGCGTCGTCTTCCAGAACGGCGCCGTGGAGATCCGGCTCCGGGTCGGTCAGGAACCCTGAGGATCGACTAGCGCAGACTCGCGGAGCCGTTCGAGGTCCGCAGGCGGATCGGAACGCCGCCCTGGCCCAGGGTGCCGCGCAGGCGTCCGGTGGACGTGCGGACCTCGTTGCTGAGGGTCAGCTCGTTGCGGATCAGGCCGTTGTCCACCCGCACGTCCACGTCGGCGTGGACCTCGCGCGGCAGCTCGAGCACCACCCGGCCGTTGCTCGTGGCGAGCATGACCCCGCCCACGCCGAGCTCCACGACGCTCGCGCGGATGAGGCCATTGGAGGTGGCCGCGTCCACGGAGCCCCGGTGGTCTACCAGCTCCACCTTGCCGTTGCTCGACCGCGCCAGGAGGCGGCCGCAGGTGTCGCAGCACGAGACCTTGGCGTTGGAGGTGTGGATCTC
>CAYTZH010000101.1:0-4955 GCA_964442285.1 uncultured Spirochaetales bacterium | reverse complement strand
AGTACGGCGACGCCGAGGGCGCCAAGCGCATCCTGAAGGAGATCGCCGAGGGCACCGAGCTCGGCCTGGCCATCGGCAACGGCGCGCTGGCCATCGGCACCAAGCGCAAGCACCACCGGATCCCGGTGGCCAAGGGCCAGGCGCTGCCGGCGTGGGACCCGCGGCCCCTCAAGGCCACGGGCGTCACCTACTGCACGAGCCCCATGGGCGCCGACCACACCGCCGGCCTGATCGTCAATCCGGGCCTGCCGCCGGATCAGTTCGCCCAGGCCAGCCAGGAGGCGCAGCTCATCAACGCCGCCTGCGACGCGTCGGGCTTCTGCCAGTTCCTGCAGCCCACCCTGCCGGAGATCGCCGAGTTCTTCAGCGGCCTCTACGGTGAGGAGGTCACCAAGGAGCAGGTGGCCGACATCGGCTGGGAGTGCCTGCTGGACGAGTGGAAGTTCAACGCCGGTGCCGGCTTCAAGCCCGAGGACGACGACCTGCCCGCGTGCGTTCGCGAGGAGGGCGTGGGCCCGGGCGGCGCGCTCAAGTTCGACGTCGGCGCCGACGTGATCGCCCAGGCCAAGGCCGAGCGCTTCGCGCCGAGCGACACGTTCTGGAGCACGAAGGCCACCGGCTGAACGCGGAGAGCCTGCGCTCTCCGCTGCGTTGACCATGCGCGACGTCCGCATGCGGGGCTTCGCGGATCGCGCCGATGTCGCCGACGTCGAGCGTTTCCTCGCGGAGCAGACCCACGCCCTGTCGTCCGAGTCGGTGCCCCTGGCCCGCTGCGCGGGTCGCGTGCTGGCGGCGGGGGTCGTGGCCCGGGTGGACGTGCCCGCCTTCGCCCGCTCCGCCATGGACGGCTACGCCGTCCGCGGGGAGGACACGTTCGGCGCCTCCGACTACGACCCCGTGCAGCTCGTCCTCCGGGGTCTCTCGCTGCCCGGACGTCCCTTCGCGGGCCGCGTCGGCGCCCGGGAGTGCGTGCGAATCATGACCGGGGCGCCGTTGCCGGACGGGGCCGACGCCGTGGTGATGGCGGAGGTCTGCGCCGAGGCGGGGGAGCGCGTCTCGGTGCGCGAAGCCGTGGCGCCGCGCAAGAACGTGGGCGCGGCGGGCGAGGACATCGCCGCCGGCAGCGCGGTGCTCCCGGTCGGGCGCCGCCTGCGCCCCCAGGACGTGGGCCTGCTGGCCTCGATCGGGGTCGCGGGCGTGGACTGCGTGCGCGTCCCCGCGGTGCGGCTCGTGATCACCGGCGACGAGCTGCTGCCGCCGGGGAGCCGTCCGGAGGGGGCCCGGATCGTGGACAGCAACTCGCCCATGCTCGAGGCGCTCGTGGCGCGGGACGGCGGTCGCGTCCTGCCGCACCGGATCCTGCCCGACGAGCCCGAGCGGATCCGCGAGGCGCTGGCCGGCGAGGACGCGGACGTGGTGCTGGTCTCCGGGGGCAGCTCCGTGGGCCAGGAGGATCACGCGCCGCGGCTGGTGGCCGAGCTCGGATGCCTCGACTTCCACGGCGTCGCCATGCGGCCGTCGTCGCCGGCCGGTGTCGGACGCATCGGGGCGCGTTGGGTCTTCCTGCTCCCGGGCAACCCGGTCTCGTGTCTCTGTGCCTACGAGTTCTTCGCCGGCCCGACCGTGCGGGCGCTCGGCGGGCGTTCCCGGGCCTGGCCCCACCGGCGGGTGCGGCTCCCCCTGGCCCGCAAGATCAGCTCCGCGCTGGGCCGCGTCGACTACGTGCGGGTCGCCGTGGAGCAGGGCCGGGTCCTGCCCCTGGCCACGTCCGGCGCGTCGATCCTCTCGTCGACGGTGCGGGCCGACGGCTGCGTCATCGTTCCGCGCGACGCCGAGGGCATGCCCGACGGCGCCGAGGTGGAGGTCCGTCTCTACGACGAAGACGTCGGAGACCGCGGGTGAAGCAGCAGCAGTTCCTCGACGTCCTCGACCGCGACGAGGCCGAGGCCCGCTGGCACGCGGTCCTCGACCTGGCGCGGCTTCCCGCGGAGTCCGTTCCCCTCGACCGGGCCCTGGGCCGGATCCTGGCCGAGGACGTGCGCGCGCCGGTCGACGTGCCCTCCTTCGACCGCGCCAACATGGACGGCTTCGCCGTGCAGGCGTCCGACACGTTCGGGGCCAGCGAGGAGGAGCCGCGACGCCTGCGGACCAACGCCGAGACGATCCCCACCGGGGTCGAGCCCCGGGAGGAGGTGAAGCCCGGCACGGCGAGCTCCATCGCGACGGGCGGCATGTTGCCCCGGGGCGCCGACGCCGTGGTGCCCGTCGAGGTGACGGATCTCGAGGACGGAGGCCGGACGGTCGTGGTCCGCCGCTCCGCCGTGCCCGGCAGCGCGGTGTCGTTCGCCGGGACCGACCTGGGCCGCGGTGAGACCGTGCTCTTCGCGGGAACCCGGCTCACTTCCCGGGAGACCGGCATGCTGGCCGCCGTGGGGCTCGAGCGGGCGCCGGTCGTGCGGCGGCCCCGGGTCGCCATCCTCTCGACCGGCGACGAGATCGTCGCCCCGGGCGCGCCCATGCGACCCGGCCGGGTGTACGATAGCAACGCCCGCATCGTGGCGGATGCGGTCTCCGAGCTCGGCGGCGAGCCCCGCTTCGCCGGCATCTTCCCGGATCGCGAGGGCCCCCTGCGCGACGCCCTGGGCGCGGCCTGTGCCGACGCGGACCTGGTGGTCCTCTCGGGCGGCACCTCGAAGGGCGAGGGCGATCTGAACGCGCGGGTGGTGGCCGAGCTGGAGCCGGGCATCCTCGTCCACGGCGTCGCCCTCAAGCCTGGCAAGCCGATCTGTCTCGCGGCCCACGGCCAGCGGCCCGTGGTCGTGCTCCCGGGCTTCCCCACCTCCGCGGTCTTCACCTTCCACGAGTTCGTGGCGCCGGTGCTGCGTCGCTGGCTCGGCCTGCCGGCCGAGCGCCGGGAGGGGCTCGCGGCGCGGCTGGCGGTCTCCGCCTCCTCCGATCGCGGGCGCCTGGAGTACCTGCTGGTGGGTCTCGTACACGCCGCCGACGGCGGGCTCGCGGCCTATCCGATGGGCAAGGGCAGCGGCAGCGTCACCGCGTTCAGCCGGGCCGACGGCTTCGTGCGCATCCCGCGCAACCGCGAGCTGGTGGACGCCGGCGATCCCGTGGAGGTCACCCTGCTCGGGCGCACCCTCGAGCCCGCGGATCTGGTGGTCATCGGCAGCCACTGCATCGGCCTCGATCTGGTGGCGGCGGCCCTGCTCCGGGAGGGCTTCCGGGTGAAGCTCCTGGCGGTGGGCAGCCAGGCCGGGCTGGCCGCCGCCGCCCGCGGCGAGTGCGACGTGGCCCCGATCCACCTCCTCGATCCCGAGACCGACCGCTACAACGCGCCCTTCCTGTCCGACGACCTGCGCCTGCTGCGCGGCTACGGCCGCATGCAGGGCGTGGTGACCCGACCCGAGGAGGTGCGCGAGATCGAGGCGCTGCTGGCGGATCCGAACCTGCGCATGGTGAGCCGCAACCGCGGCGCGGGGACCCGGATCCTGATCGATCGTCTGCTCGGCGAGCGCCGCCCGCCCGGCCATGCCTACGAGCCCCGCTCCCACAACGCGGTGGCGGCGGCGGTGGCCCAGGGACGCGCGGACTGGGGGGTGACCCTCGAGCCGGTCGCCCGCCAGGCCGGGCTGCGCTTCCGCCCGCTGCGGGCGGAGGCGTACGACTTCGCCGTCCCGGAGGATCGCTGGCAGCGTCCGGCGGTCGCGGCCCTGCGCCGCCTCCTCGCGGCGGGAAGTCCCCTGCGACGGGAGCTCGAGGGGCTCGGCTTCCCGGCGCCGGATGGAGCGTGAGCGCGGAGCGCGTCGAGCTCACCATCGAGCGCCTGGCCGCCGGCGGCGACGGCGTGGGGCGCGACGCGAGCGGGCGCGTGGTGTTCGTGCCCTTCACCGCTCCCGGCGACCGGATCCAGGCGACGATCGAAGAGCGCCGCGCCCGTTTCGCCCGGGGACGCCTCGAGCGCCTGCTCGCGTCGGGGCCGTCCCGGGTGGAGCCCCGCTGCCCGGCCTTCGGGGACTGCGGCGGCTGCACCTGGCAGCACGTGGCGTACGAGACCCAGAGGGAGGCCAAGGAGGCGATCCTGCGCGACGCCCTGGAGCGCCTCGGCGGCCTCGCGCTGCCCGGGCCCGTCGCCATCGAGCCGTGCCCGGCACCCTACGGCTATCGCGGTCGCACCCGGGTGCTCGCGAAGGGGGGGCGGGTGGGCTATCGGCGCCGTCGCTCCCACGCCCTGTGCGCCGTGCGCCGCTGCCCCGTGCTGGTCCCGGCCCTGGAGGCGGCGCTGGCCGCGCTGGCGGACGAGCGGCCGGCGGCCACCGCCGAGTGGGAGCTGGTCGCCGGGGCGGAGGGCGTCCGGGCCACGCCCCTGGTGCAGCCGCTGCCGCGCGACCCGCGCGTCGAGCTGGAGGTGGCGGGCGAGCGGATCGCGGCTTCGCCGGGGGTCTTCGTGCAGGCCACCCCCGCGCTGTTCGCGTCCCTCGCGGAGGCGGTCCACACGGCCGCGGGCCGGGGCGCACTCGGCCTCGAGCTCTTCGCCGGCGCGGGCTTCTTCAGCGTGGGGCTGGCGCGGCGCTTCACCCGCCTCGTCGTCGTGGAGTCCGAGGGGCGCGCCGTCGCCGATCTGCGTCACAATCTGGCGCGGTCCGGCTGCCCGGACGTGGAGATCCTGGGCGGGCGCGCGGAGCGCGTGCTGTGTGCCTCCCGGCTCGGGGCGACCCCCGACGCGGCGGTCCTCGACCCGCCGCGCACCGGCCTTCCGCGGGGCGCGCTGGAGAGCCTGCTGGCCCTGGCGCCGAAGCGTCTCGTCTATGTGTCCTGTGAGCCGTCGACCCTGGCCCGCGACCTGTCCGGCTTCTGCCGGGGCGGCTACCGGGTCGCCTCGGTTCGGGGCTTCGACCTGTTCCCGCAGACGCCCCATGTGGAGGCGGTCGCCGTCCTGTCCCTGG
>CAYTZH010000100.1:0-5171 GCA_964442285.1 uncultured Spirochaetales bacterium | reverse complement strand
ACGTGCGACCTTCAGGTCCGCAACCTGACGCTCTATCCAACTGAGCTACGGGCGCTCGAAAGCGAACGGCGAAGCTAGCGAATTCCGCCGCGGTAACGAGGGGGCCGGGCTGGCGGAGAGAGTGGGATTCGAACCCACGGTACCCTTCCGGGTACACGCGCTCTCCAGGCGCGTGCCTTCAACCACTCGGCCATCTCTCCAGGATCTCTCCAGGAACTCTCCAGGGCCCGGGTCCCGAGGGCCCGGCTTCCGCGCTTCCGCGCTTCCGCGGGACGAAAACTGGCGGAGAGGGAGGGATTCGAACCCTCGATACGGTTTCCCGTATGCAGGTTTAGCAAACCTGTGCCTTCAGCCGCTCGGCCACCTCTCCGCGAGGACCCGGGAGCATATCGCCTGAATCTCCGATGTGGGAGACGCCGAGGCTCGACCCCCCAGGGGGCGCGGGCATCGTGGCCTCGGGACCGCTCCTCGGGAGGCGATGGCGGAGCCGGTCGGATTCGAACCGACGAACGCTTTCGCGCTACCTGTTTTCAAGACAGGCGCCTTCGACCGCTCGGCCACGGCTCCGCCCAGACGATAGCGCGACCGGGAATCGCAGCAGACCGCCTCTACGCGCCGAAACGGTCGAGGTTCATCACCTTGGTCCAGGCCTCGACGAAGTCGCGCACGAACTCCTCGCCGCCGTCCTCGGAAGCGTAGACCTCGGCGATGGCTCGCAGCTCGGAGTGCGACCCGAAGATGAGGTCGACCGAGGTGGCCGTCCACTTCCGCTCGCCCGTCGCGCGACTCCGACCTTCGTAGACGCCGTCCATGCTCTCGGACCTCGTCCACTTCGTGGACATGTCGAGCAGGTTCACGAAGAAGTCGTTGGAGAGCGTGCCGGGACGGTCGGTGAGCACGCCGTGAGCCGAGGCGCCAGTGTTGGCGCCCAGTGCGCGCATGCCGCCGACGAGCACGGTCATCTCCGGCACCGTCAGCGTGAGCAGATCGGCCCGGTCGACGAGGCTCCGCGTGGGCGACAGCCGGCTGCCCTCTCCGTAGTAGTTGCGGAAGCCGTCCGCCGTCGGCTCGAGCACCGCGAAGGATGCGACGTCGGTCTGCTCCTGGGTGGCATCGGCGCGGCCCGGCCTGAAGGGGACCTCGACGTCGTAGCCGGCCTCCTGCGCCGCCTTCTCGATCGCGGCCGCGCCCCCCAGGACGATCAGATCGGCGAGCGATACCTTCTTGTCTCCACCGAGCAGCCCCCCGCTGAAGCGCCCCTGGATGCCCTCCAGGGTCTGCAGGACCTTCGCGAGCTCGGCCGGATCGTTGACGGGCCAGTCCTTCTGCGGCGCGAGGCGGAGCCGCGCACCGTTCGCGCCCCCGCGCAGGTCGCTGCCGCGGAAGCTCGCCGCCGACGCCCAGGCCGTGCGGACGAGCTCCGGGACGCTCAGACCGGAGCCGAGGATCTCCGCCTTGAGCTTCTCGATGTCGCGATCGCCGACCAGCGGATGGTCGACCTCGGGAACCGGGTCCTGCCAGAGCAGCATCTCGCCGGGGACGTCGCTGCCGAGGTAGCGGGCGACGGGACCCATGTCGCGGTGCGTGAGCTTGAACCAGGCCTTGGCGAAGGCGAGCTCGAACTCCTTCGGGTTCTCCAGGAAGCGCTTCGAGATCTCGCGGTACGCCGGGTCTTCCTTCAGCGAGAGGTCCGTCGTCAGCATGATCGGCGCGTGTCGCTCGCCGGCGACGTGGGCGTCGGGAACGGTGTTCGCGGCCTGCCCGCCCTTCGGGATCCACAGCGTGCCGCCGCCGGGGCTGCGGGTCTGCTCCCACTCGAAGGCGAACAGGTTCGTCAGGTACATCATCGTCCAGCGTGTCGGCGCCGCGGTCCAGGCGCCTTCCAGCCCGCTGGTCACGGTGTCCTCGGCATTGCCCTTCCCGCACTTGCTGCTCCAGCCGAGGCCCTGTGCCTCGACGGGGGCGGCCGTCGGATCCGGGCCGACGCAGTCGGACGCCTTGTGCGCGCCGTGGACCTTCCCGAAGGTGTGGCCGCCGGCAATCAGGGCGACGGTCTCTTCGTCGTTCATGGCCATCCGGCCGAAGCTCTCGCGGATGCGCGCTGCGGCCGCGACCGGGTCCCCGCTGCCGCCGGGGCCCTCCGGATTCACGTAGATCAGGCCCATCACGGTCGCGCCGAGGGGATTCATCAGCCGCCCGTTCTCGTCGAAACGCTCCACGCCCAGCATCTCCAGCTCGGGGCCCCAGTAGACGAGATCCGGCTCCCAGTCGTCGGCCCGGCCCCCGGCGAAGCCGAAGGTCTGGAAGCCCATGTCTTCCATGGCGAGGGTGCCGGCGAGCACGATGAGGTCGGCCCAGGAGAGCTTGCGGCCGTACTTCTGCTTGATCGGCCAGAGCAGGCGGCGGGCCTTGTCGAGATTGGCGTTGTCGGGCCAGCTGTTCGTCGGCTCGAAGCGCTGCTGGCCGCCGTCCGCCCCGCCCCGCCCGTCGGCTACGCGGTAGGTGCCGGCGGCGTGCCAGGACAGGCGGATGAAGAGCGGCCCGTAGTGGCCCCAGTCGGCCGGCCACCAGTCCTGGGAGGTCTTCATGAGCTGCTTGAGGTCCCGCTTGACGGCCTCGAGGTCCAGGCTGGCGAAGGCTTCGGCGTAGTCGAAATCGGCGCCGTAGGGGTTGGAGGACGGGTCGTGGTCACGCAGGGGCGAAAGGTCCAGGTGATCCGGCCACCAGAACTGGTTGGACTTCGGCGTCTCCTGGGCGAAGGCACCCCCCGGGTGCACCACCGCGGGAATCGCGACCGCGAACGCGGCCATCAGGCAGAGCGCGAGACGTCGCATGGCATCCTCCTTGGCCAGCCATTGGATAACAGTTGTTGTTATCTGTTCAAGGCGCGCCTCAGCTCTCGTCCCGACAGCGAAGGCACACGCCGCGAACCGTGACGTCGATCTTCTCGACGTGGAAGCCTTCGGGAAGATCCGCACTGTCCCGGATCTGGGGGGCTGCGCCCACCGGAACGTCGTACAGGCGTCCGCAGACGCGACACGTGGCGTGATGGTGGGGCTCCAGCCCTGCCTCGTAGCGGTAGGGCTCGCCCACCGCCGTCACGCGGGTCGCCAGGCCGGCCCGGACCAGGGCATCCAGGATCTCGTAGACGGTCTTCTGGCTCAGGTTCCCGTGCGTGGACAGGAGCCGGGCGTGGAGCTCCGCCGAAGTCGGGTGGCTCTTCATGCGGCGGAGGAGGCGAAGCGCCGCGACGCGCTGACGCGTCGCGCGTAGGCCGTGCCGGGCGAGCTCCACGGCCACCTTCTCGTCGGCGCTGCGATGAGCCATGCCGAACGCGCATTCCTTCTGCGGCAGCAGGGGAGGGGATTCGATCAGCCGGAGGCCGGGGCGGAGTCCGGGTCCATCAGCTCCAGGATCCTGGGAAGCAGCCGGCGCATGCTGACGATCTTGCAGACCTCGAGCCCCTTCTCGCCCTCTCTCGCGATCGGGACGTGGCGGATCTTGCGATCCATCATCATCCCGAGGATCTCGAGCACGCTGCCGCTCTCGGGGAGCCAGAAGACCTCCTTGGAGGCGTAGTGCTTGATCGCGTCGCTCCGGCGGTCGTCTCCGTCCACGATCATCCGGCGCGCGAACTCGAGGGTGAGATCCTGCTCCGAGACCATCGAGACCAGCGAGCCCTCGCGCGTGACCGCCACGGCGCCGACGGCCCGCTTGCGGGTGAGCATCCTTTCGAGGACCGCCTTGACGGACTCCTCTTCGTCGGCCGTCACCAACGGATGGGTCACGATGTCGGCCTGGTTGACGGCGCGAAGGGCGTCGCGGTCGGCGTCGCTCAGCGCTTCGTGGGCGCACTTCATCCAGATCTCCAGCCGAGCCAGCCCGACCGGAACGCCGGTGTCGTCGTACGGGGGGTCTCCTCGCTGGATGAAGGGAACGTGCCGGAAGCCGCGCGCCTCCATCAGCCTTCCCACCGCGAGGAACGAATCGTCCAGCGTGAGGGTCTCCGGGTGGGTGCGCATGTAGTCGTGGACCTGCGCGTCCGCGTCGCCCTCGATCGGATGTTCTGCGAGCTTCCGGAGCACGTCCCGGCTGGTGTAGACGCCCTGGAGCTTGCCCGTGGCGGCGTGCGTCACCAGGAGACAGGCGTTCCGGTCCCGCTCGAACCGATCGAAGGCGGTCCGGTAGGGCTGATTGGATCGGATCGGCGAGAGGAACGCCGGCTCGAACACCTCCCGAACGGGCGCCTTGCCGATGGACTTCAGACTCACGGGGCTCCCCTTTCGACGTCAGGGCCGCGGACGGCGCGTTGCACAGAAGATCATCTTCTCTCTCGACATCGTATCGATGTCGTCGAGAGAGAACCCGGCCTCGAGCAGCAGCTCTTCCGTGTGCTGCCCGTGGATCATCGCCGGCGCGGGGTCGAACTCGGCTCCGTCGTAGTTGGCGATCATCATCTCCTCTCCATCCGAAGCCATGACCGGGGCAATCATGTTCCGGTCCCGGAGATGCTTGTCGTCGACGACCTCCTCGAGGTGCACGTGCTTCTGCGCGGGGATCTTCCCGATCAGCTCGATCACTTCGTCCGGCGTCATCTGCTTCGTGCGCTCTTCGATGGATGCGCCGATCTCGTCCCGGTGGTGGAACATTCGCCAGGAGTCCGTGCAGTGCTCCGCCAGCACGTCCGCGCCGAGGACGTTTCCGAGCGCCTTCGACGCCGCCGTCGTGACGGCCCCGATGACGACGTACTGGGGCACCGTCTCGGTCTCGCCGTCCTCTCCCGGCCGCTCGAGCGGCTTGCACTCGAAGTTCCCGAAGCTCGGGACGAACCAGTGCCGGTCGTAGGGCTGCCGGTCGAAGCCGCTCGTGCCCATCATCTCCTTGAAGCGCTGGGTCCAGGCCGTCGTGCCCATGTAGCCCTGGCCCTCCACGGCGATGCCCAGGAGGGTCACGTCGTAGCGGAGGCCGATGCCGGTCTTCTCGGCGATCCGGATGCCGGTGGAGACGTAGAGGGCGGCCCGGCAGGCGGCCCAGTGGTCGATCACCGAGGGTCCCCCCAGGTTGGGGATCCCGTCCTGGGCGCGCTGGTACGTGTAGCCGGCGCGAGCGATGGCGGTGTGGTGGAGGCCGAGCCGGGCGGTCCCGTCGTAGCTGCAGTTCACGGCGACGGT
>CAYTZH010000099.1:1850-5647 GCA_964442285.1 uncultured Spirochaetales bacterium | reverse complement strand
GAACCTCGCCGACCCCGCGTTCCAGCAGCGGGAGATCCACGTCGGCATCGACGGCGCCATCCTCCCGGAGTTCGAGAAGTTCATCAACAGCGTCACCACCACCCTGCGCAAGCGACACCAGAACGGCAAGGTGACGCTGCAGGAGATCGTCGTCGACCGCGAGACCTTCAACGCCAGCGAGAACGACTTCCGGATGATCTACGGCTGGAACGGCGACGAGGACCGCACGGCCTGGCTCGAGTACGAGTACCAGACCCGCTGGAGCTTCAAGGGCGGCGGCGCCTTCGAGACCCCCTGGCGCCCTTCGGAGGCCAACATGATCGATCTCTACGCGCCCTACCGGCGCAAGCTCGTGCGGGTGCTCGGCGACCACGAGCTGCTGCAGGAGCAGGGGGTGCGCGCCGTGGTGGTCCACGTCGACTATCCCTTCTTCTCGGGTCGGAAGAAGGACAAGCTGCGCCTGCGGGCCGACCAGCCCATCCAGGACCGCCAGCTGGAGCTCACCCTGCCCCTCGAGGAGAAGAGCTACCACTACCGGATCGTCTGGATCGCGTCGTCGGGCGAGCGCCGGGTGCTCGAGGGGACCGACAGCACGGGCCTGCTCTTCGTCGACGAGATGCCCCCGCCCGACCAGACCGCGGCGCGGGCTCACTGATGCGGCTCCTGCGCGCGCTGGCCGTGGGGCTGGTCCTCTCCCTGGCGGGCCCCGCCTGGGCCCAGCAGATCCTGATCGATCGGGGCGCCCGGGTGGAGGGCCTCTGGTGCTTCCCCTCGGTCGAGAACGAGGACCACTGGTACTACGTGCCGCTCACGGCGCGGCTGGCCACCGACGCCCGGGGCCAGCCCATCTTCTCGTTCCTGCGCTACGTGGTGAACGCGCCCTCGGGCGAGGGCGCCAGCCAGGGCATCACCCAGGCCGAGGGCGGCGGCATCGTCACCCTGATGGCCACCTACGACACGCCCGACGCCGCCCTGCGGAAGGCCGAGGCCGCGCTCCGGCAGAAGACCGAGCGCGACGAGACGGTCCTGCGCGGCCCGGTGATCTTCACGGGCGGTCGCTACGTGCTCGTGTCGTCCATCCTGCGCGAGGACGGCGAGCAGGAGACCCGCGCCCTGGCCACGGGCAGCGCCCCGGTGTTCGAGGGCAACGAGGTGGCCTTCTCCTTCGACGTCACGCCCGAGCAGTCGAAGCTCCTGCTCGAGAGCTTCCAGATGGATACGCCGGACGTGTCGCTGGTCTTCGAGATGACCCTCACCGGGCTGCGGGACGCCTACGACGCCCGGCTCACGGTGAACTGGGAGGAGGTGAGCAAGAGCGAGAAGTTCAAGGCCGGTGGCGCCGCCTTCGCGGGCATGCTGGCGGGTGATCTCGAGAACACCTTCGACGAGCTGCGCCGGACCGGGGCCATCGAGCTGGAGGTCCGGGGCGAGAACCCGAAGATGCAGGAGCTGCTCGACGCGGTCCACGGGCGGCTGCTCGCGATGATGTTCAAGAAGAAGACGCCGGAGGAGCAGGAGCAGCAGCAGGAGGTCGACGAGAAGGCCTCGAATCCGATGGGCGGGATGATGGACGGGCTCGGGGGCATCCTCGACGTGGTGAAGAATCCGCGCCAGGCCGCCGAGGGCCTGACGCCCCTCAGCGTCACCGTGGAGTACGAGGTCAAGGAGATCCGCAAGTCGGGCAAGACCACGGTCCACTTCAACAACCAGGCGCCGGTGGACCGCCAGGTCACCATGGTCGCCAACGTCGGCGACCTGTACGCTCGCTTCGGCGACGACGAGAACCGCTTCCGCACCGTGAACCTCTCCGACCCGGCCTACCAGCAGCGGGAGATCCACGTGGGGATCGACGGCGCCATCCTCCCGGAGTTCGACAAGTACATCAACAGCGTCACCGTCACCCTCCGGAAGCAGCACGAGAACGGGGCGCAGACCCTCCAGGAGATCGTCGTCGACCGGAACACCTTCAACCGCGACAGCCGCGACTTCCGGATGATCTACGGCTGGAACGAGGACAGCGACCGGGACGCGTGGCTCCAGTACGACTACCGGACCCGCTGGAGCTTCAAGGGCGGCGGACTCTTCGAGACCGACTGGGTGCGCAGCGAGACGAACATGATCGACCTCTACGCCCCCTACCGGCGCAACACGGTGGAGCTGATCGGCGACGAGGAGGTGCTGCGCGAGCAGGGGGTGCGGGCCGTGTCGGTGCACGTCGAGTACGACTTCTTCGACGGGCGCCGCTCCCAGGACCTGGCGCTGCAGACCCACGAGGAGATCGACGGGCGCGAGATCGAGATCACCCTGCCCCTCAGCGTCTTCGAGTACGACTACGAGGTGACCTGGATGCGCCGGGGGAAGGCGCCTCTGGTCGAGTCCGGCCGGGACGATACCGGGGTGATCT
The DNA here is from genome assembly GCA_964442285.1 of uncultured Spirochaetales bacterium. GTDB lineage: Bacteria > Myxococcota_A > UBA9160 > UBA9160 > JAFDET01 > CAYTZH01. Next base: position 3,243 of record CAYTZH010000099.1, on the reverse strand, counting down.
TCGTCGACGACATCCCGGAAGCGGCTCCGGGGAGCGGGGGCTGATGCGGGGACCGCGCCTCGGCGGCGGCCTGCTCCTCGCCGTCCTGCTCTCGGCCTCGGCCTGCTCCCCCAAGGTGCGGGTGGCGACCGAGGAGCCCATCGTCGTGAACCTCAACATCAAGGTCGAGCAGGAGGTGCGCATCAAGCTCGACGAGGAGGTCGCGGCCCTGGTCGCCGACGAGCGCGGCCAGACCCAGGTCTCCGGCCGGGGGCTCGGCGAGGACGTGGCGGGGCAGCTGGCCGACTCCCGCGACGTCGACGAGGCCAAGGCGCGAGGCGCCGTGGGCGAGCGGCCGGACGGCTACCTCGGGGTCGCGTCGGGCGAGCGCGGCGATGCGATCGTGGCGCTGCTGGAGCGGGTCAACGACGAACGCCGCGAGGTCTACCGGGAGCTCGCGCAGAAGTACGACGTGTCGCGCGAGGCCGTGGAGGTGGTGGCCGGTGAGCGCCGGATCGCTCTCGCGCGCCCGGGCCAGCCGGTGATGACGGCCGACGGGGCCTGGATCACTCGGGAGTGATCGGCGCGCTCGGTCGCTCGCCGCGCTCGAGGGCCTCGCGGACGAGGGCGGCGGGCCGGTAGCCGGCCTCGAGCCCGGCCACCCGCTGATAGGCCTCGAGGGCCCAGGTGCCCTCGTCCTGGCTGGCCAGCCAGACCGCCACGAGCGTCTCGTGCAGCGGCCCGGGCTCCAGCTCGGAGAGGCGGGCGGGAGGCGCCGGCGCCGAGTCGACCGCCAGGATGCGGCCCTCGATGGAAGCACCGGTGGCGTCGCGGACGACGACCCGGTGCGGGCCGGGGGCGAGGGTCACGGGAAGCCGGACCGCGGGCACGTCGAGGCCCCCGGCGCTCGCGGCGCCCTCCGACCCCGCGTCCTCGAGTGGTGTCAGGGCCACGGCGTAGGGAGGCACGCCGCCGCGCCAGGTCAACACCAGGATGCGCGGGCCGGCGTGCAGGCGACACGGCCGGGCCTCCAGCAGGGCGGCGTCGAGATCGGCGCCGCGGGTCACCAGGGCCACGCGCCGGTCCCGTTGTCGCTCCGACCCGAGCAGGAAGTCCCCGGCCCAGGCCAGCAGGTTGCGGCTGACGGTCATGGGCTCGCGCGGGGCCTCCACGCGCAGGGGGCCGTCCTCCCGGGTGAGGGTCCGCGGCGTCGGGCCGCCGAGCCGGAGCGTGATCGCGCCGGTCTCGCTGCGGACCGCCAGCCGGTCTCCGGCGTAGAGCGGCGTGAACACCGCGATGGGGTGTCCTCGACCGTCGCGCAGCAGCTCGTACTCCGCGGGCGAGCCGACGAAGCTCTCGACGAAGCCGGCCTCCGGGACGGCGGCCTCGCCGGGCTCTCCGCCCTCCGGGACGG
>CAYTZH010000099.1:0-1750 GCA_964442285.1 uncultured Spirochaetales bacterium | reverse complement strand
ACGAAGCCGGCCTCCGGGACGGCGGCCTCGCCGGGCTCTCCGCCCTCCGGGACGGGCTCGCCCGACGCCATCGGCGCGAGCGACAGGGCGAGCGCGATCAGGAGGCTGCGTCGCGCCCACCCGCCGAGGCGGCCGCCGAGGGCGGCTGCGGATCCTGCTCCGCGGATGCGTCTTCCTCCTCGCCCCGGCACGTCGGTTCCGGCTCTTCCTGGGACGCCCCGGCTGTCAGTGTATTCAGTCGGGAGCGCATGATCGAGTAGCGCTCGATGTACTTCTTGATGACCGCCTGGATCTGCACGGCCCCGACCGGGATCGCGAAGTCGAGCCAGACGCCGTGGTGGAACAGCCAGAAGGAGATCGGCAGGAGGACCGCGAGCACGATGGGGGTCGCGATCAGGGCCGCCCAGATGAAGTTGATGCCGGCGAAGGCGAGGCTCACGACGGCGACCAGTGCGATCTGGGTCGCCAGCACGACCGCCGTGGAGGGAGGCTTGAGGCCGCCGTGCTGCAGGAGCGAGTAGATGGCGTTCAGGAGGATCACGGCGCCCGGCATCTCCCCGAGCGGCGTGGCGTGGAGGTCGCGGCTGTCGGCGTAGCTCGCGCCGATGGCGACGACCCGGTCGCGGACGAGGCTCGCATCCAGCGGCTGCTGCCCCTCCGTCACCCGATGGGCCGGCAGGCGCGTGAGCAGCGGCGTCTCGCGGCTCCGGAACGGGACCCGCGGCGGGGTCGCTTCCGGCCTGCGGTCGCCGCCGAAGTTGAACAGGATGCGGCTCGAGACCCGGTCCCCCGCCAGCGCGAGGGCGACGCCGCCGAGCTCGATCTGGCGATCGGCGAGTGCCGCCCCGCCGGGCGCGTCGGCCTCGCCGCACGCCGGCCGATAGGCCCCCAGCGCCTCCCTCAGGCGCGCGGGTCCCCCCTCCGGGTCGAGCAGCAGCGCGGCGGCCAGCACCTGCATGGCCGGGGTCACCGCGGCCTCGCCGTCGTTGCAGGTGGGCTCCACGTTCCGGAAGCGGCGGACGCGGTAGTCCGGATCCCGCACGAACAGGGTGGAGGCCCAGTAGGCGCCCGGCTTGGCCGCCACGAGCGGGTCGAGGAAGGAGCGGCGCTGCTCGCGCCACGGGCTCGAATCCGGGGGGAGCGGCTCGCGGAAGCTGCGGGCCAGCACGACGGGGGGATGGCCGCCCGGTTCGCGCGGCAGCGCCTGCAGCACCCGCACCAGCTCCGCGTCCTCCGGGCCCGCCGCGCGGTCCAGATCCACGTCCACCAGCACGAGTCCAGCGCCCCCCTCCAGGGCGAAGGAGAGCAGCCGGGCCAGCCGGTCGCGCGGCACGTGGAAGGGCTCGCCCCAGCGCCGGTAGGTGGTCTCGTCGATGTCCAGCATCACGAAGGGTCGTCCCCGGTAGTCCTCCGGCGAGACCCCGGCATGCATCCGGATCATCCAGTCCATGGCCTGGTCCTGGCGGGTCGCCAGCCAGTCCGGCTCCGGGGCCAGGCGGAGGGTCAGGGCCACGCCGACGCCCACCAGCACGTTGATCACCACGTTGCGCCAGTACCAGGAGTCCGGGAGCCAGCGGGAGGGCGGGGGCGGATCCGGCTCGGCCATGGGCGGCCCGGCGATGATGGAGGTCAGGGCGACGCGAATTCGGGCGAGCTGCGCTCGGAGATCCATGGCGGACCTCGATCATGCCCCTTTTCGCTTGAGCTGTCCCGGGCGCCTGGGTAGGTTGATTGGCCTCCCCGGCCGCTT
>CAYTZH010000098.1:0-5949 GCA_964442285.1 uncultured Spirochaetales bacterium | reverse complement strand
GACCTTCCTCGGCCACGCCGACGTGCGCTCGACGCGGCGCTACGCGCGCATGGCCGACCGCGCTCTCTTGGAGGTGCTTCGCCCTCCGCGGGGCGCGGACGGGGCGCGGGGCGCGAAAGCGCGGAAAATTCCGAAGCAAGTTCGGGGAGTTGATGGTGGAGGCGGCGGGAATCGAACCCGGCGCCAAGCCGCCCAACGCCTCGAAAGATAACGATTCCGAGGACTGAGGGCCTGTCGCCAGGTTGTCGCCAAGGCGTGGCTGGCCGCCTCCCGACATCCACCTCCCTGAGGACAAGCGGCTCCCCGGCGAGCCCTGGGACTTCCGACGTGCAGCTTGGCAGGGGGCCGAAACGCAAGAAGTGACGGGAGCTTGCTGGGAACGGCCGCCGAGCGGCGGCGGGCAGCGGCGCGACGCCGTGCCGATCACGGCTCCGCTCCGGGCCCGGCTTCGACCCGCTGCCTGGCCAACCTCGTTGCGCTACGCGTCCGCGATCTCGGCGAGCGAGTGCTCGAGCAGCTCGCAGATCGGTGTCACGTCGGGGATGGCGCTCCCGTCGGCGTCAATGCCGACGTAGAGGTGATCACGATACCCATAGAGGGCGATGCTCAGCGGACAGTGCGGCATCACCGGCGCGATCGGGTAGGCGGCCTCGATCTCGGCGCCCGCGACGAATCGGGTGACGGGGATGCCTGGGACGTTCGTGACGATCAGATCCACCATGCCGCCGAAGGCCAGCGAGATGGCACGGTGAAGCGGCGGAGGCAGCACCGACAGGGCGGCCGCGGAGGCCGGGAGCATCCCCACTGCCGGATGGTCGCGCTTGGCCTCGATCAGCTCGCGCACGATCGCGAGCCGCCGCCGCGGGTCCCGCTCCCCGATGGGCAGGTGCATCAGCATCGCGTTCACCTCGTTGCCGATCCGGCTGTCGAGGCCCCGGGCCTGGGCTGAGCGCAGGTTCACGGGGACCGCCGTCAGCAGCGTGTTGACGTCGGAGCGGCCTTCCTGCCGCCGCCATTCGCCCATGGCCCCCGCCACGCCGGCGACCAGCAGCTCGATGGTCCGGCACCCGAGCCGCGCGCGGGCCTCGCGCAGGGGCGCGAAGGGGATCGCCACGCCGCCGAGTCGCCGCGCCCGGCCGTAGCCCTCGCCCGCCCTGATGGCCTGCCCCTGCAGGAGGTCTGAGGCGAGGGAGCCTACGGCGCGGCCCGCATCGACGTCGCGGCGCGGATCGCGCGCCACGTCGCGCAGCAGCCCGGTGACGCCTCGGGCGCGCCGCTGGGCGTCTTCGACCCGGTCGCGCAGCGCCTGCACCAGCCGGCCGCCGACGTCGCGCTCGGGCCAGACCCCGGGCGGCTCTCTTCGCGCCGGGGGCCGAGGGTCGCCCTCGCGCGTCGCGTCGGTGATGGCCGCCAGGACCGCATTGGCCCCTACACCGTCGGCGATCGAGTGGTGTAGCCGGAAGAACAGCCCGGCGCGGTCGTCGGGCAGGTCGAGCTCGATCAGCTCCCAGAGAGGGCGGCTGCGGTCGAAGGGGCGCTCGTAGATCGGGCCGATCGCGCGGAAGAGCTCGGCCTGCCCGCCGGCCGGCCGCACGTCGGCCAGGGAGTAGCGGCGCAGGTGGTAGGAGAGGTCGAAGGTCGGGTCCGGCTCCCAGCGCGGCAGCGCGACGCCCCAGGGCGCTTCCACGACCCGCTGGCGCAGACGAGGCACGACCTCCGACGCGTGCTGCGCCGCCGCGCGCAGGTGCTCCGGATCGGGGCGGCGATCGAGGAGCATGAGCAGCGCCATGGTCGTGCGTGCCCGCGGCTGGTCGCCGTACCACCAGTAGAGGTCGCTCGGCGTCAGCGCTTCGCGGTCGCCACCCGCCATGGGCCCGCCCCCGGGGCGCGGCGTGTTCACGCGCCATCCCGCTGTAGGAGCAGCACGCCCGAAGGCGTGCCGCCGCCGCTCGTGACCACGGCGGTGCGCGCGCGCGCGACCTGGCGCTCGTTCGCCTCGTGCCGAAGCTGGGCGACGGCCTCGTAGAGGAAGCCGAAGCCGTGCGTGCGCCCTTCCGAGAGCTGCCCACCGTGTGGATTCACCGGCAGGTCTCCATCGAGGGCGATCCGGCGCCCACCGTCGATCCAGTCCTTCGACTCGCCGATCCCGCAGAAGCCGAGCGCCTCGAGCCAGGAGATCGCGTTGAAGGTGAAGCCGTCGTAGACGAGGGCCACGTCGACGTCGTCGGGCCGCAGCGAGGTCCGGGTCCACAGGTGCGCCGCCTGGCCGAGCACCTGCGGCTCGTGGGTCAGCGTCTCCTGGTCCCACGAGACGCGCTCGATGATCTGCGTTCCCACGGCCTCGATGCGCACCGCCGGCTTCGGCAGGTCGCCGGCCACAGAAGCATCGGAGACGACGACGGCGATCGAGCCGTCGCAGGGGACGTCGCAGTCGTAGAGGCCAAAGGGGCTCGTGATCGGCCGTGCCGACAGATAGTCGTCCATGCTCATGGGGTCGCGGTAGATCGCAGCCGGGTTGCGCGCCGCGTTGGCGCGGCCGTTCAACGCGACGTAGCCGAAGAGCTCGCGCGTCGCCCCGTAGCGATGGAGGTACTGGTTAGCGTTCATGCCGATCCAGTTCGCCGCCGACATCGCGCCGAAGGGGAGCCGCCACTGGAGCCAGTCGGACACGCGCGGGCTGAAGGGCGGTTGCAGGCCGAGCTTCGCAAAGGTCGACTCCCAGACCGTTCGGAAGCACAGGACGTGGCGGCAAAGACCACCGGCGACGGCGAGCATGGCCGCAACCAGCGCGCCACCGGGGCCTGGGAGCTCTCCGCCGCCGTTGATCCAGGTGGGCCGGATGCGCAGGGCTTCCTCCACGGCGGTGACACCGCCCTCGCTCAGGCCCTGGGGCGCCATGCCCGGGTAGGTGGAGAGGCCGTCGATGTCGTCGAGCTCGAGCCCGGCGTCCGCGACCGCTTCGACGCAGGCGTCGATCGTGAGCGAGAGCGGATCGCGCATCAGGCGACGGCCGAGCGCCGAGCGCCCGATGCCGGAGAGGACCGCACGGTGCTCGAAGCGACCGTCGCGCAGCGGCGGCCGCGGTGCCGGCAAGGCCGGCTCGCCGATCGGGTTCTCGCGCGTCTCGCCCGTTGGTTCGAAAAGAGGGAGCCACACGTCCTCGTGCTGCTCGAAACGGACCGCGACCGCCTGGCCGACGTGGACCGCCTCGGGCTCGCAACCGACCACGTTCGTGGTGAGGCGGACGTCGGAGGACTCCTCGAGAGCGACCACCGCGACCACGTAGGGCGGGTCGAAGCCGGGGAGCCACGGATGCGCGTTCACCGTGTAGCCGGCCACGACGCCGCGACCCGAGACCAACGCTGGCTCCCAGCTCCGACTGCGGCAGCGCGGGCAGATCGGCGTGGGCGGGTGGACGAGCGTCTCACAGTCGCGGCAACCCTGGATGCGCAGCCGGCCGTCGGCGCCGGAGGTCCAGAACCACTCGTTCGCGGGCGTCAGCTCGGGCAGCAGCCGCATGCCGGGCGCCTACTTCGGCGCGAAGCGCTGGCCGCCGTCAAGACGGATCGTGCCGCCGTTGAGCATCGGCGTCTCGTAGATCGCCTGGGCGAGCCGGGCGAACTCCTCGGGTCGGCCCATGCGCCGCGGGAATGCCGCATCCTTGGTCAACGCGCTGGCAATCTCCTCGGTGGCCATCGCCGTGAGCCCCGTCGCGAACAGGCTCGGCGCGATCGCCACGACGCGGATCCCGAGGCTCCCCAGGTCGCGCGCCATGGTCAGGCTCATGCCAGCGATGCCGGCCTTGGCCGCGGTGTAGGCGACCTGGCCGATCTGGCCCTCGAAGGCGGCGATCGAAGCCGTATTGATGATGACGCCGCGCTCGCCGCCATCGTCGGGCTCGTTGCCGGCCATCCGGGCCGCGGCCAGGCGCGCGACGTTGAAGGTCGACACCAGGTTGAGGTCGATCACGCGCCGGAATTCTTCGAGCGGGTGCGGGCCGCTCTTGCTCAGGGTGCGCTTGGCGATTCCGCCGCCGGCGGTGTTGCACACGAAGTGGAGCGCGCCGAGCTCGTCGCAGGCCGCTCCGAGCGCCGCCTCGGTGCCGTCGAAATCGGTGACGTCGCACGGGTGAAAGCTCCCGCCGATCTCCTTCGCGACCTCCGCCCCCTTGGACGAGGGAAGGTCGAGGATCGACACCTGCGCGCCCTCGCGCACCAGCATCTCGGCCGTGGCCTTCGCCATTCCCGAGGCGCCTCCGACCACCACGGCTGCCTTTCCCGAAATCTCCATCTGCGTTCTCCTTCTCGAACTCGCGGGCGGCGCTAGCGGGCCGGCTCGCTCTCGTAGGCGTCCTCGTCCAGCGTCGACAGCACCTCTTCGAGCGCCGGCATCGAGCGCGGCCACTGGGTGACGATGCGGCCGCTCGGCGCGCGATAGTAGTCGGGCGCGCCCGCACCCCACATCTCGATGCTCTCGAGCTCGCGCTGGATCTCGTCGTTGTAGGCGGCCATGGGCTCGGGCTTCACGTCGATCCAGGCGAGTCCCTCGCGCGCGATCCGCTGGATCTGCCGCAGCGCGTGGTCGACCTGGTACTCGAGCATCATCAGGATCGAGTCGCTGTTGGTGTTGGGGCCGTAGAGCATGAAGAGGTTCGGGAAGCCCGCGGTGGTCACGCCCTTGTAGGCCTGGGCGCCGTCGCTCCAGGCGTCGGCGATCGAGCGGCCCCCGCGGCCACACACGTCGATGGCCGAAAGGAACTTCGTGGTCTGGAAGCCGGTAGCCAGGACGAGCGTGTCGAGCCGGCGCTCGCGCCCGTCGGCCGTGACGACGCCCGTCTCGGTGATGCGCTCGATCGGGTCGGTGACGAGTTCGAGGTTCGGGCGGTTGAAGGCCGGGAAATAGTCGTTGGAGAAGAGCGGCCGCTTCGCGCCCCACGGGTGGTCGGGCACGAGGCGCGTTCGCACGTCGGTGTTGCGGACCTGGTCGATGGCGGCGCGGCAGGCCGCCACCACCGCCTCGCGCGCCGCGTCGAAGGCGAGCGGGCCGCCGAAGCCCGAGAAGATCTGCTCGCGCAGAGCTCGACCCACGGCGGGGTCGCTGCGGAAGCGCTCGAGCTGAGCCTCGCTGTAGGGCTCGTCCTCCTTGGGCGCCACCCAGTTCGCCGTGCGCTGGAAGAGATGGACCTGACTGGCCTGCTTCACCAGCTCGGGGACGAGCTGCACGGCGCTCGCCGCACTGCCGATCACGCCCACGGCCTCGCCCGAGAAGTCGTGGCTCGCGTCCCAGCGCGCGGTGTGCATGCGCGAGCCCGCGAAGTCGTCGAGCCCCGGGATGTCGGGCAGTGCGATCTCGTTGAACATGCCGAGGGCGCTCACGAGGACGTCGGCCACGACGCCCCGACCGGACTGCGTCTCGACCGTCCACGCCGCGTCCGCCTCGTCCCAGCGCGCCCGCACCACCGCGTCGCCGAAACGACAGTGCGGGAACAGGCCGTACTGCTCGGCGCAGCGCTCGAAGTAGGCCAGGATCTCGGGCTGTGGCGGGTAGGGCCGCGACCAGTCCGGATTCGGCTCGAAGGAGAACGAGTACAGGGCCGAGGGCACGTCGCAAGCGCAGCCGGGGTAGCGGTTGTGCCGCCAGGTGCCGCCCACGCCGTCGGCCTGCTCGAGGATCTCGAAGTCCTCGAAGCCAGCCTCCTTCAGGCGGACGCCCATGCACAGGCCGCCCGGCCCCGCGCCGACGATCGCGATGCGAAGCGCGCGACGTGTCACTCGGATCCCCGGCGCCCCTAGCGGGTGAAGCCGTAGAGATCGCCCGCGTTGGTGCAGAAGATCTTCCTGCGCTTCTCCGCGTCGATGCCCTGGGCCATGGAGTTGATCAGGTAGCGCGAGTGGGGCCAGTCGGTGATGTGGTGCGGGAAGTCGCTGCACCACATCATCGTGTCCACGC
>CAYTZH010000097.1:0-5977 GCA_964442285.1 uncultured Spirochaetales bacterium | reverse complement strand
GGCGGCAGCGCGGGCAGTAGAAGGTGTCGCCGTGGTTCAGGAGGAAGACGCCCTTGGCGTAGTCCTCGCAGTCGGTGTTCTCGCAGTAGCCAACGCCGCGCTTCATGCTCGCCATCCTCTCTCGGTACGCCTCCGTTGCGTGCCTCGCGGAGTTGGCCGTGGGCCCGGCCTCCCGGTCCCGCGGATCCCGCCCGGATCCGTTCCCTTGCCAGCCCCATGCCATGCGCCCGGCCCGGGGGCCGCGTGCCGCGTCGATCCGTGTCCGATCCGTCCCTTGCCCGGCCCCCGTGCGCGCGATCTGCACCGCGAACAAACCTGCAGACCGCCCGCGGGGTTCCGCCCGCCGCCCTCATTTGAGAACCGAACTACCCGCCGACTGGAAGACCCGCAAGCCCGTTCGGGCTTTCCCCATCGAAGTGCTCGCAGTGACGCGGCTTTTCGGGCTGGGGGCGCAGCTCGGGCCGTGGGGGGTTGAGGTCGAGCTCTCTCCTGAGTAAGAAAAAACGCAATCAGCGCAGATGCTTACAGCGCAGTTTCGAGTTATATCGCCGACGGCCGGCGCTTGTCAACCGCGATTCTACTGCGGGTCGTGGCTGGGTGTTTCGACCGGGGCTTCCCCCGCGTCGCCGAGCTGGCGGCGGAGGCTCCGCCGCTCCCGGAACAGATGCAGCGCGTACCCCACGAGGGCTCCCACCACGAGGGCGTAGGCCGCGATGGCGTAGCTCGCGCCCTTGTCCACGCCTCAGCGCTCCGCCGCCCGGGCGTCGGCCACGCACTCGAGCAGCCGCAGGCGCAGGCGGGCCAGCTCCATGCGCACCAGCAGCAGATAGGTGAAGGCCAGCAGCGCCGTCGCGGCGCCGATGGCGAAGGGCCAGCCCATCCCGGCTCCGAGACTGCCCTGCTCGAGGTTCTCCGGGTGGATGGAGCGCTCCCCGAACAGGTCGATCGCGAAGTAGTTCAGGGGCACCGCCAGCAGGCCCACGATCCCGTAGACCGCCGCGAAGCGGGCCACCCGCGCATCGCCCTCGGTGAAGTTCCGCAGCAGCAGGTAGGCCAGGTAGATGAACCAGAGCACGAGGGTCACGATCAGGCGCGGGTCCCAGGACCACCAGTGGCCCCAGGTCGCCTTGCCCCAGATCGGGCCCGTGACGATGTTGAGGGTGCAGAAGACCACCCCCACCTCCGCCGAGGCGGCCGCGAGCCGGTCGAAGCGCTCCTCCCCGCGCCACAGGTAGAGCGCTCCCCCCACGGCCGTGAGCAGGAAGCCCAGGTAGGCCGCGAAGGCGCAGGCCGGGTGGACGTAGAGGATCTTCTGCACGACGCCCTGGACGCTGTCGATCGGCGCCCGCCAGACCGCGTGGGCGTAGACAGCGCACATGGCCAGCAGGATCGCGCCCAGGGCGCGCTGCAACGGCGAGCGCCCCTTACTCATCGAGCACGTACTCGAACACGATGAACGAGATTATCAGATACACCGCGTCGGCCACGGCCAGCAGCCGCAGCGGCCCGCCGGCGGAGCCCGCATCCGCGACCAGGGCGGCCGTGGCCCCCACCGCGCCGATGAGCACGGGCATCAGCAGCGGCAGCAGCAGCAGGGGCAGCATCACCTCGCGGTAGCTGGTGCGGACGGCGACGGCACCGAAGAGCGTCCCCACCGAGCAGAGTCCCACGGCGCCCAGCAGGATCACCCCGGCCAGGGGCAGCGCCACCGGGGTCCAGTCCAGTCCCAGCACCGCCGCGAAGACCACCGCCGTGACGCCCTGCACGACGCCCAGCAGGAGCACGTTCGCCGCGGCCTTGCCCAGGTAGATCCAGCCGCGGTCGGCCGGGGCGAGGGCCAGGCCCGAGAGGGCCTCGTTCTCGAGCTCGATCGCGAAGGCCCGGTTCAGGCCCAGCAGCGCCGCGAACACGTAGGCGATCCAGAGCAGGCCTGGGGCGAGGGCCCGGGTCTGCGCCTCGCTCTCCCGGGGCAGGGCGAACTGGAATACCAGCACCACGAGCAGCGAGAAGATGCCCATGGCCACGACCCGGTCGCGGCTGCGCCACTCGGAGGTCAGGTCCTTCCAGAGCACGGCCCACAGGACGTTCAAGGACCGCTCTCGGCCGGTCGGCTCACGCCGCGCTCTCCACGGCGCGGAGGTAGGCGCGCTCCAGGGTCCCGGCGGCGAGCTCCGGGCCCGCCGCCTCGTGGACGCAGCGGCCGCGGCAGAGCACGAGCACCCGATCGGCGAGCTCCGCGGCCCGGGCCAGGTCGTGGGTCACGAGCACCGCGGTCCGGGCCGCGTCGCGCACCGAGCGCAGCAGGGCCGCGAGCCGCCCGGCCGCCGAGCGGTCGAGGCCGGCAAAGGGCTCGTCGAGGAGCACCACGGGGGGGTCGTGCACCAGCCCCCGGGCGATCGCCAGCCGCTGGGCCATGCCCCGGGAGAAGCCGCCGGCCGCCCGCTCCGCAGCGTGGCCCAGGCCGTGCTCCTCGAGCAGGGCGTCGACGCGACCCCCGGCATCGCGCAGGCCGTAGAGCCGCGCCGCGAACAGCAGGTTCTCGCGCGCGGTGAGGGTGGAATAGAGGAGCGTCTGGTGCCCGATGTAGCCGACGCCGGCGCGCGCCCGCCGCCGGTCGCGGTCGGCCGCACCGACCCGGAGGCTCCCCGCGGTGGGCCGGGCCAGCCCCGCCAGGAGGCGGAGCAGGGTGGACTTGCCCGCGCCGTTCGGACCCACCACGCCGAGGAGGGAGCCGGCGGGGACCTCGAGATCGATGCCGGCCAGGGCCACCACCGCTCCGAAGCGCTTCTCGAGGCCCCGGGCGACGATGGCGGCGTCGCTCAAGCGCGGGGCCCGTGCAGGGGGGTACCGCACTGGGGACAGAAGCGGGCGTCGGCCGGAACCCCCCGCGCGCAGTCGGGGCAGGCCGGCGGCGCGGCCGCGGCGCGGTCTGCGTCGGCCGCCGCGCGGTCTGCGTCGGCCGCCGCGCCTTCGCCGGAGTCGGCCCCGAGCGCGCCCGTCGGAGCTTCGCCCGTCTGCTGCTCCTCGCGCAGCAGCCCGACCGCGCGCAGCCGCAGCTCGTCGCGCAGGGCGCGGTAGTCCTCCTCGGCCACCTTGCCGGTCTCGAAGTCGTGGTCGAGGTCGCGGATGTCCTCGTAGAGGGCTTCGCGCTCGCGCCGGGCGCGCGGGGCCTCGACGGCCTCGACGTCGCGGAGGCCGGAGCGCAGCAGGGGCAGCGCCAGGAAGAGCGCCGCTGCGAGGGCGGCCCCGCCCACGAAGGCCACCCGCGCGGCGGGGGCGAGGGGGCCCGCTCGGGAGATGCCCCGCAGCGAGAGCGAGACCCGCTCGTCGGCATCCACGTAGAAGGCCTCGAAATGCAGGTAGAGCCGATCCTCCGCCTTCACGGGCCGGCGCCGGTGCAGACGCTCGCTCTCCACGGCCAGGCCCGTGTCGGCCACGAAGATCGAGAGGCTCGGCACCGGTCGGTCGAACGCGCGCGCGAACGGCGTGCCCTCGGCGGCGTCGGGCGTGGCGGGGAGCCGATAGGCCAGCTCGACGCGGGAGGCGCCCGGGGGCACGGGGCCGCGCAGGGCCAGGACACCTTCCTCGAGGGTCGCGCCCATGGCCAGCGCCTGCTGACCGAAGCGCAGGTTGCGCGCGCCCTCCGGCAGCGGGATGCGGAGCAGGGGCGCTCCCTCGGCGCCGACCAGGGGCGTCCCGCCGGAGACCTCGAGGTTGTGCTCCTCGCTCACCGAGAGCGCGGCGTCGTCGATCTCGAGGAAGGCCCGCACCGCCGGCACGGACAGGGCCGCGGGATCGTGGCGGGTCGGCGCCACGTCGAGCTGCAGGACGAGGGAGTCGCCCGGGGCCACGGCGCCCGCGTCGAAGGCGACATAGGGGCGCCCTTCGTACTCCTCGGGTTCGCCGGGGCCGAGCCCGACCAGGGCCAGCCCGGCCGACGCCACCCGGATCCGGACGCGCTCGGCACCGGCGGGGAACGCCTTGGTCAGGGTCTCGGCTCCGTCGGAGACCGGCAGGGTGTAGCTGAACGAGATCTGCTGGGGGCCGGGGAAGAGGGGGCCCCAGAAACGCAGCGTGCGGCCCTTGCGCTCGAAGCCCTCGGGCTCGAGCGCGTAGGGGAGGGCGAAGCGGGTCGGCTCGCCGGGGAGCGCGGCGCGGAACGCGGCCTTGGCGCCGCTGCGCTCCTCCGGGTCCCGCACGACGACCTGCGGCGCCGTGTTGTCGACCGTGTGGACCTCCTCGACGGCGACCTCCGCGCCGAGTCGCTCGATGCGGATCGCGGCCTCGCGGACCCGCACCGCGGCGGGGTCGGCCGTGCGGTCGAAGAGGTTCACCGTGGCTGCGAGGGAGCGCTGGCCGGGCTCGAAGACCAGGCGGTCGCCGGGGAAGGGGATCCCCCGGTAGCGGGCCGCCAGCAGGTAGCTGGTGCCCTCGACGGCCACCTGCTCGAAGGCGAAGCGGCCGAGGGCGTCGCTGCGGCCGCGGCGCAGGCCGGGGCTGCCGTCGGTGCCGATGGCGTAGAGGACCACTTCGACGTCCGCCGCCGCCTCCGGACCGGCCGGGTGCACCAGGCGGCCCTCGATCCGACCCGGTCCGCTCGGCACGTCCGCGAGGCCGGCGGGCTCGGCGGGCTCGGCGGGCAGCTGCCCGGCGGCCGGTGCCGGGAGGAGCCACGCCGCCGCCAGCGCGGCCAGGCCGCGGCCGAGCCCGCGCCTCACGGGAGGTCTTGGCGCCGGCGCGCGATCGGGGGATGGGGCCACATGACCAGCACGGTGCCCAGCACGAACGTGTAGCCCCCGAGCCAGATCCAGGCGACCAGCGGATTGCGGTGCACCTTGAGAGTGGCCGAGCCGTCCGCCTCCACGGCGGTGAGCAGCACGTACAGGTCCTCCCGCAGGGTCGAGCGGATGGCCGGGATCGACGTGGGCTGCTGCTCGAGCCAGTAGACCCGCCGCTCGGGCACCATCACCGCCAGGGGCTCGTCGCCCTCGAAGAGCGCCACCCGGGCCACGGCCCCGCCGTAGTGCTGCTCCGGGATGGACTGGGCCGTGAGGTAGCGCAGCGTGTAGCCGTTCATGGCCACCTGGTCGCCGGGCCGCAGGTTCTCCAGGCGCTCCTCGTTGAAGGCGGCGCCGGCGGCGCCCACCAGGATGAACACCACGCCCAGGTGCACCACGTAGCCGCCGTAGCGGCGCTGGTTCTTGCGCAGCAGCGCGGCGAGGGCCTGCACGGGGTTCTCGCCGGCCCGGGTCCGGGCGCGGATGGCGCGGGCGTACTCCTGCACCACGGTGCCGACCACGAAGGCTCCGAGGCTCCAGGCCAGCAGCGGGTAGACGCCGGCCTCCGGGCCCACGACGACCAGCAGCAGGGCCAGGGTCGCGAGCCCCACGCCGCCCGGGAACACGAACTGGCGACGCAGGCTCAGCCACGAGGCGCGGCGCCAGGCCACCAGCGGTCCGACGCCCGTCAGGAAGAGCAGCAGCAGGGCCAGCGGGGCGTTCACGGTGTTGAAGTAGCGGGGGCCCACGGTGATCTTGGTCCCGCGCAGCCACTCGGTGAGCACCGGGAAGAGCGTCCCGAACATCACCACGAACAGGATCCCGATGAAGAGCCAGTTGTTCACCAGGAAGCTCGCCTCGCGGGACACCACGGACTCGAGCTTGTGGGGGCTGCGCAGCTGTGGTCGCCGGACGAGCAGGGGCACGAAGAAGAGCAGCAGGGCCACGCCCACGTAGGCCAGGAAGACCCGGCCGAACCAGGCCGTCTGGGCGAAGGCGTGGACCGACTGGACGATGCCGCTGCGGGTCAGGAAGGTGCCGAACAGACAGAGCCCGTAGGTGAGGCCGATGAGCACCAGGTTCCAGGTGCGCAGCATGTCGCGCTTCTCCTGGATCATCACCGAGTGCAGGTAGGCCGTGGCCACGAGCCAGGGCATGAAGGAGGCGTTCTCCACCGGGTCCCAGGCCCAGTAGCCGCC
>CAYTZH010000096.1:0-6442 GCA_964442285.1 uncultured Spirochaetales bacterium | reverse complement strand
TTTCGAGGTCCGGTAACCTCCCGCTATGTCCAATCCCCGGGGGAACCTCGGCTAGAGCGGACCGTAGGCGGCGGCCAGGTCTGGGAGATTCGCGGACTCGGGCACCTGCTTTCATCCCGGGCCGGCCGGGGCGAGGCCTTCTGCATGCGCTGCGTCTCGCGAACCGACGCCGAGCGCGCCCTGTATCAGAACGAGCATCGATTCTGCACCATCTGCCTCGATCGCATTCCGGCCAGCTCGGAGAGCTGCCTGAGGGTCAGCTGGGCGTGCGCGGAATGCCGCGCTGAGGCGGATCGGCTCGGGGCGCCGGGCGCGCTGGCCGCCCTGTGCCACGTGGCCGCGTACGTCCACGAGGAGATGTTCTTCGGCACTCGAGGCGGGGCTCCGCCCGTCTTCTGGGCCGACAGGGAACGACCTGAGGACAGCTCGGAACTCCTATGACACAGAACCTACTTGCGACACACCCACTAGCAGGCAATGATTCCGACTGGCATCCGGAGCGGCCCGCGATAGCGGGCCCGGCAACCTGGGTGGACATCCCAAGGTGCCATTCCCGTCGCAGGACGGCGGGAGATGCGGTCCCGGCAAGGAGCCGGGGCAACGAAGTGTCCGGCGCAATCCCATCTGATGCGAGGCTTGCGCCCTCCGGGTGCCTTCTCGAAGGAGGAGGCACCGTGTCCCGAATCGAACGATCCCTGCCCAAGCCCGAGTTCATCCAGCACATCCCCCCGGCCCCGCCGGACGCGGACCCCAACCACCATCTGTGGCGCAACGGGCGCCTGTGGTGGGTCGCGTTCACGGTCCACCGGGGCCATGTGCAGGAACGCGTGCGCTTCTCGCTGCAGACCGCCGACGTGGCCGTGGCCCGCCGCTGCCGCGACGAGTTCCTGGCGCTCTTCACCAAAGCCGAGGACCTGAAGATCTCGATCCGCTTCGCCCCGCGGCGCGGCCGGAGGGCCGCGTGATGGCACAGCCCTCGAACGACCCGCCCGACGTCGTGCTGCTGCCCTAGGCGGCCGGCTCGCAGCCGGAAGCGCCCGAGAAGACGGCCGACGGTGGGCTTCTGGAGGAGGAGCCCGGCTGCCCGGTGATCATCGGCTCTGCTCTGCGTCCGCGTCCCGTGTGACCGGATCTGACGTTGCCATCCGTTAGATTACCGACTTGGAGGATTGATCCATGCGTCTTCGAAGCATCCGTTTCGCGCTCGCTGCGCTGGCCGCGGTAGCTCTGTCCGGCTGGGCCGGCCCCGCCGCGGCCGACGACTACAAGTTCCTCGGCAAGCTGGGGGGCAACAAGTACGACGCAGAGTCCACGGCGAATCCCTACGGGCTGTACGGCAGTCCGTACAGCCCCAAGTCCATCAACAACCCGTACGGTCGCTACGGCAGCCCCTACAGCTCCCAGGGGGTGCGCAACCCGTACACCACGGGCGGGCCAAAGATCGTCGCGCCGGACGGGAAGTTCCTGGGGCGCCTGAACTCGAACCGGTACGACCCCAACTCCGTGGCCAACCCCTACGGTCGCTACGGCAGCCCGTACAGCCCGGACAGCATCAACAACCCGTACGGGCGCTATGGGAGCAAGTACAGCCCCACCAGCCCGAACAACCCGTACGCCCCAAATCCGCCGGTCCTGCTCGGCAAGTAGCAGGTCCGCCTACTGCCTAGCGGTGCGCCAGGCGCCGGGCCAGGTCGAGGACGCGCTCGCGGTCGCCGGGCTCCATCTCGGCGAGGCAGCTCTCCAGCTCGAGCAGCAGCTCCTTGAGCTGAACCCTGTCGCTGACGGGTTTCCGCCGCCCCAGCGATGGGAGCTCGGAGTGGAACCAGGCGCGTTGCCGCGCCCGGGCGCCCAGCGGCGGCGCTTCGTTTGCCTGGTAGCGCGTCTCGAACATCTCCGGCTCGACGGACTCCGCTTCGTCCGCCGGCGGCGGCAGCGTCTCGGTCGCCTGCAGCAGCTCGGCCGGCGAAAGGCCCAGCCCCTTGGCGATCAGGTGCAGCGCCTTGGTGGAGGGGTACTTCGCGCCGTTCTCGATCTCCGCCAGGTAGGAGTACGACAGCCCCGACCGCTCGGCCAGCTCCTTGCGGCTGATGTCTTGGGCGGTCCGGTAGACCTTGATGGCCCGGCCCAGCGCCTCCGCCTGGGGCTCCTCTTCGCGCGGATCTAGGTCGGCCACGTGGCGACCCTAACAGAATATTCCCGAGAAATGGGTTGATTTATGCGTTATAGGCGTATATTTTACGCCAATCGCGTTTTTAAGACGCGAAACCTGGCTCGAAATCCCAGATCAGCCACGCGCCGGCCCAGGAGGAGGGGCGAAACCATGGCGTAAGACCGCCGCTGACACACCTGCGCGCCAGTTTGCACTTCGCGTGGACGCCGCCGGACCCCCCGGCCGTTCCCGCGTCGAAAGGAGGGAACCCGACCCATGACCGCACGTCCCCAGCCCCAGTCCTCCAGCGTTGCCGCTCTCCTTGCCCACGTCGCCCTTGCACCCCGTCAGGCCCACAAGGCCCTCACCGTCTGGCCCCTGCTGCGTCGCCCCGACGCCCCGACCCCCACCGGCCCCGCCTACGTTCCCCTCGCCGACGCCCTGCGCTCGGGCGACCTGAACGTGGACGAGGTCAGCGAGGGCGGCAGCGTGCCTCACGCCCGTGTCGGCAACCGCGGCGGGTCCGCGGTGCTGGTGCTCTTCGGCGAGGAGCTGCGCGGCGCCATGCAGAACCGCATCGCCAACGCCAGCTTCCTGGTTCCGGGTCACTCCGAGATCGTGATCGATGTCTCGTGCGTGGAGGAGGGCCGCTGGGGCCGGCGCCGCGGCGCCCGCTTCGAGGACGCCGAGCGCGTGATCTCCCACGCCCTGCGCCGCAAGATGCATCACAAGATCCGCGCCATGAAGGCGGCCGGCATGGCCGGCTTCAGCTCGGACCAGCTCGAGGTGTGGGGCGACGTGCGCCAGCGCCTGAGCGACGCGGGCGTCGACTCCCAGACCCTGGCCTACGAGGACTACGCCCGCAGCCGCGGCACCGACGTGCGCGAGATCTCGCGCGCATTCCGCGCGGTGCCGCACCAGGTGGGCTTCGTGGCCGCGATCGGCGACGAGATCGTCGGCGCGGAGGTGATCGGCCGCCCCGAGGTCTTCGCCCGCGCCTTCGAGCGGCTGCTGCACGGCTACGCCATCGACGCGGTCGACGTGGCCTTCCTGCGCACGGCGCCGGAGGCGCAGTCGTCGGCCCCCCGCGGCTTCGACGCCCCGGAGGAGTTCCTACAGGCGCTCGGCGACGCCGAGGCCACCTCCGGCCCGTCGCTGGGCGAGGGCGAAGACGTGCGCCTCGACGGCCAGGGCGTGGCCGGCTGCGCCCTGGTGGCCGGCGACGTGGTGCACCTGACCGCCTTCCCCCAGGAGGTGGCGTGATGAGCTTCGCGATCTCGCGTCACGCAAAGGAGCGGATCCGCCAGCGCGGCTACCGCGAGCGGGACCTGGGCCTCATCGTGGAGCACGGCACGTCCACGGGCGATGGCTTCGCGCTCACCGCGCGTGACGTGGCCCATCGCGTGGGCGAACTCAAGCGGGAGATCAATCTCTTGCTGCGCCTCAAGGGGAGCTTCGTCGCCGTGGCCGGTGGTACGGTGATGAGCGTCTACCGCCCGGACCGCCGCCGTCGAAGGCGTCTGCTGGCGGATAGTCCGAAGAAGGGGTCTTTCGTGTCCAAGTCCGATAGCTCGAGGCTATGTCAAGCAGCGGTCTGAGGGGTTGAGGCCCCGTTCCCGGGGCACCCGATCCCGCGCACTCCAACGAGACCAAGAGCGCGCTCAACGCCGAGATCTACCGCGCCTTCGTGAAGAGCGTCCGCGCGAACGGCGCCATCCCGCTGCTGGTCTACTTCCCGAGCACGAAGGACTTCGGCCCGCCGGGGCTCCCCCGGAACGACCAACGGGGTGGCGGAGGTCCTCGATGCCGCCGGGCTCGACTACATCGACCTGACGGACTGCGTGAGCCGAGTGCGGCCCGAGGAGCGCTTCCACCGGTTCCACTACACGGCCGTTGCCAACGCGGCGGTGGCGCGGTGCCTCGAGGGACCGGTGCGCGAGGCGTTGGGCGGACACACTGCGCACACCGGCCAGGGCTCGTAGCGGTGCCTCCCTACCTGCCCGCGGCGCGACGGCGGCCCATGCACCCGATCCCGAGCAGGCCCGCCAGCGCCAGCACGCCGGCGGACGGCTCGGGAACGACCTCGACGACGCCGAACTCCCCGATCCCACCACCGCTGAAGCTGATCGTGTCGTTCCAGCTACCCGGAGGCGCCACGCCGCCGCCCCCGGAAACGCCCCGCATCAGGACGAAGTCCCCGTCACCGCTCGGCTCCCCGGACGCCCAGTTGGTGTAGGTCACCGGCTCACCGCTCGACCAGACGAACGTCCCTTCCTGCGACGCGTCGTTCAGGCCGATCCAGATCTGGTCACGCGGCGCCGAAGCCGGGATGGTTGCGACGAAGGTGTCGAACACCCAGTCCTGCTCGTCTGCATCGTTGATCGTGACCAGATGCCCGCCGAGAGAGTTCGCCTCGGCCTCCGCATTCGGCCAAAGTGCCACGTCGAGGAAGTAGTAGGTGTTCCCGTTCGCCGGATTGACGATCGGCCCGGACAGAACGGTCGCTCCCGCGGACCCTGCCAGGAGCAAGCTGGTAGCCAATGCCGTCGCGAAGCGTGCCATCGAGGCTCTCCTTCTTCGGTGGATCGTTCAGGCGGCACGAAACCGCCGTGACACTTAAGGAAGTGACGGTCGAGGCGAGACGGTGTCAGCCCCGGAGCCGATTGCGACGAGTCGCTACCGAAACGTCGCAGAACGCGGCTCGAACTGTCGGCTGGGAGACCAGCGTGGCGAGGGTCGCGGATGGGTTTCGGCGGATAGGAAGAAGAAGCTCGGTTTTCGGCTCCAAGTCCGATAGCTCGAGGCTATGTCAAGCAGCGGTCTGAGGGGTTGAGGCCCCGTTCCCGGGGCCGGTGGAAGACGACCCCCTGCTCGCGACGTTGATGGCGGCCTCGATCCAGTCTCGCATTGCAACCGGCCCAGAGGCTGGCCAGCGTTGGCGACGGCTCGGCGACCGGGTCGAGCCGATCGACGAGGACGTCGCCGGGGAGCCTCCGACCCGCTGCGTACGCGAAGGCGGGATGAGCCTGCACGCCGACGTCGCAGTGCCCGCGCGAGACCGCAAGCGGCTCGAACGCTTGTGCCGGTACGTCGCTCGGCCACCGATCGCGATCGATCGACTCGAGGCGTTGCGAGACGGACGCCTGGCCTACCGATTGAAGACGCGTTGGCGCGACGGCACGACTCACGTGCTCATGGAGCGCCACGAGCTCCTCGAGCGGCTCGCGCCACTGATCCCGCCGCCTCCCAGGTTCGAAGCCTGAACGGACCCGTAGGAGATCCAAATGGTTGCGTGATTCCGACCGGGAATATGCGGGAACGAGCGGGAATCCGGGCACGATTGGGCCACAGCGGAGAGGCCCGCCCGGCTGCCCAAGAATCGAGCCATGGCCAACCCCCACGCGCTGTCGCTCGACACTGCCTCGGAAGCCCGGGCCACCCAGACCGCCCGGTGGGCGGCGGCTTCGCCTCAGCACAAGGCCGAGTGGATCGAGGCCCTGAGCGAGGACGTCCGGACGTTGGCGCTCGCGGGTGTGCGCCAGCGCTACCCGGGGGCCTCGCCCCGAGAGCAGGCACTCCGACTGGGCGCGCTCACCATCGATCGCGAGCTCATGATCGAAGCCTTCGGCTGGGACCCGGAGCGCGAGGGACGCTGATTGGCCGGCGGCCCGCTCGACGTCACTTTGCGGGTCGTGCGGGCACTCGACGAGCTCGACGTGCCCTACGTCCTCGGCGGCTCTCTCGCCAGCTCGCTGGTCGGAGAGCCCCGGGCCACCGCCGACGTCGACTTGGCGATCCGGATCGATGAAGCGCAGCTCACGCCTCTTGTCCGAGCACTCGCGTCGGAGTTCTACGTGAGCGAGGAGGCGGCGGCCGACGCTATCCGTCGAGGCGCGTCGTTCAACCTCGTGCATCTCGAGAGCGTGCAGAAGGTCGACCTGTTCGTACTCGGTGACGATCCGCTGGACCGTCTCCAGCTCGAGCGACGCGTGCGCGTCCGGATCCGCGACGACCCGCCGGTCGAGCTGTGGGTGGGCTCCGTCGCGGACCAGGCACTGCGCAAGCTGAGCCGGTATCGAGCGGGGGGAGAGGTGTCGGACCGGCAGTGGGGCGACGTCGTCGGCATTCTGCGGGTGCAGCGCGGCCGCCTCGATCTGGAGAGCCTCGACTCCGACGCCCGCGGACTGGGTCTCGACGACCTCCTCGAGCGAGCCCTTCGCGAAGCGGAACGATGATTGGAACCTGGCGCGCCGGGAGGGACTCGAACCCCCAACCCCCAGGTTCGAAGCCTGG
>CAYTZH010000095.1:4222-7193 GCA_964442285.1 uncultured Spirochaetales bacterium | reverse complement strand
GAGGGCCGACGCCGGGGCCGACGCACCCGCCGCGGGGGCCGACGCGCCCGCCGCGGGGGCGGCCCCGACCGCGAGTTCCGCGGTGCAGGCTCCGCAAGAGCGTCCGGTGGCCGCGCCCGCGGCGCCGGCTCCCGTCGCCGCCCCGCGCCTGCAGCTGCGGCCCGAGCCCACCTCGCGGCTGGGCTTCTTCTTCCCCGATCCGGACCGGGTGCGGGCCACGCCGCGGGCGCGCCTGGTGGCCCGGGAGAAGGGCATGGACCTCTCGGAGATCGCCGGCACGGGGCCCGAGGGCGCCGTCCTGGTGGGCGATGTGGAGCGCTACCTCGAGGCCCTGGAGGAGAACGTCGAGCCCGCCCTGGCCGGCGACGTGCCCGCCACGCCCGTGGCCCTGCGCATCGCCGAGGAGCTGAGGATCGACCTGACCCAGGTGAAGGGCACCGGCCCCGGCGGACGCGTCACCAAGCGCGACCTGCGGAGCTTCGTGGAGGCCCGCGAGCAGGGCCGCTCCGGCCGCGAGGCCCAGCTCTACGGCGACGAGATCAAGCTCTCCCAGAAGCGCAAGTTCCTCACGCGCCAGATGGTGGAGAGCAAACAGACCGTCCCCCACTTCTACGTGTCGATGGACGTGGACGCCGAGCCGCTGCAGGCCCTGCGCGCGCGCATGAAGCGCGAGGAGCGCCGGATCACCTACACGCACATGATCCTGAAGGCCGCGGCCCTGGCCCTGGAGCGCTCCCCGGACGTGAACGCCACCTACCGGGAGGACCGGATCGTCCGCTTCAATCCCATCAACGTGGCCGTGGCGGTAGCCGTGGGCGACGAGCTGGTGGCGCCGGTGGTCAAGGACTGCCACGGCCGGAGCCTGGAAGAGCTGGCCGAGGCCAGCGACGCGCTCATCCAGCGCGCCCGGGAGCGAAAGCTCGAGCCCGACGACTACGCCGACGGCACCTTCACCATCTCGAACCTGGGCATGTTCGGCGTCGACGCCTTCTACGCCATCATCACGCCACCCCAGTCCACGGTGCTCTCGGTCTCGCGCACCCGCGACGTGCCGGTGCTGGAGGGCGACCGCATCCGGCCCGGCAAGCGCATGACCTTCGGCCTGGGCGTCGACCACCGGGTGCTCGACGGCGCCAAGGCCGCCCAGTTCCTGGACGTGCTGCGGGGCCTGCTCGAGAGCCCCGAGGAGCTGCTGCGCGACGGCGCGGGCGATGGCGGCTGAGCCGGCCGTCGTTGCGCCCGCGGCGCGTGCCCTCGCCGTGGAGTGGCTGGGCCGCGTGCCCTACGCCGAAGCCCTGGAGATCCAGCGCGAGCGGGTCGACGCGGTGCGCGCGGGGGCCTCGGGCGACGTGCTCCTGCTGCTCGAGCACCTGCCGGTCGTGACCCTGGGCCGCAGCGCCAGGCCCGAGAACCTGCTGCGCTCGCCCGCCGCCCTGTCCGCCGCCGGCGTGGAGGTGCACGAGGTGGCCCGCGGCGGCGACGTCACCTGGCACGGGCCCGGTCAGCTGGTGGGCTACCTGGTGGCCGATCTGCAGGCCCGCGGCGCGGCCGACGTCCACCGCTTCCTGCGCACGCTGGAGGGCGCGCTCTCCGAGGCGATCTCGGCGCTGGGCGTCCGTCCAGCTACGCTCGAGGGCATGACGGGCGTATTCGTCGCCGACCGCCAGCCCCCGCGCAAGCTCGCCAGCATCGGCGTGGGTCTGCGGGGATGGGTGACCTACCACGGCTTCGCCCTCAACGTCGCTCCAGACCTCGGTGGCTTCGACGCCATCGTGCCCTGCGGCCTGCACGGGGTGGAGATGACGAGCCTGGCCCGCGAGCTCGGCGATCTCGGTCCGACCGACCTGGAGACGCGCGCCCGCGCCGCCGTGGCCGGCGCCTTCCAGCAGAGGTTCGCATGAGCCAGCACACCCATCCCCAGGAGGCCAAGCCGTCCTGGCTCAAGGTCCGCCTGCGGACGACCCCCGAGTTCGAGCAGGTTCAGCGCACGGTCGTCGACCGGCAGCTCCACACCGTCTGCTTCTCCGCCGCCTGTCCCAACCTGGGCGAATGCTGGGCGCGGGGGACGGCCACCTTCATGATCGGCGGCAACACCTGTACCCGGGCCTGCGGCTTCTGCGACGTCGCTACCGGTCGCCCCGGCGCCCTGGACGCCGGCGAGCCGGCCCGGGTGGCCGAGGCCGTGGCCAGCCTGGGCCTGCGCTTCGCCGTCATCACCGCCGTGGCCCGGGACGACCTCGCGGACGGCGGCGCCGCCCACATGGCGGCCGCGGTCCGCGCCGTGCGCGAGGCCAGCCCCGGCATCGGCGTCGAGGTGCTGATCCCCGACTACAAGGGCCGCGAGGAAGACCTGCAGGTCGTCCTCGACGCCCGCCCGGACGTGCTGAACCACAACCTCGAGACCGTGGAGCGCCTGCAGCGCGCGGTGCGCAAGGCGGGCCGCTACGCGCGCAGCCTGGAACTCCTGCAGCGCGCGGCCGCGCTGGCGCCGGAGATCCCCACCAAGAGCGGTATCATGCTGGGTCTGGGGGAGACGGATCCGGAGGTCGACCAGTGCCTGCGGGACATGCGGGATCACGGAATCCGCCTCGTGACCCTGGGCCAGTACATGCGCCCGTCGCCGAAGCACCTGCCGGTGGACCGCTGGGTCCCGCCCGCCGAGTTCGACGCCTGGGCCGCCCGGGCGCGCGACCTGGGCTTCGACGACGTCGCCTCGGGGCCGCTGGTCCGCAGCTCCTACCACGCGGACCGCCTGGCCGCCGCAGAGCGCTAGGCCCTCACTTCGCCCGGCGCAGGGGGGCCCGGCCCGTAGTCGGGCCGCACCGGCTAGCCGTTCACGGCGCCGTCCTGGACGATGACTGGGCTGCCCACTGGCTCGCCGGGGCCGAACGCCTGGCAGTACGCCTGCTCCGACGTCTCGGGCCAGGCGCTGGCGGGTAGCATACAGCGCTCGGGAGACGGCGTGACACGA
>CAYTZH010000095.1:0-4122 GCA_964442285.1 uncultured Spirochaetales bacterium | reverse complement strand
TGACACGAGCGGCAGCCACGGAGACCGGAGACGCCGGGCTCGTCCGCAGCGTTCGATTCCGCTCGGCGGTGGCCATCGTCGTCGCCAACATGATCGGCGCCGGGATCTTCACCACCACGGGCTTCCAGGCGGAGGCCCTCGGCAGTCCGGGAGTCATCTACGGCCTCTGGCTCGTGGGCGGCCTGCTGGCCCTGTGCGGCGCCCTGGCCTACGGCGAGCTGGGGGCCGCGCTGCCGCGGGCGGGCGGCGAGTACGTCTACCTGCGCGAGGCCTTCGGCGGGACGTTCGCCTTCATGAGCGCCATCGTCTCGCTCACGGCCGGCTTCTCCGCGCCCATCGCCTCGGCCCTGAAGGCCTTCGCCCGCTACCTCTCGCACTTCTTCCCGGCCCTCGCGGACGACCCGGCGCTGATCGGCGGGCTCACCGCCGGCGACGCCATCGCCGTGGCGCTGGTGTGGGTGCTGGTCGCCATCCACACCCGCGGCATCCGAGCCGGCCTGGGCTTCAACGACTGGATCACCCTGGCCAAGGTGGCGGGCATCGTGGGCCTGCTGCTGGCGGCCGCGGCGGTGGGGAAGGGCGACCCGGCCGGGCTGGTGCGCAGCGCTCCGGCCTTCGCCGCGCTCGAGGGCCCGGCGCTCTTCGCCGCCTTCGGCACCTCGCTCATCTTCGTGATGTTCTGCTACTCGGGCTGGAACGCCGCCGCCTACCTGGGCGGCGAGATCCGGGAGCCGCAGCGCAACCTGCCCCGGGCCCTGCTCCTGGGCACGGGCTTCGTGATGGTCCTCTACCTGGGCCTCAACGCGGTCTACTTCTACGGTGCCACGGTGGAGGAGCTCTCGGGCGTGGTGGAGGTGGGCCTGGTGGCCTCCCGCGGGCTCTTCGGCGGGCCGGGGGTGAGCGCGACGACCGTGGTGCTCGGCGTCTCGCTGCTGGCCTCGGCGTCGGCCATGACCATCGCCGGCCCCCGGGTCTACTACGCGCTCGGCCGCGACTACCCGCCCCTGGGCTTCCTGGCGAGCACCCGGGCCGGCGCCGGCACGCCGACCCTCTCGCTGCTGCTCCAGGGCGCGGTCACCACGGCCATCATCCTGGCGGGCCGGGTGGACCAGATCCAGCAGTACGCGGGGTTCACCCTGAGCGCCTTCTCCAGCCTGGCCGTGGCCAGCGTGATCGTGTTGCGCTTCCGGAGGCCGGACCTCCCGCGTCCCTTCCGCACCTGGGGCTATCCCGTGACGCCGCTCCTCTACGTGGGGATGTCGCTCTGGATCATGTACTGGGCCTTCCAGGGCCGACCGGTGGAGTCGGGCCTGGGGCTCCTCACGGTGGCGGCGGGGGGGCTCCTGTACCTGGTGACGGCCCGCGGCGGGCGCCCCTGAGCGCTGGCCCGGGCCTCGTCCGAGACCTATATTTCCGCGCGGAATGCCCGGAAAAGTCATCAAGGTCCGCCGCCACGAGCACCTGGGGCTCCTCGAACGGCTCTACCTGCCCATGATCGTGAAGGGCCTGGCCATCACGGCGGGCCACTTCTTCCGCAACATGAAGGGCTTCATCACCGGGAAGCGCACCGACTTCGTGGTGCAGTACCCGGAGGAGCGCATCGACTTCCCGGACGCCTTCCGCGGCATGCCGGTGCTGGTGCAGCTCGACAACGGCCAGCCCAAGTGCGTGGCCTGCGGCCTGTGTGAGTTCGCCTGTCCCACGGACTGCATCAGCATCGTCCCGGGCGAGCTCGAGGGGGCCGGCATCGAGCGCTACCCGGAGATCTTCGACATCGACATGTCCCGCTGCATGTTCTGCGGGCTGTGCGAGGAGGCCTGCCCCGAGGAGGCCATCGTCATGAGCCGCCAGGTGGAGATCGCCGCCTACGAGCGCGAGTCGATGATCTTCGACAAGGAGGCCCTGCTGGTGCCCGACCCGCTGCTCAAGCGGCGGCTCGAGTTCCTGCGCTCGGAGTACGACCGCGAGGACGCCCCGATCGAGCGGCCGTCGGCCGCTGCGGGAGACGCCTAGGCATGGACGACCACGGCTCCGCCGCCCTGCGGCGGCTCCTCGACGCCCTGCCGGACGCCATCCTCGCCACCCACGCCCAGCACGGCGACGCCACCGCCGTCGTCTCCCGCGAGCGAGCCGTGGAGGTGCTGCGGCTGCTGCGCGACGACCGCGAGCTGGCCTTCGACATGCTCTCGGACCTGTGCGCCGCCGACTACCTGGAGCAGGGCGGCGAGCCGCGCTTCGAGGTGGTCTACCACCTCTACTCGGTGGAGAAGAACCATCGGGTCCGTATCAAGGTGGGCGTCCCCGAGGACGACTGCGAGGTGGACACGGCCATCGAGGTCTGGCCCGGCGCCAACTGGCTCGAGCGGGAGGTCTGGGACCTCTACGGCATCCGTTTTCGCGGCCACCCGGACCTGCGCCGGCTCCTCCTCTACGAGGAGTTCGAGGGGCATCCGCTGCGCAAGGACTACGCCAAGGAGCGCCGGCAGCCGCTGGTGGGCCCGGTGAACTAGCCATGTCGAATCCGCAGTTCGTCACCGAGCGCGAGCCCGACGGCCCCGAAGACGACTTCGAGGACGATCTCCACACCGAGCACCAGATCCTCAACATGGGGCCGAGCCATCCCGCCACCCACGGGACGGTGAAGTTCCTGATCGAGCTCGACGGCGAGAGCGTGATCGACCTGGACATCCAGGTGGGGTACCTGCACCGGGGCTTCGAGAAGGAGTGCGAGAGCGGCTCCTGGTACCAGTGCATTCCCTACACCGACCGCCTCAACTACAACTCGGCGATCCTGGCCAACCTGGGCTTCTGCCTGGGCGTCGAGAAGCTGCTCGACCTGGAGACCCCGGAGCGCTGCCAGTGGCTGCGGGTCTTGTCGGCGGAGCTGGCCCGGCTGGCCGACCACCTCACCCGCTGCGGCGCCGCCTGCCTCGAGCTGGCCGCCATGACGCCCTTCCTCTACGGCATCGAGGCGCGCGAGCTCACCTGGGACCTTTGCGAGTCGCTCTGCGGCGCCCGGGTCACCAGCAACTTCGTGCGCATCGGCGGCGTCAAGCACGACATGCCCTCGGCGTTCCCCGCCCTGTGCCGGGAGAACATCGCGAAGATCCGGGAGCTGCTGGAGGACTTCGACAAGGTCGTCACCGGCAACCGCATCTTCATCGACCGCCTCAAGAACACGGGCATGCTCGAGAAGGAGAAGCTCGTCGCCTACGGCGTGACGGGCCCCCTGCTGCGCGCTGCCGGCGTCCCCCTCGACCTGCGCAAGTCGCAGCCCTACCTGGTCTACGACCAGCTCGACTTCGACATCCCCGTCGGCGAGGTGGGCGACAACTACGACCGCTACCTGGTCTGCGTCGAGGAGATGCAGCAGAGCTTGCGCATCGTGGAGCAGTGCCTGGCGAAGCTCGAGGCCCTGGGCCCGGGACCGGTGAACGTGCTCGACCCGCGGGTGCGCTGGCCCGCCAAGGGGCGCGTCTTCAACAACATGGAAGAGCTGATCCAGCAGTTCAAGGCGGTGACCGAGGGGCCCATGGTCCCCGCCGGCGAGGCCTACGCCGCCATCGAGTCCGCCAACGGCGAGCTGGGCTTCTACCTGGTCTCCGACGGCTCGGCCAAGCCCGTCAAGGTGCGGTGTCGACCGCCGAGCCTGATCAATCTCCAGCCCATGCCCCAGATGATCCAGGGCTGCCTGCTCGCCGATATCATCCCCACCTTCGACTTCGTCAACATGATCGGCGGAGAGTGTGACCGGTGAGCGATTCGCCCATCGAGCGGGGACGGGTCTGGAAGCTGCTCGGCGCGCCCACCGACCAGGAGGGCAGCGTCAACGATCCACGGGTGCACGAAGAGCACGGCCAGAAGTGGAACGAGAAGTGGATCTACCGGGGCGAGCACGGCGAGGGCGTCGAGCGCGTGGTGCTCTGGAAGCGCTACGACTTCGTGGGCGTGTTCAAGGTGAAGCCCGACGGCACCCTCGAGCCGGAGTCGCTCCCGGAGGCGTGAGCCCCGGCCTCGGCGAGGCGTGAGCCCCGGTCCCCCGCCCCTGCGCCCCTTCGGGCTCGTCCTGCACCGGGACGGCCGCTGGACCCACGAGGGCCAGCCCATCACCAACCGCAGGCT
>CAYTZH010000094.1:3957-7230 GCA_964442285.1 uncultured Spirochaetales bacterium | reverse complement strand
GAGACGTTGACGATGCCGTTGGCGTCGATGTCGAAGGTGACCTCGATCTGCGGCACGCCGCGGGGCGCCGGCGGGATCCCGTCCAGGATGAAGCGGCCGAGCTCCCGGTTGTCGTTCGCCATCTCGCGCTCGCCCTGGAGCACCCGGATCTCCACCTGGGGCTGGCTGTCCGAGGCGGTCGAGAAGGTCTGGGAGCGCTTGGTGGGGATCGTGGTGTTGCGCTCGATGAGCTTGGTCATCACGCCGCCCAGGGTCTCGATGCCCAGGGAGAGCGGCGTCACGTCCAGCAGCAGCACGTCCTTGACCTCGCCCGCCAGCACGCCGCCCTGGATCGCGGCGCCGACGGCGACCACCTCGTCCGGGTTGACGCTCTTGTTGGGCTCCTTGCCGAAGAGCTGCTTCACCTTCTCCTGGACCAGCGGCACCCGGGTCGAGCCGCCCACCAGTACCACCTCGTCGATGTCCGAGGCGGAGAGGCCGGCGTCGGCCAGGGCGCGGCGGCAGGGCTCGAGGGTCCGCTCCACCAGGGGCTCCACGAGCTGCTCGAACTTCGCCCGGGAGAGCTTGATGTTCAGGTGCTGCGGCCCGCGCTGGTCCGCCGTGATGAACTGCAGGTTCACGTCCGTGCTGGGAGACGTGGAGAGCTCGATCTTGGCCTTCTCCGCGGCCTCCCGCAGCCGCTGCATGGCCATGGGATCCTGGGAGAGGTCGATGCCCTGATCCTTCTTGAACTCCGATACCAGGTAGGTGATCACCTGCTGGTCCAGGTTGTCGCCGCCCAGGTGGGTGTCGCCGTTGGTGGACTTCACCTCCACCACGTTCTCGCCCACCTCCAGGATCGAGATGTCGAAGGTGCCGCCGCCGAAGTCGTAGACGGCGATCTTCTCGTCGTGCTTCTTGTCGAGCCCGTAGGCCAGGGCGGCCGCGGTGGGCTCGTTGATGATGCGCTTGACCTCGAGGCCCGCGATTTTGCCCGCGTCCTTGGTGGCCTGGCGCTGGGCGTCGTTGAAGTAGGCCGGCACGGTGATCACCGCGGCCGCCACCGGCTGCCCGAGGTAGGCCTCCGCCGCGCCCTTGAGCTTCTGGAGGATCATCGCGGAGACCTCGGGCGGCGTGAACGTCTTGTCGTCCACGCGGATCGCCGCCATGCCCTCGCTGCCCTCCACCACCTTGTACGGCACGAGGGAGATCTCCTCGGGGACCTCGCCGAGGCGCCGCCCCATGAAGCGCTTGATGGAGTAGACGGTGCGCTCGGGGTTCGTGACGGCCTGGCGCTTGGCTACCGCCCCGACGGGTCGCTCGCCCTCGTCGGTGAAGCCCACCACGGAGGGGGTGGTGCGGCCGCCCTCCTCGTTGGTGATCACGGTCGCCTGACCGCCCTCCATCACCGCCACCACGGAGTTGGTGGTGCCCAGGTCGATGCCGATGATCTTGCCTTCTGCCATGGACGTGCGTGCTCCTCTCTGAAAACGCGGTCGGGCGGAAACCTGGGCGCGCAGACGGCCCTGTCAAGCCAGCGACGAGCGCCGGGTCCCCGCGGGATCCGAGATCGGGCGGGGCCGGGCCAGACGGGTGCTTTCAGCCCCAGTGACGGTCGACCGGCCGGCGCACCGTGAAGTGGAGCTCCTCGACGTGCTCCACCAGGCGCTCCCCACCCCACCAGGCCCGCCCGAACACCGCCACCCGGAGGACGTTCTCGCCGTCGACCAGCAGGAAGAGCCGCCCGTAGGCGCCGTTCTCGGCCGCGACGAAGCTCTGCGTCACGTCGGCCCCGTTGAGGAGGACCTGGAACGTCTCGGAGCGGGTGCGGTCGTGGTGGGGGAAACGCACCACGACCTCGAGGGCGGCGTGGGGCACCGTCGCATCCGAGGCCGGATCCGTGATCTCGATCAACCCGGGACCGAGCGGCCGGACGAAGAGCAGCCAGGCCCCGCCGCAGAGCAGCGGCAGGAGGAGCAGGGAGAGGGTCCAGCGCGCGGCGCGACGGGCGATTGCGGCTTCTCCTCTGCGCGCGTCCGGCCGATGGGAGGAACGGACGGTCCCCGGTCGGTGTCCCTCGCACGCAGGGTAGCCGCTCGCGAGGGGCAGCAGCCACGCCGGGGCCGGTCCGCCGACGCGCAACACGGGTGCTCCCGTCGGCGAGTCGGGCTAGAATTCCGCGGTTTTCCGGGGGTTTCTCCGGGGTTGCCGCGTCGACGGTCGCCCCCCAATCGACAGCGGCTCGTCGGTCGTCCAGCCGTGGTGTGTGGACGGCCGTGCGGCCCGGAGGAGGGTGTTCCGCTCCGCCCCCCCTCCGTTCGGGATTCCGGAGCGGTCACGCGGCGGGCGCGATGCATCGAATCGCCATCTGGACGGCCAACGGAGCCCTGTTCGTGCTCTGCTGCTACCTCATCGCGGCCGCGCTGAACCTGGTCGCGGCGGAGCTGCTCGCCCCCGTCGCCCGTGCCGTGGCCCCGCGCGCCGCGCCGCCGGCGCCCCGCGCGCGGAGCTGGAACGAGCGCCGGCAGATCGTCGAGCGCAACCTGTTCGGAGTCGACAACAGCAAGTCCGTGGCCGTCGCCCTGCCTCCCGTCGAGGACGAGGAGGAGCTGGCGGCCACGAAGCTGCCGCTCCGGCTGCTCGGCACCG
Organism: uncultured Spirochaetales bacterium; assembly: GCA_964442285.1. Lineage (GTDB taxonomy): Bacteria > Myxococcota_A > UBA9160 > UBA9160 > JAFDET01 > CAYTZH01. Next base: position 4,602 of record CAYTZH010000094.1, on the reverse strand, counting down.
CGGCGTCGAGCCTGGATCGACTCTCCTGGGCCGCCGTGGAGGACCTCCAGAAGCGCGAGCACCAGGTGGTCCAGCTCGGGGACCGGGTGCAGGGCGCCCGCGTGGCCGCCATCCAGCGGCGGCGCATCGTCCTCGAGAACCAGGGCCGGCGCGAGGAGCTGGCCCTGGAGGACGAGAAGAGCAACGGGAGCGGGCGCGGCCGGGCCACGGCCCGCCGCCCGCCCGCCCGGCGCACGGCCCGCAACGACCGCCGCGACCTCGGGGGCCGCATCCGGCGTCTGAACGAGAACCGCTTCCAGCTCAACCGGGATGACGTGGAGGCGGCCCGGCGCAGCCCGGCCCAGCTCATGCAGGGCGCCCAGATCGTGCCCAAGCGCGAGGGCGGCGAGATGGTGGGCCTGGAGCTGAAGAACGTCCAGTCGGGAAGCCTGTTCGAGCAGGTGGGTCTGGCGAGCGGGGACGTGGTGATGGAGTTCAACGGCATCTCGATCTCCAACCCCCAGGAGAGCGCCCAGGTGCTGCGCGAGCTCTCGGACTCGAGCAGCTGGGCGGTGAAGGTGCGCGGGGCGGACGGCGCCGAGCGCACCCTCACCTACGAGTTCGCGGACTAGCCATGACCGCAGGCGGACGAGCCATGACCGCAGG
>CAYTZH010000094.1:0-3857 GCA_964442285.1 uncultured Spirochaetales bacterium | reverse complement strand
AGCCATGACCGCAGGCGGACGAGCCATGACCGCAGGGACCGGAAGGAGGGGGAGGTTGATCCGCCGCGGCTCGATTGCGCTGCTGGCCGTCGCCGGGCTGATGCTGGCGGCGGGCGCGCGCGCCCAGCAGGACACGATGGTGCAGCTCGACTTCAACGACGTCGAGCTCTCGGTGGTGATCGAGACCATCGCCAAGCAGACGGGCAGGAACTTCATCTACGACGACCGGGTCCGGGGCCGCGTCACCATCGTGTCGCCCTCGCCCATGACCCTCGACCAGGCCTACGCGGTGTTCGAGTCGGTGCTGCAGGTCAAGGGCTTCACCACGGTGGAGGGGCCCGGGGGCGCCCTCAAGGTGATCCCGATCCGCGAGGCCAAGGAATCGAACATCGAGACCTCGGAGAGCACCCGGCGGCCGCCCAACCGCGACCGCTTCATCACCCGGCTGGTGCCCCTGCAGTACATCGACGCCGAGGACATCACCAACACGCTGAAGCCCCTGGTCTCCAAGGACGCCTCCATGGTGGCCTATGCGCCCACCAACACGATGATCCTCACGGACTCGGCCTCGAACATCCGCCGCATCCTCTCGATCCTCGACTCCATCGACGTGGAGACCTACCGGGAGGAGCTGGCGGTGATCCAGGTGGAGTACGCCGATGCCGCCACCCTGGCCAGCCAGCTGGTGGAGATCTTCGGCGGGGAGGCGGCGGGCACCGCCACGCCGGCCTCGGCGGCGGCCCGGGCCCGGGCCCGGCGCACCGCAGCGGCGGCGGCCACCACCAGCCCCGGCAAGACGCCGCCCCGGATCATCACCGACAGCCGCACCAACTCGCTCATCGTGCTGGCGTCGCGGGGCCGCCTGGACGAGATCCGCTCCATGGTGGCGCGCCTGGACGTGCCCGTGACCGGTCAGGGACGCATCAACGTCTACTATTTGAAGCACGCCGACGCCGAGGAGCTCTCGGAGACCCTGAACTCCCTGATCTCGGGGCAGCCCCGCAGCGCGACCGCCGCCCGACCGGGCCAGGTCGCCGCCCAGACCGCCCAGGCCCTGCGCGGCGCCATCACCGAGCTGGCGGACTCGGTGACCATCACCGCCGACGTGGCCACCAACGCCATCCTCGTCCAGGGCAGCAAGGAGGCCTACGCCACCCTGCTGGAGGTGATCGAGAAGCTCGACATCGAGCGGCCCCAGGTGCTGGTCGAGGCCCTGATCATGGAGGTCACCGTCACCGACAGCCAGGACCTCGGCTTCAACGCCATCGTCGAGCTGGTGGGGGGCGGTACCGGCAGCAGCCTGGTCCTCCAGTCGGCCACCGACGCGGCGGCCGCCGCCGCCCCGGCGTTCGCCGGAGGGCCCCTGGGCATGATTGCCGCGGCGCCGACCATCACCGAATTCTTCACCGACACGCGCCAGGCCGCGGTCGACGAGGACGGCAACACCGTCATCGACCCGGACACGGGCGAGGTCATTCGGACCGGCGGGGGCACGATCATCCAGGGCATCATCACCGCCGCGGCCGCCACCGGCGACGCCAACATCCTCTCGGCGCCCCACATCCTCACCTCCGACAACGAGGAGGCCGAGATCGAGATCGGCGACAACATCCCCATCGTCACGAGCCGGGTGCAGTCGGCCGCCGGCGTGGACCAGGCCACCGACAGCCTGGCCACCTCCCAGAACATCGAGCGCCGGGACATCGGCGTGACCCTGCGGGTGACACCCCAGATCAGCGAGGGCGACACCCTGCGGCTCGAGATCTTCCAGGAGATCACCGCCGTGAACTCCGCCCTGTCCGCGATCGCCGGCTTCAACGCCGACGAGGTGGGCGTGGCCCTCTCCAACCGCAAGGTGGAGAACACGGTGGTGGTGGGCGACGGCGAGACCGTCGTGATCGGCGGCCTGATCGGCGACGAGTTCTCGGACAACGTGTCCAAGGTCCCCTTCCTGGGCGACATCCCGCTGATCGGCTGGCTCTTCAAGACCACCAGCCTCTCGGTCCAGAAGCAGAACCTGCTGGTCTTCCTGACTCCCCACATCATCCGCAAGAAGGAGGACCTGGAGTTCCAGACCATCCGCAAGCGGGAGGAGTTCCGGCGCAACGTGGGCGCCTCGCTGGAGCGGGACGAGGACGAGGAGCCCCCCGAGCTGGACGAGTACGGGCTGCCTCTCAAGGGAGAGACCTCGAGCCGCAACCCCGCCCGCAACCGGCTCGACATCCTCGAGGCCAGGTATCCCCTCGAGCGCATGCTCGAGATCGAGAAGCAGAAGCAGAACGGCGCGGCCGCCGAGCCCGAGACTTCCCGCGAGCCCGCACTGCGCTACGTGGTCGTCGCCGGCATCTTCCGCGACGACCAGGCCGCCACCGAGGCCCTCACCGAGCTGCTCGACGCCGGCTACGAGGGCCAGCTCGTGACGAGCGCGGACCAGGGGAAGCTGATCTTCGAGGTGCGGGTGGGACCCTTCGAGAGCTACGACGAGGCCGCCCGGACGGCCGAGACCCTGGGCGCCGCCCACGGCCTCGAGCCGGCGGTGATGGTCGAGCGCACGGCCGGCGGCGACCCGGCCGACGGGGAGGACGCGCCGTGAGCGCCAGCGCCACGACCGCGACCGGCGCCGTCCCGGCGCCGGTGGAGCTCGAGGAGATCCTGCTGCGGCGCACCCGGCTCACGGCCGAGCAGCTGGAGGACGCCCTGCAGCGGCGGGCCGAGACCGGACAGCGCCTGGTGGACGTGCTCGTGGACCAGGGACACCTGAACGAGGACGAGGTGATCGAGGCCCTGGCCGAGCAGCTCGCCCTGCCCGTCCGCACCAAGATCGACCCGGAGTCGATCGACGAGGAGCTGCTCGGGCGGGTGCCCATCGGCTTCGCCAAGGGCCACGGCCTGCTGCCCGTGGCGCGCCGGGAGCACGTGGTGCGGGTCGCCGTGGCCGACCCCTTCGACACCGACCCCCTCGACGACCTGCGCCTGCTCTTCGACGGGGCCGAAGTCGAGGTGGAGCTGGCCAGCAAGCGCACGATCCTCGGCGCCATCAACCAGGCCTACGACCGCAGCACCACCGCCTCCGCGGCGGACTTCGTGGAGGGCGCCACCGAGGACCTGGACGCCCTGGCCAGCGCCCTCAGCGAGGAGCCCCAGGACCTCCTCGAGGCCTCCGACGACGCCCCGGTGGTGCGGCTGGTGAACTCGCTGCTGCAGCAGGCCGTGAAGGAGCGCGCCAGCGACATCCACCTGGAGCCCTTCGAGCGCGAGATCCGCCTGCGCTTCCGCATCGACGACATGCTCTACGAGCCCATGCATCCCCTTCCCCGCGCCCTGCAGGCCAGCGTGGTCTCGCGCATGAAGATCATGGGCGGGCTCAACATCGCCGAGAAGCGCCTGCCCCAGGACGGCCGCATCCGGCTCAAGATCGCCGGACGCGACTACGACGTGCGCGTCTCCACGGTGCCGGTCACCCACGGCGAGCGGGTGGTGATGCGCCTGCTGCCCCGCAGCAACGAGATGGTGGATCTCGAGCGCCTGGGCTTCAACGAGGTGCAGCTCGCCACCATGTCCAGGCTGATCGCCCGGCCGAACGGCATCGTGCTGGTCACGGGCCCCACCGGCAGCGGCAAGACCACCACCCTCTACGCGGCGCTCTCGCGCATCAACGCCGTGGACAAGAACATCATCACCATCGAGGACCCGGTGGAGATCCAGCTCCAGGGCGTCGGCCAGATCGAGGTCAACCCCAAGGTGGGCCTCACCTTCGCCGCCGGGCTCCGCTCGGTGCTGCGCCAGGACCCGAACGTGATCCTGGTGGGCGAGATCCGCGACCTGGAGACCGCCGAGATCGCCATCCAGGCCTCGCT
>CAYTZH010000093.1:3112-7236 GCA_964442285.1 uncultured Spirochaetales bacterium | reverse complement strand
ACGAGCGACGCCGCTCCGATCGTCTCCACGCCGCCCGTGAGGGCGCGCAGGCCGCCGGGGCACGGAACCGTGAGCGTCTTGCTATCCGTGCTGTCGCTGGCCGTGCCGGCCCAGTCCGACTCGTAGTGGCGGACCTCCGGCGGGGTGGGCGTGGAGCGCGAGACCACGACGGACTCGATCTGGGAGCTGCTGCGGTGCAACCCGCTCAGGTCGCCGAAGCCCGCGCGGTCCGTCACGTAGAGGAAGGACTGGTCGAAGCGATCCCGTTCGAGGGTCGCCACCTCGGTGCCGTTCACCGCCAGCGAGGCGCCGTCCGGGTCGATCCGCAGGCGGTAGTCCGCGAAGTCCGCCGTGGTGTCGAAGGCGGCGAGCGTGGTGGCGGACGGCACCGCAAAGTCGTAGAGCATCACGCCGGTCTCGCCGAAGTAGATCCGCACGAACTCGCCGTCGTCGTCCTCCACGAAGAGCTCGAAGCCCGCCTCGGGCGGTCCCGGGAGCGGCGGATCGGAGGTCGACGAGAGGATCTTCAGCCGCAGGTCGACCTGGATCGCGTCGCGGTCGAAATCGACGCCCGGAAGCGGGATCTCGTAGTACTGGATGTTCGAGGCGTCGGTGCTGCCGCCGCCGGTGTCGCCCTGGGTGAGCGCGCCGAGCGACACCAGGTAGTTGCCTTCGTCCAGGCTGTCGTCCGGCGCCGGATCGACCGTCGAGAGCGACCACCCCTGGGCACTCGGCAGGCTGCCGAGGCTCGCGTCGTAGGTGCGCTGCCAGCTCTGCGCGTTCGCCGCAGAGACCCAACCGAGCAGCAACGCGCCGGCGAGGAGCCCCCGCCGCGGTGAAGCCATCCGTCCGCGTCTGCGGCCGCTCTGCACGGGAAGCCCTCCGCCGGTTCGGGATCCGCCGAGGCCCATCATGCCCGAAGCGAGGGCTGCCTGTCACCGCTCTCGGTCGGCCTCCCGGTGACCCTTGCGAGGAAGTCGGGCCAACTCGCTCCCCCGAGGGACGCAGGCCGGGAGGTGCCCCGGCCTACGCCGCGACCAGGCCCGCGCGGATCGCGAAGCGCACCAGGCCCGACACCTTGTGGATGTCGAGCTTGTCCATCAGGTTGGCCCGGTGGGACTCGATCGTCTTCAGGGAGACACCGAGCTGGGCCGCGATCTCCTTGCTGGAGAGCCCCTCCGCGATGAGCGTCAGCACCTCCCGCTCCCGGTCGGTGAGCGAGGCGGCCGCCACCGACGGCCGGTCCGCGGGCCGCGCGATGGCCTCCACGACCTGCTGGGTGATCGCCGGCGAGAGGAAGGAGTCGCCCGAGCGCACGGCGTCGATGGCCTGGATCAGGTCGCTCGACGCGGCGTCCTTGATCACGTAGCCGGCTGCGCCGGCGCGCAGCACCTCCTCCACGTAGCTCTGGTTGTCGTGCATCGACAGGATGAGCACCTTGGTGCCGTTGCCCGCCTCCTTGAGGATGCGCCGGGTGGCGTCGATCCCCGAGAGCTTCGGCATCGAGATGTCCATCAGGACGATGTCCGGGTGGGCGGACGCGGCCTTCGCGACGGCCTCCTCCCCGTTGGTCGCCTCGCCCACCACGTGGAAGTCCTCTCGCTCTTCCAGCAGTCGCCGAAGCCCCTCTCGCACGATGCGATGGTCGTCCGCCAGCAGGATCGTGGTTTCCAATGTCCAGCCCCCCCTTGCTCGCCCGTGCTCCGGGCTCGAAATTCATTCTGACTGTAAGGGGCGGCCCTCCAGGGGGAAAGGCGGAGACATTGGGGGAACATCCTAATCCCCCGGATTCAAGACCTGAAACCGGGAGGTTTTTGCCTGGGCCGGCCTCCGGAGGGCGGCTCTCGGGAGGACGGGAGTTCCCGTGACGCTGGAACCCGGTCAGTGACTGGGGCCGCGTCCGGGATCCGTCGAGGCCGGGTCCCCCGCTTCCTCGGGGCGGGTCAGGGAGCGAAGCACCCGCTGGGCCCGCGCGATGGCGGATCGCTGCACCCGGAGCTCCTCGGTGTGGGAGGCGAGCTGGCGCTCGGCGCGCTCGCGGGCCTCGTCGAGGCCGGCCAGGCGCCGCTCCAGATCGGCCAGCCGGCGCGCCAGGACCTCGGGATCCTGGGGCTCGGTCCGCGCGGCCCGGGCCGGGGCCACCGCGGCCGCGCCCGGCTCGGCCGGGAGGTCCACGTCGAAGCCCGCGGGATCTGCCTCGTAGACCGCCGTCTCGGCCGCCGGCGCCTCGGTCCCGGCCTCGGCCTCGTCGGCGGGCGCGGCTCCGGCCTCCGCCTCGTCGACGGGCGCCGCGTCGGCCGGCTCGTCGAGCGGGGCCGCCGCCATCGCCTCGTCCTCCGCCGCGGGCGCGGGCGGGAAGGGATCCACGACCGGAGACTCGGCCTGGGCCCGCCGCCGCCGCATCAGCCACAGCCATACGACCAGGAGCAGGAGGATCCCCGCCACGGTGCCGATGAGGCGCGGGTCGAGGAGCGAGGCCGCGGGGCTCTCGGCCACGGGCGGCGTTGCGGCCGGTGCCGGGCGATCGGGCTTCGCGGGCGATGCGGGCCTGGGTGTCGCCGGTCGACGCGGGGCCGGGGCCGCGGCCTGGGGGCCCTCGGCCGTCGGCGCCGGCGGACGCGGGTCCGCCTTCGCGACCGGCTCGCCCCGCGTCGCGCCGGGCTTCGTCGCGCTTCCCGTGCCGGGCTTGGTCGCGGTCCGGGGCAGCGCCGGGCGGTCTGCCGACGGAGGCGTGGGCTTCGAGGTCGGCGTCGTTGCCTCCGCGACGGGCTTCGGGGCCGGTGGCTTCGCGGAAGGGGCGGGCCCGGCAGTCGGCTTCGCCCCGGCAGTCGGCTTCGCCCCGGCAGTCGGCTTCGCGGTCGGGCCGGACGACGGCGTCGCGGCGGGCTTCGCCGGATCCGGGCGGCGCAGGTCCAGCACGATGCGGGGCGGCCCGCCCAGGGTCATGTCGGCCACCTTCACCCCGCCCGCGTTCGTGCGGATCCGCGCGACCGACGTCCCGTCCACCTTGCGCAGGCTGATGCTGTCCACGAGCCCGCGGCGCCCCGCCAGGGCGAAGGCGCCTTCGGCGTCCAGCTGGACCTCGAACTCGGTGACGGTGCCCGGGGTGCGGGGCAGCTCGGCGCGCCGGATGCGGTACTCGGTCTCGGCGTCCAGCTCGAAGACGATCCGGGTGTAGGTCGGGTGGACGCCCACCCGCACGTCCACGACCTTCGCCGCGTGAACCTCGGCGGCGAGGACGATCGACGCCACCATGACTGCGATCCAGGCGCTTGTCGGACGCACCATGCTCACGCTTCCCCATCTCCAGGTTGCTGTGCGAGGAGGGGGCGCACGTGTTCCAGGGCCGGGAGGATGCGCGGACCGTACCACGTGACCCAGGTGCCGTCGATCAGATGGATGCGCCCCGCCCGGGCCGCCGGGACGTCAAGTCCCGCCAGCTCGCGCGCGTCCTCCGGGCCGAAACGGTAGGGCTCGTCGGGCAGCAGGATCACCTCGGGCGCCGCGGCCTCGACCTCCGCCAGGGTCACCCGGGGATAGCGGCGGTCGCCCCGGTCGGCGAAGACGTTCTCGCCGCCGCACAGCCGGAGCAGGTCGTGGGCGTAGGTGTCCCCGCCGACGGCCATCCACGGCTCCCGCCAGATGGGGCAGAACACCGGGGTCGGGCGCGCGGGCAGGGCGGCCTCGGCCGCCGCCACCGCCTCGAGCACCGGCTCCACCGCCCGCCTCCGGGCCTCCGGGGCGGCCCCCAGCCCCGCCAGCTCGGCCAGCAGCGCGGCCCCCTCCCGCACCGTGCGCGGATAGGTCACCCAGACCTCGAGCCCGCGCGCGCGCAGCTTCTCCACCGTGCGCCGGGTGTTCTCCTCGTGGTTGGCGATCACCAGGTCCGGGGCCAGGGCGGCCACGGCCGCCACGTCGGTGTCCTTGGTGCCGCCCACCTTCGGCACCGCGGCCACCGCCTCGGCCGGATGCACACACCAGTCGGTCACCCCCACGACGCGCTCGCCCAGGCCCAGGGCGAAGAGCGCCTCGGTGAGGCTCGGAACGAGGCTCACGATCCGGCCAGGAGCGGGCGCGCTCACGGGGCGAAGGCCACGGGGGAGCACCCGCTCACGGGGCGAAGG
>CAYTZH010000093.1:0-3012 GCA_964442285.1 uncultured Spirochaetales bacterium | reverse complement strand
CGCTCACGGGGCGAAGGCCACGGGGGAGCACCCGCTCACGGGGCGAAGGTCACGTGGAGCACGCCGCGCTCGAGGCGCGCGGCCGCGATGGCCTGGCCCACCACCGACCCCGGCAGGGTGACCACCCGGTGGGCGTCGCGCACGCCCACGTGGAGGCGGTCGCCGTGGAGCGAGACCGACACCTCCTCCTTGGAGGCGCCCGGCAGGTCGATGGCGAGCACCGTGCGCCCGGCCCGCTTCTGGAGGCGGATGGGCCGCGCGCGGGTGAAGACCTCGGCGGGGTCGCGGTCGCCGTAGAGCTCCGCGGCCAGCGCCCGCAGCGCGTCGGCGCCCACCGTCTCGCGGGCGTGGAGCGGCGCGCGCAGGATGGGCACCGGGAACGAGGCCTCGATCTCCGCGAGCTCCCGCCGCTGGCGCTCCGCCCAGCGCGCGAAGTAGCCCGCGGTGGCCCGGGCCGGCAGCACCCGGTTCACCAGCACCGCGTCGGTGGCGACGCCGTAGAGCGAGAGGTACGCGAAGGAGCGTCGCGTCTCCTCCACCACCACCCGCTGGGGGTTCACCACCAGCCGGGCCGAGGTGCGGTCGCCGTCGAGGAGGATCTGGCGCACGTCCTCCACCTCGCGGTAGAGGCGCTCGAAGGCGTCGAAGAACTCCTCGCGCGGGATCAGGTCGCTGACGACGCGGTTCACCACGGGCCGCAGCAGGCGCAGGCTCCGGCGCTCCACGTCCCAGAAGTTCTCCATGAAGATGCGCAGGGCGTCCGGGAAGCGGAGCATGCGCAGGGTGTCGCCCGTGGGCGCGCAGTCCACCACGCAGACGTCGAACTCGCCGGTGGCCTCCACCTCACGCACCGCCCGCAGGGAGACCAGCTCCTCCATCCCGGGGAAGACCAGGAGCTCCTCGGCCACCAGGTCGTCGGTGCCCTCGCGCAGCAGCTCCCGCAGCCAGCCCTGGATCTCGGACCAGGCCCGGTCCAGCTCGTCGAGGACGCCCACCTCCTGGGCCACCACGCCCTCCGCCACCGGCACGGGCTGGGGCCCGATGGGGCGGCCGAAGGCGTCGCCGAGGCTGTGGGCGGCGTCGGTCGAGAGCAGGAAGACCCGCCGACCCCGCTCCGCCGCCGCGAGGGCCGTGGCCGCGGCCAGGCTGGTCTTGCCCACGCCGCCCTTGCCGGTGAGGAGCAGGACCCTCACGCGTCGGCGCCCCCGGTGTCCGCCCCGTCCGCTCCGGAGAACCGCACCACCAGTCGGCCCTCGGCGAGGCGGGCGCTCGCGAGATCGAGCGGTGCGAGCCGCCGTGGCAGCACCAGGCTGCGCCGGAGCGGCCCGGCGCGGATCACCAGCTCGTCCTCGAGCTTGGCCACGTCCAGATCGTCCGCCCGCGCCTCGGGGAGCGGGAGCTCCATGCGGTAGCCCGGGCCGTCCCGCACCACGCGCATCCGCGGCAGCCGGGCGAGCACCGCGTCGGGCTCCACCTCGGCGAAGAGCCCCTCGCCGTGGGCCCGCAGGCGCTCGAGGCCGACGACCTCGTCGTCCTGCAGCGGAGCCGGGAGCACCGGGAGCGGTGCGAAGCGCTCCTCCACCTCGCGGCGGCGCTCGGCCTGCAGCCGGCCCCAGTCCTCGAAGAAGGCCTCGGACACCGCCGCGTCGGGCAGCAGCCGGTTCAGCACCACGGCGTCGCTGTGCAGCTCGAAGAGCGCCAGCTCCGTGAAGGCCCGGCGCGCCTCGTCGATCACCATCCGCTCGGGCGTCACCACCAGCCGGACGCTGCTCTCCTCGCGCAGGAGCTGGCGGTGCAGCTCCCGCAGCCGGCGGTAGAGCAGCTGCTCGGCGTCCCGGAACACGCCCGCCTCGGGGAGCGGGAAAGGCACGACCTCCCGCGCCACCGGCGTCACCACCCGGGCCACCGCGCCCTGCACCCGCAGCAGCAGGCGCAGCGCCCCGTGGGCCACGTCGGGCAGCGTCACCAGGCGAAGCGCCGCGCTGGTCGGTGCGCAGTCGAGCACCACCAGGTCGTACTCGCCCGACCCCAGCCACTCGGCCACCCCGAGCAGGGTGGTGATCTCCTCGGCGCCGGGGAGCAGGGCCAGCTCCTCGGCGACGATCTCGTCGATGCCCTGGTAGCGCAGCACCGAGACGAGCCAGTCTCGGATGCTTCCCCAGTGGCGCTCGGCCTCGGCCCGGGCGTCCACCTCCACGGCGTGGAGCCCCGGGGCCAGCGCACGGGGCTCCGGGCCGAGGCGCTCGCCCAGCACGTCGCCCAGGCTGTGGGCCGCATCCGCCGAGGCCACCAGCGTGCGCCGCCCGCGGGCCGCGGCGCAGACCGCCGTGGCGGCGGCCGTGGTCGTCTTGCCGACCCCGCCCTTGCCCGTGTAGAGGACGAGACGCACCCGACGACGGTATCAGCCGCCGGCCGTCCCCGGTACGGCGGGGGGCGGGCTCAGGCCGCCGGTCGATCCTCCGCCGCGGTGGGCAGCGACCGCCGCAGCGATCGCACCCTGGGCGGCGCCGGGAGCTGCTCCGTCCAGCGGTGGCGACAGCGCGGGCACTCCGCCAGCAGCCAGCGCCCGCCGTCGAAGACCTCGTCGGTGGTCACCTCGGCGGCGGTGCAGATCGGACAGTGCCGCGTTTCGTGAAGCCTCGATCCCATGCTCGCTCCTCCGGACCCATCGGGGGGTTTGCGTCGGGGGTGGTCCCGGGCGCTCCGGCCCGGCTTCGTCAGCACCTGCCGGAGCGGGGGACGCCGGAGCGCCCGGGTAGTCGTATTCAACGCTGCTCCCGTGACGGATCCGGTCACGCTCTTCGCGCCCGCCGGCGTCATTGGCCTAGGATGCGGCTCGGGGCGGCGACAGGAGAGCACATGCAGCGCGGACTCATCCTCACCGGGGGCTCGGCCCGGGCCGACGTCGACCTGGCGGTGCGGGCCGAGGCGGCGGGCTTCGACGCCGTCTTCAGCATCGAGTTCTTCAACCGCCACGGCTACGTGCCCCTGGGCGCCATCGCCCAGGCCACC
>CAYTZH010000092.1:0-7238 GCA_964442285.1 uncultured Spirochaetales bacterium | reverse complement strand
TGCGGCCGGCCCGGGCCCGGGCCTCGGCGGCGCCGGCGTCGAGCACCTGCGCGGCCCGCGCCAGGTGGCGCGGGTCGACCGGGGGGGGCCGGACCGGGCCCTCGCGCGCCGCGATCTCGACCTCCGCCTGCACGCCCGCATGATCCGAGTAGCGCGGTACCGGGCCGCCTCCGGGAACCCGATCGAGGACCACGGCGCAGTGGCTGGCGCGCAGCGTCCGTGTCGCGCCGTCGCGGAGCAGCACGTAGTCGATCCGCTCGCCCGGCTGGTGGCCGAAGCCGCGGTACGGGTTGTTCGGGAGCACGGTCTCCTGGCGGCGGTCGAGGGCGGCGGCCGCGTCCACCAGGCCCGCCAGACCCAGGAGGGTCTCGTAGCCCTCGGAGCCCTCGCGCACGTTGAAGTCGCCTGCCGCGATCACCGGGGCCTCGATCCGCCGCAGCCCCGCCGCCAGCTCCACCACCTGGCCCATGCGATGGCCGCGATAGGCGTCGGCGGCGTCCGAGGCGTACTGGGCGTGGAGGTGGGTGGTGACCAGCACCACCGGGCCGGCGGGGGTGTCCAGGGTGAGCTCGGCCCAGCCCTTGCCGCCCAGGGCGTCGCCGCGGTGGACGTGGGTCGCGATCCCGGCCAGGCGATAGCGGTGGAAGGCGGCCCTCCGGAAGGGCAGGCGGGAGACCGCCAGCAGACCGCTGCCGCCGAACGCCGCGGGGTTGTGCCAGGCGTGGGAGAGGCCGGCCGCGCGCGCCCCGGACAGCAGGGTCGCCCGCGCGGGCCGCGTCCAGACCTCCTGGAACACCACCGCGTCGGTCTCGAGCGACGCCAGGGCCCGGGCGATGGCGGCCATGCGGCCGGGCACGTCCCGGGACAGGCCCAGCGGCAGCGCCCAGACGTTCAGGCTGACGACGCGCAGCCTCAGGCTGCGATTCCCCTCGTCAGGGCACCAGGTCCGCGAAGATCGACATGAACTCGCCCTGACGACCCACGTCGACGCCCTGGAGGGTCAGCCCCAGGAACTCCGGTAGCGGGAACTCGCCCAGCGACGAGGCCAGGTCCGGGAAGACCACCGGCAGGAGCGCCTGGAGCAGGCCCTCCACGGCCGCCGGGTTGGTACCGAGGTTGTTGTTGACCAGGGCCACCGTCAGGTCCTGGGCCAGGGGCGGGGCCAGGGTGAACACGATCGACCCGGTCACGTCGTCGAACACGAAGTCCAGACCGACGAGCGCGTCCGCGGCCACCGAGGCCAGGGGCGTGTTGTTGCCCTCGTCCGTGATGACCTCCACCAGCAGCTGGCCGAGGCGCAGGCTGGCGAGCTCGCCGGAGGGCCCGAGCTCGCCGGTGACCACCGGGGCAAGCGTGGGCACGAGCTCGATGCGCAGCGGCGTGGCGGGGTCGAAGCTGCTGAACTCGGGCAGGAAGAGCGCCAGCAGGCCCGCCGTGATCGGGCTGGGCCCGGCGCCGAGGTCGAGCTCGGTGAGGGTGGCGAGCAGCAGGCCGCACTCCACCTGGGACTTGAGCAGCTGGTTGAAGGCGGCGCTCGAGACGCAGATGCCGAGGCCGTAGTCGAGGCCGCCGGGCGTCCGGGCCCGGCAGACGCCGCCGCCGGTGCACTGGGCGTCGCTCGTGCAGGCGGCGCCGGGGTTGGAGCCACCGGCGCAGAAGGCGAAGTCCGGGAAGGCCGCCGCGGGCTCGTAGGACCTGGTGAAGTCCGGCGCGCCGGCCGGGGCCTGGCACTCGCCGGGTCCGGTGCCGACGGTGGCCACGAAGGACGAGTCGCTCCCCAGCGTGAGGCCCTCCTGGTCCTCCAGCACCGCGAACAGCGGCGCGTTCAGGGTGACGCCCAGGCTGTCGCCGATGGGTCCGGCGATGCTGATGTCGGCGAGGGCGACCTCGATGCCCTCCGCGATCGGGGCGTCCACGGGCCCGCCGCCGTCGGGATCGGCCAGGAAGTCCCGCAGGCCGTTGGTCACCGCCGGCTGGATCTGGCTGCCGATGATCAGGTCGATGAGGTCGCCGATCAGCGGGAAGTCGCACAGGCCGCTGGTGAACTGGTAGTTGAAGGAGGTGAAGCTCAGGCCCGGCGCGCCGTTCAGGTTCACGTCGATCTGCGTGGGATCGACGCCGTCGGGCGAGAGGGAGTAGTCGCCCGCGATGGTGACCGAGGCGGCGGTGACCCGCAGGCCGCAGCTCGGCGCCAGGCCCGAGCCGTTGATCTGGGTGTCGACGCGGATGTCGTTCACGACCACGTCGCCGGCGGCGAAGTTCACCATGGAGTCGACGTCGAGGCCGAAGCCCGAGAACGAGGGCGGCGGGTTGGCGATGTTGACGTCCACCGAGCCGAGGCAGCCCACGAAGCCCCCGTCGATGGCGCAGAAGTCGTTGATGACCTGGGTTCCCACCGGCAGCAGCGAGGCGATGTCCAGGTTGACCAGGCTCGAGACCAGGGGCTCGACCGCATCGAGGCCGCTGTCGTTCAGGCGCAGGGCCACGCTGTCCATGGAGAGGGCGCCGTCCGCCACCGACGGCCCCGCGATCACGACGTGGCGCGCGCGGACGGTCCGGCCGTTGGTGAGGACCGTGAGCTCGGCGAGGAGCGGGTTGAAGACGATATTGCTGTCGAGGCTCACCACGGTCGACCAGCTTCCGTCGGCCTGGACGGTCACGGCGGCGCCGTTCAGCGTGACCGCGGCGTTGACCGCCGGGTTGTTGACGTTCAACACCCGGCCGTTCACCGTGACCTGGGCGGCGGTCGAGAAGGTGCCGTGCACGGGGGTGTCGATGACGATGTTGGCCGGCTTCTGACAGGACGTCAGAACGAGGGCCAGGACGAGGACCGAGAGGGCGGCAGCGACGGAGCGGAAGCGCATTGTGGTCTCCCCAATGGTTCCACTGCTTCTAAAGGGACCGGCCGGGGAAGTCAATCGAAGCTTGGGCGAGGGAGAGCACAGGGGCTTGCGGCGCTTCCCGGCACACGAGCTGACGCAGAGTCAGCTTTCCTATCCGGGCTCGATCTCCCCGAGACGATGCTTCTGGACCTTCCCGGTGATGGTCCGGGGAAGGGCGTCGACGAAGACGAAGTCGCGGGGGACCTTGAAGCGGGCGAGACGCTCGCGGCCCCAGCGCCGCAGCGCGTCGGCGTCGCGCGCCGCCCCCGCCCGCAGCGCCAGGTAGGCGCAGCCCGCCTCGCCCCAGCGCGGATCGGCCACGCCGACCACGGCGGCCTCGCACACGTCGGGATGGCCGGCGTAGATCGCCTCCACTTCGGCCGGGTAGACGTTCTCGCCCCCGGAGATGTAGAGGTCGCGCGCCCGGCCCACGAGGCGGACGAAGCCCTCGTCGTCGCGCTGGGCGAGGTCGCCGGTGCGCAGCCAGCCCTCGCGCAGGGTCTCGGCGGTGGCCTCCGGGCGCTTCCAGTAGCCGAGCATCGTGATCGGTCCCCGCACCACGATCTCGCCGGTCTCGCCCGGCGCCACGTCGCGCCAGCGCGAGACCGGATCCGCGTCGGCATGGATCTCGACGATGCGGACCTCGGCGTGGAAGACGGGCCGGCCGACGCTGCCGGCCTTGCGCAGGGCGTCACGGGCGTCGAGGCAGCACAGGATGGACGTCTCGGTCTGGCCGAATCCCTGCTTCAGCACCAGGCCCCCGTCCTCGTAGGCCCGGATCAGCTCCACCGGGATGGCCGCGCCCGCCGTGAAGAGGAAGCGGAGCGAGGCGGGACGGCGTCCGGCCGGGAGGGCGTCGAAGAGCGCTTGGAACATGGTGGGGACGGCCCCGAAGAAGGTGATGCCGTGGGCGTCCACGGCGTCCCAGGTGGCGGCGGGGTCGAAGCGGGGCTGCAGGACCACCTGGCCCCCGGCGTAGAGCACGGGCAGGGAGAGGATGTTCAGGCCGAAGGAGTGGAACAGGGGCACGATCACCAGCACCCGGTCCGCGGCGCTCAGGCCGAAGAAGAGCTGGGCGTTGAGGCTGTTGAACAGGACCTTGCGCTGGGGCAGCAGGGCGCCCTTGGGCGAGCCCGTGGTGCCGGAGGTGTAGAGGATCTGCACGGGCGCATCCGGGGCGACGGGCAGCACGTCGCGGTGGGGCACGGCCTCCGCCAGCGCGGCCTCGTAGCGGTCGGCCGGGAGGACGAGCCGGGGCGCCACCGCCAGCTCGCCCAGGGCCGCCTCGACGCCGTCCCCGAGATCGGCTTCGTGGATCAGGACCCTGGGGGTGCAGTCCCGGAGCTGGCGGGCGATCTCCGGCGGGGCCAGGCGGTTGTTCACCGGAACCAGCAGGGCGCCCAGCCGTGCCGCCGCGAAGAAGGACTCCAGATAGGGCGAGCCGTTCCGCAGCAGCACCGCCACCCGCTCGCCGGGCTCGACACCTGCCCGGGTCAGCAGGCCGGCCAGCCGGGCGCAGCGGGCGTCGAGCTCGGGGTAGGAGAGGGTGCGCTCGGCGTCCACCACGGCAGGGTGGGCGGGGCGCGAGACGGCGTGCCGCACGAGCCAGCTGGCGGCGTTGTGGGCCCGGGACTCCAAGGCGCGCAGATGCTAGAACATCGCTCGTGAACCTGAAGGGCGAGCCGGCCAGCGTCGGGCGACACTGCGGGTCCAACGCGTACGAGGTGACGCGGGGGCTGGTGGACTTCTACGCCGAGGCCCTCGACGACCGCCACCCGCTCCAGGCGGAGCTGGCGCCGCCGCTGCTCTTCCACTCCGAGTGCTACCACTTCCTCGGCGAGTGGTACCTGAAGAACCTCTTCGGGAACCTGCACGCCCAGCAGGACTGGTTTCTCTTCGCCCCCATCCGTGTGGGCTCGAAGGTCGTCACCCGCTCCACCATTGTCGAGCGCTACCACAAGCGCGGCCGCGACTACGTGGTGAACGAGACCGACGTGGTCGACGCCGCCGGCGGCCGGCTGCTGGTGCGCGGCCGCACCCACCAGTCCTTCCTGCCGCCGAAGCAGGAGAGGGAGCAGGCGCAGGGCGCGGGCGACGGCGGGTTCGTCGTCGACGAGGGCACCGCGGCGCGCAAGGCGCCGCGGCCGCCGTTTCCCACCGCGACCGGCCCGGATCTCCCGCCGGCGAAGAAGACCATCGACGCGCGTCGCTGCTGGATGTTCTCGGGGCCCGGCAAGAACTACCACACCGACCGCGAGGCGGCGCGGCAGCTCGGCTTTCCGAACATCGTGGTGCAGGGGATGATGTCCACCTGCTTCGTCTCCCAGGTGATGGGCGACCACTTCGGCGAGGGCTGGCTCGCGGGCGGGCGCATGTCCGTGAAGCTCACCAACGTGCTCTGGGTGGACGAGACCGTGACCGCCTACGCCCGGATCCGCGAGGAGGAGCCCGAGGGCACGCTCACGCGGGTCCACTGCGACGTCTGGGTCGAGAAGGACGACGGCACCCGCGTCGTGCTCGGGACCGCGAGCGCGGTCCGCGCCTGAGGTCGCGCCTTGCGCCGCCGCTCCGCCCTCGAGTCCGCGGTGGAGAAGGCGCTCGGGGCCCGCGGCGGCCGGCTGCTGGTGGCCTGCTCCGGCGGCGTCGACTCCACCGTCCTCCTGCACCTGGCTCGCGGGCTCGGCCTCGATGTGGTCGCGGGGCATGTGAACCACGGGCTCCGCGGTGCCGAGGCCGACGCCGACGAGGCCTTCGTGGCGGAGACGGCGGCCCGCCTGGGCTGCGGCTTCGCGGTGCGGCGGGTGGACCCGGGCGCCCTGCGCGCGGGCCGCAGCAGCCTGGAGCGGCCCACCCTCCAGGAGGCCGCGCGGCGCCTGCGGTACGACGCCCTGTACGCCATGGCCGACGCGGCCGGCGCGGCGCGGATCGCGACGGCCCATACGGCAGACGACCAGGCGGAGACCCTGCTCCAGCGTCTGCTCCGGGGCACGAGCCCGGAGGGGATGGGGGGGATTCCCATCTCCTCGGCAGACCGGCGGCTGATCCGACCCCTGCTGCGGGTCGGGCGTCGCGAGATCGAGGCCTGCGCCCGGGAGCGGCACATTGCCTGGCGCGAGGATCCGTCCAACCGGGATCCGAGCTATCTGCGAACGCGGGTCCGGGCGCTCCTGCGCGAGCTGGAGGCCGACTTCAATCCGCGATTGCTCAGGGCGCTGGGCGATCTGGCCGAAGCACAGCAGGAGGAGGAGGCGTGGCGCGCGGCCCTGGTGGAGCAGGAGGCGCGCTGGCGCTTCCTGGCGGACGGAGACGGGCTGCGTATCGATGCCGTGGACTTCGCCGACCTGCCCGAGGCCCTGGCCCGGCGCCTGGCGCGACGCGCCCTGCACCTGTGCGGGGCGGGCCGGCTGGTCAGCCGGATCCACGTGGAGCGGGTGGTGGCGTTCCTGAAGGAGGGGCGCGGGGGCGCCCGGCTCGAGCTGCCTGGCGGGCTGCAGCTGACCCGCAGCCGCGCGGGCATCTGCCTCTCGCGTGCTAAGCTGGAAGGTCGATGAACCAGCAATTCTACAAGAATATGGCGCTCTGGGTCGTGATCCTGCTCATGATCCTCGTTCTCGCCACCATGCTGCGCCAGAGCCAGACCGCCCCGACACCCATCGGCTACAGCGAGTTCCTGGCGAAGCTCCAGGACGGGCAGATCGAGCGGGTCACGATCGAGGGCGAGGGCCACATCACCGGCAAGCTCACCGACAGCTCGGACTTCGCGACCTACGCGCCGCCATTCGCGGGCGAGAAGCTTCTCGACGCGCTGCGTCAAAAGGATGTCCAGATCGCCGCCGAGCCCGCTCGGGAATCGCCGTTCTGGCAGACCCTGTTCATCTACTGGTTCCCCTTCCTGCTCTTGATCGGCCTGTGGGTGTTCTTCATCCGCCAGATGCAGGCTGGCGGAGGGAAGGCCATGAGCTTCGGCAAGTCCCGGGCGCGGCTCCTCAACGAGAACACCACCCGCATCACGTTCGAGGACGTGGCCGGCGTGGAGGAGTCCAAGTACGAGCTCGAGGAGATCATCGCCTTCCTGCGCGATCCCAAGAAGTTCACCCGGCTTGGTGGCCGCATCCCCAAGGGCGTGCTGCTGGTCGGTCCCCCGGGAACCGGCAAGACCCTGCTGGCCCGGGCCGTGGCCGGCGAGGCGGGCGTCCCGTTCTTCTCCATCTCGGGCTCGGACTTCGTGGAGATGTTCGTGGGCGTGGGGGCCTCGCGGGTGCGGGACCTCTTCCTGCAGGGCAAGAAGAATGCCCCCTGCATCATCTTCATCGACGAGATCGACGCCGTCGGCCGTCATCGTGGTGCCGGCCTGGG
>CAYTZH010000091.1:0-7381 GCA_964442285.1 uncultured Spirochaetales bacterium | reverse complement strand
GAACTGGGCCTTGCCGCCCAGGGGCTGCTGGGTGACCAGGCTGTAGGGCCCGATGGAGCGGGCGTGGATCTTGTCGTCGGCCAGGTGGTGGAGCTTCAGCATGTACAGGATGCCGACGGTGACGTCCGTGTCGAACGGCTCCCCGCTGCGGCCGTCGAAGAGGACAGTCTGGCCGGCCTCGGGCAGGCCCGCCCGGGACAGCTCGTCCTTGATCTCGTTCTCCTTGGCGCCGTCGAACACGGCCGTGGCCATGTGGATGCCCTTGCTGACGGTGCGGGACAGCTTGAAGATCGTCTCGTCGGCGGCGCCGTCGAGCAGACGGTCGATCTGCGGCGAGGTGTAGATCTCCTTCAGCTTCGTGCGCAGCCCGTCGACGTCCGAGCGGGCCTCCACCAGGCGGCCGATCTGCTCGCCCATACCCCGGGCCGCCCAGCCCAGGTGCGTCTCCAGGATCTGGCCGATGTTCATGCGCGAAGGCACGCCCAGCGGATTGAGCACCACGTCCACGGGCGTTCCGTCCGAGGTGTAGGGCATGTCCTCCTCGGGCAGGATCCGCGAGATGACGCCCTTGTTGCCGTGGCGACCGGCCATCTTGTCGCCCACCGAGAGCTTGCGCTTGATTGCGACGTAGACCTTGACCATCTTGAAGACGCCGGGCGGCAGCTCGTCGCCCTTGCGGAGGCGGCCGATCTTCTCGTCGAAGACCGTCTTGATGACGCCGGCCTGCTCCTCCATCTGGACGTAGATCCGGTCCAGGGTCTCCTGGGTGCGCTCGTCGGTGACCTGGACCTCGCGCCATTTGCGGCGCGGGATCGCGTCAAGCGACTCGGCGCTGATCGTGTCGCCGGCGCCGAGCCACTCCTCCTTCTTGCGCTCGTCGGCCATGCGGTTGGCGGCCTTCTTGCCCACCAGCAGCTCCCGGACCTTCTTCAGGGCGCTGTCGCGGACGATGCGGGTCTCGTCCTCCTGGTCCTTCCGCAGCCGCTCCACCTCGGCCTCTTCGATGGCCCGGGCCCGCTCGTCCTTCTCCACACCGCGGCGGGAGAAGACCTGGGCCCCGATCACCGTGCCGGACACGCCCGGCGGTACCCGCAGGGAGGTGTCGCGGACGTCGCCGGCCTTCTCGCCGAAGATCGCCCGGAGCAGGCGCTCCTCGGGGGAGAGCTGGGTCTCGCCCTTCGGCGTGATCTTGCCCACCAGGATGTCGTCGGGGCTGACTTCGGCGCCGATGCGGACGATGCCGGACTCGTCCAGGTCCTTCAGGGCCTCCTCACCCACGTTGGGAATGTCCCGGGTGATCTCCTCCTTGCCGAGCTTCGTGTCGCGGGCCACACACTCGAACTCCTCGATGTGCACCGACGTGAAGATGTCCTCCTTCACGACGCGCTCGGAGATCAGGATGGAGTCCTCGAAGTTGTACCCACCCCACGGCATGAAGGCGACGAGCACGTTGCGCCCGAGGGCCAGCTCGCCCATCTCCGTGGCGGGGCCGTCGGCGATCACCTGGCCCCGTCGCACCCGGTCGCCCGGGCTGACGATCGGCTTCTGGTTGATACAGGTGTTCTGGTTGGAGCGCTGGTACTTGATCAGATTGATGATGTCGACGTTGGAGCCGGTACCGCCCTCGTCCTCGTCCGGCTTGATCACGATGCGGGCCGCGTCCACCGACACCACCTCGCCGTCGCGCTTGGCCACGACCGTCACGCCCGAGTCGCGGGCCACCACGGCCTCCATGCCGGTCCCGACCAGGGGCGCCTCGGTGCGCATGAGGGGCACCGCCTGGCGCTGCATGTTCGAGCCCATGAGGGCGCGGTTGGCGTCGTCGTTCTCGAGGAACGGGATCAGACCCGCCGCGACCGACACGAGCTGGTTGGGCGAGACGTCCATCATCTGGACCTCGCCCTTGTCGAGCATCACGAACTCGCCGGTCTTCCGGCAGCTGACCACGTCGTTCTCGAAGCCGCCGTCTTCGGCCACCAGGGCGTTGGCCTGGGCGATGGCGAGGCGCTCCTCCTCGAGGGCGGAGAGGTACTTGACCTCCGCGGTGACCCGGCCCTCCTGGACGACCCGGTACGGCGTCTCGATGAAGCCGTAGTCGTTCACCCGCGCGAAGGTCGAGAGCGACGCGATGAGGCCGATATTCGGCCCTTCCGGCGTCTCGATGGGGCAGATCCGACCGTAGTGGGTCGTGTGGACGTCGCGGACCTCGAAACCCGCGCGCTCCCGCGTCAGACCGCCGGGCCCGAGCGCCGACAGCCGCCGCTTGTGGGTGACGGCCGACAGCGGGTTGGTCTGGTCCATGAACTGGGAGAGCTGGCTCGACCCGAAGAACTCCTTGATGACCGCCGAAACGGGCTTGGAGTTGATCAGGTCGTGGGGCATGAGGGTCTCGATCTCCTGGAGCGACATCCGCTCCTTGATCGCGCGCTCCATCCGGACCAGCCCGATCCGGTACTGGTTCTGGAGCAGCTCCCCCACGACCCGCACCCGGCGGTTGCCCAGGTGGTCGATGTCGTCGACGCGCTTGTCCGGGTCCGAACCGTTCTTGAGCTCGGCCAGGTACCGCACGGCGGCGAGGATGTCCTCGCGGCGCAGGGTCGGGAGCTCGGAGAGGGCGACCTCCTCCCGCGGGCCGTTCACGCCCGTGGGATAGAACGGCACCCGCTCCTCCGCCTGGAAGGCGAGCTTGTGGTTGAGCTTCAGGCGTCCGACCCGCGACAGGTCGTAGCGCTCCGGGTTGAAGAACAGGTTGTTGAAGACGTTGGTGGCAGTGTCGAGGGTGGGCGGATCCCCGGGGCGCAGCCTCCGGTAGATGTCGATGATCGCCTCTTCCTGGGTGACGGTCTTGTCCTGGAGCAGCGTGTCGCGCACGGCGGTGCCGGTCGTGAGCGGGTCCAGGTACAGGAGCTCGAACTCCTCGATGCTCCGGTTCCGGAACTCCTCCAGGTGCTGCTGGGTGAGCTCCTCGTTGCACTCGGCGATCACCTCGCCGGTGCCCTCGTCGACCATGTCCCTGGGGATCACCCGCTTGACGGCGTCCTCGCGGACGAGGTCCTCGATGCCCACCTGGATCCACTCGATCCCGGCCTCGCCGATCTTGCGGACCGCCGCCCGGGTGAACTTGCGGTCCTTCTTCACCAGGACGTTGCCCGCCTCGTCGCGGACCTCCTTGGTGCAGCGCTGTCCTTCCAGCAGCGACGGAACCACGCGCTTCTCGATCTTGCGGCCGTCGAAGCGGATGGTCTCCGCCTGGTAGAAGTCCGACAGGAGCTCCTCGTCGGTGTAGCCGAGCGCCTTCAGGAGCACGGTGGCGAGGATCTTCCGGCGCCGGTCGATGCGGACGTAGATCAGGTCCTTGTGGTCGAACTCGATGTCCAGCCAGGAGCCGCGGTACGGGATGATCCGGCAGGAGTAGATCTTGCGGCCGGCCGCGCTGACCGTCGAGGACGTGGTGGAGTCATAGAAGATGCCCGGCGAACGGTGGAGCTGGGAGACGATCACCCGCTCGGTGCCGTTGATGATGAACGTGCCGGTCTCGGTCATGACCGGGATCTCGCCGAAGTAGACCTCCTGCTCCTTCACGTCGCGGATCGACTGGGCGCCGCCCTCGGAGGAGTCCCAGGCCACGAGCCGGATGGTGACCTTGAAGGGGGCCGCGTAGGTCATGCCCCGCTGCAGGCACTCCTGGACGTCGTACTTCGGCTCCTCGAGGGAGTAGCTCACGAACTCCAGCGAGGCGGTGTCGTTGAAGTCCTTGATCGGAAAGACCGAGTTGAAGACTTCCTGCAGTCCCACGTTCTCGCGCTTCTCGGGCTCCACGTGGAGCTGCAGGAAGCGCTCGAAGGACTGCTTCTGGATCTCGATGAGGTTCGGGATGTCGAGGATCGGGGGAATCTTGGCGAACGATCGGCGGAGTCGCGGTGCGTTCTCGGAGAAGAGGATCTCGGTCACGGCTGGTTTTCGCCCTCCGGCTGGGATTCACGCGCGAACAGGACTGCGTCAGGGCGCACCCGTCCTGGGTGCGCCCTGCAGGAGACGACGGTCGGTCTACTTGATGTCGACCTGACCGCCCGCGCCCTCGATCTTCTCCTTGAGCTGGGCGGCCTCGTCCTTCGGAACGCCCTCCTTGATCGGCTTGGGCGCGCCCTCGACGAGCTCCTTCGCCTCCTTGAGACCCAGGCCGGTGATCGCGCGGACCTCCTTGATCACCTGGATCTTCTTGTCGCCCGCCGAGAGGAGGACGACGTCGAACTCGTCCTTCTCCTCGGCCGCCGCCGCCTCGCCGCCCGGCGCGGCACCGACGGCCGCCACGGCGACGGGCGCCGCCGCGGAGACGCCCCACTTCTCCTCGAGGAGCTTCGAGAGCTCGGCCGCTTCCATGACCGTGAGGGTCGAAAGCTGGTCGACGATTGCGTTCAGGTCCGCCATGAGAGTCTTCCTTTCCCTTGAACTCGCGGTTCGATTGCAGTCGACGGGAGCCGGATCAGCCGGCGTCCCCGGATTCGTCGAGCTGGGCGCGCCGGGCGTCCACCACCCGCGCCAGCTGACCGGCCGGTGCCGACATCAGCATGGCCAGCTTCTGCGCGGGCGCCTGGAGCAGGCCGACGAGCTTGCCGCGCAGCTCGTCCAGGGACGGCAGCGTGGCCAGGGTGGCCACCTCCTCGGCGCCGAGGGCCACGCCCTCGAGGACGCCCCCCTGGATCTCGAAGGCCTGGTTCTCCTTGGCGAAGTCCACGAGGATCTTCGCCAGGTTCACCGGGTCGCCGTAGCTGAGCGCCACCGCGGTGGGACCCTTGAAGTGCTCGCCGAGCACCCCGACGCCGGCGTTCTCGGCAGCCCGCCGCAGCAGCGTGTTCTTGGTGACCCGGTACTCGTAGTCCTGGGAGCCGTCGGCCCGCAGCTTGGAACGCAGCACGTTCACCTGGTCGACCGTCACGCCGCGGTAGTCGGCGACGAAGACGCTCTTCGCCCGGCCGAAGCGCTCCGACAGGTCCGCGACCTGCTCTTCCTTCTCTGCCCGCGTCAGCATTCCCGTTTCCCCTACGCGGCCGCCGCGCTCGACGGCGCGCTGCCCGGATCCACGCGGATCCCCGGACCCATGGTGGTCGAGATGGACACCTTCTTGAGGTAGGTGCCCTTGCTCGCCGCCGGCTTGGCCTTGAGGATCGCGTCCAGCATGGCCGCGGCGTTCTCCACGAGCTTCTCGGCCTCGAACGATTTCCTGCCCACGGCCACGTGGACGATTCCGGCCTTGTCGACCCGGTACTCGACCTTGCCCGCCTTCTGCTCCTGCACCGCCTGGCCCACGTTCATGGTCACGGTGCCGAGCTTCGGGTTGGGCATCAGGCCGCGGGGACCGAGCACGCGGCCCAGCCGCCCGACCACGCCCATCATGTCGGGCGTGGCGATGGCGCGGTCGAACTCGAGCCAGTTCTCGTCCTGGATCTTCTTGGCCAGCTCCTCCGCGCCCACCACGTCGGCGCCGGCGTCCCGTGCCTCCTTCTCCTTGTCGCCCTTGGCGAAGACGACCACGCGCACGCTCTTGCCCACGCCGTGGGGCAGCACGATCGCACCGCGCACCATCTGGTCGGCGTGGCGCGGATCGACCCCCAGGTTGAGGGCCATCTCCACGCTCTCGTCGAACTTCGCGCCGGGGGCGGCCTTCAGGAGCGACACCGCCTCCTCGAGCGGGTAGAGGCGATCCGGATCCAGGCCCTCCGAGGCCTGGCGGAAGCGCTTGCTCGGCTTGCCCATGCTCAGCCCTCCACCACGTCGAGACCCATGGAGCGGGCCGTCCCCTCGACGATGCGCATGGCCATCTCCTCGTCGTGGGCATTGAGGTCCGGCTTCTTGATCTGCGCGATCTCCCGCACCTGCGCCTTCGTCACCTGGCCCACCTTGGTCTTGTGGGGCTCGCCGGAGCCCTTCTGGACCTTGGCCGCCTTCTTGAGCAGGACCGCCGCCGGGGGCGTCTTCAGCTCGAACGTGAAGGAGCGGTCGGCGTACACCGTGATGATCGCCGGGATGATCATCCCCTGCTGATCCTGGGTCCGCGCGTTGAACGCCTTGCAGAACTCCATGATGTTCACGCCGTGCTGGCCCAGGGCCGGCCCCACCGGGGGCGAGGGATTCGCCGCCCCGGCCGGGCACTGGAGCTTCACCATCGCTACGACCTTCTTCGCCACTGCCTACGCCTTCTCGAGCTGCGTGTAGTCGACTTCCACCGGGGTGGCGCGTCCGAAGACCTGCACCATGACCCGGACCTTCTCCTTGTCCGGCCGCACCTCGTCCACGATGCCCTGGAAGTTGGCGAAGGGACCGCTGGTGACCCGGATGTTCTCGCCTTCCTCGAAGCGGATCCGCGGCTTCGGCTTGGCCGCCCCCTCGCGGATCTGCTGGGTCATCCGTGCGACCTCCTCGTCGGAGATCGTCGGGGGATTGGTGCCGCCGCCCACGAAGCCGGTGATCTTCGGCGTGTCGCGGACGATGTGCCACGTCTCGTCGTCCAGGTTCATCCGCACCAGGATGTAGCCCGGGAAGAACTTCCGCTTCGAGGTCTTCTTCTCGCCGCCCTTGGCGATCTCGACCACCGTCTCCTCGGGGATCAGCACCTCGTCGAAATCGTCCGCGTGCCCCAGCGCCTTGGCGCGATCGAGCAGGGCCTGCTTGGCCTTGGCCTCGTGCCCCGAGTAGGTGTGGACGATGTACCACTTCTTGGAGTCGTCCTTGGGCCCGACCTCGGCCGACGCCTCCTCGGACGCTCCCGCCTGCTCCCCGGCCGACGCCTCCTCGGACGCTCCCGCCTGGGCCTCCGCCTCGCCGGGGGTCCCGGCCTCGGTCGTCGGCTCCGCGGCGGCGGTCTCCCGACCCTCCTCCGTGTCGGCGGCGGGCTGTGCGGGATCGCTCGTCGGCGTCTCGATTTCCGTCGTCATCCGTCCTCCCGCCTCAGGGGATCACCAGCCGCATCACCTGGTTCAGCGCGAAGTCGATCACGCCCAGGACGATCGTCATCACCGCGACCACCACCAGCACGCCGACGGTCCCTCCGACGTACTCCTTCTGGGACGGCCAGGTGACCTTGCTGAACTCGTTGCGGACCTCGCCGAGGTACTGCCGCGACCTCCGGATCATCTCCACGGGATTCGCCGTCGCTCCCGTCCGCTCCGTCGCTTTGCCCGCTGCCGTCTTGCTGGTTGCGCTCATCGCGCTCATCTCATCCTTTGGCAACCGTTGGCAGGCGCGGAGGGACTCGAACCCCCAACCCCCGGTTTTGGAGACCGGTGCACTACCAATTGTGCTACGCGCCTAGACTCCGTTTCGGAATGACTACTCGATGATCTCGGCGACGACGCCGGCGCCGACGGTGCGTCCGCCCTCGCGG
>CAYTZH010000090.1:0-7839 GCA_964442285.1 uncultured Spirochaetales bacterium | reverse complement strand
AGTGTGGGAAAAGCTTTTCCCTACGGCCGGATCAGGCTCTCGACCAGCGCGGGGTCGGTGACCTCGCGGCTGACGAGCTTGCCGCCGCGGTAGCGGCTGCGGATGTCGATCTCGCCGTCGCCGTTCAGGTCCTCCTCGCGGACCTCCACGTGGCCCTCGGCGTCGAAGGTGTCGAAGCGATCCAGGACGGCGTCGCCGTCGGTGTCCCGGGAGTCGCGGGCGAGGCGGCCCTGCTCGTACTGGAAGACCCGGTCGCTGCGGCCGTCCTCGTTCGCGTCGATCTCGATTCGCTCCACGCGCTCGATGGGGTCGAAGCGGACGTGGACGTCCGGGCCGCCGGCGCCCACCCGGTCCTCCCAGAGGTCGCTGCGGCGGTCGTTGCGGTAGCCGATCCAGCGGTCGGGGCGGCCGTCGCGGTCGGTGTCCTCCTCCCGCAGCAGCGGCCGGTCGCCGCCGAGCGAGAAGTAGTAGGTGGTGAGGATCTGGCCGTCCTCGGTGAACAGGGCGCGCGCCTCGACGTCCGCCTGGCTGCGCTCCTTCGCCAGGCGCGGGCCCGGGGCGGGGGGCGGCTCGAGCCGCACGGGCCGCAGGGCGTCGACCGCCGACGGCGGCGGCTCGTTCCCCTCGCTGATGGCAATGGCGGCCAGCAGCCGCTTCCGCCGCCGCTGCTCGTCGCTCAGCAGCGACTCGGCGATGGTCCGCTGTCCCTCGGAGAGCGAGAAGGGCAGTGCGCTCCCGCCCGCCGCGCCGCGCTCGGCGGAGGGCGCCGGGCCGAGGGCCCGGGCCATGGCCTGGGTCTCCTCGGCCTCCCGCAGGTAGGCCCGGGCGTCGAGGTCGTCGGGATCCAGGGCCACGGCCCGGCGGAAGTCCTCGACCGCGGCGTCGACCCGACCGGTTGCCAGCCGGGCGCGGCCCCGCTCGACGTGGGCCGCGAGCTGGACGCCGATCTCCGGGAAGAGGGCGCGCACGGCCGGGGAGGGCCAGCCGCTCCCCTGCGACGCGGCCAGGGTGTGCCCTACTCCCGAGTCCTCGAGCGCCTCCTCCAGGGCCCGCGCCAGGGCCAGGGCCAGGCACGCCTCGCGGGAGCGGGGCGGATCGCTCAGGACGTGGCGCACGGTGCGCCGCGGCGACGCCAGCCCGGCGGGCGACGCGCTCGCCACCTCCAGCCAGACCACCCCGAAGTCCCCGTCCTTGGCCGATGAGCCGCAGTAGGCGCGGGAGACGTGGACCGCCAGCGCGGCGCGGGCCCGATGCTGCTCGAGGCGTGCCCGGCCGTCCGCGACGGAGCTCACCGGCGTCTCGACGAGCGCCGCGGCGGGGAGACGGGTCTGCACCCGGCCGCTCAGCACCGGGAGGGCGAGGGCGGGATCGGGCAGGCGCTCCGAGACCTCGCGACTGCGGGCCGCATCGGGGTCCGGGGAGCTGAGCACGACCACCAGGCCGCGGCCGTCGACGGGCAAGGAGGTCTCGGCGAGCGGCGGCGGCGGGGGCTCCATCAGCTTGGCCCGTGCCCGGTGGCGAGCGGCCTCGTCGAGGCGTCCCTGGTCCTCGAGCACCCGGGTCAGCAGCCGGTGCGCCTCCGCCGAGCGGGGATCCAGCTCGAGCGCCCGGCGCAGGGCCCGCTCGGCCGCCTCCAGGCGCCCCTGGGAGCGGAAGATCCGCGCGTCCGAGAGGCGCCGCTCCACCATGCGCTCGAGGTTGCGCCCGGCGGGCGGCTCGGTCTCGGCCTTGGGATCGTAGGCGCCCGGCGGCGCGCCCACGCTCAGCGGCTGGTCCGGGGTGTGGAAGGCGCAGCCCGCCAGCAGGGCCCAGGCCCAGGCCAGCAGCCAGGCCCCCGGGCGCACCCCAGCGCCGGCCGTCGAAGCGGCCGCGGCGGGCGGCGGGACCGGTGCGGTGGGCGCGCGCACGACCCTTCAGAGAACCGCGCGGTGGGCGCCGAGTCAAGACGCGCCGCGTCGCAGCGCGTCATCGGCCTCGGGGGGCCCGGGTGAGGGGGTCGGCGGGGAGCCGCTAGAGCTCCCGGTGGATCAGGGTGTCCCGCTTCCAGCCGGCGTCGTCGGTCTCCGGATGGTCCAGGGTGTAGTGCAGGCCGCGGCTCTCCTTGCGGCGGCTGGCGCACTCGATCACCAGCTCGGCCACGACCGCGAGGTTGCGCAGCTCCACCAGGTCGGGGGTGAGCTTGAAGTTCCAGTAGTACTCGAGGATCTCCTCTCGCAACACCTCCATGCGTCGGCGGGCGCGGGCCAGGCGCTTGTCGCTGCGCACGATGCCCACGTAGTTCCACATGAAGCGGCGGATCTCGTCCCAGTTCTGGGTGATGACCACCGCCTCCGACGGCTCCTCGGCCTCGCCCTCCTCCCAGGGCGGCACGACCTCGATCCGGTGGCCGCCCTCGAAGCGTTGGAGGGCCGCCCGGGCGGCGGCGTCGGCGAACACGAGGCTCTCCAGCAGCGAGTTCGACGCCAGGCGGTTGGCGCCGTGGAGCCCGGTGCAGGACACCTCGCCCGCGGCGAACAGGTTCTGGATGTCGGTCTCGCCGGTGAGGTCGGTGCGGACGCCGCCGCACAGGTAGTGGGCGGCAGGGACCACCGGGATCGGCTCGCGGGTGGGGTCGATGCCGAAGCGCAGGCAGGTCTCCGCGATGTTGGGGAAGCGCTTGCGCACGAAGGCCGGGTCCTCGTGGCTGATGTCGAGCAGGACGCAGTCGTCGCCCGTGCGCTTGAGCTCGGTGTCGATGGCCCGGGCCACCACGTCCCGGGGCGCCAGGTCGGCCATGGGGTGGTAGTCCTTCATGAAGGCGACGCCGCTGGCGCGCCGCAGCACCCCGCCCTCGCCCCGGACCGCCTCGGTGATGAGGAAGGACTTCGCCTCCGGGTGGAAGAGACAGGTGGGGTGGAACTGGAAGAACTCCATGTTCGCGAGGGTGGCGCCGGCCCGGTAGGCCATGGCGATCCCGTCGCCCGAGGCGATGTCGGGATTGGACGTGTAGAGGTAGACCTTCCCGGCGCCGCCGGTCGCCAGCAGCGTCACGGGCGCGTGGTAGCGGTGCACCGAGCGGTCCGGATGCAGCACGTAGGCGCCGAGGCAGCGGTTCGCGCCGGCCAGGCCGAGCTTGCGCGACGTCACCAGGTCGACGGCGCAGTGCTCCTCGTGGAGCCGGATGTTCGGGTGGCGGTGGACGTGGTCGAGCAGCACCCGCTCGATCTCGGCGCCGGTGGTATCCGCGTGGTGCAGGACGCGCCGCTTGGTGTGGCCCCCCTCGCGGCCCAGGTCGAACTCGCCGGTCTCGTCGCTGCTCGCCGCGGGGCGTCGGTCGAAGTCGACGCCGAGCTGGAGCAGCTCTGCCACCAGGGCGGGCCCGCGCTCGACCACGAGCTGCACCACGTCCTCGTGGCAGAGCCCGGCGCCGGCGCCCAGGGTGTCGCGCACGTGGGCCTCGACCGAGTCCTCGGGCGAGGTCACCGCGGCGATGCCGCCCTGGGCCCAGTTCGTGGCGGAGTCGGCGGCCCGCTTCTTGGTGACCACCCCGACCCGCCCCACCTCCGCCACGCGCAAGGCGAAGAAGAGACCGGCCAGGCCGCTGCCCAGCACCAGGAAGTCGAAGTCGCGTCGGTCGTCGATCGGGCGGTGGTTCACTCGGTTTCCCCGCGGGGTCAAGCTCGGCCGAGCCGGGCCGATCAGTCTATCCCAGCGGGGGCAGCATGCAGCTCCGACACGGCGTTCTGAACGCTGCGGCCTGGCTGGCGCTCGGGCTCGGCGCGGGCCTTCCGCTCGGCGGCGCCGCCGGCGACACCCTCTACTCGTACGTCGACGAGCGGGGGGTCATCCACTACACGAACATCCCCAACGACCGCCGCTACGTGGCCGTCCGCCACCTGGGGGGCCCCGAGACCTGGCGGCCCCGGGTGACCGATCGCTTCGACGCGCTGATCCGCCGGCAGGCCGAGGCCCGGGGGCTGCCTCCGGCCCTGGTGAAGGCGGTGATCGCGGCGGAATCGAACTTCGACCCCCGGGCGGTTTCGCCCAAGGGGGCCCAGGGGCTGATGCAGCTCATGCCGGCCACCGCCCGCGAGGTGGGCGTGCGCAACGCCTTCCGGGCCGAGGAGAACGTGCGCGGGGGAACCCTCTACCTGAGTCGGATGATCCGACGCTACGGCGACTACAGCCGGGCCCTGGCCGCCTACAACGCCGGTCCGAGGGCGGTGGACCGCCATCGGGGGGTTCCGCCGTACCGGGAGACGCGGCAGTACGTGGAGCGCGTTCTGACCTATTATCGCCGCTACGATGTCGACTTCGCGCCTTGAGGCGGCGTCCATCCGCGCACCCGCTGCGCCCCGTGCCGGAGTCGGCTCCCGGGAGAAGGCCGGCCGGCCGCGCCGCGAGCGGTTCTGGAACGGGCCCAACACCATCACGATGCTGCGCACCGCAGCCATCCCGGTGCTGCTGCTCCTGCCGGCCTTCAGCGGGCCCGCGGGCAGCCGGGTGATCGCCTGGGTCTTCGTCGTGGCGGCCCTCTCGGACCTGCTGGACGGCTGGCTGGCCCGCCGGGGCCAGCAGGTCACGCGCATCGGCAAGCTCCTCGACCCCCTGGTGGACAAGCTGCTGGTCTCCAGCGCCCTGATCGTGCTGGTCTCCATCGGACGCATCCCCGCCGGCCTGGCCTGGATGGTGGTGGTGATCGTCGGGCGGGAGCTGGCGGTGACCGGCCTGCGGGGCCTGGCCTCGGCCGAGGGCCACGTGATGGCGGCCAGGCCCGGCGGCAAGGCCAAGACCTTCATCCAGAACGTGGCCATCGGGGCCCTCCTGTTTCCGGATCCGACCCTGGGCCTGCCGGCCCATGCCATGGGACTGTCACTCCTGGGCGTGGCGACGGCACTCACCCTCTGGTCGGGATACCGATACTTCGTCGACTACTTCCACCGGCAGGCGGGTGGCAACGACCCGGAAGACGGTGAGGCGGGAGCGCAATCGTGACGCAGACGCGAACGCGACTGGAAGAGCTGAAGGACCGGATCGACTCGCGGGAGGCCCGCATCGGCGTGATCGGCCTGGGCTACGTGGGCCTGCCCCTGGCGCTCGAGTTCGCCAAGGCCGGCTTCCGGGTGACCGGCGTCGACCTGAACGCCGACAAGGTGCGGACGATCAACGAGGGTCGCTCCTACATCGAGGACGTTCCGTCCGAGCAGGTCCGCCAGGCGGTCGACTCGGGCAAGCTCGAGGCCACCACCGACACCGTGCGCTTCTCCGCCCTCGACGTCCTGAACATCTGCGTGCCCACGCCGCTCACCCGCAGCAAGGACCCGGACGTCTCCCACCTGGTGGCGGCGGTCGACGGCATCGCCCGGCGCCTGCGCTCGGGGCAGCTCGTCATCCTCGGGAGCACGACCTACCCGGGCACGACCCACGAGCTCTTCGTGCCGCTCCTCGAGGAGACGGGCCTCAAGCTCGGCGAGGACTTCGCCATGGCCTTCGCGCCGGAGCGCATCGATCCGGCGAACCGCGACTTCGCGGTGCGCGAGGTGCCGAAGGTGGTGGGCGGCGAGACGCCGCTCTGCACCGAGCTCGCGGCCAAGGTGTTCGCCACGGTCTTCGACCGGGTGGTGCCCGTGTCGAGCTCCCAGGCGGCGGAGATGGTGAAGCTCCTCGAGAACACCTTCCGGGCCATCAACATCGGCCTGGCCAACGAGGTGGCGCTCATGTGCGACCGCCTCGACCTCGACGTCTGGGAGGTGATCGAGGCGGCGTCCACCAAGCCCTACGGCTTCATGAAGTTCCTGCCGGGCCCCGGCCTCGGCGGGCACTGCATCCCGGTGGACCCCACGTACCTCGCCTGGAAGCTCAAGACCCTGAACTTCCAGGCGCGCTTCATCGACGTGGCCACCGAGATCAACAGCGCCATGCCCGAGCACGTGGCCACCTGCGTCGCCGACATGCTGAACGAGGATCGCCTCGCCGTGAACGGCTCGCGGGTGCTGATCCTCGGCGTCGCCTACAAGCCCGACGTCTCGGACATGCGCGAGTCGCCGGCCCTGGACGTCATCCGGCTGCTGCTCGAGAAGGGCGCCGACGTGGTCTACCACGACCCCCACGTGGCCGAGTTCGAGCTCGACGGGCGCCACCTGAAGAGCGTCGACCTCACCGACGAAGAGCTCGCCCGGGCGGATCTCGTCGCGATCCTCACCCACCACCGGGGCGTCGACTGGCAGCGGGTCGTGGACAAGAGCCTGCGGGTCTACGACACCCGCAATGCCACGAAGGACGTCGCCGAGAATCGCGAGCGCGTCCGCAAGCTCTAGCTCCGCGTGACCTCGAGGAACGACGCCTGGAAGCGGGCCATGTCCGGCTCGCTGCCGAGGGAGATGCGGACGTGGGTGGGCCAGACGGGCCAGGGCCGCCCGATGTGGACCCCCTTCGCGGCCATCTTCTCGATCACCGCCCTCGTCGGCATCCCGGCATCCACCATCACCTTCGAGCTCACCGACGGGGTGTAGCCGAAGCGGTGCCGGTCGAGGAAGCGGAAGAGGTCCTCGCGGCGCTTCCGGTTCGAGGCCTTGCGCTCGGGCACGAGCTGCGGGTCCTCCAGCATGGCCCGGGCCGCGGCCATGGCCGTGGCCGGCATGGCGCCGGCCTTGTAGCTGGCCACCCGCTGGAGCAGGTCGGGCCGGGCCATGGCGAAGCCCGCCCGCAGCCCCGCCATCCCGTAGATCTTCGAGAAGGTGCGCAGGACCACCACCTCCTTCGCCGCGGCCACGAGGTCGGCGCCCGGGGGCTCGTCGCAGAAGTGGATGTAGGCCTCGTCGAGGAGCATCGCCGTGCCCGCGGGCTGGTTGGCCAGCAGCCAGGCCACGTCGTCCCGGGAGGTCACCGTGCCCGTGGGGTTGTTGGGGCTGCACACGTAGAGGAGGCCCGTGGGCCGCGCCTTCGCGGCCGCGAGCATGGCCTTCACGTCGTGGCTGCCGTCGGGCCGCAGGGGCACCCGCACCACCGGCGCGCCGATGAACTCGGCCGCGCGGGCGGCCGCCTCGTAGCCCGGGTCGACCGTCACCAGCGCGCGTCGGGGCGACGTGAACGCGATCACCGCGTGGTGGAGCGCGATGCTCGAGCCCGGGTAGACGGCGAAGTGGTCCTCGGGCACGCCCTCGCTGCGGGCCAGGGCGGCGACCAGGTCGAAGGTCTCGGGGTACTGGTAGCGGTTGCCCCGCTTCGCCACGGCGAGCAGCGCATCGAGCGCGGCCGGGGACGGGCCCAGCGGAAACTCGTTGGCGTTGATCTTCACCGCGCCCTCGGGAAGACGGCCCCCCAGGCTCGAGAGCTGCGCGAGGGCGGACTCCGAGGCGAAGGGCAGGGAGGCCCCGGCCGTGAGCAGGCCCATCACCCGCAGGAGGCCCCGGCGCGTGAAGCCGCGGGCGCTGAGGTCGTCGAGCACGGGGCGGGGCAGGGCGTGCTCGGGGTCGGGGAGGGCGTCGTCCGGCAGCGGCGGGACGTCGAGGGGGTGGTGTTCGGGCATCGGGCTGGCCTCCCGGGGCGCGGGAACGGAACCCGGCCAGCCTACGCCGCGGGGCAGCAGCCGGCGACTGGGCGAAATCCGCGCAGGACGCGAGGGGCTCCAGACGCTACCCCCAGGGGGGGGTCGACCCGGTCCGCCGCTTGACGCTGCGGTGGGCCGACGTACCCTGCCGGGTCCCGAGCACGAGTAGCTCAGCTGGTAGAGCGCCACGTTGCCAACGTGGGGGTCGCCGGTTCGAATCCGGTCTCGTGCTCCAGGTTTTCGAAGCCCCGGTCCGCAGTTAGCGGGTCGGGGCTTTCTTCGTCCAGGGACTCTTCGGAGTCCGGAGCCGG
>CAYTZH010000089.1:0-7929 GCA_964442285.1 uncultured Spirochaetales bacterium | reverse complement strand
TGCTCGGCCGCGCCGCCCGTGGCGTGCCCCTGCCCTACAACCGACTCGTCGCTGAACGAGTCGGATAGGCAAGAGCCCCGAAGTGACAACTCCCCGGGGGATCTCAGCCTGGAGCGACCGTAGGCGGACTGGGGGGAATCCCGAGCGCGCGCCCCCCCGCGGAGCCTTCCCGCGGGGTACAGGGCTTGCCCCTCGTTGGCGTCCTCCACCTCCGCCGTTGCCGGAATTGCCGCCGCCCGACGCGTTTCGGATCGAGACCCCGAATCCGCGCGCGATCGCGCGACCGCCAGGGAGAGCAGCCATGCGACTTCGAGCTCTACTGTCATTGCCGATCATCGGCCTGGCCCTGTCGTTCCCCTCTCAGACTGCGTGGGCCGGAAGCGTCCAGGACATGTGGGCCCATCTCGCGAGCCTCGCGTCGCAGCCTGCCGCCCTCGACCCCGTGTTCGAGATTCCATCGCCGGAGGTGGCAGCCGGCTGTCCCGTCCCCACGCTCGAGCAGTGCCAGCAGCCCGGCTACCTCGCGGGCGAGCTCGACGACCCGGATGGACCCGCCTGCGGCCTCCTCCAGGGCACGAACGAGGACTGGACCTGCGCCACGCTCTTCCGCTCCGAGCTCGAGCGCTACAGCTCCGGTCCCTCGATCTTCGCGAAGAGCCTCGCACCCTCCGGCGTGGTCGACTCCGCCTTCCACCTCCCGCCGGCGAGCGGCAACGGCATGTACTTCGCCGGTGAGCTCACGTCGCCCGCGAACTCGTTCGCGTACGGACCCAGCCTGTTCGAGGACGGCCGTGTGGTCGGTCCCGGTGTCGCCACCCACATCACCGCCGTTGACCCCCGGCCGTACTGGGGGCAGCACCTCTCCTTCGACTCGTGCCAGGAGTACGCATGGCAGTCCTACTCCGAGCTCGGGTACTTCTGGTACGCGCTAGGCGCCGACCGCCACGATCCCGTGCGCGCCCTCGAGCTGGCGTTCACGGGGAACGGGTACGCCGCGATCGGCAAGGAGCATCTCGACGGAACGGGCTTCCGCGACGCCGAAGGCAACCAGGTCCTGCCGTCCGAGCGCTTCGTTCCGCGCAACGCCTTCGTCGTCCTCCCGAAGCGACCCCGGCGCCCGGGACAGTCGGCGGTGACCGGTTCGCCCAGCCTGCACCGCGCGCTCGATCTGTACGAATCCGGTGCCGGCAAGTGGATCGTCACCGCCGTGCGCAACGCGAGGGACAAGCGCGTCACGAAGGACATGGCCTGGTACGAGGAGTACTGGAACAACATGACGGTCGAGCGCAGACCGCCGACCGTGGTGGAGGACCCCACGTGGGAGCTGGACACGGGCGGCGGGGGTGGCAGCCCGGAGCTCGGCTACCACGCGCCCGGCGAAGACGGCGGGGACGGCCTCGAGGCCGCGTACCTCGATCGCGGCGACCAGAACGAGAGGACCCGCATCACGGGCGCCGTGCCGACCGAGTTCTCCGAGGGCAAGGTGATGTCCCGCATGTTCGCGGCCGAGCTCGACGAGCTGTACGAGCTGCAGCGCAAGAAGGACAAGCTCGTCCGGGAGTGGGCCGAGCTCGACGTGCACTTCGAGGGCAGCGGCTGGGACATCCAGACCTTGATCGACGAAGAGGAGCTCGATCTGAGCGCCCGCCTGGACACGGGCGCGTCCACGCTCGACCACGCCGTCGCGGCGCTGCCCGGCGGCACCTGCTGCGGCGGCAGCGCAATCGTGGCCGCCGGGAGCGGCGGCGGGGTCGGCCAGGGGGCGGTCCCGACGCTCGAGCTCACACCGCCCGAGCCCGAGCCCTACCGCTCCCTGTCGGCCGAGAGCGCCGCACGCGCCCGCGTGCTCGACGAGCTGATCGCGGTCTACGCGGAAGCCAAGCAGGCCGGCTGCCTGGACCGCAAGCCGACGCCCTGCGACTTCTCGCCGGCCGAGTTCCTGGGCGAAGCCATCCCGCACGCGGTCGAGGAGCAGCAGGCCAAGTACGACGAGTGCATCGCGCTGCTGCCCTACCCCTTCGACGACAACCTCGGCGAGGAGCGCGCGATCCTCGAAGCGGATCACGACATCCGCCGCGCCCTCGGCGAGAACGGGAGACAGACGACTGCCACTGCGCATCCGAACCTGCACGCGGTCGTGGAAGAGATCCACGAGATCGCCGCCGGCTGCGTCTTCACGGTCCCCACGACGATGACCCCGGCCGGCCTGCGCTTCGTCCAGGCGCGTACGGCCTCGTGTCTCGATCGCAAGCCCGCCTATCACGACAAGCTCGCCGAGCTGACCCGCATGGTGACGACGCTCCGGGCCATCCAGCGGGCGAAGAAGGCCGTGGCATCGATCGAGCAGCTGGTCGATCCGGACACGGGAGAGCTGCAACGCCCCGGTGCGCTGAAGAGCTGGTCGCAGGACGCGGGCAACGACTACTTCGGCCTCGAGATGGGGTACACCTTCGGCTACGACACGAAGGTCGCGGAGGACGTCTGCGCCTTCGACGTCATGGCGGGCGGCGACCTCCGCGCCGTCGCGAAGGTCCTGAAGCAGCCCGTCGAGCTGCTCGAGTTCCAGGGCTGGGTGCGCACCGACACGCCGAGCGTGCGCCTTGGCGTGGAGTACCTCGGCAGCTCCTTCTTCGAGGGGCTCCAGCGGGATGGTGCGAGCCACGGGGAGACCACGGCGATCCACTTCGCCCAGGAAGGTCCCGGCCTCGACGTCGAGGGGCCTCGGACTCCCCCCATCCCGGTCGTGATCGGCGTGGTCCCGATCACGGTCGGCGCCGGAATCGCCGGGAAGGTGGGTGTGCGCATCTCGGTGAAGGACAGCTTCTTCGACCACTACGACGAGGACTACGACTCCGCCGACTCCGGAACGCACACGATCGACCCGAATTGGTGGCACGAGGGCCCTCCGAGTGATCCCGTTCCCGACTGGGCGCACGCAGTCCTGGACGAGGACGCGCAACTGCGAGCACAGGCCTACGCCGACAAGTTCAATACCTGGGCGCGGCGCGCGGAGGACTTCGATCTCTGCCCCGAGCTGCGACTCGAGGGGAATCTCGGCCCCTACGTCCGGGTGGAGGGCTTCGCCGAGGCGGCCATCGACGGCGTGATCGCCTCCGTCGGCGTGCGTGGCGCGGTCACGATCGTCGACGCCCAGGTCGGAGCCGACCTCGACATGGGGCTCGCGGTCGACCGGGATCCGCTCGACATGACCTTCTACGCCGGGATGGGGACCTCCGCGGAGCTCACCACGCTGAGCGGCTCGATCCGCCTCTTCGCCAAGCTCGGCCGGAGGAGGGGCCTCAAGGCCGAGTTGCCCCTCGTCCGCTGGAACGGCTTCTCGATGGACCACACGCTCTTCGAGGATCAGTACCAGATCTCCGTGCTCGACCTGATCCTCGCGGAGGCCGACTAGCATGTGCTGCACCCGTACGAAGGTCTCGGCCGTCGCGATCGCGATCGGCGTGCTGGTCGCGCTCTCGGCCGGGGTCGCGATGCGCGCGAGCTGGGAGCGACCGGCCGAGCCCGCTGCGGCGGCGCTCCTGGACACGCCCGAGTCGATCCACTGGCCCGAGGCACGCCGACAGGTCTACCGCGTCCACTTCGAGAACCGCGACGAAGGACGGCTGGTCGCGACCGGCGGGCCGGGCAACGCTTCCGGGGAGACGCTGCGCTCGGTGCTGTCGCTCGACGGGCTCGTCGCCGTGACCGGAGACGGCAGCGGAGAGGCGTCCGGCACCACCCGCGTGACCTTCGAGGTCCTCGCCTGCGAGCGCGCTTCCTGGGAGATCGCCGGTGTCGCGGCCTGGGCGAGCGCCATCGATTGCACCACCGCGCTGACGGGCGCGCGGCTCGGTGCCGACGTGAGCCCGCGCGGCCTGACGAGCGCGCTCTACGCACCCGCTGGTGCAGACGAGGTGACACAGGGCGTCCTCCAGGCCTTGTGGCTGCGCATGCAGTTCGCGCTCCCCGGAGTGGACCTCTCTGCCGGCGCCACCTACCGCGTCGAGGAAGCGGGGCTCCAGGGCACCGCACGCCAGGGCTACGTGGTCCGCTCCGGAGACGGACCGGACGAGCGTCTGCGCCTCGAGCGCAGCACGGAGGCGCTCGAGGACGTCCGCGCCGCGAGCGGGCTCCGAGAGCCGCCGGTCGTGTCCGTCGCCGGCAGCGCCTCGGCAGTGATCGCGCGCTCGGGCCGGCTTGCCCGGGTCGCGGGCGAGGAGCAGCTCGATGTCCGCTCGCGCTCGGGCGTCCCCGTCCTCTCCTCCAACACCTCGTTCCGCTTCGAGTGGCTGCGGGAGGAGGCCGTCGCTCCCTCCGGGCTGGCGAAGCCCATCCGGCGTGCGACCGACCAGATGTTCGTGAGCGCCGCGACCGACGCGCGCCTGCTCGACCAGCGGATCGACGGACTCGACGCCGAGACCCTGACCTCCATGCTCCGGACCTACGGCAGCGGCGGGCACCTCTCCGACATGGAGCGCTTCCTCTGGCGCGCCACCGGGCTGCTCGAGAAGCGCCCCGACGCGAGCCGCGAGCTGCTCGCGATCTACCGCAGCCCGGGAGCCACGCCTGCGTTGCGTGCCCTCGTGATGGATCTGCTCGCGAGTTCCGGCCATGCGCAGGCGCAGACCGCCATGCGCGCCGCGCTCGGCGACGGGAGCCTGCTGGTGAGCGGCGATGCGGAGGACCGTCGGCTCTACCAGCGCGTCGGCCTGCTCGACCATCCGACCCGCGAGACCGCAGAGATGGTCGCGCACCACTACCACGAGCTGCGCGGCCGCGACGACGTGGAGGCTCGCCTCACGACCGCGTACGCGCTCGGTGCGGTGATCCGCGGCCTCCGCAGCGGCGACGACGACGCGCGCGCCCTGGCCGCGGCCTACGGCGCCGAGCTCGCCCGCGATCTGCGCGCGACGCGGGACCCGGTCGAGCTCGCGCACATGGTCACGGCGGTCGCGAACACGCGAGACGAGAGCAACATGGGCGTCCTGGCCGACCTGGCGGAGCATCCGAGCCGCGAGGTGCGGAGCCGCGTGGCCCACGCGCTGGGTCGCGTCGCCAGCCGGCCACCCGACGCGCTGCTGGGCCTCCTCGCCGACGAGGACCGTGGCGTCCAGCGCACCGCGGTCCGCGCCGCACCGCTGCACGAGGAGACCTATCGAGCGCTGACCCTCAACACGGCGCTCGGGCTGGTGGCCGAGCCGAGCGTTCGGCCGATCCTCGACCTCGTGCGCAAGGGCCGCGCGAGCCACCGCGCCGACACGGATGCCCTGCTCGATGCGCTGATCGAGCGCGGCATCCGCGACGACCAGGAGCGGGAGCTCGCGTTCATGCTGCGCGAGATGTGAGCCCGAAGCCGCGGGGTCATCCGTCCCACGGGGTCGGGCGGCTTTGGCCGCAGGCATGTCGGGTCGCGAAGGTTGGAGGGATGGCTTGACATTCGCATCGTGGGCTGGTCGGGTAGTGCAACGCGAGTCACTCACTGGCTCGAAGCGACGCATGGGGATCCTGCATGTTCGATCGGCTCAGGCTGTGGAGTACTTCGCTGGCGCTGCTTCTCGTCATGGCCGCGCCCGGCGGGGCGCGCCAGCGAGCCCTGTGTGCCGAGAAGGCGCGCTAGCGGGCGTCGCCGATCTCGGCCCCGTCCACCGCGGATAGTCCGAAGAAGGGGTCTTTCGAGGTCCGGTAACCTCCCGTTATGTCCAATCCCCGGGGGATCTCAGGCTAGAGCGACCGTAGGCGGGGGATTCAAGCGGCGGCTCCTCCCCGTCAAAGCCTTCTTCGCCTGGCTCGCGCGCGAGAACTACATCCTGTCCAACCCCGCGAGCGAGATGGAGCTGCCCCGCGTCCACCGAAGGCTCCCCAAGCACATCCTCACCGCCGAAGAGGTCGAGCGCATCCTCGCGCAGACGGCGCTCCACGGAGACCTCGGCGTGCGCGACCGCGCCATCCTCGAGACGCTCTACTCCACGGGCATCCGGCGCAGCGAGCTCGCGCACCTCCGCCTCTACGACGTCGACACCCGCAACGGCACGCTCATGGTGCGCCAGGGCAAGGGCCAGAAGGACCGCATGGTGCCGCTCGGCAAGCGCGCCGGGCACTGGATCGACCGCTACGTCGAAGAGGTGCGCCCCGGCCTCGTCGTCGAGCCCGACGAAGGCTGGCTCTTCGTGCACGAGTACGGAGAGCCCTTCGCGAAGAACCGCCTCACCGACCTGGTGAAGAAGTACATCGAGGCCTCGGGCGTCGAGAAGCCCGGCGCCTGCCACCTCTTCCGACACACGATGGCGACGCTCATGCTCGACGCCGGCGCCGACATCCGCCACATCCAGGCGATCCTCGGCCACGCCCAGCTCTCGACCACCGAGATCTACACCCAGGTCTCGATCCAGAAGCTCAAGGCCGTGCACGCCCTCACGCACCCGGCCGACCGCGACAGCTCCGCCGCCTGAGCGCACTCGCGCCCCTCCCTGCGGCCCCTCTGCCTTCCTTTAGCCGCCTCTTGCAGCCGCCCTGCGCGCGGACTCCGGGGCTGCTAAACCGGAAACCGCGTATAGGCGAAAAAGTAGGAATCGGGCGGGGGCACCAGGCCGACGCGATGCTAAGCGCTGAACCGCACAGGGGAAATCGGGAAGGTACGGCCGAGGAGTCGTATGGCCGGTTTCTTTACAACCTGCACCGGTACTATGACCCGTCGACAGGCCGCTACATCAGCGCGGATCCCATCGGGCAGGCAAGAGAAGCGAACGTCTTCACCTACGCGGCCAACAATCCGCTGTGGTTCATTGATCCGCTCGGGCTCACGTCGCTCGAGTTCAACATCTCTAAGGGAACGCTCCGGGTCGATCCTGAGCAACCCGGTCGCGAGCCCTACGAGATCCCCGCTACCTCCGGAAGGGACGGTTGCTTGAACAACCCAGCCTGCACGGACAAGCCGTGGGAAGGGCCTGTCCCACCTGGGGACTACGACATCGACGTGGACGACATTTCCGATCCAGGCCCCCTCCATGACTGGCTTCGCAACCGAGTAGCGGATTGGGGTGATTTCCGAGCGCCGATGACTCCCGCACCGGGGACCGACCTTCAGGGCCGCGACGACTTCTTCCTCCATGGAGGCGATACGCCAGGGTCGGCCGGATGCATAGACGTTGGCGGCGGAGAGTTCGGGGACTCCACGACCGACCAGCTTCTCCAGGATCTCGCGGCCGATCCTGACGGCAAGGTCAAAGTGAGGGTCGTGCCGGGAGGTCCCGGCCGGCCGGGCGGCGGAGGCCAGATACGGCCGCGGAAGAGATAGCCGACCGGAGGAACTGAAGTCGATGGAGCGGCGCGTTCTGTTGGAGACGGTGGTCCATTTCGCCGCGTGGATCGCCACCTACGCCCTCGTGTCCGCGGTCTTCTCGGGCAGCGATGCGCGGACTGCCTATGGACTTCTCTCTGGCTGGTGGTGTGCGCTCTACGCGGGGGCCGTCATGAACACGTCCCTGAAGGCTGGTCTCGCTGCAGCCGTCGTGTTCATTGCTTTGGATCTCGTAGCTGCGGCCATGAGTTTACCGCGGATGTACCACGACGGTGGCACCTTTGGCTTCGGAACTGTCGTCAACACGATCCAGCGAGCGCTGCTCTTTGTGAGTCCGATCCTGGTCAATGCCGGCGTTTTCCTAGCCCGTCGGCGAGTTGAGCAGGTGTAGCAGCGCTTGTGTTCGTAGCGACAAGTCGACGCGGACCGACCCCCCGCCCGCCCGGCCGGCGCCCTTTGATCGAAGCGCGGAGCCGCGCGACGAGCGGCCCGGAGGCGGGCTCGAGGTGACGTGTGACGGGTTGTCCGCTGCGCCGCCCGGCCCAAGCGGCGGCGGGGGCCGGCCTGGCTCGCTCCCTTCGGTCGCTCCCCACCGGGCAAGCCGGGCGGGCAAGCGCCGCGCCCGGCCCGCG
>CAYTZH010000088.1:0-8053 GCA_964442285.1 uncultured Spirochaetales bacterium | reverse complement strand
GACCGCGCCCTGCGAGGCCCGCGCGACCGCGCCCTGCGAGGCCCGCGCGACCGCGTCTACGAGGCCACCGCGGCAGCCTCCCGCAGGCGGGCGGGCCGCGCGGCCTTGCTGCCCAGGGCCGCCGCGAGCCAGCCGACCCGCTGGACCACGAGGCCGTAGACCAGCAGGACGCCGATCACCGAGGTCGCGAGCACCAGCACGAGCCGGACGGGAGCCGGCAGCGGCAGCGGGTCGAGCCACCAGGCCGCGAGCACAACGCCCAGCTGGTGCAGCACGTAGATCGGCATCCCGGCGGTGGCCAGCCAGGCCAGGCGCGGACCGGGCCGCGCCACCCGCGAACCGATTCCCAGCGCCGCGAGCACCAGGCACCAGCCTGCGGCGGCGGGGAGTCCGTAGCCGAGCGCGGCGCCGACGGGCCCGCCCACGCCCACCGACTCGACGCCCAGCAGCAGCAGGCTCCCGCCGAGGCCTGCCGCCAGGAACGTTCCCCAGCCCTCGCGGATGCGTGTCTCGAGGGTGGGATGGGCCGCGAGCAGGCCGCCTGCGAGCACGTAGAAGGAGTACTTCACGAAGTTGGCCCAGTCGTCGACCAGGTTCTGGATCCCCGGCCAGTGCGGACGCAGCAGGATCTCGCCCACGGGCAGCAGCAGCGCCGGCGCCCAGAGCAGCAGCGCGGGTCGGCGCAGACGGTCGACGCCGCGGGCCAGCCGCGCCAGCAGCGGCGCGTAGAGCACGCTGAAGGTCAGCAGGTAGGCCACGAACCACAGGTGCGACCAGGTGTTGCGGGCCGGCGTGAAGTAGGTGGGCAGGAACTCCACGAACGACGCGTCGTACGGGGGCACCACCGGCAGCGGGCGCTCCTGCAGGGCGCCGTGGGCCTCCTGGAGCGCGGCGGTGGCGCCGAGCCCGTCGGCGCCGAGGGACATCCCGCTGCGCAGCTCCACGTACTTCAGGATCGGGCACAGGAACACCACGCCGAACAGCAGCGGTAGGCCGAGGCGCCGGCCGCGCTCGCCGAGGAACGCGCCCAGGCCGCGGCCGCGGAGGGAGGCGACGGCCGACCAGCCCGCCAGCAGGAAGAGCAGGGGCATGTGCCAGAGGTGGATGAAGCCGGTGACGTGCTGCAGGCCGGGAATCAGGTCGGGGCTCCAGATGTGATACCAGGGCGCGGGGTCGTAGACCTTGAGCGTGTGGAACGGGAAGAGCAGGAGCACGGCGAAGACGCGCAGCAGGTCCAGGTCGGCGCGACGGGCCGCGCGCGGGGCGGGGGCGGTGGATGCCATGGATTCCTCCGGGCGGGCGACGCGGGAGGAAGAATAAACTGACTGGCTTGGTCAGTCAACTGCAGCCGATCCGCGGCATGCAGCCGGCGGCGGACACCGCCCCGGCGGAGTCGCCGTCCGGCCCGCGGCGGGTAGCCTTCTCCGGGATGCCCCGCGTCCGGGGCCGGAGGAGCGATTGGTGTCCGACCAGAAGTACGGCAAGAGCCCCGAGCGGGTCGCGTCCCTGAGCCCCATCCAGCGGGCCGTCACCCAGGAGGACGCCACCGAGCGCCCCTTCCAGAACGAGTTCTGGGACTCGAAGGAGGCCGGGCTCTACGTCGACGTCGTGAGCGGGGAGCCCTTGTTCGCGTCGGTCCACAAATTCGACTCGGGCACCGGCTGGCCGAGCTTCACCCGGCCCGTCGAAGCGGAGCACGTGGTGGAGCGCTCGGATTCGAGCCACGGCATGGTCCGCACCGAGGTGCGGTCGCGCCACGGGGACTCCCACCTGGGCCACGTGTTCCCCGACGGGCCCGGCCCGGGCGGACAGCGCTACTGCATCAACTCCGCGTCGCTCCGCTTCGTGCCGGTGGACCGGCTCGAGGAGGAGGGCTATGGCGCCTACCGGGCGCTGTTCGAGGCGTCGGAGGGCTAGGCGGGCAGGCCGGGCGCGGGCCGCCGGCGGGCCAGGCCCAGGATCCCGGCCAGGGAGAGCAGCGCGACGCTGCCGGGCTCCGGCAGGGCCACCACGTTGTCGACGCGGAAGCTGCCGGTCGGGCCCACGCTGCCCCGGGCGCTGGGTGGGCCGTCGTCGAACCGGATCATGATCCGATCGAGGCCCGCGGCGAGCTCGGCGTAGCTGTTCGTGCCGTCGACCCGGGTGAGCTCGGACTCCAGCACCGAGAACGTGTAGGTGCGGAAGACGCCGTCGCCGGGCACGACCTGAGCCAGGGTCGACGTCCACCGCGTCGAGGTCCCGGGGCCGAACAGCACCAGGCGCATCTCGAGGTCGGTCTGGCCGTCGGGCCGCATCAGGTCGAGCTGGATGTCCGTGACCGCCGGGTCCAGGACCCCGGCCACGTCGGCGTTGAAGGCGGCGAGGAAGGGCGCGGGCGTTACCTGCAGGCTGCCGTTCACGACGCTGGTATTGCCCCGCGGCGGGCTCCAGCCCTGGGTGCTGCCGTCGTCGAAGTCGCTGATCGGCCCCGGGATCAGGTCGGCGGAAGCGGGCGGCACGGTGAGCAGCAGCGTGCCCAGGAGCGCGGCGATCGGGGCGTAGATGGACCGGGGACCCATGGCGGAACCTCCACGCAGGGAGAGTGGTCGCGACCGGGCCTCGCGTGTCAGAGGTCTCGCGTGTCGGGCTCGCGATGCCCCGGATGGCGTCGCTGGCCTACCATGCAACGGACATGCAGCGACAGGTCTCCAGGCCCCGGAACATCGAGCCTCTCCCCGAGAACACCGCGCTGTTCGAGGTGTCCTGGGAGGTCTGCCAGCAGATCGGCGGCATCTACCAGGTGCTGCGCTCCAAGGCCCAGGCGATGCGC
This sequence comes from uncultured Spirochaetales bacterium, assembly GCA_964442285.1. Classification (GTDB taxonomy): domain Bacteria; phylum Myxococcota_A; class UBA9160; order UBA9160; family JAFDET01; genus CAYTZH01. Next base: position 5,244 of record CAYTZH010000088.1, on the reverse strand, counting down.
GCGCGCTGGGACGACCGCTACGTGCTGGTGGGTCCCCTGCTGCCAGGCGCCATGGAGCTGGAGCTCGAGGCGGAGCCCGCCCACGACTGGCTGGGCGGTGTGCTGAAGACGCTCCAGGACCGGGGGCGTCCCGTCGCCCACGGACGCTGGCTCGTGGCGGGTCGGCCGCGGGCGGTGCTGGTGGACCCGCGGCTGCCGGTCGAGCGGGTCGAGGTGGTGCGCCACCGGCTCCAGCGCGACCACGGCATCCCGCCCGCACGCGGCCACGAGCTGGTGGACTCGGTGCTGGGCTTCGCGGACGTCGTCTGCGAGCTGCTCTGGGCCGTCGCCGAGCAGGCCGGGGACCGGCGCCTCCTGGCCCACTTCCACGAGTGGCTCGGCAGCGCCGCGCTCATGATGCTGAGGCACTCGGGCGCCCCCTTCGGCACCCTGTTCACGACCCACGCGACCTCTGTGGGTCGCTACATCGCGTCGAGCGGCGAGGAGCTCTACGAGCGGCTCCCGGCGCTCGACGCCGATCGCGAGGCCGAGCGTTTCGGGATCGACACCCAGCACGCCATCGAGCGCACCTGCGCCCGCGAGTGCGACGTCCTCACCACCGTCTCGCCCATCACGGCCGAGGAGTGCACCCACCTGCTCGGGCGTACGCCCGACTTCGTCACGCCCAACGGCCTCGACCTGGCGCGCTTCGACCTCGGCGCGGACTTCCAGACCCACCACGGTCAGTGCAAGGAGCAGATCCACCGCTTCGTGATGGGCCACTTCTTCCCCAGCTACGCCTTCGACCTGGACAAGACGATCTACCTGTTCAACGCCGGCCGCTTCGAGCCGCGCAACAAGGGCTTCGACCTGTGCCTCGAGGCCACGGCCCGCCTGAACGCCGAGCTGAAGGACGCCGGCTCCGACGTCACCGTCGTCGTCTTCATCGTGACCGCGCGCTCCACCCGCTCGCTCGAGCCGCGCGTCCTCCACGCCCGGGGCATCCTCGACGATCTCGACGAGGTGGCCCAGCGCATCGGTCGCGACGTGGGCGAGCGCCTGTTCCGGGCCAGCGCCGCCGGCCTGGTCCCGGCCCTCGACGAGCTGGTGGACGAGTACTGGCGGCTGCGCCACCGGCGGCTCCAGCACGCCTTCGCGGATCCCGCCCAGCCTTTGGTATGCACCCACGTCATCGAGGATCGGGAGCGCGACCCGGTGCTCGCCCACCTGGCCCACCTCGGGCTGGCGAACGCGCCCGGGGACCCGGTCAAGGTCGTCTACCACCCGGACTTCATCAGCCCCGTGAACCCGCTCTGGGGCATGGACTACGAGCAGTTCGTCCGCGGCTGCCACCTGGGCGTCTTCCCGAGCTGCTACGAGCCGTGGGGCTACACGCCGCTGGAGTGCCTCGCCATGGGCGTTCCCGCCATCACCAGCGATCTGGCCGGCTTCGGACGCTTCGTCCAGGACGCCTATCCGGACCACGACGACTGGGGCCTGCAGGTCCTGCCCCGCCGCGGCCTGCGCTATCACGAGGCAGCCGCGGAGCTGACCGAGCGACTGCTGGCCTTCTGTCGCCTGGACCGGCCGGGGCGCATCTCCCTGCGCAACGACGTGGCGCTGCACTCCCCGGCCTTCGACTGGAACGTCCTCGCCGGGGCCTATCACGCCGCCCACGACCGGGCCTTCGAGGTCCGCGGCCAGCCCCCTCGGATCGCCTAGAGTGGTGTAGAATCCCCTCGACGACCTTGCTTCCAGCCGCCCCGACCCAGGAGCCCCCGTGACCGTCCTCCCCGTGCCTCGCCCGCTCGTGCGAGCGGGCTCCGCCGCCCTCGCCGCCCTGCTGCTCGCGCTGCTGCCCGCTGCGCCGAGCCCGGCCCTCGAGGCCGAGCTCTACGCCAGCGGCGTGGGCACGGCCCTGCTCGGGACCGCGCCGGACGGCGACCCCCGGCTCTTCCTGGTCGAGCAGACCGGCCGGATCCGCATCGTGCGGGCCGGCGGGGTGGTGGACGCCGACGTCTTCCTCGACCTCTCCGGCAAGGTCTCCAACGCCTTCGAGCGGGGCCTGCTCGGGCTGGTCTTCCACCCGCAGTTCCCCGCGGACCCGCGCCTGTTCGTCTACTACACGGGGACCAACGGCGACTCGGTGGTGGAGGCGTTCGTCGTGCCGGCGTCCGGCACGCCTCCGGCGACGCCCACGAGCTACCTCGACCCCGACAGCGGCGACGAGCTGCTACGCATCGCGCAGCCCTTCGCCAACCACAACGGGGGCACCCTGGCCTTCGGGCCCGACGGCCTCCTCTACCTCGGCACCGGCGACGGTGGCTTCCGCGACGACCCCGACGACCGCGCCCAGAATCCGGCCGATCTCCTGGGCAAGCTGCTGCGCACCTCGGTCGCCGGCTCACCGCCGTACACCTGGGAGGTGTTCGGGATCGGGCTCCGCAATCCCTACCGCTTCGCCTTCGACCCGGTGACCGGCGCCCTCTGGATCGCCGACGTGGGCCAGGACCGCTGGGAGGAGATCAACTACGAGCCCTTCCCGTTCCCCTCGAGCGTGAACTGGGGCTGGGACGTCCAGGAAGGCTTCGCCTGCAACGGCAACGATCCGACGCCGTCGCCGCCCGCACCGCTCTGCGGCTCGATGGACTTCACCGATCCGGTCCACGTCTACGAGCACACCGGCGGCAACTGCTCGGTGACCGGCGGCTTCCCCTATCGGGGCGTGATCCCCGGGATCCAGGGGCACTACTTCTTCGGCGACTACTGCAGCGGCCGGATCTGGAGCCTCGACCCCGCCAACTTCCAGGTCACCGACCGCACCGCCGAGCTCGGTGGCGCCGGCACCTCGAGCTTCGCGCTGGTGGGCTTCGCCCGGGACGGCTTCGGTGAGCTGTACGTGGTGCTGCGTCGCAACGGCGGCGAGGTGTGGCGGATCTTCGACGGCGCCCTGCCGTCGGACAGCGACGTGGACGGCTATCCCGACCACGCCGACAACTGCCCCCAGCGCGCCAACGACCAGACCGACACGGGGGGCGTGGGCGTCGGCTCGGCCCCCGACGGCACGGGCGACGCCTGCCAGTGTGGCGACGTGGACGACGACGGCTTCGTCACGGGCCTGGACGGCACCCTCGTCACCCGGGCCGCCCTCAACCTGATGCCGTTCCCCGGCGGCGTGGGGGACCTGGCCGCGCAGGGCAAGTGCGACGTGGGCGGCACGCCGGGCTGCAACGGTCTGGACGGCATCCTGATCAAGCGCGGCTCCCTGGGGCTTCCGCCGGGCGTGTTCCAGGTCTGTCCGGCCGCCGTCGGGCCGTAGGCCGCGGCGGCTCCGCGGGGGCTCAGGCCTCGCCGTCGTCGGCGTCGAGCAGGCGCACGATGTGGCGGGCCTGCGCATCGGCGTAGGCCTCGTCGAGCCGCAGGCCGAGCACCCGCTCCAGCGCCGGCCGGGCCAGGAACGGGAACACCACCATCGAGAGCACCGACACGAAGGTGAGCCGGGGATCGAGGTCGGCCCGGGCTTGCCCCGCGGCGGCCGCGTCGGCGAGCAGGCGGCGCCCGGCGGCGGCGATGCGGGGCGCGTAGGCCGTGACGAAGGTCTCGCGGAGGGGCCCGTCCTCCTCGAGCACCGAGCGCAGCACCAGGGTGGGGAGCCAGGGGTGCTCGGCCAGGTGCCGGAGCAGCCGCGCGAGCCGGGCCTCGGCCGGGCCGTCTCCCGGTTCCGTGCCCTCGAGCTCCGCCAGCACGGGGGCGAAGCCGGCCTCGAGCAGGGCCACCAGGAACCCCTGCTTGCTCGAGAAGTAGTACCGGACCATGGCCGGGGTCACGCCGGCCCGGGACGCCGCTTCGCCCAGGGTCCAGCCCGTCCCGCCCCGCTCGGCGATCAGGGCGCCGCCTGCCCGCAGCAGCGCACGGCGCACCTCGGCGCCCGCCCGCTTGGGCCCGCGCCGGGACGTCGGATCGGGACTGCCCACGGCCGGAGTTTATCTCCTCGGATGAATATGCTATTTACTTAAATAAATAAATCAACCATCCCGGAGCCCCCATGAACAACACCAGGACCCATCTCCGCGCGATCCTGCTGCTGCCCGGCAACGTGCTGGGCGTGATTCCCGCCCTGATCCTGTGGTGGAGCCGGGGCCAGTGGGCGCTCGCGGGCCCCGCCGAGCTTCGCCTCTGGGCCGCGCTGCTCTGCTTCGGCGCCGGTCTGGGCCTGATGACCCTGACGATCCGCCGCTTCGCCACCGAGGGCGACGGCACCCTCGCGCCCTGGGACCCCACCGAGCGGCTCGTGGTCAGCGGCGTCTACCGCCACGTCCGCAATCCGATGATCAGCGGGGTCGTGGTCAACCTGGTCGGCGAGGCGCTCCTGTTCGGCTCGGGCGCCCTCGGCGTCTGGGCCGGCCTCTTCTTCCTCACCAACGCGATCTACATCCCGCAGGTCGAGGAGCGGAGCCTGGAGCAGCGCTTCGGGGAGGACTACCGCCGCTACCGGCAGCACGTGCCGCGCTGGATCCCGCGCCTGCGCGCCTGGGAGACCCCCGTCGCGACGAGCAGGGCGATCAGCACGGCGCCCGCGAGCGCGGAGAGGACCGGCACGGCCACGGGCGAGGGCGGCACCGACGTGCGTAGAGCAGCTGGATCCCGGCCAGATCGTCGAGCGTGAGCTCGCGGTTGGTCACCTCGCCGATGCAGTCGGCGGGGAAGAAGGGGTCCCCGAAGATGAAGCCGCACATCGCGCTGTCCACCACGTCCGAGTGGCCCAGGCCCAGGAGATGTCGTCTCCCGGCGGGCCGAAGCCCGCGCCGCCGGCCAAGTCGTTGAAGGCGTAGGCCCCGATGCGGATGTCCGGTGGGTGTTCGTGCCGGTCCAGTGTGCCGGCGCCCCCGGGCCGAGGCCTTCGCCCGGGTCGATGAAGCCCCAGGTGACGATGGCCGGCGTCCCCTGGGTGGGGTCGTCCCACTTCCCGAAGAGCAGGGTGAAGGCGGTCCCGACGAGGGGGACGGCGGCCAGGGCGACCGCGATCGCGCCGACGCGGGTGATTCGAGGGATGCATCGTCGGAGGAGAGAACGCATCGGGGGCTCCGAGCGAGGGATTGGCGCCGGTCGCTCCCTGGGAAGTGGCTCCGGCGCGCGGCGCGTGTCAACGCCGTACACTGCGGCGAGTTCGCGCGCCCCGAGGAGACCCGATGTCCGATTCCCCCGAGAGCCGCCGCCGCCGCTTCCGCGCCCTGCACGAGCAGGAGGGCGGCTTCGTCCTGCCCA
>CAYTZH010000087.1:0-8114 GCA_964442285.1 uncultured Spirochaetales bacterium | reverse complement strand
GACATTTCTACTTTGGAGAGAACCGGACATCTGTACTTTGGGCCGACACGATCGCCCGCTTATTCGACCTAGCCGCCGCTGAACCTCTCCCCGCACTTCCACAGCCTGGTGCTGGACGGCCTCGACGCGGGCCCCGATCACTCGCCAGGTCCGTTCCTGTCGCTGCCGCCGCCGGAAAGGGAAGACGTAGCCCGCGTCATGGCGGCCACCGATCGGCGTGTGTTGCGGCCAATCGAGCGCGGTAGGCAGTACGGCGGCTCGGAACAGGAGGCGGCGGAAGCCGATCCGCTGATCGCCACTCTGATGGCAGCACCGATCCAGTCGCGCATCGCGACGGGTCCGCAAGCGGAACAGCGCCAGCGGCGGCTGGGCGGCCGGGTCGAGCCCACCGAGGAGGATGTGGTCGACAGACCTCCGACGCGCTGCGTGCGGGAGGGCGGGATGACCCTGCACGCCGACGTCGCGGTGCCCGCGCGCGACCGCCGGCCACCCGGGCGACTGTGCCGCTACGTCGCCCGGCCGCCCATCGCGATGGGTCGGCTCCAGGCTCTGCCCGATGGACGCCTGGCGTATCGCCTGAAGAGACCGCTGGCGCGGCGGCACCACCCACGCCCTGATGGAACGCCACGAGCTTCTCGAACGCCTCGCTCCTCTGGTCCCTCCGCCGCGGGCGCAACGAGTTCGCTGCCACGGGCTGCTGGCTCCTTGCGCGAGCGGGAGAGACCGGCTCGTGCGGAGTGGTTCCCCGCTTCTGGCATCGAGGCGATCGGGCCGGAGGCGCGCGAGCCCGGTCGGCCGCGGTCGGTCGAAGGCGCGAGTGGCGGACTTGGCCCCGGGGCCGTCCGGCTCGGCGGCCATGCGCCCGCGCCCCGCTGGCTACAAGCCGTCCAGGCATCTCGCCGGATCCATGTCCTGTTGCCGAAGCCATGGGCGCCGCAACGACCGACCCCCACGAGTTGCGATTCGAGCTCGACCAGAGCACCTCGGCCGAGTGGGACGTCGGCGCCTGACGGTGCCGTCCCGCGCCGCCTCATCTCTCTCCCTTGGGGCACCTGCGCGCCTGGCGATCGTCCGGCGGAGCGGCGGCCAGCTGGGCACGCACCCCGTGCTGGTCGGTGGGACAGCGCGGGGCTTGAGATCGCCCCGGAGCGGGGCCTGGCCCTTTCAGCTCTCTGATTGACACAGCATCGAGGCATCGAACGTGGAGCAGAGAACGGGACATGTTCTTCCTATAGGCTCGAAAGCAGCTGTTTCTGCGTGGAAATTCTGGTCAGGAAGAGGGCGGCGACGCGTCGCCGCCCGGTGAGGATCCCACGCCCTCGCCAGGCCAGGCTACGGGCCGTCGAGTGGCCCGCGGCAAGGGATGCCGTGGGGCCGCGTCGGCAGCAGCCCGATGGCCGGGGCTCGGCCCCGGGGCCACCGTGGAGGTCGACCGAAGATGAGCAAGACGAATCGGAGAGCGAAGGCGAGGGGGGCCCGCGCCCGCGTGATGGGGACTGCGGTCCTCGTGACGGCCCTGACCGCGTCCGGGGCCTGGGGGTTCGGCCCGCCCAAGGACGAGTGCGGATTCGATCCCGACTGCACGCTCCCCGGGCCCCGTCGGAGCGGCGACGGATCGGAGGGAGGCAGCGACTACACCCACGGGGCCTGCCTCGTCGACCCGAGCTCGGGCGAGGGCGGCGACCCGGGCGAGGGAAGCACGTGCGTGACGTGCCCGCTCGACGGCGACCCCGACTGGGGAGCATTGGAGCCGCACTTCCGCACCGCGTTCGGGAGCGAGCTCTTCGTCGTGGTGGGCGAGACGGTGTCGCGGGCCGAAGTGGCCTCGGATCCGGCACTCCTCACCGGGATCGCGCAGGAGCCCAGGGACGGGCCCCTTGGAATGTGCGAGTACCGCTTGCGCATCGGCGTTCGCGGCTACGAGCTCGACCCGGCGTTGCCCGAGATCTCCCCGGGCGCCGCCCCCCGCGTGGCCCACATCGCGGGAGCCGATGAGAGCGACGCGCTGCCGCATTGGGGCGAGTGGGACGACACGTTCGAGGGGGTGTCCGCCGCCACGTTCGATTTCGAGGCCAACCCCGACGACCCGCGCGGAGCGGCCATTCAGTTCGCCGGAGCGCCCGTGCCCGCGACGCCCTGGTCGACCGTGGGACCTCCGGGCGAGCTGCACCGGATCTTCGTCGGCCAGTGGCCGAGCCTCGGCGGAGGGTTCGTCGAGGGCGCGGACTTCGGTGCCGGTGCCCAGGTCGTGGCCGTCAACTGGCTCTCGGCCAACTTCTGCTGGCACGAGATCCCCCAGTACGTCGACAAGGTCCCGCTCTATCTGGCGCTCTACGACAGCGCGGGCCACCTGATCGAGGGCACGCCCAAGCCGCTGAGTGGGTTCTACCCCGGCGTGCCCGACAACTCACTGGACTCCGTCCCGGCTCCCTTCGTGCTCTTCGCCGAGCTCGATCCGAGCTTCGGCGACCCGGGGAGCGATACGGACGGGGACGGGTTCCTGGATCGGGTGGAGATCGAGCAGGGCTTCGATCCCGCCGATCCCGCCTCGCCGGCCCCGACCGTGGCGGGCGTGCTCGACCTCTCGCCCGGCGACGTGGAGATCCCGTCCGAGACGGACTGCACCTGCAAGTCCTTCGGTCGGAAGGACGAAGTCCCGACGCGGAAGGAGCCGTGCATCGCTCCGACCGACGAGTGGGTCCTTCCCTCGGTCACCGTGGAGGGCCCGGACGACCTCGAGGTGATGCAGATCACCCTGCGGACCTTCGAGGTGATGCGTTCGAGCCGGGCCTATGTGCGCGCGCGGATCTACGACGCGGAGACGGACGAGCTCATTGCCTGGGCCGAGACGCGCGTGGGCAATGGGCTCGACCAGAACGTCTCGATGCCCATCTCCGCTCGGCTCGAGGCGGGCCGCACCTACCGGATCGGCTTCTACCTCCGCGACCCGGCGTATGCCGACGAGCAACGCCTGCTGGGAGACGGCGAGGCGTGGATGCTCGAGAAGGCCAAGAGCGAGCTGGCGAGCTTCCGCGACGAGACGGGAGCCCTGCGGGTCCACGGATCGCCCGACCTGAGCGCCCCGGTTCCGCTGATGAGCCTGGGCGTCCGCTGGGTCGCAAGCGGACGCGGCGGCTCCCGGTGCGGACTCGGCTTCGAGGCCGCTCTTCTCGTTCCCGTCCTCACGGCGTGGGGCCGGCGGCGGGGTCGGAGCGCCGCCGCCGGGCCTCGCTGAGGTCGCGCCGGCCCCCGCTCGGCCCGCCGCTCCGTCCCCGGTCCAGCGCGGGACGGAGCGGCGTGTCGGGCGCCGCATCGCCCGGCGAGATCGACCCTGCAGATGCGAAGGTCCGTCCCTGCAGCGAGGTTCCGTCCCCCGCACCGGTCATCCTCCCGGACCGAGGGCGCAAGCAGTGGCGAAGCTTGCGGATGCGGCCGCACGTCGCCACAGGGAGATGCAGCGAGGGTCGTCGACTGCCCCGATGTGGCGCTCCGCTCGCAGTAGGCCAGTCAGCTCTCTCGCGGGAGCCGAAGCCGCTCGAAGGACCCATCCGAGGCGATGAGTCCGAGCCTGGAGGCCAACCCGTGGACCGCGTTCGCCAGGTCGAAGTGGCTTGACATGACCCCCTAGAAGCGATCCAGCAGCCATGCGAGGATCGAGACCAGGCGCGCCCATCGACACAGTCCTCGGGGTCGCACGGCGGTGGCGCGAAGGCGTCTACCTCGCGTGACACCAGGACCGACGTCGAGAAGAGTGCGATGAGCAGTATCACTCGGAAGCCGCCCTTCGCATCCATCGCCTCGCTGTCTGCGTACCTGTCCTCCCTCCTTCTTCCGGGCATGCCCGGCCACAGGGGTTCTGCCGTGGAGCCGTCCGAGCGAAGCGCCGCGGGCGGCCTCCCGGCGATCGGGCGCATGGGGAGGGGCGGGGGCTGGATCCTCAGTCCCCGTCCACGCCTGGCTCACACGTTGCTGACCGGATTTCGCACCGAGTGACGGGAACTTGCGCAGGTCCAGGGATCGCTGGCGGATCTCGGACGTCCAGTCGGGCAGGGGCTCGGCGCATGCGCCGCAGGACGACGGCCGACTCACTCGCCCTGCGGGAATCTCACCGGAGATGTGTCGCGATTCCGAGGGCTTGCGCGTAGACTCGCAGGGCGATGCGATACCGCTTCGGGGATTTCGAGGTCGACTCGGCGCGCTTCGTCCTGCTGCGCCGCGGCCGTCTCGTGCGCATCCAGCCCAAGGCCCTCCAGCTCCTGATCCGACTCCTCGAGCATCACCCCGCGGTGCAGTCGAAGGACGCCCTGCTCGACGCGCTCTGGCCCGACACCACCGTGACCGAGGGCTCGCTCACCCGGGCGATGGGCGAGCTGCGGCGGGCGCTGCGGGACCGGGCCGGGGCGACCTCGTCGATCCGCACTGTGCGCGGACGGGGCTACGGTCTGGCCGTCGAGGTCGACTGCATCGCGGACGACGACACCGGGGACCGGCAGGCCGGTCGGCGGCGGTTAGCGGCCGTCCTGAACGCCGACGCCGCGGGATACAGCCGTCTCATGGCGGACGACGAGGCGGCCACGGTCGAACAGCTCCAGGCTTCCCGCGCGCACTTCGACCGCGGAATCCGGGATCATCGGGGCCGGCTGGTCAACACCGTGGGTGACAGTGTCCTGGCCGAGTTCCCGACCGCCCAGGAGGCCGTCCAGGCGGCGCTCGCCATCCAGAGCGAGCTCGCCAGGACCAACGCCGACCGACCCGCCCATCGGGTGATGGCCTTCCGCATGGGCATCCACCTCGGAGACGTGCGCGACGAGGGAGACGGCGTCTACGGCCACGGCGTCAACGTCGCGGCGCGGCTCCAGGCCCTCGCCCATCCCGGGGGCATCGCGCTGTCGGATGCGGTCCATGCCCAGGTCGCAGGCTCTCTCACGCTGACCTGCGAGGACCTGGGCGAGCAGCGCCTCAAGAACATCCCGGAGACCGTCCGCGTGCATCGCACCCTGCCCGGCGGGCGCGTCCCGGAGTCCGCGACAGTGCGGACGGGGATGGCGACCGGAGCACCGCTGGCACCGGTCATGGCCGAAGCGGCCCGGACCCCGGCCGTGGGCCGGGTTCGGGAGCGCGAGGCGCTCTCGCGGGCGTTTGGGGAGGCGCGAGCGGGCGAGCGCCGACTGGTGCTGGTGGCAGGCGAGCCGGGCATCGGAAAGACCCGACTCGCCGCGGATCTCGCCGTCGAGGCCGCCGAGGCGGGCTCCGCCGTGCTCTACGGGCGCTGCGATGAAGATTCGCAAGCCTTCTACCAGCCCTTCGCCGAAGCAATCGATCACTACGCACGCGGATGTCCGGACGAGGTTCTCGACCGAATTCTTCGAGAAGCCGGAAGCGAGGTGGTGCGGATCGTCCCCGGGCTCGCACGTCGCTTCCCGGCCCACGCCCCTCCGGAGCCCGGAGACGGGGATCTGGCCGCCGAACGAGATCGGCTCTTCGAGGCGATCGACCGGCTCCTCTCCTCGCTCGCGGCCCCGGCGTCGCTGGTGCTCGTGATCGACGACCTGCACTGGGCCGACGATTCGTCGGTCGCGCTCCTTCGCTACCTGGGACGCTCGTCGCGTCCGGCCGCGCTCCTGATCGCGGGAACCTATCGGGATACCGACCTCGGGAGAAAGAGCCGGCTCGCCGAGGCGCTCGCGGACTTGCGGCGCGAGCCGGCGGTCCTCCGCCTCCGGCTGACCGGGCTCGAGGAGGCCGAGATGGGGGAGCTCGCTTCCGTGTGGACGGCGCAGTCGGTTCCCGCGGAGTTTGCCCGTTGGCTGAACGCGGAGACCGCGGGAAACCCATTCTTCGCGGAGGAGCTCCTGATCCATCTCGCCGACTCCGTTGAGGGGCGAGACCACCTCGGTGCTGCCGGGGCAGGAACCCTTTGGACGGCGAATCGCATACCCGAGACCACCGGGCTGCCGGAGGGCATTCGGGAGGTCGTGGGACGGCGACTGGCCCGTCTCCCGGAGAGCACGGTCGAGATGCTGCGCGCGGCCGCTCTCCTGGGCGGTGAGTTCGAGGCCTCGATCGTGGCGCGTGCTTGCACGCTTCCGATCGATCCCGTCCTCGAAGGCCTCGACGAGGCCTGCCGGGCTCAGATCGTGTCGGCGCAGGGACCGGGCTCCGGCCGCTTTGCCTTCCGACACGCCTTGATCCGCAAGACGCTCGCCGACGAGGCGGGTATCGGAGAGCGCACACGGCTGCACTGGCGAATCGCCGAGGTCCTCGAAGAGCGCGTCGGGGCGGGGGCCGCCGAATCGCTATCCACCCTCGCGCACCATGCGGCCATGGGAGCGCTCGTCGGCGACCCCTTGCGGGCGGCGACGTGGTCGGTGCGCGCCGGCCACCGGGCCATGGAGCTCCTCGCCCACCAGGACGCACTCCCTCACTTCGTGCGGGCCCTCGACCTGCTCGACCGAGGTGGCATTGCTGCGCCCGAGCTGCGATTCGAGACGCACCTGGCAGCGGGCACCGCGGCCCAGGCCCTGGCCGACCAGACGCCGATGGATGCGCACTTCTTCGCCGCGATCGCGCTGGCCCGAACGCACGCCTGGCCGGAAAGACAGGCCCAGGCCGTGTTGCGCTTCACGGCCCTCCACTCCTATGTCGGGCAGTCGGAGACCCGCCGGATCGCCGTGATCGACGAAGTGCTCACCGCCATGGGAGCCGAGGACAGCATCGAGCGAGCCCGCCTCCTGGCCCGACGGGCCATCCTGAAGCGGTTTCGCGCTGCGGAGACGCCGAGTGCGACGATCGGAGTCGAGGTCGGTCCCGGGGCCGAGGCCGACGCAGACGAAGCGGTCGCCGTCGCACGGCGCCTCGGTATCCCGGAGGAGGTCCGACGGGCCGCCTGGGCGAAGGGCTTCCTCCAGCTCGGTGCTGCCGGGGGCGACCCGAAGCCGGAAGAGGAAGAGGCGCTTCTCGCGCTCGCGGAGGAGCTGGGAGAGCCCCATCTCCTCGCCTTCACGCGCCGCCAGCTGGCGCTCCAGGCGCTCCGAAGCGGCGACAGGGATCGGATCGAGGCGGCCCTGGCGGCCTTCGGACGCCTGGCGGATCGAGTGCGAAGCCGGGCTATGCACGCCTACCTTCACTGCTGGCGGGGAGCGCTCGCCCTGGCCGAGGGCCGGTTTCCGGACGCGAAGGCCCTGGGTGCGCGGGCCCGTGAGGAGGCCCCCTTCCTCGGTCTCTTCCATGTGGGGATCGTGATGGCCGCCCGGCTGGAGGAGGGACGCGAGCTCCGTGCGATCCAGGGACTCGAACCCTCCTCCGGAACGCTCCCCATGTCCCTGCAGTCCTTCCGCGCCGTGCTGGCCAATGCGCTGGCCCGCGTCGGCCGAACGGAAGAGGCCCGCCGCCATCTCCAAGAGCTCGCCGACGACGACTGGGACACCTCTCGCGCGAGGTGGAACCTCCCGCTGGCACTGCGCCACCTCGCCGAGGCCTGCGCCCTTCTGGAGGCACGCGAGTACGCGGATCGCCTGCGAATTCTCCTCGACCCCTATCAGGGGTCCTTCCTGGTTGCCTTCGGGGGAATCTCGATCGAGTGCTCCGCGGATCGGGCGCTGGGTCAGCTGATGGCCCTTGGCGGCGACCTCGATCGCGCAATGCAGTCGCTGGAGCGGGCCCGCCGGATGGAAGCCCGACTGGAGGCCCCCGCGCTCGCGGCGCGCAGCACCTATTGGCTGGCGCGGACACTCCTCGTGCGGGGAGCGCCTGGCGATTCCGAACGTGGGAAGGAGCTGGCGAGGTCCTGCCAGGAGGCGGCGGGACGGCTGGGGATGGCGCGGCTGGAGCAGGAGGCGGTCGCGCTCCGCTAGCTCCGACGGGAAGGGCGCGGCGCGCCCCAGGTGCGACCCCCGCCCGTGGGCACCCCTTGGACAGCCACCATGGCCGCGGCGGCCGGGGCGAGGCCTCGCAGGCCAGCGGGCCGCCGTCGCCTGCCAGTAGATCTTCTGCGCATGGAGCGTATGTCTCTCCCCGACCCCAGCGAAGCGTCGACCTACCCGCGGACGGACCGGATGCCGTGCGTCGCCCTCCCGAGCGCGAACGCAATGCGGACCAGCAGCGCGAGCGCGGCG
>CAYTZH010000086.1:0-8488 GCA_964442285.1 uncultured Spirochaetales bacterium | reverse complement strand
GCCACCTGCCTCCAGGGCAAGAAGAATGCCCCCTGCATCATCTTCATCGAGGATATCGACGCCGGCGGCCGGCACCGCGGGGCAGGTCTGGGGGGCGGCCACGACGAGCGCGAGCAGACCTTGAACCAGCTCCTGGTGGAGATGGACGGGTTCGAGTCCAACGAGGGCGTGATCCTGATCGCCGCCACCAACCGACCCGACGTGCTCGACCCGGCGCTGCTGCGCCCGGGCCGCTTCGATCGGCGGGTGGTGGTGCCGCGGCCGGACCTGCGGGGTCGCTACGAGATCCTGAAGGTCCACACGCGGCGCGTGCCGCTCGACGACGACGTCGATCTCGAGACCATCGCCCGGGGCACTCCCGGGTTCGTGGGTGCCGACCTGCAGAACCTGGTCAACGCGGCCGCGCTGCAGGCGGCCCGGCGTGACGCCCAGCGGGTGGCCATGCTCGACTTCGAGCAGGCCAAGGACAAGGTCCTGCTCGGCGCCGAGCGCAAGAGCATGATCATGAGCGACGAGGACAAGCGCATCACGGCCTACCACGAGGCCGGTCACGCGCTGGTCGCCCTGCTCAGCGACGACTCGGACCCGGTGCACAAGGTGACGATCATCCCGCGCGGCATGGCCCTCGGCGTCACCCAGACCCTGCCGGAGGAGGACCGCTACAACCTCAACCGGGACCAGATCCTCGCGATGATCAAGCACGCCATGGGCGGACGCGCGGCCGAGGAGGTGGTGTTCGACCAGCTCTCCACGGGCGCGGAGAACGACCTGCAGAAGGCCACCGACCTGGCGCGGCGCATGATCTGCAAGTACGGCATGAGCGATCGCATCGGCCCGGTCTCCTTCGGCGACGACGACCACGACGTCTTCCTGGGCCGCGACTTCGTCATGCGCAAGGACTACAGCGAGCGCAAGGCCCAGGAGATCGACGAGGAGATCTCGACCGTGCTGCGGAACCTCTACGATGCCGCGCGCGAGCTCCTGGTGGAGAACCGACCGTTGCTCGACCGCATCGCCGAGGCGTTGCTCGAGCGCGAGACCCTCGACGCGCGCGATCTCAAGGCGATCGTGGCGGGTGAGTCGCTTCCGGCGCTCGCGCCCACGACGCCGGCGGCGCCGCGCGCCGAGGCCCCCCCGACGCGCTCCAAGAAGGCCGAACCGAGGCAGGAGTTTCCGGGGGACAAGGTGCCCGATCCCGAGCCCATCCCGGGCTAGAGGGCAGCGTGGTCTTCGGGGCCGACCGGGTCACCCTCGTGGGGATCCTGAACGTGACCCCGGACTCCTTCTCGGATGGTGGACGCCTCGTCGACGCGGAGTCCGCGCTGGCGGAGGCGCGACGTCAGGTCGAGGCCGGTGCCCATGTGCTGGACGTGGGCGGCGAGTCGACCCGGCCCGGCGCAGCGCCCGTGGACGCGCACACGGAGCGGACCCGGGTGGTGCCGGTGGTGGAGCGCCTGGTGGCGGAGCTCGGGGTGCCGGTGTCCGTCGACACGCGCCGGGCAGAGGTCGCCGAGGCGGCGCTCGCGGCCGGCGCGCGGGTGGTGAACGACGTTTCGGGAGGACGCGAGCCGCGCCTGCTGGAGGTCGCGGCCGCAGCGGGGGCCACCGTGGTGCTCGGCCACATGCGGGGAGAGCCCGCCACGATGCAGCGGGATCCGCACTTCGACGACGTGCTGCGCGAGGTGGGCCAGGAGCTCGCCGCGTCGATCGAGCGCGCTCGCCGGGCGGGGGTGAAGGAGATCGTGGCCGACCCGGGCATCGGATTCGGCAAGGAGGCCGACCACAGCCTCGCGCTCCTGGCGCGGGTCGGGGAGCTGCGGGCCGAGCTCGGCGTGCCGGTGATGATCGGCGCCTCGCGCAAATCGTTCCTGGGTCGGATCTCCGGCCGCCCGGTGGACGATCGCGAGCTCGAGAGCCACACGGCGGCGGCGCTGGCGGTCTTCGCCGGCGCCGACGCCGTCCGGGTCCACGACGTGGCCGGGGCCGCCCGCTCCGTGGCGGTCGCGGAGGCCCTGCGGGGCGCGCGGGCATGATCGCCTTCCTCTGGCAGCGCACGCAGGAGCTCATCGAGTACATCGTCGGGATCTACCACCCGGTCTGGGACACCCTGGACATCCTGATCATCGCGGTGGCTGTCTACTGGCTGCTGCTCCTGATCCGCGGTACCCGCGCCGTCCAGATGCTGATCGGCCTGCTGGTGCTGATCGCCGCGCGGCTCGTCGCGGACTTCGGCCAGCTGGCCACGGTGGACCTGATCCTCGAGGTGCTGCTCGAGCCCGCCGTGATCATCATCATCGTGCTGTTCCAGGCGGAGATCCGCCGGGCGCTGGCGCGGATGGGCCGCGGGGTCTTCGTCGGCGGCGCGCGTCGCCAGGAGACGCAGATCCTCGAGGAGATCGTGCGGGCCAGCCAGACCCTGGCCCAGAAGCGCGTCGGGGCGCTGATCGTGCTGGAGCGCGAGACGGCCCTGGACGACCTGATCGAGGCCGGGATCACCCTGGACTCTCGGATCAGCAAGGAGCTCCTGACGTCGATCTTCCTGCCGTACTCCCCGCTCCACGACGGGGCCGTGGTCGTTCAGTCGGGCCGCATCGCCCACGCCGGCTGCGTGCTGCCGCTTACCCTGCGGAGCGACCTCCCGGAGGGCGTCGGCACCCGCCATCGCGCCGCGGTCGGCATCACCGAGGAGAGCGACGCCGTGGTGGTGGTGGTGTCCGAGGAGACCGCCACGATCTCGGTGGTCACCCATGGCGAGATGAGTCGCGACCTCGACGCGCCGCGGCTGCGGGCGGTGCTGCGCGATCTGCTCACCGGCAGCCGCGAGGCGGCGGACAGCCCCGAGGAGCGGGTGGCCGAGTCCGGCGGCTCCGAAGCCGCGCGGCAGGCTAGCTGACCCATGGCGCGCCGGGACGGAAGGGGCGGAAGCCGCGGCTACATGATCCTGGCGCTGCTGATCGCCGCGATGCTCTGGTTCGTCGCCCACGGCCAGTCGTCGGTCGAGCGGGGCTTCGACATCCCGGTCGTGTTCCAGAACGTGCCCGACAACCTTGTGCTGACGGAGCAGAACAGCGACGTGGTCAACATCCGCGTGCGCGGGAGCCGGGCCGCCCTGCGGAACGTGGAGTCGGCGCTGCTGGAGTACTCGGTCGACGTCTCCGGGGCGCGGCGCGGCGACGCCAAGTACGAGGTGGACAGCTCCCAGATCGAGATGCCGCGGGGTGCGGAGATCGTGAGCCGCTCGCCCTCGCAGCTCGAGTTCGAGTTCGAGCGCCGCGGGACGAAGGTCATGCGCGTGCGTGCCGATGTGGCGGGTGAGCCGCCGGAGGGCTACGAGCTGGTCGCGACGGAGATCCATCCGCCGCGGGTCCGCGTCACGGGGGCCCGCCGCGAGGTGCTGCGGCTCAACGAGGTGGTGACCGAGCCCATCGACGTGAGCAGCCTGGATTCGGACGAGGAGCGCGAGGTGAAGCTGGCGGTGGCGGGCCGCCACGTCTGGGTCGAGGAGCCCACATCGGTGCGGGTCCGGATCCGGATCCGGGCGCTGGAGCAGGAGCAGGGGGAAGAGGGCAATGAGCAAGCGGCGGCTGTTCGGGACTGACGGGGTACGCGGCCAGGCCAACCGCTACCCGATGACGGCGGAGATGGCCCTCGCGCTCGGCAAGGCCCTGGCCCAGGTGTTCCAGCGCCGGGGTGAGCGCCATCGCATCATCATCGCCAAGGACACGCGCCTCTCGGGCTACCTGTTCGAGGACGCCCTGGCATCGGGAATCTGCGCCATGGGCGGCGACGTGCTGATGGTGGGTCCCATGCCGACGCCGGGCCTGGCGTTCCTCACGGCGGACATGCGCTGCGACGCCGGCGCCATGATCTCCGCGAGCCACAACCCGTACCAGGACAACGGCATCAAGTTCTTCTCCCGGGACGGCTTCAAGCTTCCCGACGACCTCGAGGCGCGCATCGAGGATCTCGTCTTCTCCGGGAGCCTGGCCGAGGCCGCGGCGGAGCCGGACCGGGTGGGCCAGGCCCAGCGCATCGAGGACGCCCTGGGGCGCTACGTGGTGCTGCTCAAGAAGACCTTCCCCATCGACTACACCCTGGACGGCCTGCGGGTCGTGCTCGACTGCGCTCACGGCGCCGCCTATCGGGTGGGGCCCACGGTCCTCGAGGAGCTGGGGGCCGAGGTCTTCAAGCTCGGCGTTTCGCCCAACGGGCGCAACATCAACGACGGCGTCGGCTCGCTGCATCCGGAGAACGTCTCGGCCAAGGTGCGGGAGGTGCGCGCCGACGTGGGCATCGCCCTCGACGGGGACGCCGACCGCTGCATCCTGGTCTGCGAGAAGGGCCACGTGATCGACGGCGACGCCCTGATCGCGCTCTGCGCGGGCGACCTCGTGGACCGGGGTCTCCTCAAGGGGGGCGCGGTCGTGGCCACCGTGATGAGCAACCTGGGTCTCGAGAAGGCCCTGGAGGCCATGGGCGTCGGGCTCGTGCGCACCCAGGTGGGCGACCGCTACGTGGTCGAGGCCATGCGCGCCGGGGGCTACAACCTGGGCGGCGAGCAGTCCGGGCACGTGGTCTTCCTGGACCACAACACCACCGGCGACGGCCTCGTCACGGCGCTCCAGACGCTCTCGATCATGCGCCGCACGGGCCGGCCGCTCTCCCAGCTCGTGGCGGGCTTCCAGCGCTTCCCGCAGGTGCTCCTGAACGTGCCGGTGGCGGAGAAGCGGCCCTTCGAGGCGGTGCCCGAGCTGATGGACCAGGTCCGCAAGGTGGAGGCTTCCCTCGAGGGTCGCGGTCGCGTGCTGCTCCGCTACAGCGGCACGGAGTCGAAGGCCCGGGTGATGGTCGAGGGCGAGGACGAGGGGCGGGTGCGCGAGATCGCCCGGGACGTGGCGGACGCGGTGCGGCGTCACCTCGGGACCGCCGGATGATCGAGCTGGTCCTGGCGACCGACGCGGTGCTCGCCATGCCCGGCGCCGACGTGACCGCCGCCGTGAAGCTCGCCGAGCTGGCCGGGGTGGACGCGATCCGGGTTCCGCCCCGGGACGACCTGGCGCCGGTGCGCCGGGCGGCGCGCCGCCTGGAGCTTCGCATGGAGGCGAACGCCGCCCACCTGAAGTGCGCCCTCGAGCTGCAGCCCGACCGGGTGGCCGTCGAGGGCCCGCTCGACCCGTCGATCGCCGGTCCCGTGCTGCGCGGGCTGGCCGACGCCCGGATCCCCGTGAGCGCCATCGTTGCCCCGGAGCTCGAGGCGGTGAAGACCGCCCACGCCGCGGGCCTCGAGCGCCTGGAGCTCGCCACCGACCGCATCGTCGACGTGCCCGAGGAGGACCGCGGACCGCTGCTCGAGCAGCTCACCGACGCGGGCCGTCTCGCGGCCAAGCTGCGCATGCCCGTGGCGCTCGCCGGCGGGCTCGACCGGCGCAACCTGCCGGGCCTGCTCTCCCGGGTCCCGACCGCCGGGCGGGTCGTCGCCGGCGACGCGGTCTGGGCCGAAGCGGTCCTGGTGGGCCTCGACCGGGCCGTGCGCGACCTGCGGGCGGGCCTCCGGTGACCCCCCATCGGGGCGGACTCCCGGTGACCTCCGTCGGGGCGGACTCCCGGTGACCTCCGTCGGGGCGGAGCTGCGGTGATCGTCGGCCTCGGCGTCGAGCTGGTGGACGTGGCCCGCTTCGAGGCCGCCTGCGCCCGCTTCGGCGAGCGCCTCCGTCGACGCCTGTTCACCGCGGGCGAGCGCGCCTACGCGGGCGCGCGGCGTCAGGGCCTGCAGAGCCTGGCCGTGCGCTTTGCCGCCAAGCTGGCCGCCCGACAGGCTCTGGGCCTGGCCTCGGTGGCCTGGCGCGAGCTGGAGGTGGTCCGGGAGCGGGGCCAGGCGCCGACCCTGCGCTTCCACGGTCGCGCGGCCGAGCGAGCCCGGGCGCTGGGTGTGACCCGGGTGGCCCTCACCCTCACCCACGACAAGCGCGTCTGCGTGGGACAGGTGACCCTGGAGGCCGCGTGATCTGGACCCGGGCGGAGGCCGCGTGATCTGGCCGCTGGTGGATGCCGCGGGCATGCGGGCCCTCGACCTGCGCACCATCGAGGCGCGGGGTGTGCCCGGCGAGGTGCTCATGGAGAGCGCCGGCCGCGCGGTGGTCGCCGAGGTCCTGGCGCTGCTGCCCCCGGGCGGCGCGGTCGGCGTCGCCTGCGGGCCCGGCCACAACGGCGGGGACGGCCTCGTGATCGCGCGCCACCTCCACGCACTGGGCGTGCCCGTGCGGATCTGGCTGTCCAAGGAGCCCACGGGCGGGGACGCCGCGGCCCAGCTCGCCCGCGCCCGGGCCTGCGGCGTGCCCGAGGGCGAGCCCTGGGAGGCCGACGTGCTGGTGGACGCCCTGTTCGGAACCGGGATCGAGCGCGCCGTCGAGGGCGCGGCCGCGGAGGCGATCGAGCGCATCCGCGAGGCGCCGCAGGTGGTGGCGGTGGACCTGCCCTCGGGCATCGACACCGACACCGGCGCGGTTCACGGCGTCGCGGTCCGCGCGGACGTCACGGTGACGATGCAGCTGCCCAAGCTCGGTCTCGCCCTCGAGCCGGGACGCAGCCACGCGGGCCGCGTGGTGGTCGCGCGCATCGGGATCGACACGAGCGGGGTGTCGCCGCCGGCGGTGCTCTGGTCGTCGCGGGCGGCGGCCGACGCGCTCCCGGAGCGTCCGCCCGACGGGCACAAGGGCCGCTTCGGCCACGTCCTCGTCGTGGCGGGATCCGAGGGCAAGACCGGCGCAGCGGCGCTGGCCAGCCGCGCCGCCGTGCGCGGGGGGGCCGGGCTCGTGACCCTGGCGTGTCCCGCCGGGCTTAACGACGTGCTCGAGGTGAAGTGCACCGAGGCGATGACGGCGCCGGTGGCGGACACGCCCGGACGGGCCCTGGCGGCGGAGGCGGCGGAGGCGGTCCTGGCCCTGGCCGAGGCGCGGGACGTGGTGGCCCTGGGGCCGGGGGTCGGGCGCGATCCCGGCACCGCCAAGCTCGTGCGCGAGGTCTGCAGCCGGGCGGCGAAGCCCCTGGTGCTGGACGCCGACGGGCTCAACGCGTTCGAGGGCGCGCCCGAGGAGCTGCGCTCACGCCCCGCGCCCACCGTGCTCACGCCCCACCCCGGCGAGGCGGCGCGGCTGCTGGGCGCCCCGGTCGGGAGCGATCCCCTCGCGGCGGCTCGGTGCCTGGCCGAGCGGACCGGCTGCGTGGTGCTGCTCAAGGGCGCGCCCACGGTGGTGGTGGGCCGCGGCACGCCGGTGATCAACGCCACCGGCGGCCCCGTGCTGGCCAGCGGCGGGACCGGCGACGTGCTCACCGGCCTGGTGGCCGCGCTCCTGGCCCAGGGCCTCGAGGCCACCCGGGCGGCGGCCCTGGGCGCCTGGGTGCACGGCGCCGCCGGCGACGCCCTGGCCCGGGAACGCGGGCCGGTCGGCCTGGCGGCCGAGGAGCTGGCGGAGGCGCTGCCCGAGGTGTTGGGCGGGCTCGCCGAGCCGGCCTCAACGGAGCCCCATGCGCTGGCGCTCGCATTCCCGGAGCCCTGAGGCCACGCTGGCCCTGGGACGGGCGCTCGGCGCGTCGCGGCCGCAGGGGCTCGTCGCGCTGATCGGGCCCCTGGGCAGCGGCAAGACGGTGCTCGCGAAGGGCATCGCGGCGGGCCTGGGGCTCGATCCCGCACAGGTCTCGAGCCCCACCTTCGTGATCGCAAACGAGTATCCTCTGCCGGGCCCCGTGCGGCGCCTCGTCCATGTCGACTTCTATCGGCTGGGCTCCGAGGCCGAGGCCGAGGCCCTGGGCCTCGTCGACTGGCTCGCGCCCGACACCGTGGTGGTGGTGGAGTGGGCGGACCGCCTGCCCGGTGTGCTGCCGGCGGATCGGCTGGAGGTCCGGTTCGGGGCCGGCGCGGCGTCGCCGGAGGCCCGGACCCTGGAGGTCGCGGCGCTCGGTCCCGAGGCCGAGGCCGTGCTCGGTCGCTGGCGGAGCGAGGTCGGAGAGGAAGCGTCGTGAGCTTGATCGTCCAGAAGTACGGCGGCACCAGCGTCGGCGACGCCGACCGCATCCGGAACGTGGCGCGCCGGGTCGCGGAGACCGCCGGGGCGGGTCACAGGGTGGCCGTGGTGGTGTCGGCCATGGCGGGCGAGACCAACGCGCTGGTGGCCCTGGCCCACGAGCTCGGCGGCGAGCACCCGGTGCCCCGGGAGTACGACGCCGTGGTCTCCACCGGCGAGCAGAAGACCATCGGCCTGCTGGCCATGGCGCTGCACCGGCTGGGGCAGCCCGCGCGCTCGTTCACGGGCAGCCAGATGGGCATGCGTACCGACGGCCGGCACACCCGCGCCCGGATCGAGAGCATCGATGCCGACCGCATCCGCGCCACCCTCGATCGGGGCGAGGTGGCGGTGATCGCCGGCTTCCAGGGCATCGACGACGAGGGCAACATCACCACCCTCGGCCGCGGCGGCTCGGACACCTCGGC
>CAYTZH010000085.1:4423-9070 GCA_964442285.1 uncultured Spirochaetales bacterium | reverse complement strand
AACTACTAATGGATTGAAGGAGGATAGCCCAGGATGGCTGCAGGAGTTGCAGTACATGTCCTGGGGGTTGTCTGGCGGGGTTGGGAAAGCGCCCTGAACACCGGGTGTTGTGGGGGATGCGCCGACGGTCGAGTGAAGAGGCTGCGCGAGGGCGCAGTATAAGCAGCGCGCGGAGGAGCGTGGGGCCAATCCTGGCTGCATCCTGCATGCTGATGCTCCTCTCGGATCGTGCCGGGTCGATCGACACGGGGACGGCCGGCAGCGGGCCGGTCAGAGGCGGTCGGCTGGGCTGACGACGCCAAGGGGGCCCCGATCCAGCACGTGGGTGTAGATCATGGTGGTGCGCAGCGCCCGGTGACCGAGGAGCTCCTGGACGGTTCGGATGTCGGACCCGCCTTCGAGGAGGTGGGTCGCGAACGAGTGCCGGAAGGTGTGACAGGTGACGGGCTTGGCCAGACCGGCCCGCTGGGCGGCGCGTTTGACCTCGCGCTGCAGGGCCGTGGGGTGGAGGTGGAAGCGGAGCCGGCGCGGGCTGCCGGGCTCCCGGGTGAGACGCGACGCCGGGAAGACCCACTGCCAGCCCCACGCCCGGCTCGCGGAGGGATACTTCCGTTCGAGCGCACCCGGGAGCGGCACGCCGGCGTAGCCCGCCTCGAGGTCCCGGCGGTGGAGGTCCCGTACGCCAGCCAGGTGCTTCTCCAGGGCGGGGCCCAGGCTCTGGGGCAGCAGCGTGACCCGCTCCCGCTGGCCCTTGGCCTCGCGGATGGTCACTTGGGAGCGGGCGGGATCGAGGTCCTTCACCCGAAGGCGCAGGCACTCCATGAGGCGCAGGCCACCCCCGTACAGGAGCGTAGCCTGGAGGCGCTTGGTGCCGTGGAGCTCGCCCAGGACCGCACCGACCTCGCGGCGGGTCAGCACGACCGGAAGATGGCGGCGGCCCGTGGCGCGGGCCGCCTTGTCGAGACCGACGAGCTCGCGATCGAGCACGAAGCGGTAGAGGAAGACGAGCGCCGAGAGCGCCTGGTTCTGGGTGGTGGGACCGACCCTCCGCTCCACGGCCAGGTGATCCAGGAACGCGACGACGTGGGGCGGGCCGAGCTCCTTCGGATGCCGCTTGCCGTGGAAGAGGATGAACCTCCGTACCCAGGCCACGTAGCTCCGCTCGGTGCGCGGGCTGTAGTGGCGCCGGCGCAAGGCCAGCCGGAGCCGGTCCAGGAGCTTGGGCGGCGCCGTCGGGCGACGCGGGTCCACGTACGCAGACCTCGCCGGGACCGGTGGGGTCCTCGGACGCTATCGCCCTGCCGGCGTCCGGGCAATCGCCCGGGCGCCGGGTCGTCGGTGCGGCGCGGCTACTCGTCGGGGCGACCGCCCAGCTGGCCCAGCTGGCGCAGCGCGCGGCGCACCAGCCACTCGGCCCGGCGGCGGCGCAGCCGCTCCAGGTCGGGCGCCGGGCTCTCGCGCAGCTGGTCTTCCAGGCCGCGCAGGGAGGCGGTCAGCTGATCGAGCTCTTGCAGCAGGGCCCGGACCGTGGCCGAAGCCGGCGCAGACGCACGCTTCCCGGTGTCGTCCGGTGCGCGCCGACGCGACTTCGGGGAACCCGGGCCCTCCTTCCGGGATTCCACGTTCATGGCGAGAGGAGAACACAGGTGCGCGGGCCGCGCGGTGACGCACGGTACGGAAGGCAGGCGGCAGCCGCTGCGCAGCAGGGGCGGCGTCGGGGGGCGGAGCGCCCCGCGCGTTGTGCTACTGCTCCCCGGCGTGTGTCGAGCCGTGCGGGTCGTGTCGCTCCTCGGGGGTCTCTCGCTCCTCGCCCCCGCTGCGCACGCCCAGCCCCGGCGGCCGCTCGCCCAGCCCCTGCGCCACTTCGCCCTGCAGATGAACGAAGCCAACGTGGCCGGCCTGCAGGTGGGCGGGCCCGACGCCATCGGGGGCATCGGCGACTGGGCCCTCGGCAACGGCGTCTTGTGCGCGGTGGTGTCGGACACGGAGCACGAGTCCGTCCTCTCCCGCCAGGGCGGCGTGCTGGTGGACCTCGGACACTGCGGGGCACGCGACGACGCCTGGGTGCTGCTCCAGCCCCTCACGAACTTCGCCCGCAGCAACGTGCCCCGGATCGCCACCATCCGCGCGGAGCACGACACCGAAGGTGCGCGTGTGGTGGTGTCGGGCTCCCACGCGGGCGTCCGTTCGGAGACCCGCTACGCCTTCCGGACCGACGACCTCCGCGCCCTGCACGTCGCCACCTCGCTCGAACGCTTCGCGCCGGGCGATCGCCTGCACCTGTTCGGCGACGTGGCCCTGCACGGCACGGCGTCGCTGCGGATCTTCGGCGGCGACACGCGACCCGAGGTCGAGGCCCCCGGCTACCGGCACCCCGACGTGAGCTCGACCAGCATCCTCTCGATCCTGCGCGGCCTCCGCGGCCACGACCTGCGGATCTTCGTCGATGCGGACGCCGAGCCCGGCATCGCCTACGGCCTGCAGCGGCTGGGGGCCTGGCTCGAGCGCGCCGACGGCGCGCGCGAGCCGCTCGGCGGCCTGGCGGTGACGGGTCGGAGCTTCACGCTCATGGGCGTCTTCTCGCGGCCCTTCTGGATCGGCGGCGGGGGCGACCCGGGGCTGCTCGAGCTGATCCAGGCCGTGTTCATGAACCTGCGCCAGGGCGAGCGCCTCGTGTACGAGCGGCGCATCCTCGTCGGGAGCCGCGGCGACGCGGCCTCGGTGACCGACCAGCTCTGGCCCGACGCCCCGCAGGTGGTGGGCCGCGCCGACGAGCCCCAGGCGCGTCTCCACGTGGACCGCAGCGAGGGCGGCGCCCTCACCCAGGTCCGGCCCGGGCCCGACGGCCGCTTCGCCTTCCGCGCACCGGCCGGCGACTACGACCTGCGCTGGCGCGCCCCCGGCGAGCGCACCCTCGAGCAGATCCTGGCGGTGTCGGCCGGGGCGGACCTCGATCTCGGCCGGGTGGCCGTGGGCACGCCCGCTCGCCTGCGCCTGCCCCGGGGTGCGGTGATGCGGCTGGTGTTCGTTCCCGCCGACGGCGAGGCGCGCCCGACCCGCGAGGACGACCCGCGCCCCGTCTTCGGCGACGACCTGCTCGACCTCCGCTTCGGCCGGCACGCCGAGCCCGGGTCGCGCGCGGGCCGCAGCGTGTCGCTCGCCGGAAGCCCCCACGACCCCCGCGTCGTGAGCCTGCCCCCGGGCCGCTACCGCGTGCTCGCCACCCGCGGGCCCGAGTACTCGCTCCGCGAGGCCGTGGTGGAGGCCCGCGCGGGCGAGACCCTCGACCTCGCCGTGGCGGCGCCCGAGCGCCTCTTCCCCACGCCGGGCTGGCTCGCCGCGGACCTCCACGTGCACGCCGCCCGCAGCGACGACTCCTCCCTGCCCATGCACGAGCAGCTCGCGGCCTTCTTCGCCCAGGGCGGTGAGGTGCTCGTCGCCACCGACCACGACCAGCCGACCGACTACGGGCCGCTCGTGGCCGAGCTGGGGCTGGCCGGCCGGGTGGCGAGCATCGTCGGCGCCGAGGTGACGAGCTCGGTTCAGACCCAGGCCAATCCCCACACCGCCGGACACAGCAACGCCTTCCCCCTGCCCTACCGGCCCCTGCGCTACCGGAGCGGGATGCCCGCCCACGAGGATCGCCGCCTGCGGGAGATCATCGCCAGCGTCCACGCCCTGGGCGGCGTGCTCCAGCTCAAC
Organism: uncultured Spirochaetales bacterium; assembly: GCA_964442285.1. Taxonomy (GTDB): domain Bacteria; phylum Myxococcota_A; class UBA9160; order UBA9160; family JAFDET01; genus CAYTZH01. Next base: position 5,368 of record CAYTZH010000085.1, on the reverse strand, counting down.
CATCCGCGCACGGCGGGCCGCGAGGCCGATCTGGACTTCTTCACCCACCTCGGCATCGGCGAGGCCTTCGAGCCCACCCGCCGGCTCGACGCCGAGCCCAACGCCGTGCTGCTCCAGCCGGATCCCCGGAGCGGCCTGCGCGACCTCGACTTCGATGCCATGGAGCTGATGAACGGACCGAGCCTGCGGCGCTACCGGCTGATCCGGGCCGACTGGCTCTCCCTGCTGCTCCAGGGCGAGGTGCGCACCGCCACGGCCAACAGCGACACCCACGGCGCGGGCGCGATGGTCGCCCTGCCCCGCAGCTACGTGGCGGCCCGCGACGACCGACCCGCCGCCTTCGACGAGGCGGCCTTCGTGGCCGCCGTCGCCGCGGGTCGGGTCTGGGGCACGAGCGGGCCGCTGCTCTCGGTGCGCCTGGGCCAGGCGGGCATCGGCGACCGCTTCACCGGCAGCGCCGGCGAGCTGCGCCTGCGCGTGGACGCGGCACCCTGGATTCCCGCGAGCCGGGCGCGGGTGCTCGTGAACGGCGTCGTCGAGGCCGAGCTCGACGTGACGCCGGGGACGGTCGCAACCGTGCCCCTCGCCTTCGCGCGCGACGCCTTCGTCACCGTCGAGGTGCAGGGCGAGGCCGACGCCACCTACGCCGCCGTCTATGGACCGAGGGCGGAGCCCTTCGCCTTCACCAACCCGATCTTCGTGGACGCCGACGGCGACGGCGCCTGGAAGGCGCCGGGACTGCCCGCACGACCGCCGGCGGCCATCCGCGATCCCGGCCGCCTCTGAGGGCGGCCGTCGCGGCCCTGTCCCGCCGCATGGCCCTTGCCATCCGCCGCCAGGGCGAATCCATGAGCTTCCACGGCCGCGCCCAGGCGGACCGCACCGATTCGGAGCAGCAGGCTCGCGCCCCGGCTGCCGCCCTGCCGACTGTGGAGGTGGCCTCGC
>CAYTZH010000085.1:0-4323 GCA_964442285.1 uncultured Spirochaetales bacterium | reverse complement strand
GGCCTCGCCCTCGTCCGCCGCCGGCAGCCAGAGCGTGAACACAGCCCCGCCACCCGGCCGGTTCGCCGCGTCGAGCCGGCCGCCGTGCCCCTTGGCCAGCTCGTAGCTCAGGCTCAGGCCGAGCCCCGTACCCTCGCCCGGGGGCTTCGTCGTGAAGAACGGATCGAACAGGTTGGAGAACTGCTCCTCCGGGAGCCCGCAGCCCCGGTCCAGCACCGCCAGCGTCGCTCCGCCGGCGGCGGGCGTCACGTCCACCTCGATGCGGGGTGACGGGCCGCTGGCCTGGATGGCGTTGACGAGCAGGTTCAGGATGACCTGGACCAGCTGGCTCTCGTCGCCATGGACCGGAGGCGTCGCGGCGGCCGCGCGGATGTGGATGCAGTCGGGGGCCTGGCCCACCCGCGCCATGGCGGCGGCGCGCTCCGCCAGCTCCGACAGGCACAGGCTCCGCCGGGCTTCGGGCGCGGCGTCGTGGCGTGCGAAGCGCCGCAGGCGCTGGACGAGCCGGGCGATCCGGTCCACCCCGTCCTGGGTCTCGGCCAGCACCTCCTGGGCCTCCGGGTCGCCGCCGAGCGCGTCGATGTGCTTGGCCAGCAGGCCCAGGTTGGTGCGGATGTAGGCCAGGGGATTGTTCACCTCGTGGGCGATCCCCGCGGTGAGGAAGCCCACCGCCTCGAGGCGACCCGCCAGCTGGAGCCGGCGCGACGCCTGCTCGGCCTCGGTGCGGTCGGAGAGCACGGCCCCGGTGCCGATCTCGGCGCCCGACCAGCGCAGCGGGAAGCGGCGCACGTCGAGCGCGCGCTCCGACTGGGCGGCCGCCAGCTCGAGCATCGCCTCCAGCGGCTCGCCCTCCACCCGGGCGACGCCCAGCAGGCTGCGCGCGGCAGCGTTCGCACCCACCACGTTGCCGTCCAGGTCCGCCATCAGCACCCCTGCCTCGAGCTGCTCGAGCACGTCGCGCCGGTCGAGCGGGACGAAGGAGACCAGGCCGGGATCGACCAGGCCGAAGCGAAGCCAGAGCCCGCTCCCCGCCAGCAGGATGGCGGTCGGGTCGTAGCCTCCGAGGAGCCCGCCCAGGTAGGCCGCGTTGGCCGCGAGGGGGACGAGACTCACCGCCGCGAGCATCAGCGCTCGGCGACGACCCGCGTCGCGCAGCCGCAGCGCCGCGCCGGCGTAGACCGCCAGGCCGGCGCAGACCAGCGCGTAGTTCCAGGTGACCTGGACCGTGAACAGCGGCTTCCGAACCGGGGGCGCGACGCTGTAGTCGCCCCACCAGCGCGCCTCGCCCCAGTAGAGGCTCGAGTAGCAGACCAGGGGCACGACCAGCAGTGGCGCCAGCAGCCCGGGACGGTCGAGCCAGGTGCGGGCGTGGGCCGCCTGCAGCGCCAGCCAGAACCAGACCCCGCCGATGAAGCACGCGCCGAGGAAGAGCACCCGGCGGCCGAAGGCGTACTCGGCCGGGGTCCCGGCCAGCTGGCACAGCAGCTCGCCCGCGGCCCAGGCTCCGCCGCACGCGCCCAGCAGGCCCACCGCGAGCCCGCGCGGTCGGCGGGCGGAGGAGCTCAGCAGGGCGTCGAGGGCGATCCAGGCGCAGACGGCGACCGAGACCAGCAGCCCGAAGGCACTCCACATGTCCTGTGTCTTCGTCCCGCGGGTCGCCGGAATTGAACGCCCCCGCCGCGCCCCGCGGGGTCAGTTCAATCGGGCTGGAGCCATTGCGTATCGTTGAACCCGACGGCGGAGTCCCCGACCCGCGCCGGGCCGAACACGGCCCGGAACGCATCCAGCGCGGCCTCCGCGTAGCCGGGCTCGGCCCAGGCGCCCTCGCCCCGCTCCCGGAGCCGGCCGAGGGCCGCGCGGCTGCGCCGGCCGCCGGCGCCGTCGCCCCGGAAGAAGTCGTCCACCACCACCCGCTCCACCAGGGGCTCGAGGACCTCGGCCAGGCGGTGGACGTCGCCCGGCAGCAGGGGGGCCACGGCGGCCTGCAGGCGCACGCCGCGGTCGCGGAGTCGACGCAGGGTCTCGAGGCGGCGGGCGCTGGAGGGGCTGTTCGGCTCGAAGGCGCGCCGGACGTCCTCGTCGAGGGTCGTCAGCGTGAGGCTGACCGCCGCCGCGGGCAGGCGCGCCAGCAGGTCCGCGTCGCGCTCCACCAGCGGACTCCGGGTCTGCACCACCAGCGCGGCCGGGGGGTGCGCCCGCATCACCTCCAGGCAGCCCCGGGTGAGGCCGAGCTTTCGCTCCAGAGGTGTGTAGGGGTCGGTAACCGAGGAGCAGAACAGCCGCGCCTCCCGGAGCGCGCCGCGACGGGCCGCCCGCTCGAGCAGCTCCGGGGCGTTGCGCTTGGGCGCGATCCACCCCGACCAGGGCAGGCCCTCGGGGCTGGTGCGAGCCACGGCCATCTCGCGGACGTAGCAGTAGACGCACGAGAACTCGCAGCCCGCGTAGGGCTGCAGGGTGTGGGTGTAGCCCGAGAGGTAGCCACCGGTCCGCGTGAGGATCGAGCGGGCCTCGCGCGGGAAGAGACGGGCGCGGCTCATGGACGCGATGGTACGCTCGCGCCAGCGTGTTCGCCCTGGAGTTCGCCGGTGTCGCCAAGCGCTACGGCGCGCGTCCCGCCCTCGACGGCATCGACCTCGCGGTCCCGGCCGGCTCGAGCGTGGGACTGCTGGGCCCCAACGGCGCCGGCAAGACCACGGCCCTGCGCCTGCTGCTGGGCTTCGTGCGCCCGAGCGCGGGCAGCGTCCGCCTGCGCGGCCGCGATCCGCGGGAGCCGGCCGCCCGCGCGGGCCTGGGCTACCTGCCCGAGCGCATGCCGGTCCCTTCGCGCATCCGCGTGCGCGCCTTCCTGCGCCTGCAGGCGACGCTGGCGGGCCTCTCCGGCGCCGCGCGGGAGCGCGGCGTCGACGCGGTCCTCGAGCGCACGGGGCTCGCGGACCGGGCGGGCCAGCGCATGCAGGACCTCTCGAAGGGCCTGCTCCAGCGCACCGGCTTCGCCCAGGCGCTGCTCGGCGAGCCGGACCTCCTGCTGCTCGACGAGCCCGTCTCGGGCCTCGACCCGCTGGGCGTGCGCGACGCCCGCGACTGGACCGTGGAGGCGCGGGAGCGGGGCTGCACGGTGCTGGTGAGCTCCCACGTGCTCTCCGAGGTGGAGCGCACCTGCGATCGGGTCGTCATCCTGAACGAAGGTCGCGTGGTGGCGGCGGGCGCACTGGAGAGCCTGGTGCAGCCGGGCGAGAGCCTGGAGGAGGTGTTCGTGCGGGCGGTCCGCGGATGATGACGGGCTCCCCGGAGGTCCGCGGATGACGACGGGCTCCCCGGAGGTCCGCGGATGACGGGCCTCGTGGCCGTGCTGCGGGAGGCCTTCGCCGACGCGACCCGGCGACGCCTGGCGCTGTCGCTCGCGGGGGTCACGGCGATCGGGCTGCTGCTCGTGCTCCGTTGCACGGCGAACCTGCAGGGCACCGTCGAGGTCGACGGTCGCGACGTCGACCTCGCCTGGCTGGGCCCCGTCCTGGGCATCCCCCTGGTCGGCGCCCTCAGCCTGGGGGTCTCGGCGCTGGCGGCCCTGCTCGCCGCCGACGGTCTGGCGGGCCCCCTGCGCAGCGGCGAGGCGCACCTGTGGCTGGCGCGCCCCCTGCGCCGGGAGGTCTATGCGGCCGGCCGGCTCGGCGGCGCGCTGGGGCTGGCCTGGGCCGTCGGCTTCACCCTGCTCGGCGCGACCACGGCCCTGCTCTTCGTGCGGCAGGGCCTTCCCGTGGCGCCGGCCCTCTGGGCGACGGGCGCCATGGCCCTGGGCAGCACGGCCAGCGCCGCCCTGTCCATGAGCCTCTCCCTCGCGGTGCCCCGGGTGGCGGCGGCCCTGTTCGTGCAGATCGCCGTGGCCGTGATCGCCGTCGCCGACGTGGCCACCCTGCTCGCCCGCGACGCCGGGGGCTGGCTCGGCGTGGTGCAGCAGGTGGCGCCGCCCCTGCTGGCCGCCCCGGTTCACGGCGTGGCCTCCTGGAGCGATGAGCTGACCCCCGGCGGCGATCCCCGGGCGCTCGCGCTCCGCCTCGCGGTCTGGGCGGTGGTCTCGGTGGCACTCCTGTGCGGGCTCTTCCGACGCCTCGAGCTCAGCGACTGAGCCGAACGAGGGAGCCGGAGCTCGCGTCTAGACGTACGTGAGCCAGTCGGCATGGTCGGGCAGGCGCCCGGCCACGGCATCGAAGTAGGCGCCCTGCAGATCCTTGGTGATGGGCCCGCGGGTCCCGGAGCCCACCATGCGGCGATCCACCTCGCGGATGGGCGTCACCTCCGCGGCGGTCCCGGTGAGGAAGAGCTCGT
>CAYTZH010000084.1:0-10355 GCA_964442285.1 uncultured Spirochaetales bacterium | reverse complement strand
GCACTGGGTCGCCGCCTCCGCGGCGGGCGGCGCCCGCGCCGCCTCCGCGGCGCGACGCGGGCTCCGAGGCGAAGCCGAAGCCCCGGCCGAAGCCGGCGCGGACCTCGAGCCAGGCCGTGGCGCGGCTCGGGACCCAGGCCCGCATCCTGGCCATCGACGTGCATGGCAGCATGCGGCGCTCGGGCATCCTGGCGAAGCCCGCCGGCTACAACGTGAAGGTCGCCGTGTCGGGGGCGGCCGGCGTGATCGACGAGGTGCTCGAGCTTCGGCGAGGCGGGCAGGTGGTGCTGCGCGAGGTCGTGAATTCCCAGCAACGCAGACCGGGGCGCTTCCGCTCCCGCCGGCGGGTGTTCGCCCTCGCCGCCATGGACCCCGGGGTCTACGAGGCGCGGCTCGCCTTCGAGTCGAGGGGGCGGGTGCTGGCCCGCCACGACTGGAGCCTGACGATCAAGTGAGGCGGGCGGCACGCGCAAGGGGCCGGCGCGGACCGGCGGCCCGCGTCTGGGGGCTGGTGCTGGGCGTGCTCGCGCTCGGCGGCCCCCCGGCCACGGCCTCTCCCTACCGGGATCTGCTCTCGCCCCGGGACGGTCTGAAGGGGGATCTGCTCTCGCCCCGGGACGGTCTGAAGGGGGATCTGCTCTCGCCCCGGGACGGTCTGAAGGGCGGGCCTGCCGGCGCGAGGGAGGGGCGTGCGTTCGCGCACCCGCTCGGCCTGCGCTTCGTGGTGCCGCCGGGCTGGCAGGTCGCGGAGGGTCCGCTCGGGCTGCAGCTCACGCCACCGGAGCCGGCCGTCGGTCCGGAGGGGCCGCTGGAGATCTACAGCGTGTCCATGGTGGGCGCCGATCCGGGCGTGCACTCGCTCGATGCGCCGGAGGCCCGGGCGCTGCTCCTCGCGCTGCTCCACCAGGCGTTGCCGGCGCTTCGGGCCGAGGGGCCGGCAGAGCCGGTGGCCGGGGCGCCGGAGGTGCGCCGGTTCCGCTTCGCCGGGCACACGCCGAAGGGCATTCCGGTGGTGTGTCGGGTCTACGGGCGGCTCGCCGGGGGCTACTTCGTCTCCCTGGTGGCGCTGGGTGCCCCGGACCTCGTGGCCGGGCGGGCCGACGACCAGGCCGCGCTGGCCGCGACCCTGGCCCTGGAGGCGCCGCGCGCCGACCCGGAGCTCGTGGGCACCTGGTACGCCAACAGCAGCACGTCGGTGGGTCGCGCGGGCGATCGTCTCAACTACGCGTCGTCGACCCGGGTGGTCCTGCTGCCTGGCGGGCGGGTCGCGTCGACGACCGAGTCGGGGTTCTCGGCCGACCGGCGAGCCACGGAGAGCCGCCCCGGCTACGGCGCCTCGGGCACGAGCAATCCATCCCGCGAGGAAGGTCGCTGGGCGGTGTCGGGCCAGGACCTCTACATCCTCTGGAAGTCGGGAGGGACCCAGAAGTACCGCTTCCACCTGCAGGGCCGGCCCGGCCGGCGGGAGATGCTGCTGCGCACCGCGGAGGGCCGGAAGCTGCTCTGGACGGAGTACAATCTCTAGACCCGCGTTCCTGGCGGCGCTGGCCGTCTCCCCGCGCCAGCAGATGGAGCGGCTGCTGGCTCCGCTGGAGCCCGCGGCAGACGTCGGCATCGGCTCGCGCCGCCGCGCGGATCGCGGAGGTGCCGGTCCGGTGGGAGCACCGCCCCGACTCCCGGGGGCGCCCGCTCCCCGCCCCCTGGAGGCAGCGCCGGCTCACCAGACCTCGCACCAGTAGACGATCTCGTGGGTGTCCGCGTTCCAGGCGTAGCCGCGGCCCCGGCCGTGGTTCCAGCTGGGATCCTCCCCGTAGAAGGTGGGCCGGCTGTGGAGGATGCGGATCTCGAACGCCTGGCCCGGGGCGCTCTGGAAGACCGGCCGCGGATAGCTCGACCCGTGGCGATCCGCGTCCTCGCTCGCGGGAAGGGCGTCGAGCCGGGCCCGCTCGCGGGCGAAGGCGTCCGGCTCGAAGGCGATCCGCAGCTCCATCTCGGTCGAGGCCTGCATCGGGCCCGGGAAGTAGTAGAAGCCCCGGGTCTCGCCGAGGACGCCGGGTCGCTCGGGGAAGTGGGCGATGGCCTCCGGCCGCCAGCGACCCCGCAGCCAGCCGTAGGCCAGGGGCGTCGTGATCGGCACGAAGGGCAGGACGCAGTGGTAGAAGGTGGCCCCGACCAGGACCAGGGCCGCCGCGGCGCGGATCCAGCGTTGGACCGTCGGGCGCATGGCGCTCCCGGGCGGGGGCAGGGTCTACACAGCATAGCCCGTCCGAGCCGGCGCTCAGTACACGAGCTCCAGCCAGCGCTTCCCGGCCCGGAGCTCGGCCTTGCGCCGCTGCCACTTCTCCTCGGAGCCGGCGAGCTTGGCGAATACCTCGTCGAGGTGCGCGATCATCTCCTCGAGGCCGGCCACGTAGACGTGGGTCTTCGGATCCTCGAGCATGTGCCAGAGCTCGTCGCCGCGGGCCCCCAGGGCCTCTCCCCAGGCCAGCGGTGCGCCCCAGCTCGGCCGGGGCGAGAGCACCCGGAACGCCTTGAAGGTCTCCCGGTCGTAGTAGTTGGCGAAGTCGTCGCGCTCCTCGTTCATGTACAGCATCTCGAGGCCCGTGCGGGCGCCGTAGAAGAGCCAGATCCGGCCCCGCCAGTCGGGCACGTCGCGATAGATGTGCTTCACGAAGGCGCGGAAGGGCGCGATCCCGGTGCCGCTGCCGATGAGCACCAGCTGGGCGTCGCGATCCTCGGGCACCTCGAACACGAGCCCGAACGGGCCGGTGGTCTCGAAGGTGTCGCCCGGCTGCAGGTCGCAGAGGAAGTTGGAGGCGATCCCCGGATGCTGCTCCCCGCTGTACTCGTCGATGTAGAAGCAGCGCCGGACGGCGATCTTCAGCCGGGGGCGTCCATCGGGCCCGCGTTCGGGCAGATCGGCGACGCTGTACAGCCGGAAGTGGTGCTCGTGGCCGAAGTCGGCCGAGCCGGGCGCCAGGACGCCGATGCTCTGGCCGATCCGGTAGGGGAAGTCGTCCCGGCGCACGTCGAAGACGATCTCGCGCACCTCCTCGTCGGCGGTGGCCGGCGTGATCCGCTCGTTGAAGACCACGTGCGCCGTGTAGCGCGGCTCGGTGTCGTAGTCGGCCAGATGGCCGGCGGGCTCGCTCATGGCGTCTCCTCTTCGCCGCCGGCGGTGCGCGCCGCGCAGCGTCTCGTTCCACAGTCTCGTCGACAGCCCATGCGGCCGTCCAGGGCATCCGCGTCGGGGCAGGATCCCCCCATGCTGCGCACCCAGGCCCGTTGGACCGCGACCCACCCGGAGAGCAGGACGGCCAGGGCCAGCATGCCGGTCAGCAGGGAGGCTCCCATGGCCTCACGCCCCCAGTCCGGCGAAGCCCATGAAGGCCAGGGAGAGCAGGCCGGCCACGATCAGCGCGAGCGCGGTGCCCCGGGCCACGTCCGGGACGCTGGCCAGGGACAGCCGCTCCCGGAGGCCCGCCATCAGCACCAGGGCCAGGGTGAAGCCGGCTCCGGCACCGAGGGCGTAGACCAGGCACTGGAGGAAGCCGTAGCCCTTGTTGGTCTGGAAGAGGGCCAGCCCCAGGATGGCGCAGTTGGTGGTGATCAGGGGCAGGAAGATGCCCAGCGCCCGGAACAGGGCGGGGCTCATCTTCTTGATGAACATCTCCACCAGCTGCACCGTGGACGCGATCACCGCGATGAACGAGATCAGGCGCAGGTAGGGCGCGTCGATGGCGACCAGCAGCTTCTGGAGACCGAAGGCGCAGGTGGAGCTCACGAGCATCACGAACATCACCGCGGCGCCCATGCGCGTGGCGGTCTCCAGCCGGGTCGAGACGCCCAGGAAGGGGCAGATCCCGAGGAAGTAGGCCAGCACGAAGTTGTTGATGAGGCTGGCATTCACGAAGATCGACCAGAGCGGCTCCTCGGCGGTCATCCCGCGACCTCCGCCGTCTGGGGCGCCGCGGCCGCCCGCCGCTGCCTCCAGGCGCTGAAGACCAGCAGCCAGCCGGCGAGGGTGAAGAAGCCGCCGCTCGGGAGGATCATGATCACCCAGGGCTGGAAGCCCGTCGGCAGCACGCCCACGCCGAAGAGCGTCGCGCTGCCCAGGAGCTCGCGCACGGCTCCCAGACAGAAGAGGGCGAAGGTGAAGCCCGCCCCCATGCCGAGGCCGTCCAGGATCGCGGGCGCGAGCGACTGCTTGGAGGCGAAGGCCTCGGCCCGGCCGAGGATCAGGCAGTTGGCCACGATGAGCGAGATGAAGGCGCCCAGGGCCTTGTGCAGGTCCAGGCTGATGGCCTGGATCGCGTAGTCGACGATCGTCACGAAGGTCGCGATCACCAGGATGAAGGTCGCGATGCGGACGGGCTTCGGGATGAAGCGCCGCAGCAGCGACACCACTGCGTTCGACATGACGAGCACGAACAGGGTGGCCAGCCCCATCGCCAACGCGTTGCTGGCGGTGTTCGAGACGGCGAGCGCCGGACACATGCCGAGGACCTGGATGAACACGGGGTTCTCCCGCCAGAGCCCCTTGGTGAGCTCGTCGGAGCCCAGCGCCGGCGGCGCTCCCGCGGCCACGACTAGCCCTCCTCCCGGAGCTGGTCGAGGTGGCTGCGGATCCGGGGCACCCAGCGTTCCGCGCTCGCGCGGAGCAGGTCGGCGATCGCGACCGAGGAGATGGTGGCGCCGGTGATCCCGTCGACCTGCCAGGGGTGTTCCTTCTCGCCCCGCTTCACCGCCTCGATCGGGTGGGCGAGGGCCGCGCCGTCGGCGGCCAGGGAGACGTCGAGGCGCTCGAAGTTGGCGAGGAAGGCGGCGTCCTTCTCGATCTTGTCCCCGAGCCCCGGCGTCTCGCGGCTCTCGAGCACCTGGATGCCGATGATGGCCTCCTCGGCGGGGGAGTAGCCGTAGAGCACCCCGATGACGTCCTGGTAGCCCATGCCCGAGGCCTCGACGGCGACGCCGACCAGGCGCTGCTCGGCGTCGTAGCCGGCGTAGACGCGGTCGCCGGGCCCGGCCTCCGGCTCGAGCCGGAAGCCCGTCTCGGGCACGTAGCGGAACACGCGGCTCGAGCGCGCCTCGGGCAGCACCCGGAAGATGGCGCGCTCGAGGGCCTCGGCCCGGTTGCGCGCGATGCGGGGGCCCGTCCCGACGAAGACGGCGACGATCGAGAGCCCGCACAGCAGGCCGATCCCGACCAGGGCCCGGTACATGGGCCAGGCGCCGACGGCGGGGGCCTGGGGCAGGCCGCTCACGACGCCACCGCCCGGGCACCGCCGCCGGTGCCGTAGACCGCGGGTCGGATCCAGGCGTCGATGAGGGGGGTGGCCGCGTTCCCGAGGAGGATCGCGTACATGACGCCCTCGGGCATGCCGCCCCAGATGCGGATGACCACCACCAGCAGTCCGATCAGCCCGCCGTAGACCAGGCAGCCCGTGCCCGTCATGGGCGAGCCCACCATGTCGGTGGCCATGAACATGGCCCCGAGCATCAGCCCGCCCGAGAAGAGCATGAAGAGCGGCGACGGGAACGCCGCGGAGGCGGCCCCGTGCAGGAGGCCGCTCGCCAGGGCCACGGTGCCCAGGATCGCGGCCGGGATCTGCCAGCGCATCATGTTGCGCGCCACGAGGAAGGCCCCGCCCAGCAGGATCAGGGCACTGCTGGTCTCGCCCGTCGAGCCGGCGATGAAGCCCAGGGCGAGGTCGCCGGCGGGCGTCAGGGTGCCCTCGAATTTCCAGAGCGCCAGCGGCGTGGCGCTCGTCACGGCGTCGTAGCTCGGCTGGGCGAAGGGCGGGGCCAGGGAGGAGGCCGGCAGGGCCGCGAAGCGCCCGGGGGCGAAGGCCGGCGACCAGCTCGTCATCGCCACCGGAAACGCCGCCTGCAGGAACGCGCGGCCGACCAGGGCCGGATTGAAGGGGTTGGCGCCGAGACCGCCGAAGATCGCCTTGCCGAGGGCCACCGCCAGGATCCCGCCGACCGCGACCATCCAGAGCGGCAGGCCCGGCGGCAGGGTCAGCCCGTAGAGGAGGCCGGTGATGGCCACCGACCAGTCGCCGAGGGTGGACTCCGTATGGGCCAGGCGGCAGCAGACGGCCTCGGTGGCGAGACAGGCGGCGACCGCCACCGCGAGGGTGAGCAGGGCCACGAGGCCGAAGGCGTAGACGGCGAAGGCGGTGACCGGCAGCAGCGCCAGCACCACGTTGAACATGATCACGTCGACGCTGTAGCCCGAGAGCAGGTGCGGCGAGGTCCGGATCTCGAGGGTGCCGGGGGAGGTGGCCTGGGCCATCAGGACGCCGTCGCCTTGCGCACGGCGGCCTTCGCCAACCGGAAGCGCTGGGCCAGGGGGATGTGGGAGGGACACACGAACGAGCAGGAGCCGCACTCGAAGCAGTCCATCAGGTGGAACTCGTCCGCCATGCGCCCGTACTCCTGGTTGCGGGCGAGCAGGCCCAGCTGGCAGGGGTCGAGGAACATGGGACAGGCGTCCACGCAGTAGCCGCAGCGGATGCAGGGATGCACCTTGCGATGGGTGCGCTCGGCCTCCGTCTCGGTGAAGGCCACCACGCCCGAGGTCCCCTTGGTGATCGGGATCTCGAGGCTGGGGGCGGCGGCGCCCATCATCGGACCCCCCAGGAAGACCCGGCTCAGCCGCTCGTCCACCCCCACGTGCTCGAGCAGGAAGCGCAGGGGCGTGCCCATCGGCACGCGGTAGTTCCCCTTGTCCCGGATGGCGGGGCCGGTGACGGTGACGATTCGCTCCTGGATCCCGCGGCCGTGGGGCAGGAGCCGCCCGATCTCGGCGGCGGTGGCCACGTTCACCACCAGGGCGCCCGCCTGCAGGGGCAGCTTGCCGGACGGGACCTCGCGGCCGAGGAGGGCCTTGATGAGCATCTTCTCGGCGCCCTGGGGATACTTCACCCGCAGCACCTCGACCTGCAGCGCGAGGTCGCCGGGCAGACCGGCGCGCAGGTGGGCGGCGGCGTCCTCCTTGTTGGCCTCGACGGCAATCACCGCCCGCTCCGCGCCGGTCACCTTGCGCAGATAGCGGATGCCCAGGAAGAGGTCGTCGCGCTGCTCGAGCATCACCCGGTGGTCCGTGGTGAGGTAGGGCTCGCACTCGGCGCCGTTGAGGATCAGCGTGTCGACGTGGGCGTCCGGCGGGACCTTGAGCTTGACGTGGGTCGGAAAGGCGGCGCCGCCCAGGCCGACCACGCCGGCCTCCTGGATGGCCGTGAGGATCTCGTCGCGGGTGGCGGTCTCGAGCGGGCAGGGCGTGCCCTCCAGCACCTCCTGGGTGGAGCCGGGCTGGGGCTCGAGGTAGACCGCCGGCAGCATGCGCCCCGAGATGCTCGGCGCGAGGGCGAGCTTGCGGACCGTGCCCGAGGCGGGCGCGTGCATGGCAACCGAGACGAAGCCGTCCGGCTCGGCCAGGCGCTGGCCGCGGGCCACCCGCTCGCCCTCCCGCACGATCGGCCGGGCGGGCTTCCCGGCGTGCTGCTGCAGGGGCACGATCAGCAGCGGGGCGAAGGGGAACTGCCGCGTGGGGAGGTCGCGGGTCTCGTCCTTCTGCTCCGGCGGGTGGACGCCGTGACGGAAGGTCTTCAGGCCGAAGAGGCGCTGCATCCCGCGTCCCGACCTAGTTGTACTTCTCGCCCCGCGCGATCCACTTCTCGATGTCCTTCTCGCTGCGGTCCCGGGGCAGGCCCGGGTGGATCACCCGCGCCGTGCACCGCTCCGCGGCCTTCACCAGGTCGCGGTAGGGGCCGCCGTCCGGATCCCGGATGTAGGCCTTGCCGCTCTCGTCGTAGGCGAAGATCTGGGGGTTGAGGTCGATGCACTCGTCGCAGGAGGTGCAGTCGGGGGTGTCGATCCAGGGAGCCATGGCATCCCCGGCCGCCTGGGCGGCCGGGGCCTCGGCGGCTGCCGGGGGTGCCCCCGCCGGCGCGGCCACGGCCGCGAGCCCTTCGGCGGGCGCGCCTCCGTCGGCGAGCTGCAGGAGCCCCGCCGCGATCCGACCGACCACCTCCTGCCGGACCTGGGTCTCGATCTCGTCGCGGCTGGGCTCGCGGTGGTCGGTCACGCCGGACAGGGCCCGCAGCATATGCCAGAAGCCGAGGCGCTCGCGGCAGGACTCCACCATGGTCTCGTCCACGAGCAGGCGCGAGAGCTGCTGCTTGCGGTCGACGGTCCAGACGAAGGGATAGCGGCCCTCGCGCTCGTCCTCCGGGAGATCCAGGAACTCTACCAGGGGCACCATGCTCTCGTTCCAGGTGTCGGGCGGAGCCATGCGGAAGTGCTTCCGGAAGCGGACCTCGGTGATCGCGAAGTCGGCGAAGGTCATGGGCACCTCCATCTCCTTCTCGCGCGCGCCCTGGCGGTAGCGGAAGCGATAGGTCGGCCAGTCGGCGTCCGGGGCGGGGTTGCCCTCCAGGTCGAAGCACTCGGCCGGCGTCGCGCCCGCGTCCGGGTCGTAGTGGAACAGGGGGTAGGCCCGGGACTCCACCGCGAGCTTGGCCTGCTGGGCGCTCATGTCGTCGCCGATCCCGTGCTCCGGCTGGCAGGAGCTGTAGATGTTGAAGAGCGCGGGCCGACGCGCCTTGAGGCCGCGGATGTAGCCTTCGATCATGTGACCCGGGTGGGCGATGGTGCTCTGGGTGACGTAGGTGGTGCGGTGGGCCATCCCGATGAGCCCGATCTCCTTGCGCGGCTCGGGCTTGCCCTTCCAGACCTTCCCGAACTGGGCCATGTCCGAGATCTGGCCGATGAAGCCAGACGTGCAGGCCTGGCCTCCGGTGTTCGAGTAGACCTGGGTATCCACGACCAGCACCTTGACCGGCATGCCCGAGGCCATCAGCCGCGAGAGGTTCTGGAAGCCGATGTCGTACATGGCCCCGTCGCCGCCCACGGCGACCACGGGAGGACACAGATCCCACTCCTCGTCGCTGAACTGGTGCCAGTCGAAGTAGCGGAAGAACTCCTCGTGCTCGGCGGCGCGATAGTCCCCGGCGAGCTCGAGCTCGGCCTCGCGGATCGCCTTGAAGCCGTCGGCCATGTGGGCCATGTGGCCCTCGAAAACGCCCATGGCCAACGAGGGCGAATCCTGGAACAGGTGGTTGGCCCAGGGGAAGGGGTAGGGGTTGAAGGGGTAGGTGCTGCCCCAGACCGAGGTGCAGCCGGTGGCGTTGAGCATGCCCATCTTCGAGCGGCCGCGTCCCGTGGTGCCCTGCTCGTACTTCCAGCGCAGGGCCTTCAGCCGCGCGAGCAGCCCGCTCACCCGGTGCAGCCAGGCGGGGTCGATGGGCTGGCCCTCCATGCGCTCGGCCAGCCCCGCGAGGGTCAGGTCGCCGCTGCCGACGTCACCGACGATCCGGGCCAGGCGCGAGGGGTCGCCGACGTCGATGTCCTCGACCAGCTTGAGCTGGATGTGCTTCTCGAGCCGGGAGATCAGCTCACCGAGCTTTCCCACGTGGCGCTCCACCCGGGGCTGCATCAGCGCCTCGACCGTGGCCACGAAGAGGTGGACGGCGGTCTTCTCGGCGCAGCCGAGGCAGGCGCCGTCGCCGCCGGTGAACGCGAGGTAGTGGCCCTTGTCGAGCAGCAGCGTCTCCAGCGCGCCGATGCCCTGCTCGAGGTCGTCCACCCGGATGTACTTGGACGGCGTGTTGGGGAGGTCGAGCCAGAGGTCCCACTCGCCGCGCAGCCGCGCCACCGAGCCGTCGGTCTGGACGATCGGCCGCAGGGCGTCGTCGTCGCAGACGGCGATGCACTCCATGCAGCCCTTGCAGGTGTAGGGGTTGACCGTGATCGAGAGCAGCCCGCCGCCCCCGGCCTGCTGCTTCTCCGGCACGGTGTAGTACGGGCGGGTGAGCGCGAACTGGAACTCGCCGAGGGCCTCCCGGAAGAGGGCGAGCTCCGCCTCGAGGGCCTCGCGCTCGCCGCCGCTGAGTCCGGACTCGGCCACGGTCCGGGCCATGGCCTCCTCGAGCAGCGCGCCTACCGAGTCGTTCTCCGCGGCCTCGTTCAGGGCGCCCCGGAGCCAGCGCTCCAGCTGGCGCACGGCCCGGGGCAGGTGGGCCAGCTCGTGGCCCTGCTGACGCACCCGCTTCACCAGCGTGTCGAGCACCTGACCGACCTCGTTCACCAGCCCGGGAATCGCCGTGTCCGGGCACACGGTCCAGCAGTTGCCGCAGCCGGTGCAGTTCTCCGGGATCCACTCGGGGTGGTTGAAGCGGATCTGGGTCATGTCCCGGAACAGGGCCGAGCCGGCGGGGATCACGCCGAGCCCCACGAAGGGATCGGTGAGGTTGTCGTTGCCCATGCCGCGGGCGTAGAAGCTGCCCGTC
>CAYTZH010000083.1:0-10708 GCA_964442285.1 uncultured Spirochaetales bacterium | reverse complement strand
GCGCATCACCCTCTCCGGCTACGAGGGCTCCGAGCTGCTGGTCGCCCGGCTGCTGGTCGAGAGCGGCGCCGACGTGCGCTACGCGGGCACGGCGCTTCCGCGCACCCCCTGGTCGGCGCCCGACGCGGCCTGGCTGGAGGCCCGCGGGGTGCAGGTCGCGTACCGGGCATCGCTGGAGCAGGACCTCGCCGCGGTGGAGGAGTACCGCCCCGACCTGGCCATCGGGACCACGCCGGTGGTGCAGAAGGCCAAGGAGCAGGCGGTCCCCGCGCTCTACTTCACGAACCTCATCTCCGCCCGGCCCCTGATGGGCCCGGCCGGCGCCGGCGCGCTCGCGCCGGTGGTCGGGGGCGCGTTGGCGAGCCGCGCGCGCTTCGACACGATGCGTTCCTTCTTCGAGGGCGTGGGACACGGCGACGCCGCGGGCGTGTGGCAGGACGTGCCGGTCTCCCGGCCCGGATTCCGGGCCCGGACCGCGCGCCAGCGCGCCCGGGGCGCCAAGAACGGGGCTTCGCCCCAGGATCTCGGCTGATGCACGTCATCGACCACGATCGCGCCGGAGGCTACTGGGGGGCGGTCTACGCCTTCACGGCGATCAAGGGCCTCCAGGTCGTCATCGACGGGCCGGTGGGCTGCGAGAACCTGCCGGTCACGTCGGTGCTCCACTACACCGACGCGCTGCCGCCCCACGAGCTGCCCATCGTCGTCACCGGCCTCGGCGAAGAGGAGCTGGGACAGCACGGCACGGAGAACGCCATGTCCCGCGCCCACGGGACCCTCGATCCGGAGCTCCCGAGCGTCGTCGTCACCGGCTCGATCGCCGAGATGATCGGGGGCGGCGTGACGCCCGAGGGCACGAATCTCCAGCGCTTCCTGCCGCGCACCATCGACGAGGACCAGTGGCAGAGCGCCGACCGGGCCCTCTACTGGCTCTGGACCGAGTACGGGCCCAAGCGCCCGCCGAAGCGCAGGCCCCGGCCCGAGGGCGAACGGCCCCTGGTGAACCTGATCGGACCGATCTACGGCACGTTCAACACGCCGTCGGACCTCGCCGAGATCCGTCGTCTCGTCGAGGGCATCGGGGCCGAGGTCAATCTGGTCTTCCCCCTCGGCAGCCACCTGGCCGACGTCCCGAAGCTCCTGGACGCCGACGTCAACGTGTGTCTGTACCGCGAGTTCGGGCGAATGCTGTGCGAGGCCCTCGACCGCCCCTACCTGCAGGCGCCCATCGGGCTGCACAGCACCACCCGCTTCCTCCGGAAGCTCGGCGAGCTCACCGGGCTGGACCCGGAGCCCTTCATCACGCGCGAGAAGCACACCACGCTCAAGCCGGTCTGGGACCTCTGGCGCTCGGTCACCCAGGACTTCTTCGGAACGGCCAGCTTCGCAGTCGTGGCCAACGAGACCTACGCCCGCGGTGTCCGCCACTTCCTCGAGACGGAGCTCGGACTGCCCTGCACGTTCGCCGTGGCCCGGCGTCCGGGGATCAAGCCCGACAACGAGCAGGTGCGCGAGGCCATCCGCACCCGGGCCCCCATGGTGCTCTTCGGCAGCTACAACGAGCGAATGTACGCGGCGGAGAGCGGGGCACGAACCCGCTACATCCCCGCCTCCTTCCCCGGCGCCATCATCCGCCGCCACACCGGCACCCCCTTCATGGGCTACGCCGGGGCGACCTACCTGGTGCAGGAGTTCTGCAACGCCCTCTTCGACGCCCTCTTCGACGTGCTGCCGCTGGCGGGCGAGCTGGACGCCGTGGACGCCACGCCCACGCGCCTCCTCCGGGAGCTGGCCTGGGACGACGCGGCGCGCACGGCGCTCGACGAACGGATCGCCTCCGAGCCCGTCCTCACGAGGATCTCGGCGGCGAAGCGGCTGCGCGACGCCGCGGAGCGTCGCGCCCGGGACGCCGGGGAGGACCGGGTGACGGTTGCGCACGTGGGAGGCTCCGCCGCGGCGGGGCTTCCGGGAGGAACGGCATGAACGGAGTGAATCGACGGATCGAGCAGGAGCATCGCCAGTTCGGATGGATGGTGGCGCTGGGGTTCGTGGTGTTCCTGGTGCCGGCGGCCATCGCGCGTCTGAGTGGGTGGCGCTGGCGCCCCTGGCCGAGCGGCGCGGGCGGCTACGGCTCCGTGATCCACGAGGCGCACGAGGCCGCCCGCACCTACATCCCGTACGCCTTCGTCGGCTGGTAGGCGATCGCGTCCGGGAGCGCCCCGATCGGCGCGCGTTGTCACGGCCGAGAGGCCTTGTCGGGGCCCATGTGGCCCATTGGAGGAGAGCAATGGCGAACTCAGCAGTCGGGTCGGGAAAGCGAGAGGGCTCGCTTTCCGGACTCACGGAACAGGAAGCCAAGGAGTTCCACGGGATCTTCATGGCGAGCTTCGCGGGCTTCACCGGCATCGCGATCGTGGCTCACATCCTCGTGTGGATGTGGCGCCCCTGGCTGCAGTAGCCGGGGCCGCCTTTCCGTCTTCTGAACTGGAATAGGAGGTACCCGCCATGTGGCGAGTCTGGATGCTTTTCGATCCCCGGCGGGCGCTGATCGGGCTGTTCACGTTCCTCTTCGTGCTGGCCGTGGTGATCCACTTCATCCTGCTGAGCACCGAGCGGTTCAACTGGCTCGAGAACCCCGCCAGCGCACCGGCGGCGCAGCTGTCGGCACCGAACGACACCCAGGTCTCCGCGTTGGAGACCCGGTAGGTACGGTCGCTGGCGGCGACGGACGGGCCCACCCGGTGGGCCCGTCCGTCACGCGCGAACGAGGCGGGGCCCGGTCGGCCGGAACCACCCCGCGGAGGACCATTCGATGTCGATGCTGAGCTTCGAACCCCGGTACCGGGTCCGCGGAGGAACCCTCGTAGGGGGGGACCTCTTCGACTTCTGGGTCGGGCCCTTCTACGTCGGCTTCTTCGGCGTGACCACCATCTTCTTCACCCTCGTCGGGACGCTGCTGCTGGTGTGGGGAGCGGCAATCGGCCCGACCTGGAACCTCTGGCAGATCAACATCGCGCCCCCGGATCTGAGCTACGGCCTGGCCCTGGCGCCGATGCGCGAGGGCGGGATCTGGCAGATCGTGACCATCTGCGCGATCGGCGCCTTCGTCTCCTGGGCCTTGCGCCAGGCCGAGATCGCCCGGAAGCTGGGCATGGGCCTGCACGTGCCCTTCGCCTTCGGCACGGCGGTCTTCGCCTACGTGACCCTGGTGGTGATCCGACCCCTCCTGCTCGGCGCCTGGGGGCACGGCTTTCCGTACGGGATCCTGAGCCACCTGGACTGGGTCTCGAACGTCGGGTACCAGTTCCTGCACTTCCACTACAACCCGGCGCACATGCTCGCGGTGACCTTCTTCTTCACCACGACGCTCGCGCTCTCCCTGCACGGCGCCTTGATCCTCTCGGTGACGAACCCGCCCGCGGGAGAGGCGGTCAAGACGTCGGAGCACGAGAACACCTTCTTCCGCGACGCGCTCGGCTACTCCATCGGGGCCACGGGCATCCACCGGCTCGGGCTCTTCCTCGCACTGGCTGCGGGGTTCTTCAGCGCCGTCTGCATCGTGATCAGCGGGCCCTTCTGGACCCGCGGCTGGCCCGAGTGGTGGAACTGGTGGCTCAGTCTGCCGATCTGGAGCTGAGGAGAACGAACATGGCGGAGTATCAGAACCTCTTCAACCGGGTGCAGGTGCGCACCGCCGGGGACGAGGGCGTCGCGCTGCCGGCCGGGAGTCTGCCGCGGCTGGGTCGCCCGGCGGCTTCGTACCTGTACGGCCTCATCGGCGACTTCCAGGTGGGCCCCATCTACCTGGGCTGGGCCGGGCTGGCCTCGATCTTCTGCGGCTTCGTGGCGATCGAGATCATCGGCCTGAACATGTGGGCTTCGGTCGGCTGGGACCCCATCCAGTTCCTGCGCCAGCTGCCGTGGCTGGCCCTCGAGCCGCCGCCCCCCGAGTACGGGCTCAGCCTGCCGCCACTCCAGGAGGGCGGCTGGTGGCTGATGGCGGGCTTCTTCCTGACCGCGTCGATCCTGCTCTGGTGGACGCGCATGTACCAGCGGGCCCGGGCGCTCGGCATGGGCACCCACGTGGCGTGGGCCTTCGCCGCGGCGATCTGGCTCTACCTGGTGCTCGGCTTCATCCGGCCGGTGCTGATGGGAAGCTGGGCCGAGGCCGTTCCCTTCGGGATCTTCCCTCACCTCGACTGGACGGCGGCGTTCTCCATCCGTTACGGGAACCTCTTCTACAACCCGTTCCACATGCTCTCGATCGTCTTCCTGTACGGCGCCACCCTGCTCTTCGCGATGCATGGGGGCACGATCCTCGCGGTCAGCCGCTACGGAGGCGATCGGGAGCTCGAGCAGATCGTCGACCGGGGCACCGCCTCGGAGCGCTCGGCCCTGTTCTGGCGCTGGACCATGGGGTTCAACGCCTCGATGGAGTCGATCCACCGCTGGGCCTGGTGGTTCGCCGTGCTCTGCCCCCTCACGGGCGGGATCGGGATCCTGCTGACTGGCACGGTCGTCGACAACTGGTATCTCTGGGGAGTCAAGCACGGGATCGCGCCCTCGTACCCCCAGGTGATGCCACCGGTGGTGGACCCCGCAACGCTGCCCGGAGGGCCGTGATCATGTCCCGGAATCCGCACCCGCTCCTCGCCCTGCTCCTCACGCTGCCGTTGCTGGCGCTCGCGTGCGAGCGTCCGCCGGTCGATGCCGAGCAGACGGGCTTCCGCGGCGTCGCCATGGAGCGCGTGGAGAACCCGCGCCTCGCCGAGAAGCTGCTCGCCGCCAACGAGGTGCCCCCGCCCGCGGACCCGGTGCCGCCCGCCGGCCAGCCGGCCTCGACGATCTTCCAGAACCTGCAGGTGCTCGGCCACGTCGACGCCGCCGAGTTCACGCGGCTGATGGGTGCCCTCACCCTCTGGGTGTCCCCGGAACAGGGCTGCGCCTACTGCCATGCCGGCGGCAACTTCGCCGCCGAGTACCCGGAGGCGCCCTACACGAAGACCGTGTCCCGACGCATGCTGCAGATGACCATGCAGATCAACGCCAACTGGAAGAGCCACGTCCGCAACACGGGGGTCACCTGCTACACCTGCCACCGGGGTCAGCCGGTGCCCGAGGAGATCTGGTACCGATCGCCGGCCCAGAACGCCAGCTTCCTCGGCTACGACGCGGGCCAGAACACGCCGGCGGTCGGGCTGACCTCCCTGCCGGCCGACCCGTTCACCGCGTATCTCCTCCTGCAGGACCCGCTGGACGCGCGGGTGCAGTCCGACACCGCCCTGCCCGCCGGCAGCGACCGTACGATCAAGGACACCGAGTGGACCTACGGCTTCATGGTCCACATCTCGGAGTCGCTCGGGGTCAACTGCACCCACTGCCACAACAGCCGCGCCTTCGGGCGCTGGGAGCAGAGCTCCCCAGCCCGGGCCAATGCCTGGCACGCGATCCGGATGACCCGAGAGGTCAACAGCGAGTACATCGAGCCGCTGGCCGACATCTTTCCGGACAACCGCAAGGGGCCGGCGGGCGACCCGTACAAGGCCAACTGCGAGACGTGTCACCGAGGCCTGCCGCAACCTCTCCAGGGGGTGAGCATGCTGGCGTCCCACCCGGAGCTGGCCGCGCCCGGAACGGCGGCGTCTACCGCTCGCCCGACACCGACACCGGCGCCGAGGCCGACCCCGGCACCCGAGCCGGCTGCGGCGCCGAGCCCGGAGGGCCTCAGCCCCCCGACGCCCGGCGCTTCCGCTCCATGATCCGCCAGATCATCGGCGTGAAGATGAGCTGCATCGCGAGATCGATCTTCCCGCCCGGGCACACGATCGTGTTCGGACGGGACATGAAGGAGTCGTGCAGCATCGACAGCAGGTACGGGAAATCGATGCCGCGCGGATCCGCGAAGCGGACCACGAGCATCGACTCGTCGGACGTCGGAATGTGCCGGGCGATGAACGGGTTCGACGTGTCCACCACCGGGATCCGCTGGAAGTTCACGTGGGTCCGCGAGAACTGGGGCACGATGAAGTTCACGTAGTCGGGCATCCGGCGCAGGATCGTGTTCGTGACCGCCTCGGGCGTATAGCCCCGCGCCAGCTGGTCCCGATGCAGCTTCTGGATCCACTCGAGGTTGATCACCGGAACCACGCCGATCAAGAGGTCGACGTGCCGCGCCACGTCGACGTCACCGTGCACCACCGCCCCGTGCAGCCCCTCGTAGAAGAGCAGATCGCTGTCCGGCGGCACGTCCTCCCAGGGGGTGAAGGTCCCCGGCTCCTGGCCGTAGGGCGCGGCCTCCGCGAGGTCGTGCAGGTACTTCCGCCGGCGGCCCTTGCCCGACTCCCCGTACTGCTCGAAGAGCGCCTCCAGCTCGGCGAAGAGGTTGGCCTCCGGGCCGAAGTGGCTGAAGGCGTGGTTGCCCCGATCCAGCTCGTCCTTCATCTGCTGCTTCATCTCGACGCGGTCGTAGCGGTGGAAGCTGTCTCCTTCGACGAAGGCCGCGGTCACGCCCTCCCGGCGGAAGATCTGCTCGAAGACCCGCATGACCGAGGTGGTCCCGGCCCCGGACGATCCGGTGATGGCGATGATGGGGTGCTTTGCGGACACGTCGCTCTCCGTGACGCCTCAGGCCGGGGTGCGGAACAGGCCCCGCTGCCCGAACAGGGGTGCGTCGTACTCGACCCGGTTGAAGTCCCGATGGTACTGCTCGATGCGCTCCACCTCCTCCCGCGAGCCGAAGACGAAGCCGCTGCGCTGGTGGAGCTCCTCGGGCACGACCTCCAGGAGCCGATCCCGGCCCGTGCTGGCGAGCCCTCCCGCCTGCTCGACGAGGTAGGCCACGGGCTGGCACTCGTAGAGCAGGCGCAGGCGCCCCTGCTTGGTCGTCTGCCGCGCGTCGCGCGGGTAGAGGAAGACGCCGCCGCGCAGCAGGATGCGGTGGAGCTCCGCCACCAGGGACGCGATCCAGCGCATGTTGAAATCCGCTCCGCGCGGGCCCGCCTGGCCCGCGAGGCACTCGTCGACGTAGCGCTTCACCGCCGGCTCCCAGAAGCGCGCGTTCGAGGCGTTGATCGCGAACTCCCGCACCGCGGCGGGGATCCGGATCGCCGGGTGGGTGAGGACGAACTCACCGAGGTGCGGGTCGAGCGTGAAGCCGTGCACGCCGGTGCCGACCGAGAGCACGAGCATGGTCGACGGTCCGTAGACCGCGTAGCCCGCGCAGACCAGCTCGGTGCCCGCCTGCAGGAAGGCTTCCGCTTCGGCGTCCTGCCCGGGCTCCGGCGCCCGCAGCACCGAGAAGATGCTCCCCACCGACGCGTTGACGTCGATGTTCGAAGAGCCGTCGAGGGGATCGAAGACGAGCAGGTAGCGACCCCGGGGAAAGCGCGCAGGAATCCGGTACGGCAGCTCCTGCTCCTCCGAGACCATCCCGGACAGCATGCCCGAGCGCTCGTTGGCGCGGAGGAAGTACTCGTGCGCCAGGAGGTCGAGCTTCTTCTGGGTCTCCCCGTGGACGTTCGTGGTCGTCGCGTCGCCGAGCACGTCGCCGAGGGCGCCGCAGGCCACGCGATTCGCGATCCCCTTGCAGGCGATCGCCACGTTCAGGAGGAGCTGGTTCAGGTCACCCTCGGCGACATCGTGGGCCCGGCGCTGCTCGATGAGGAAGTGGGCGAGGGTCGAGCGTCCGGTCAGCACGCGGGAATCCCTCGCTCGGGCCCGCTCGCGGCGACCCAGGCGGCATGGCGCGCGGCCAGGCCATCCAGGCCGAGCCAGGCCCCCCCCGCCCGCGCCGCGTCGGCCCCCGTGAGGGGATGGGCTTCGTCGCCCAGCGTGGGAAGGACGAGGTTCGCCGCCGACAGGTCGTGATGGGAGGTCCAGGGCGCGGCCACGGCCACGGTGAAGAGCCCGGCGCCCCGCGCGGCGCCCACGCCGGCCTCCGAGTCCTCGAAGGCCACGCAGCGATCGGCGGGGGCGCCGAGCTCCGTCAGGGCGCGTCGGTAGACGTCCGGGGCCGGCTTCTTGCGGGGCACGACGTCCCCCGCCGCGATCGCGTCGAACCACGCCAGCGCGCCCTCGCCCAGCAGGGCGGGCACCAGCACCTCGACGTTGCGGGGCGTGGTCGTCGTCGCGATCGCGAGGCGGATCCCGCGGGCCCGGGCCTCGGCCACGAGCCGTGCCACCCCCGGTCGAGGTGCCACACGGCCCGATGCGATCCGCTCGGTGAACCACTGCGTCTTCGTCGCGTGCACCTCCGCCACGAGCTCCGCCACGTCGCGGCCCCGGTGGTCGCCGGCGGGCTGCGCCTCGGCGAACGAGGCGAGTCGCTCCTTGCCCCCGGTCACCGCCAGGAGCTCCCGATAGCGCTCCGGGTCCCAGGTCCAGGGCAGCCCGTGCGCCCGGAAAGCCGCATTGAACGCCTGGCGGTGGACCTCTTCGGTATCGGCGAGGGTCCCGTCCACGTCGAAGATCAGGGCGTCCAGGCTCATCCGACGGCTCCGCCCCGGAAGACGCGACTGGCGCGGATGTCCTCCGCCTCGAGCGTGGCGAGCATCGTCCGGGTGATCCCGCGGTCGCGCTGCTGAAAGAGCCGGTTCGCCTGACGCAGCCGCGCCCGGTCGAGGGCGTTGCGGATCGAGCGGGCATTGGCGAAGTGGGGCTGCTGTCGGCGCAGTGCCACGTACTCGCGCAGCGCCTCCGCGGCAGACTCGCTGAGGGCGTACTGCATCCGCTCGAGCAGCAGACCCGCGATCGCGAAGAGCTCTTCCTCGGTATAGTCGGGGAAGTCGATGTGGTGGGCGACTCGCGACGCCATGCCCGGGTTGGAGGAGAAGAAGCGGTCCATCCGGTCCTTGTAGCCGGCGAAGATGACCACCAGGTCCTCGCGCCGGTTCTCCATCACCTGGAGCAGGATCTCGATGGCCTCCTGCCCGTAGTCGCGCTCGTTCTCCGGGCGGTAGAGGTAGTAGGCCTCGTCGATGAACAGGACGCCCCCCATCGCCTTCTTGAGGACCTCCTTGGTCTTCGGCGCGGTGTGTCCGATGTACTGGCCCACCAGGTCGTCCCGCGTGACGGCGACCAGATGTCCCTTCCTCACGTAGCCCAGACCGTGCAGGATCGACGCCATGCGCATGGCCACGGTGGTCTTGCCGGTGCCGGGGTTGCCCGTGAAGCTCATGTGCAGCGGCGGCGCGTCGGCCTCGAGGCCGACCTGGCGCCGCAGCTTCTCCACCAGCAGCAGCGCCGCGATCTCCCGGACCCGCGTCTTCACCGGCGCGAGACCCACGAGCTCGTGGTCGAGCGCATGGAGCGCATCGCGCACGTTCGAGTCCCGATACAGCGCTTCGAGGTCGAGGGCGTCGTCGGCCGGCGCCGACGGGTTCTCCTGGCTCACGAGGTCCCCCGTCAGTACCGCTCGCCTTCGGGCCGGTCGACCGCGTAGGCGCGGGTGGTGTAGCCGACCTGTCGCCCGGCCTTCTCCTCCCGCACCAGCACGAAGCCGGGCTCCCGGGCGGGCCGCTGGACGAGGAACGAGAGGCGCAGGGACTCCCAGCCGTGGGTCGCGTCGAAGGCATTGAGCTTGATGTAGTGGTCGGGGAACGTCTTCCGACACCCGTCCAGCTCGGCCATGGCGCCCGCCGCATCGGCCAGATCGAACATCGGCTGGCCGTACATCTCCCAGTAGGTGTTGCGGGGGTGGGGATCGTCGGTGTACTCGAGCGACACCGCCCAGCCCCGGGCGAGACAGTACTCGATCTGCGCGCGGATCTGGTCGTCCGTCAGGTCGGGAAGGAACGAGAACGTGCCCTGGGTGAGTCTCATGTCGGGGCTCCTCAGGCCGGTGTGGGCGTCGGAACGAAGTCCGGCGTGTCGGTGGAGGCGTAGTCGAAGGTGATCTCGCCCCAGGTATCGAGCGCGGCCTGCAGGGGCGGGCAGTGGCGCGCGGCATCCGCGAGGACCTGCGGGCCCTCCTCCCAGATGTCGCGACCCTCGTTGCGGGCGAGCACCATGGCCTCGAGGGCGACGCGGTTTGCGGTGGCCCCAGCGGCGATCCCCATCGGGTGACCGATCGTCCCGCCGCCGAACTGCAGCACCACGTCTTCTCCGAGGTAGTGCAGGAGCTGGTGCATCTGGCCGGCGTGGATGCCCCCCGAGGCCACGGGCATCACGGGGCGCAGTCCGGCCCAGTCCTGCTCGAAGAACAGGCCGCGCTGCAGGTCGACCTCGTTGCGGGGCTCCCGCAGCACGTTGTAGAAGCCCTGCACACTGTTGGGATCGCCCTCGAGCTTGCCGACGACGGTGCCCGCGTGGATGTGGTCGACGCCCGCGAGGCGCATCCACTTGGAGATCACCCGGAACGAGACGCCGTGGGTCTTCTGGCGCGTGTAGGTGGAGTGTCCGGCCCGGTGGAGGTGGAGGATCACGTCGTTCCTGCGCGCCCAGCGGGCCATGGACTGGATCGCGGTGTAGCCGATCACGAGATCGATCATCACGATGCAGCTGCCGAGGTCGCGCGCGAACTCGGCGCGCTCGTACATGTCCTCCATGGTGGCCGCCGTGACGTTCAGGTAGTGGCCCTTCACCTCGCCGCTGGCGGCCTGGGCCCGGTTGACGGCCTCCATGCAGTACAGGAAGCGGTCCCGCCAGTGCATGAACGGCTGGCTGTTGATGTTCTCGTCGTCCTTGGTGAAGTCGAGCCCGCCCCGGAGCG
>CAYTZH010000082.1:0-10741 GCA_964442285.1 uncultured Spirochaetales bacterium | reverse complement strand
TGTAGTTGATGTCGTGGCCCGCCGCCTGGGCCAGGGGGCCCTCCTGGCCCCAGCCCGTCATGCGCCCGTAGACCAGCCGCGGGTTGCGGGCCCGGCACACCTCGGGACCGAGGCCCAGGCGCTCCGTGACGCCGGGGCGGAAGCCCTCGAAGAGGCCGTCGGCCTTCTCGACCAGGCGCAGCACGGTCTCGACGCCCTCGGCCTGCTTCAAGTCCACACCCACGCTGCGGCGGTTGCGGGCCAGAAAGTCGATGGGCGGACGCGGCGGCGCCCCGGGGTCCCGGGGCGGCCGGTCGATGCGAAGCACCTCGGCGCCCATGTCGGAGAGCATCATGCCGGCGAAGGGCCCGGGGCCGATGCCGGCGATCTCGATCAGCTTGATTCCGTGGAGGGGTCCCATGGCCGCGGACGGTAGCCCAGACGCCGGATCCGGTGCCGCCTTGCGGCCGGGCACCCGCCTCGGAGCCCCAGCACGCGCTCGATCAGGGCCCGAGGACCCGCTCGAGCTCGGCGTTGGCGAAGGTGCGGTCCGGGTCGAGCTCCTGGCGGAGCTTGCCGAAGGCGTCCCAGTCCGGGTAGCGGGGGGCCAGGGTCTCGGCGTCCTGGAAGTGGAGCTTGCCCCAGTGGGGCCGGCCGCCGTAGTCGTCCATCACGCCCTCGACGGCCCGGAACCAGGCGTCGGCCTCGGCGGCGGGCGTGCGGTGGTAGATGTGGACGGCGATGTAGCAGCTCTCCCGGCCGTAGGCGGGAGAGAGCGGAACGTCGTCGGCCGCGGCGAAGCGCACCTCGACGGGGAACGAGATCTTGAAGCCGCGCTCCTTCACCAGGGCGCGGACCCGGCCCAGCGCCTCGGCGGCCGCGGCCCGGGGAATGGCGTACTCCATCTCCAGGAAGCGCACCCAGCGGGGCGACGCGAAGACGCGATCGCTGCGGTCCACGTACTCGACGGGCCCCGCCCCGGGCACCAGTCGCACCAGGCGCGGGATCCGCTCGGGCGACCAGACGCCGGCGCGACACGCCAGCCCGAAGAGCACGTTGCCGTAGAGCAGGTCGTCGCGCAGGGCGCGCCAGCGGGGCCGCGGCGCCGGCGGCCGCTCGCTGCGGTTGTTGCGCTTGGTGAGCGCCCAGCCCGTGTGGGGCACCCAGAAGAACTCGAAGTGCTGATTGCCGTCGACCTCCTCGTCCAGCCGCGAGAGGAGTGCGTCGAGGCGTTCCGCGCCCTCCCGGGCGTGGAGCCGGAAGCGAGGAACGCATTGGAGCGTCAGCGTGGAGATCACGCCGAGGGCGCCCAGGCCCACCCGCGCCACCCGCAGGCGCTCGGCGTCGCGCTCCTCGTCGAGGGTCACGAGGCTCCCGCGACCGTCCACGAGCTGCATGCCGACGATGTTGGTGGCCAGGTTGCCGAGGCGCGCGCCGGTGCCGTGGGTGGCGGTCTCGGTGGCGCCGGCCACCGCCTGGTAGGCGATGTCGCCCAGGTTCGGCAGCGCCAGGTCCGCGGCGGCGAGGGCCTCGTTCAGCTCGAACAGGCGCGTCCCGGCCCGGACGCGGACGCGCAGGCGCTCGCGGTCGACGGACTCGACGCCCGCCCAGCGGTCGAGGCGCAGCAGCCGATCCCCGGCGCGCGGCGCGGCCAGGCCCGTGAAGGAGTGCCCGGCGCCCACCACGCGCAGGCGCTGGCCGGCCTCGCGGGCGCGGCGCACGCAGGCCACCAGCTCCGCCTCGCTGGCGGGATCCTCCACCCGCGCGGGGCGCGCGCGCTGGTTTCGGGCCCAGTTCTGCCACACCATGACCGCGAGCGTAGCGCGCCCAGGAGACGCGATGACCGCAGCCACGCCGACGGATCTCTGCGACCGCACCGTGGTGATCACCGGCGCCACGGCCGGCATCGGGCGCGCCGCCGCGATGGCGCTCGCCCGGCGGGGCGCGGCGCTCTCCCTGGTGGCCCGCAATCCGGAGAAGGCCCGGGCCACCGCGAAGGACATCCAGGAGGCCAGCGGCAACGACCGCACCCGGGTCTTCGCGGCGGACCTCTCCCGCCAGGCCGACATCCACCGCGTCGCCGACGCGCTGCTCGCGGCCCATCCGCGGATCGACGTGCTGGTGAACAACGCCGGCGTGGTGTGCACGTCGTTCGGGGAGACCCCCGACGGCATCGAGACCACCTTCGCCGTGAACCACCTGGCCTACTTCCTGCTCACGGAGCGACTGCGGGAGCGCCTGGTGGAGAGCGCCCCGGCCCGGGTGGTGAGCACCGCGTCGGATGCCCACCGCTTCCTCGGGGCCTTCCCCTTCGACGACCCGGAGTGCCGGCGCCGCTACCGGGGACTGCGCGCGTACGCCGTGTCGAAGCTCGCCAACGTGATGTGGAACGCCGAGCTGGCCCGGCGCCTGGCCGGGACCGGCGTGACCGCCAACGCCCTGCACCCGGGCGGCGTCAACACGGGGCTGGGCGACCAGAACGGCGGCGGGCTGCGGGTGCTCGGGCAGCTCGTGAAGCGCTTCCTGGCGACCCCGGAGCAGGGCGCCGAGACGCTCGTGCATCTCGTGTGCGCACCCGAGCTCGTCGAGGCCAGCGGCGGCTACTACGCGCGCTGCGCGCCCCGCAAGCCGGGCCACGGCGCGCGGGATCCCGAGGCGGACGCCCGCCTCTGGGCGCTCAGCGTAGCGATGACGTCCTAGGGGGTGACCGCGGCGGGGTGCATCCCGCGGAGCCCGCGTCGACGCCCGAACCAGGTGAGCCCCACCAGTCCGAGCACGAGCAGCACGAACGTGTCGGGCTCGGGGGCCACGAGCCGGGTGTTGTCCACCAGCAGCACCGACGGCACGAGCTGGTCCTGGGCGTCGAAGATGGCGACCGAGAGCACGTAGTTGGCGGTCGTCGGCAGCGTCAGCTGGAAGGTGCTGTAGCCGGTTTCGTCCGCGAGGGGGGTGCCGCTGCCGCCGCCCTGGTAGAGCGCGGCGGCCTGGTTCACCAGCACCGAGGTCGAGACGTCCTGGTAGGTGTTGCCGCCCAGGTCCTCCCGGACGGTCACCACGGCGAAGTCGTCGTAGGAGGGGTTGATCGTGGTCTCGTCGGTGACGAAGTTCCAGTCGAACTGGAGCACCTCGCCGGCGTTCGCGGTGAAGTTCTGGCGGATCGCCGAGCCCTCGGTGCCGGGCTGGTCGCCCGCGCGCAGGATCCCGTTGATCACGCCCGTCGGCAGGCGCATCCAGCGCTCGAAGCCGTTGTTGAGGGTGCGGGCGTCGAAGCCGGAGTAGCTGACGTCGGGCTCGAGGCCGCTGTTCACCCCCGTGTTGACGGTGGAGAGCAGGATCTGGAAGCCGCCGTCGCTCGGGGTCGTTCCGAAGCTGCCATCCACCACCGAGACGTCGCCGCGCCGGCTCCAGCCCGAGAGATCACCGGTCTCGAAGCTGCCGTTGGTGATCATCGCCGAGGCCAGTCCGGGCAGGCCCAGACCCAGGGCGAGGGAGAGGCAGACGGCGCGGGCGACGTGGCGGTGGGGGGTTCTCATGGGGGCTCTCTCCCCCAACTAATCGGGGGATTCGAGCCACAGCTGAAGGTTGAATCGTGTGGTGGACCACCAAAGGCGGCCCTTGCTGCCGCCCCGCTGCCGGGAAGCTGCAGGAGCTGCCGCTCGCCTGCCGCCCCCCGAGCGGGCCGGGCTAGGCGCCGAGCAGGCTGCGGGCCACCACCTTCAGCTCGAGGATCGGCTTCACGCCCTCGAAGATGGGCAGCACGGTGGCATCCACCACGTAGCGGCTGATGGGATACTCCTCGGCGTAGCCCCAGCCACCGTGCAGGATCTGGCCCTGCTGGGTGACGGTCACGGCCATGTCGCAGGCCAGCAGCTTGGCCTGGGCGGCCAGCGGGCCCGCGGCGCGCTCGTCGACGTCGAACGCCTCGGCGGCGGCGTAGGTGAGCGCCCGCGAGGCGGCGAGGCGCGCGGCCATCTGGCCCAGGGTGAAGCGGGTGAGCCCGTACTCGGAGATGGGCCGGTCGAACTGGAGGCGGTCGACCACGTACTCCGCCGTCTTCTCCAGGGCCGCCTGGGCCAGGCCGCAGGCGCGTCCGCCGGTCTGCAGGCGTCCTGCCGCGAAGCCGGCCATCTGCAGGTAGAAGCCGCGGCCGAGCCCGGCCTCGCCGCCCACCAGGTTCTCGGCGGGCACGAAGTAGTCCTCGAAGTTCAGGGTGAAGCTGTGCATCCCGCGGTAGCCGGGCGTGGCATCCGCCTTGCCCACCATGCGCCCGCCGCCGGGCTGCTTCATGTCGAAGTCGTGGCCCTCGAAGCGGTCCTTGGGCACGATCAGGAGGGAGAGCCCCTTGGGCCCCTTGGCCGGGTCCGGGTCGGTGCGCACGAGCACGGCGAGCACGTCGGCGCGCCCCGCGAAGGTGCACCAGGCCTTCGGCCCGTTGATGATCCAGCCCTCCTCGCCGCCGACGCTGCCGCGGGTGGCCCGGCACTTCACGCCCGCCACGTTGCTCCCGATGTCGGGCTCCGTCACCGAGATGCCCACCATCTTCTCACCCGAGGCGAGCTGCGGCAGCCAGTGCTGCTTCTGCTCCTCGGTGCCGCCCTGGAGGAGGGCCTTGGTGAGGATCTCGGGACGCGTGATCAGCGAGCCCGCGGAGGCGAGCGACGCCCGGGAGAGCTCCTCGGTGGTGAGGATCATGGCGAGGTTGCCCATCTCGACGCCGCCGTACTCCTCGGGCACCGAGAGCCCGAAGAAGCCGAGCTCCGCCATCTGCGAGATGAAGTCCTCCGGCACCAGCTCGTCGTGGCGGTGGATCCGCTCGGCGTGGGGCGCGACGACCTCGTCGGCGAAGGCGCGCACCTGCTCGCGCACCTGCTCCAGGGTCTCCTCCAGGGGCAGCTCGTTGCGGCCGCGGACCTCCGCCACCTGGGCGCCGATCCGCTCCAGCACGCAGTCGTGCCCGGCGCGCCGCAGCAGCGCGCGCACCTCCGAGGGGAAGGCGGCGTCCAGCGCCGCCTCGCCGAGGCCCAGGTCGTCGACGATCGGGTCGAGCCGGCTGCGCACGTTGGCCGCCATCTCGGCCGTCGCGGCGGCCGTCGTGGCCACGCGCAGCTCGTCGGCGCGGCCCTCCGCCAGCAGCCGCCCGGTCTGGGCCACCAGCTCGCGAGCGGCCCGCGCCTCGGTGGCCGCGTAGGCCACCCGCTCGGAGAGCACCTGGTGATCGTCGATGCCGCGGCCGCCCTCGGTCACACGGCGGGCCGCGTCCAGGGCCTGTTCCACCAGGCCCTCGGTGGCCTGGAGCAGGCGCTGGGCGTCGTCGATCACGGGGAGGGGGGGAGCGGACATCGGTCGACCTCTTGGATTCAACGTTTTGATTTCGTTGGAGTTTTCATGCGCGAACATGGGGTAGCATAGCGCCTCGTCGCGGTTCGGCGCGTCGCGGAGACGCCTGGCGGACCGCCGCCGGGCCGGGCCGGACCGGGCCGGACCGGGCTGGATCGGAAGGGAGGGGTGGGGATGGAGACGAGGATCGCGGCGACCGTGGCGGCGCTGGCACTCCTGGCGACCGGCTGCGTGAGCGTGGGCGCGGTGGAGGGCCAGGTGGAGCTGCCCGAGGGCTACCGGGACGACCGCACCCAGGTGCAGATGGTCACCACGCTGATCGGCGGCAAGAACGTGTTCATCCCCTCGACCGTGATCGTCAGCGAGGGCACCGGGCGCAGCCTCAGCATCTACAACACCACCGACACGCCCCACGGCTTCCGGATCCCGGACCTGGGCGTCGAGGTCGTGCTGATGCCCGGCGAGGAGACCGTGGTAGAGCTGCCGGCGCTGGCGGGCGGCCGGATCCA
Organism: uncultured Spirochaetales bacterium; assembly: GCA_964442285.1. Classification (GTDB taxonomy): domain Bacteria; phylum Myxococcota_A; class UBA9160; order UBA9160; family JAFDET01; genus CAYTZH01. Next base: position 4,916 of record CAYTZH010000082.1, on the reverse strand, counting down.
CGAGATGGTCTGCCACCTGCACCCGCCCCACCGCACGGGCACCCTGATGGTCGTCCATCGCGAGTAGCGCCGGCGGGCGGCGCAAACGGACGCTCAGCCGAGGTCGTCGAGGTAGTCGAGGAGCCGGTCCACCAGGGCCGCGCTGCCGAACACCAGGCCGCGCTTCCGATCCGGTCCCGCGGGCGGCGTCTGCACGCAGCGGCCGCCCGCCTCGGGCACGAGCACGCGGGTGGCGGCCACGTCCCACGGATTCACGTCCAGGTCGATCATGGCGTCGACGCCGCCGCCCACCACCTGGGCGTGTCCGAAGGCGTCGGTGTAGCCGCGCAGGAAGGGGATCTCCCGGGCCATGCGCTCCCAGGCCGCCTGCTGGCCGGCGCGCGCGAAGCAGTAGGCGTCGCCGTGGGACACGATCGCGCGTCGCAGGTCCGACTCCTGGGACACGCGCACGGCCTCACCGTTGCGGCGGCAGCCGCCCCCCTTCCAGCCCACGTAGCGCTCGTCCAGCCCCGGCAGGTCGATCAGGCCCACGACCGGCTCGCCCTCCACCACCAGGGCCAGGATCGTCGAGTACAGGGGGATGCCGCGGCTGAAGGCGATCGTGCCGTCGATGGGGTCGATGACCCAGGTGGGCGCCGCGGGATCGCCCTCCGCGCCGTACTCCTCGCCGAGCACGGCGAAGCCGGGCCAGGCCTCGGCGAGCAGCGCCCGAATCGCGCGCTCCGCCGCGCGGTCGGCCTCGGTCACCGGGGAGCCGTCGGCCTTGTGCTCGGTGGCCACCCGGCGGAAACGCGCGACGATCTCGCGACGCGCCCGGTCGGCGGCGAGCTCCGCGGTGCGCGCCGCGGCCCGCAGGTCGATCCCGCTCACCGACCCCCCTCCGGCGACGCGAGGCGCCCGGCCCGGGCCTCCAGGCTGACGGCGTCGGCGTCGCGGCCCTGGTCCCGCAGCAGCGACGCGTATTCCTCCAGGATCGGTCGCAGCGCCGGCGTGTCGCGCCCGAGGGTGTTCTCGAGCACGGCGACCGCGCGGCGGTAGCGGCCCTCCGCCTCGCCCGCCCGACCCCGCTGCCACTCGCACCAGCCGAGGCCGGCCAGGTTCTCCGCCACCAGGGTGGGCGGGGGCAGGTCGCGACGGCCGAGCACGCCCAGGGCCTGGGCGTGGAGCCGGGACGCTCCGCCCGGGTCGTCGGCCTCGCGCTCCCGGCGCGCCAGGGTCGTCAGGGCGCGGGCGGCGTCGAGGCTGGCGGGGTCGCGATCCAGCGCCAGCTCCACGAGGCGCTCGCGGCTCGCATCCGCCTCCTTCAGTCGGCCCTGCTTCTCCAGCAGCACCACCTCGTTCTTCAGCACCAGGACGAGCTGGTCGGCGTGGGAGCCGTCGGCGGTGGGCTTCTCGTGGATGGCGCGGGCCCGCTTCAGCATCTCCACGGCCTCGTCGTATCGACCTGTCTGCGTGTATAGTGCCGCCAGGTTGGTGTAGGTCTTGCCGACGGCGGGCGCTTCGGACCCGAGATTCTTCTGGCGCGTGCGCAGGGCGCGGAGCAGATAGGCCTCCGCCGACTCCGTCCTGCCCCGGGCCGCCGCGACGATCCCGAGGCCACTCACGATCTCCACGACGCCGTCGTCGTCGCGGCCGAGCGCCGACTCGCGCAGCGCGAGGGCCGCCTCGAGCTCGGTCTCCGCCTCTTCGAGCCGCCCGCTCGACGCCAACACCCGGCCGAGGACGAAGTGGAGATCGGCGCGCTCCTGGGCCGACGCCCCGTCCCGCTCGGCGGCGGCGAGCCGCTCGCGGAGGGCCTCCACCTGGGCGCCTGCCGGCGACGCCAGCACGCCGAGGGCCAGCACCAGCGCCGCCAGGCCGCGGGCGACCCGGCGCCGGAAGGCCGGCCGGCCTGGGATAAGATGGCGTCGGAGGTTCCGTCCCATGGCTCCGGGCCCGACTCTAGCGGAACGCCTCGGCTTCGACCCCGACGACCGGATCGCCGTGATCCACGCCGACGACCTCGGGATGTGTCATTCCGCCAACCAGGGCGGCTTCGAGGCCCTGGAGAACGGTCCGGCCACCTGCGGCAGCCTGATGGTGCCCTGCCCGTGGTTTCCCGAGGCGGCCGCCCTGGCCCGGGCCCGACCCGCGCTGGACCTCGGGGTGCACCTCACCCTGAACAGCGAGTGGCAGGGCTATCGCTGGGGGCCGGTCGCGCCTCCGGAGCGGGTGCCGTCGCTCCTCGACGAGGAGGGCTTCCTGCCGCGGACCGCCGCCGAGGTCTGGTCCCGCGCCAAGCCCGCCGAGGTGGAGATCGAGCTGCGGGCCCAGGTGCAGCGCGCCCTGGCGGCGGGCGTGGACGTGACCCACGTCGACTCCCACATGGGCACGTGCTTCTTCCCGCCCTTCCTCGAGATCTACGCCGGCCTGGCGCGGGAGTTCCGCGTTCCGGTGTTCGCGGTGCGACCGGACCCGGAGATCCTCGCGCGCCAGAAGCTGGGCGAGCTCGCGACCGTGCTGAACGAGCTGGTGGCCGGGTTCGAGCGGGACGGCCTGCCCATTCTCGACGCCGTGGACGCGAACTCGCTCGGGTTCGGGCCCGGCGGCGGGCCGGCCCACAACGCCGCGCGCCTCGATGCGCTCGGCCGGGGCCTCACCTACCTGATCTGTCACCCGGCCCGGGACGGGGCCGAGCTCCGGGCCGTGTGCCCGCAGCACGCCCACATGCGGGAGTTCGAGCGAACCTACTTCGGCGGAGACCCGGGGCGGCGCGCGCTCGAGGAGCGCGGGATCCGCACGCTGGGCATGCGCCCGCTGCGCGACCTGCTGCGCGGCGAGGCCTGAACGCCCGCCCGGGGCGCCCCGCCGCGCCGCGCGCGGAGCGGGCTCAGTCGGCGGCCTCCGGATCCATCGCCTGGGGATCCATCGGAACGGGCGCGCCGCCGAAGGGGCCCGGACCCCCGGCGCTCCGCCGGAAGCGGCCGAGCCAGTCGGCGGCCTGCTGCTGCTGCTGCACGACACGGGAGGTCAGGCCGACCTCCACCACCAGGTTCGGCACGTCGATCGAGCAACTCTCCACCAGGGGGTCCTCCAGGAGCCGGCCGGCGGCCTCGAACAGCGCAGCGCGGTACTCGAAGGCGATGCGGAGGCGACCGGGTCCGTCGGCGTGGATCGGTTGGGGCATGGCGGAGGGACGGGAGCAGGCTTCGTGCCACCCCGGCCGGCCCGCGGCAGCCGAGGCGCACCTGCGGGCCCCAGGGCCGCGACCGGGAGTGGTGGTCGCGCGCGCTGCCGCGCGGGGCGGCAAGCGGCGCCGCGCGCGCGGAAGCGTCGGCATCCCGTCGCGGGGTGTCGGGAGGCCCTCGGAGCTGCCGCCGCCGGCCGCCTGGTGTCCCCGGGCGCCCAGGCCGCCTGGTGTCCCCGGGGCGCCTACGGGCCCGGCGGCCTCGGGATCCCGCCGTCGGCCAGCTCGCGCAGCCGGCGGAAGGGGTAGATGCCCGTGTCGTGGCCGTCGCTCCAGAAGATCTGGATGGCGTAGCGCCCCACGGGCTCGATGCGCAGGGGATGAACGTCCGCGGGGACGCCCTCGGGATCGAGTCGCCCCTCGCCCGACCACTCGTCCACGCAGCGGGCGCAGCTGCAGGCCAGGCGCAGGTCCCGCACGGGCAGGAGCGTCTCGAGACCGTCGCCCCAGGTGATCGAGAGGGCGCGCGGCCCCGCCTGGCGCAGATCCCGGGGCACGTGGCGGAGATCCTGGGACATGGCCGGAGCATAGGTCAGCGGCTAGGTTCGCCCCCCATGAGCGACCCCGTCGACGTCGATCCCGAGGCCATCGCCATACTCGGAGGCACCGGCGATCAGGGTCTGGGCCTGGCCCTGCGCTTCGCCCGCGCGGGCCGCCGGGTCGTGATCGGCTCGCGCAAGCCCGAGCGCGCCGCCGCGGCCGTGGCGGACGTGCGCAAGCAGGTGCAGGAGGGTGTCGTCGAGGGCCACGAGAACGCCGAGGCCACCCGCCGGGCCCGCATCGTGATCCTCTCGGTGCCCTTCGAGCACACGGCCGGCACGGTGAAGGGCGTGCGCGAGAGCCTGCGCCCGGGCCAGATCCTGGTGTCCATGGGCGTGCCGCTGGCGACCGCGGTGGGCGACGGCCCGGTGCGCATGCTGGGCGTCTGGCAGGGCTCCTGCGCGGAGATGGTGGCGTCGCTGGCGCCCGACGACGTCGCCGTGGTCTCCGCATTCCAGAACGTCTCCGCCCATCGGCTCCAGCACCTGGCGGAGCCGGTGGAGTGCGACGTGGTGGTCTCCGGACCCAAGGCGCCCCGGCAGGACGTGATGGCGCTCTGCGACCTGGTCCCGGGCCTGCGCCCGGTGGACGGAGGCCCGCTCTCCAACGCCCGCACGGTGGAGGCGCTGACGGCGATCCTGATCGGCCTGAACGTCCGCTACAAGGTGCCGGAGGGCGTCGGGCTGCGTTTCACGGGGCTTCCCGAGCCTTCCTGACGCATCGCTTCCCAAGCCCTGGCGCGTCGCGTCAATTCCCAGTTTTCAGGCAGTTACGAAGACGGCGATCCGCAGGCCCCGCCGGCCTTCGGTCCCTCGTGGCCGGAAAGGCACTCCACACGAGTGGTTGTGTGGGCTCGGCCGCCAGACCACCAGATGTGGTGTGATTTTGGTTGACGCTTCCCCATCCGCGGCGGTATCAATGGGGGCATGGGGATGTGAACGTCTCTTCGGCGGCCTGGGGGGGTTCTGACAAGGCGGTCGTCGTGGAGAGGGCGAGCTCGAGGAGGGAAGGAGGACCCACCTCCAGCTCGGGGGCCCTGAGAAATTCGGGGCCTCTCCATCCCCCAACTTTTCCCACCCCCGCGCGAGTCCGGCACGACAAGTCCGGTCCTATGAGGGTGGCCAGCTCGAAGTCGCAGACGCGTTCGAAA
>CAYTZH010000081.1:0-11717 GCA_964442285.1 uncultured Spirochaetales bacterium | reverse complement strand
GCCGGGCCGGGGCGGCGACAATCGGAGGGTGCCCTCCGTGCCCTGGATCTTCCTGGCGGTGACCCTGGTGGGGGCCGCCTTCACCTGGAACGCCTACTTCCCCCGGCGCAGCCGCAGCCTGCTCATCGTGCCGAGCTTCTTCGCGGGCTGGCTCACCTCGGAGCTGGCGGCCCACCACTTCGCCTGGCAGCTGGTCGCCACCGTGGGCTTCGTGGCGGCCGGGGCCCTGGAGGCCTGGCCCGGCTGGGTGGGGCTGGGGCTCACGGTCGGATCCTGGGTGGCCCTGCTGGCCCTGGTGGCGGTGGCGCAGCGCTCGGCGCCCGTGGTGGACCGGGCCCTCGAGCAGGCCCTCGGCCCCGCGCTGGCCCAGGTGCCGCCGCCCCCGGTGATCCCGGTCCGCCGGCTGCTGCAGCCGATCGAGCGCAGCCATCCGGAGGTGCGCATCGAGCGGAACCTCCGCTACGCGCCCGAGGCCGGACGCCGCCATCTGCTCGACGTCTACGCCCCGGTTGCGGCGAAGGGCCCGGCGCCGGTGCTGCTGCAGGTGCACGGCGGCGCCTGGGTGGTGGGTCACAAGCGCGAGCAGGCGCTGCCGCTGATGCTCCACCTGGCCCGGCGCGGCTGGGTCTGCGTGGCGGCCAACTACCGGCTCTCGCCGCGGGCCACCTTTCCCGACCACCTGGTGGACCTGAAGCTCGCCCTGGCCTGGATCCGCGAGCGCGTGTCGGACTACGGGGGCAATCCCGACTTCGTCGCCGTCACCGGCGGCTCGGCGGGAGGCCACCTGAGCTCCCTGGTCGCGCTCACGGCGAACGACCCGGAGTACCAGCCGGGCTTCGAGCACGTGGACACCTCGGTGCGGGCCTGCGTGCCTTTCTACGGCGTCTACGACTTCGCCAACCGCTACGGCCTGCCCCACTTCGCGGGCTTCGAGCGCTTCATCGGCCGCACCGTGCTCAAGACCCGCTTCGCCGAGAACCCCGAGGCGTTCACCAAGGCCTCGCCGTCGGCGCGCATCCACCCCGACGCCCCGCCGTTCTTCGTCATCCACGGCACCCACGACAGCCTCGCGCCGGTGGAGGAGGCGCGCTGCTTCGTGCAGGCGCTGCGCGAGGTGTCGAAGAGCCCGGTGGCCTACGCCGAGCTGCCGGGCGCCCAGCACGCCTTCGAGGTGTTCCACTCCCTGCGGACCCGCCACGTGGTCCGCGGCGTCGACCGCTTCCTGACCGCGATCCACAGCGGCTACCAGAGCGGGCGGGCGCCGGAGGCGTCGGTCGCGCGCTCCGCCTGAGGCGTCCTACACCACCGCGCAACGCACGCCCAGCGCCGCGCGCGCCCCACATCGGGCGCTCAGGGGCCGCCCAGCTGATGGGCCACGTCGGCCGGATCGAGGCCCAGCGCCTCGAGCTGCGGCGCGAGGGCGTCGACCGCGTCCGGATCCCCCGACACCAGGTCCTTCAGCTCCTGCTCCGTGAGCACCACCGCGGTCCCGGCCAACTCCACCTTCACCGCGTTGCCCGGCAGGGGCTCGAGCGTCACGCGGGGGTCCAGGCCCTTCGCCGTCGGCATGCCCGCCGGGCCGGATTCGCGGAGTGTCCGCGACGCCCTCCCCGATTCCGAGCGCGCGTCCAGCACCGGGTCGAGGTCCGCCGGCAGCGAAATCCGCTCGGGCCGCACCGGAGACACGCCGCCGACCTCGGGCCGCACCCGCTCGAAGCGCTTCGCGTCGTCGACGCGGTCGACCTGCACCGCCTCGGCCCTGGACCGGACCGACTTCCGCCCCGGCGGCGCGGCGCCGGGGCGCACAACCTCGGGTCGCTCCACGGCGAGCCGCTCCACCACCTCGGCGCGGGCCGCCTCGCGGCCGGCACGGCGCACCGAGTCCACGGCCCGGCCGCCGGGGTCGGCGACCGCGGGCGCGGGCAGCTCGACGCCCACGGCCCAGCCGTCCCAGGGATCGCGATCGGGAATCAGCTCGAGCTCGAAGCTCTGCCCGGGCCCGCCGACGGCGGCGAAGCCCGCCCGCACCAGCATCTCCTCCGCGGCTGCGGGCGCGCGCACACCCACGAGGCCCCGGTAGACCTCGACCGAGGCGGCATCCTCGCCGAGCAGCACGCCGAAGCGCGTGCCCTTGACGCTGACGACCACGGTGGGCGTCCGCACCTCGAAGGCGCGGTCGAGGCGACCCTTGAGGACCTCGAACAGCGAGCGCCCCTCCTCGAGCCTCACCGCCTCGACACCGCGAGGCGTCAATCCGTCGACGGGGATGCGGAGCAGCGAGTTCTCGAAGAGTCGCACGGTGGCCGCCCCGAGCGCGAGCTCGGCGCGACCGCCGCGACCGGTGCGGACGGCGTCGCCCGGGCCGAGCGCGTCGCCGGCACGCGCCGCGCGCCAGACGGGCGGTGTCCCGGTCGCGAGCTGCACCGGGCCCTCCGCCTCGCGGATGCGAAGCGCATCGGGATCGGCCCCTCCCGGACCGACCATCAGCAGCAGCGCGACCAGCGCCAGCGGGGCCGCCACGTTGCCCGGTCGAGATCGCAATCGCATGCTCGTTCCTCCGTCCCCTCCCGCTCGTTCCCCTGGACCCCTCTCGAGAGCTCAGCGAACCCAGGCGCGCAGGGTGAAGCCCACCCGGTGCCGCCCGTAGTCATAGACGTCGACGTTCGAGGACTGGCGGGTGGCCTGCCAGGCGAGCTCCGCCTGCAGCCAGCGGCCGAGCGGCCGCACCAGCACGACCCGGCCATCGAGGACGTGGTCGCGCCGTACCCGCCCGTCCCCGCGACCCACCCCGTCGTCGGTCAGGAAGTCGAAGAGGTTGCGGTGGGCGTAGGCGTCGTAGGCGTAGGTCAGGCCGGCGTACAGGACGATCTGCCAGACCGTCGGGACCGCGAGGCGCAGGTGGCCGGCGGTCCGGTCCCGGTCGTAGGCCGCATCGAAGCCGAGGGCATCGCGCTCGCCGTCGGTGGCATCCCGGGTCCAGCTCGCGCCCAGGGTGATCCGCGCCGGCGTCCGCGGCAGCGTGAGGCCGTGCTCGAGCCCGCCGCCAAAGGCGAGGCCGTCGCGCTCGAGCGAGGAGAGGCTGGGACGATCCTGGTAGCGGCGACGCTCGAAGACGCCCCAGACGCGGCTCAGGCCCTCGGCCGGACCGAGTCCCACGAAGAGACTCGGCTGGACCCGCGCGGTCTGGAGGTAGCGCTCGCCGCCGAGCGCCCAGCGCGTGTAGCGGGCGTCGAGCCGCAGCGCGCTCCGCTCCCCGGCGCGCAGGAACAGCGAGGCGAACGCGTCGTGGCTGCGAAGGTCGTAGTCCGAGAGCTCCAGGTGGTCCGACTCGTCGTAGCGGTAGCCGAGGGTCAGCCCCAGGCGCTCGCCGCGGAGCGGGCGCAGGGCTACCGCCGTGCCCCAGGCGAGGCGCAGGTCGCGCTCGTCGTTCGGGAGCCCGGCGAGCGCCACGCCGGCGTCGAGGGTGACATTGGAGTCGTACTCGACGCCTCCATGGGCGGCGACCTCCCAGGCCGGTGGCCGCGGCCCCCCGACGAGGACCCGGGCGCTCCGGGCCAGCTCGCTCTCCGGGTCCAGCTCGTCGGCGCGCGCCAGCAGGTCGCGGGCGGCGCCGGTCTCCCCCGCCGCGTGGCGCGCCAGGCTGCGCAGCACCAGGGCCTCCACCGCCAGCTCGGGCTCGAGCGCGGCGGCGCGCTCGAGCGCCGCGTCGGCCTCGTCGAGCCGGTCCTGGCGCCGGAGAACCAGGCCCCGCACGAAGAGGGCGCTGCCGTCGTCGGGCACCTCCGCCAGGCGCGCGTCCACCACCGCCAGGGCCTCGGCGTCGCGCCCGAGGTCGTAGAGCAGACGGCCCTGCAGCGAGGCCGCCTCGGGGCGTCGCCCGGGCCAGCGCAGCCGGAACGCCTCGAGGCCGGCCAGGGCCTCGGCGGGAGCCACGTCCAGGTGGGCCCGAACCGCGGCCCAGGCGAGGTCGGGATCCTCGGGGTGGGCCGCCGCCGCCCGGTGGAGGCGCGTGTGGTCCGGCTCGCCCGGATGGGCACGGGCCGCTGCGCCGGGGAGCGCCGCGCAGAGCGCCGCCGCGAGCCCGGCGAGCCGCCGCGCCCGTCGCCTCACGCCGTCCCCGGGTCGGTGGTCTGCTCGAGCAGGGCCAGCATCTCCTCGCCCTCTTCGTCGAGGAGGCGCAGGAAGAGGTCGAGGAGCTCGGGGTCGAAGTGCTCGCCGCGGCTCTTCTCGAGCCGCGCCCGGACCTCGGCCTGGGGAAGCGCCCGCTTGTAGGGCCGGCGGGTCGACAGGGCGTCCCACACGTCCACGATCGCCACCAGCCGCGCGCCGAGCGGGATGGCTTCGCCGGCGAGGCCCAGCGGGTAGCCGCCGCCGTTCCACTGCTCGTGGTGGTGGCGCACGCAGTCGAGGGTGGTTCCGGTGATACCGTGCACCGTCGACACGATCCCGTGTCCAATGTCGGTGTGGCGCTCCATGTCCCGCCGCTCCTCCGGCGTGAAGGCGCCCGGCTTGAGCAGGACCTCGTCCCGGATCCCGATCTTCCCGACGTCGTGCAGCAGCGCGCCGAGCCGGATCGCCTCCACCTCGGACCCGGGGAGACCCAGCCGTCGGGCCATGGTCGACGAGAAGAGGGCGAGCCGCTGGCAGTGCTGCTCGGTGTACCCGTCGCGGGCTTCGATGGCCGTGGCGATGGCCGCGACGGAGCTGGCGAAGGTGCTGCGCAGGTCGTCCAGGAGCCGGAGGTTGTCGACGGAGAGGGCCAGCTGGGAGCCCACCGTGGCCACCATGCGCAGGGCGGTGTCGTCGAGCGCCGGGTGCGCCTCCCGCTCCACCACCAGGACCCCGACCGGGGTCGCGCCGACCCGAAGCGGCGCGTACACCGCCGAGCCGGAGCCTCCGCCGGGGCGGGCGCCCTCGAAGACCCGGAGCCGGTCGTCGCCCGCCCGGCCGTCGAGCACGGCCTCCGCCGTCGAGGCGTCGCCCACGCGCCGGCCCGGCTCCCGGCTCCACTCCAGGCAGCGGCCGTCGAGCCGGCCGTCGGGGTCCACGCGCAGGAGGGCCACACCGTCGGCGTCGACCACGTCGCCGAGGAGGGCCAGTGCCGGGCCGAGGGCGTCGGAGCGGGCCCCCGGCGTCCCGATCGCGGCCCGGCCGACGCGGAAGAGGGTCGTGAGGGAGAGCTCCCGCTCCGCCAGGCGACGGCCGAAGCGGCGCCGCAAGGCCTCCAGGCCGAAGACGTAGTGCCCGCCCAGGGCGACACTGGGAAGGATCGGATCGAGGAGCCAGCCGGTCCTCGCCAGCAGGACCGCGGCCGCCAGCCAGACCCCGCCGGCCAGACCGCCGAGCAGGAGCAGCCGACGCGCGTGGCTCCAGCCGCTGGCGGCGGTCACCAGGAGCAGCAGCGCGAGCGTGACCGCGCCCAGGGCGGCGGGAGCGCCGGCGCGCAGCACGGGGGCGCCCTGCCCCGCCGCGGCCAGGGTGCGCACGAGCATGGCCTGGATCCACACGCCGGGCCGCGCCGGTCCCAGCGGCGTCGACCACAGGTCCTGGAACTCGGCCGCGGTCGCCCCCACCAGCGCCACGCGTCCCGCCACGGCGCGGGGGTCGAAGCGACCCTCGATCACGTCGACGAAGGAGAGCGTGGTCACCGGCGGCTCCGCGCGCCGGTAGTCCACCCGCGGCACCGCGCCGTCGACGGGGCTCCGGGCCGCCGCCGCGGCGAGGAGCGCCACCGCGAAGCTCGCGATCGGCCGTCCGCCGATCTCCTCGGAGGCGGGGGCGCGCCGCACGAGGCCGTCGGGGTCGAGCGGGACGCTCACGTTGCCCAGTCCCCGGGCGGCCCCGGCGAGCTCGGCGATCGGGAGATTGGCCACCTCCAGCTCGGCGCCGGCCACCCGCTGCACCTGGCGGAAGGCCGCGAGGACCCCCCGGCCGGACCGCCGGAGCGCGGCCGCGAAGGCGGCGTCCTCGGCGGGGTCCTGGGCCGAGGAGAAGTCCACGTCGAAGCCCACGGCGCGGGCGCCGGCCGCGTCCAGACGCTCCACGACCTGCCCGTAGAGGCTGCGGGGCCACGGCCAGGCCGGGAGCGCCCGGAGACTCCGCGGATCGATGGCGACCACGACCACGTCGGGCGCTGCTGCGGGCCGCACCGGAGGTGCCAGGCGGGCGAGCCGCAGCAGGGCGTCGCCGGCGTCGAGACGCACCGGGGCCAGCGCCCCCGACACGCCGAGGCCGAGGGCCAGCGCGCCGGCGGCCAGGCCGGGAACCCAACCGCGCCGATCCCGAAGTCCGAGCATGGCTCTCCCGCCTCGTGGATCGGCCCCTCCGGGCCCGGTCTTGACGCGCATTCCCTTTCAGTGGGGCAGCGCGTCGGCCGATAGGTGCCGGGGCGGCAGGCGCGCGGCAGGAGGGCGGCCCTTGGTCTGCAAGAACTGCAACACGCGGCTCTCGGGAAGCGAGAAGCACTGCCCCAACTGCGGGCGGGCGGTGCGGGACCCCGGGCTGAGCGGCTCCCAGACCTCGCCCCCGGAGACCCCGGCGCTGTCGGGCTCGCGGGCCTCGGCGGCGGTGGACCTCGAGCTCAACGACGAGGTGGCGGAGCTCGATGCCGAGCTGCCGCCCCTGGACGAGCCCAAGGCCTTCACGCCCAGGCCCGGCTCGTCGGGCTCCCGCCACCCCGCGGCCAAGCCCGCGGCGACCCCCAAGCCCACGCCGGCGACCAAGCCGGCGCCGGCGGCGCCCAGACCCGTCGCGCTCTCCCTCGACCCCGAGGAGCTCCGCGCGCGGCTCGCCGAGCAGCCGGAGCTGCTCGAGGCCGGCCTCCAGGTCTTCCGCGACGCCAAGAACCGGACCGTGGGCGCCGGCTACGACACCGAAGTGGGACGCATCGACCTGCTGGCGCGCGACGCGGGGGATCAGCTGGTCGTGGTCGTCGTGGCGGACGCCACGCTCCAGGGCGACCCCGTCGCGGCCGCCCTCGAGCGAATCGGCTGGGTGACCAAGCACCTGGCCGGCGAGCAGGGCGTCCGCGGCATCCTGCTCTTCGAGCCGCCGGCCCCGGAGCTCGGCTACGCCGCCCGCGCCGTCGCGGGCAGCCTGGTCTTCAAGACCTTCCGGGTCGCCCTCCGCTTCGACGACCTGGAGGTCTGATCCAGCCGACTTCCGCTCAGGACCGGGGCAGGCTCAGGACGAAGATCGACCCGCCCCCGGGCCGCGCCGTCACCTCGAGCGTGCCGCGATCGGCCTCCGCCAGGGCCCGGGCGATGGCGAGACCCAGCCCGGTGTGACGGGACCCCGAGGGCGCGGCCTCCGGCCGGTAGCTGAAGAAACGCTCGAAGATCTGCTCGCGATGGGACTCGAGAACGCCGGGACCGCGGTCGGCCACCCGCACCCGGGCAACCGGGCCCTCGCAGGCCAGCGACAGCACCACGCTGTGGGCGCCCGGCGAGAACGACGCGGCGTTGTCCAGCAGGTTCTCCAGCACCCGGGTGAGCCGCTCCGGTGAGGCCCGCGCCACGACCGCCTTCTCCGGCAGCTCGAGTCGGACCCCCGGCTCACCGCGCAGCCGCCGCGCCTCGAGCAGTCCGCCGAGGAAGCGGCCCAGGTCCAGCGGCTCGCGACCGCCGGGATCGGGGCGGGTATCCAGGTGGGAGAGCTCTCGCACGTCCGCCAGCAGGTGCTCCATGCGCGCCACCTCGCGGGCCACCAGGTCCGCGAACCGTTTGCGCTCGACCGGGTCGTCGAGCTCGGCGAGCATCTCGGCGGCGGTGCGGATGCTCGCCAGGGGGTTCTTGAACTCGTGGGAGACGTCGGAGGCGAAGGCCTCCACGTCCCGGATGTGCTGCTCGAGCCGCGCCCGGAGCGCCTCCAGGCTGCGGGCCAGGTCGCCGATCTCGTCGACCCGGCTCGGCAGGGTGGGCAGGTCGAAGCGGCCGCGCAGGCGGCCGCGGCCGTCGAGGAGCGCCTCGGCCTGGTTGCGCAGCCGACGCAGCGGGCTCGCGATCGTCCGCGACACGAGCAGCGACAGCACCACCGCGGCGCCGAGGCTCACCAGGAACACCTGCAACACGGCGAGGCGTACCTCGTAGAGGTGCTGCAGGATGCGGTAGGTGGACTGGGAGACGAGCACCGCCCCCACCGTCTCCCCGGCGGCGCGCACCGGGATCGCGCTGTAGAGCGTGACCGAGCGCTGGCCGCCGGAGGAGATGCGGGTGGCGGCGCCGTAGCGTCCCGAGAGCGCGGCGCGCACCTCGCGCCCGCGCAGGGGGCCGCCCTCGGCGTAGGCGTCGGCGCTGGCCAGGGGCGCCTGCGGGCGCGCGAAGAAACGGCGCCAGACCCGGAACGGCAGCGCCCCGGCCCGGTAGAGCCAGCTTCCCGAGGAGCGGGTCGACGGCTGCTCTTCCGCGCCGGACGCGGCCGGGCGGCGCGGGCCGAGCGCCGCGGAGTCAGCCAGGACGCGCCCGTCCGGGTCCACCACCCGCAGCCGCGCGTCCGAGCGCTGCCCGAGCTGGACGAGCGTGGGCTCGACGTCGGCGGTCTCCAGACGGCCGCGGCCGGAGAGGGCAGCCGCGAGCACCCGGCCCTGGGTGACCATCGAGCGCTCCTGGTCGGCCAGGAGCTGACGCTCGTAGGTGTCGAGGAAGAGAACCCCCGCCACCGGCAGGAAGACCAGCAGCGCGTTGAAGAGCAGCAGCCGCGGGCGGATCCCCGCCAGCGCGTGGAGCCAGCTTCTCACCGCTCGCCGGCCCGCCAGCGGTAGCCCAGTCCGTGCACGGTCTCGATTCCGTCGAAGGCGCGATCCGCGGTCTCGAGCTTGCGACGGATGCGCTTGATGTGGCTGTCGATGGTGCGCTCCGCCACGAAGGCGTCGTGGGGGTAGCCCTCCTGCATGAGCTGCTGGCGGGTCTTCACGTGGCCGGGTCGGCGCGCGAGCGCCTGCAGCACGAGGAACTCGGTCACCGTGAGCGCCACGGCCTCGCCGTGCCAGGTAGCGGTGTAACGGTCCAGATCCAGCACGAGCGCGTCGACCTCGACGCACCGGGCCGGGGTCGCCTCGCGATCGCGCAGGAGGGCGGCGCGCCGGAAGAGCACCTTCACCCGCGCCACGAGCTCGCGCATCGAAAAGGGCTTGCAGAGGTAGTCGTCGGCGCCGAGCTCGAGGCCGAGCACCCGGTCGAACTCGTCGTCCTTGGAGGTGAGGAAGATCAGCGGGAGGCTGTCGGAGAGGCCTCGGAGTCTTCGACACAGCTCGAGGCCGTCCATCCGGGGCATCAGGATGTCGAGCACCACCAGGTCCGGCAGCTCGGGCTCGAGACCCGACCAGGCCTCCGCGCCGTCCCGGTAGCAGTCGACGCTGTAGCCCTCGCGGCGCAGGGCGAAGCCGACCGTCTCGAGGATGCTCTCCTCGTCGTCCACCACGGCGACGCGACCGGGAAGCTCGGCGGGCATCGGCTCGAGGCTACCCCACGGTCCGGGGGGTGAATAGAGCGTCCGCCTGCCCGATTTCCGCCACAACTCGCCTCGGACTCTCCTCGGCACGACGCAGGTTCCGCCGCAGCGCCGCGGTTTCCTGGGCACTGCGGGGGATCGAGCCAGCGCCGGCCACCGGGAAGGTCCCGGACCGCCGGACGGCGACACGGTGGGGTCGAGACGATGCACGACGTCCGGGGGCGGCGATCCGCCACGCTGGGGGTGGTGGCGATCGTCGCCGCGCTGGCTCTCCCCCGCCCAGCCCTCGCCCAAGCCGCCGCCGAGGCGCTGCCCGCGGAGCGCGCGGCCCTGTTCGTGCGCGACGACGGGGGCGGCTGGGTGCCGGTGCCCCTGGTCGGCACCGAGGTCTCCATCCGGGTGACCGGCCCGATCGTGCGGGCCCGGGTGGTCCAGCGCTTCGCGAACCCGACGGACCGCTGGCTCGAAGGCGTCTACGTCTTCCCGCTCCCCGCGCAGGCGGCCGTCGACCGCATGCGCCTCATGGTGGGCGACCGCGTGCTCGAAGGCCAGGTCCAGGAGAAGGCGCAGGCGCGCGAGACCTACGAGCGCGCGCGCCGCGACGGGCGCCGCGCCTCGCTCGTGGAGCAGTCGCGGCCCAACGTCTTCACCACCGCGGTGGCCAACCTGGGTCCCGGTGAGACCGCCGAGGTGGAGATCGAGTACCAGGAGGTGCTGCGCCTCGCCGACGGTCGCTACCGCATGCGTTTCCCGACCGTGGTGGCACCCCGCTTCGAGCCCGGCGCCACGGCGTGGGGGCCGCCGCCCGCGGCGAGCGGACCCGGCCTTCTCCGGATCAGCGACCCGCCGGTGGCGCAGCCGCCGGTGCGCCACCCCGCGGACGGGCCGGTGCAGCCCATCCGCTTCGAGGTGTTCCTCGACCCGGGGTTTCCCCTCTCGAGCGTCGAGAGCCCCAGCCACGCCGTGTTCGTGGAGCCCCTGGCCGGTGGCGTGCAGCGCGTCCTGAGCCGCGACGTGGCCGACCGGGACTTCGTCCTCGACTGGGTCCCCGCCGCGGGCGCGGCGCCCCGGGTGGCGATCTTCGCAGAGCCGCTCGACGGCGAGGTGTACGTGCTGCTGGTGGTGCTGCCGCCGAGCCCCTCGACGACGACCGATCTCTCCCGGGAGGTGGTCTTCGTGGTGGATACCTCGGGATCCATGGGCGGGCCGGCCCTGGACCAGGCCCGGCGCGCCCTGCTCCAGGCCCTCGACGGGCTCGAGGCCCGCGACGCCTTCAACGTGATCCGCTTCGACAGCCACACCCGGCCACTCTACGAGACGAGCCAGCCCGCGGACGCGCGTCGCCTGAAGGAGGCGCGGGACTGGGTGCGCGGCCTGCGGGCCCGCGGCGGCACCCACATGCTGCCCGCGCTGCGCCGGGCCTTCGAGACGGACCGAGGCCTCGGCGACGTGCGCCAGGTGGTGTTCCTCACCGACGGCAGCGTCGGCACCGAGGCCGCGCTCTTCGGGCTGATCGAGTCGGACCTGGGGCGCTCGCGCCTGTTCAGCGTCGGCGTGGGGACGGCGCCGAACGGCCACCTGCTCACCCGGGCCGCCCGCCACGGACGCGGCACCCACACCTTCATCGCGAGCCCGGAGGAGGTGGCCGCGCGCATGGGCGCGCTGCTCCGCAAGCTCGAGCGCCCGGTCCTCGGCGACGTCCGGGTCGGGTGGAACGCGCCGGCGGAGGCCTGGCCGGCGCAGATCCCGGACCTCTACGCGGAGGAGCCACTGGTGCTGACGGCGCGACTGCCCCACACGGGCGGGGCCGTCACCCTCGAGGGTCGTCTCGGCGCGCTGCCCTGGCGGGCGTCCTTCCCCCTCGAGCCGGCCGAGGGCCGCCGCGGCATCGCGGCCCTCTGGGCCCGACGCAAGATCGCGGCCCTGATGGAAGGCCTGGCGACCGGCGCCGATCGGGAGAGGGTGCGCGCGGCCGTGGTGGAGGTGGCCCTGCGCCACCACCTGGTCTCGACCTACACCAGCCTGGTGGCGGTGGACGTCACCCCGGTGCGGCCGAGCCGCGAGGGGCTCGCGTCGAGCGACGTGCCGGCCAATCTGCCCGCCGGCTGGAATGCGGAGGCCGTCGGCACCCTGCCCCGCACCGCCACGCCCGGCGCCCTGCTCCGCGGGCTCGGCCTGGCCGTGCTGGTGGCCGCCGCCGGTCTCGCCCGACGCGGGCGCCGCGCGGCGTGAGCCGCGCCACGCGGCCCCTCGGCCGCGCCACGCGGCCC
>CAYTZH010000080.1:0-12407 GCA_964442285.1 uncultured Spirochaetales bacterium | reverse complement strand
CCAGGTGGGCTGCCCCCTGGCCTGCTCGTTCTGCGCCACCGGCGCCCTGGGCTTCCGCCGCAATCTCCACACCGGGGAGATCGTCGACCAGGTGCTGCGCATGCGCGCGCTGCTCGGCGAGGACGAGCGCATCACCAACGTGGTGTTCATGGGCATGGGCGAGCCGCTCCTGAACCTGCCGGCGGTTCTCGACGCGGTGGACCTGCTGCTCGACCCCAAGGCCTTCGGCCTGGCGCCGCGCCGGGTCACCGTCTCCACCGCCGGCCTGGTGCCGCGGATCCCCGAGCTCCTGGAACGCGCCCCGGTGAACCTGGCCGTCTCGCTCCACGCCACCACCGACGCCGTGCGCGACGTCCTGGTGCCCCTCAACCGGCGCTTCCCGCTGGCGGTGCTGATGGAGGCCCTGCGCGGCCTGCCGAGGCTCTCGCCGCGACATCCCGTCTTCTTCGAGTACACCCTGATCGACGGGGTGAACGACACGCCGGAGGATGCCCGCCGGCTGGTGACCCTGCTGCGGAGCCTGCCGTCGAAGCTCAACCTGATCCCCATGAATCCCCACGCCGACGCCGACTGCAGCCCGCCGGCCCCCGCCGTCGTGGATCGCTTCGCCGCTGCGGTCGCCGACCGCGGCGTGGTGGTCACCGTGCGGCGGAGCCGCGGGGGCGATATCGACGCCGCCTGCGGCCAGCTGGCGGGACGGCGGCCGGGCGCGCGTCCGGGCCCGCGGATCAAGCCCGCGGCGGAGCCGGCCGAAAGCGTCGCGGGAGGCTGAACGGTGCTCTACGCAGTGGGCGACATCCACGGCGAGCTCGGCAAGCTGGATGCCCTCCTGGCCGAGCTTCCCCTGCAGGACGACGACCGTCTGGTCTTCCTGGGGGACTACGTGGACCGCGGTGCCGACGCCCACGGCGTCGTCGAGCGACTGATCGCCCTGTCCCAGGAGCGCGACTGCGTGTTCCTGATGGGGAACCACGAGTCGATGTTCCTGGACTTCCTGGGCTGGCGCGGGCGGCTGTACTTCGGAGGCGACGCATTCCTGCTGAACGGCGGCGACCGCACCCTGGCCAGCTATGGCTACTTCGACGACCGCCCCGACCCGCCGCCCTTCGGGCTGCCGCCCCATCACGAGAAGTTCTACCGGGAGCTTCGGCTGCACCACCGCGAAGGGGACTACCTGTTCGTGCACGCCGGCATCGGTCCGCGCCACCTGGACCAGACCGACGTGGACTACGCGGTCCGGCGCTCGCGCCCCGAGGATCTGCTCTGGTGTCGCTCCACGGCGGACGTTCCCCACCGGCTCGGGGTGACCGTGGTCTACGGGCACACCCCGGGTCCCGACCTCGGAGTGCGCTGGAACCCCCCCTTCAGCGTGGGCATCGACACCGGTGCGTGCTACGGCGGCCCCCTCACGGCGATCCGGCTTCCCGACGAGACCCTGTTCCAGGCAGCCTGAGCGGGCGTTCCCCCGGCGCGGGTGGGTCAGGTGGTGCGGCGCTCGACCTGCGGGATGCGGATCCGTTCGCCCGGTCGCAGGTTGCCCAGGTCGAGCTCCGGGTTGTAGCGCCGCAGCAGCCAGAGCGGCACGGCCCGGTGTCGCTTGGAGAGGCTCCAGAGGGTGTCGCCCCGTTTCAGCACGTGCACCTGGGTGCCGGCCACGCGGTAGTGGCTGAAGAAGCGGGCCGCGAGCTCGGCGTGGTAGGTCTGGCGGCGCCGGCGGAATACGTCCGGCGAGACCCGGGAGAGGTCGAGCTCGATGCGCTGGCCGATGGCCAGGGAGCGCCCGTAGCGAAGCCCGTTGCGGTCCCGCAGGCGCTGGGTGGGGATCTCCAGCCACTCGGCGTAGTGGCCCAGGGTCTCGTTGGCCTCGACCGTGATCCGACCGCGCGGGTCGACGGCGTAGTCGATCTCCGGCAGGCTCGCCGGGGTCGCCGCGGCCGCCGCGTGGGGGCTGGATTGGATCATCGGCCTCGGGGGCGCCGCGTCGGGGCTCGACACGACCACGGGCGGGGGCGACGGCGCCGCGGCGAGGGCCCGGGGCTGCGGCGTCGGGTCCGGTGCCGCGGGCGGCTCGGCCACGCCCGGCCGCGCGGCGGGCGGCGGCCCGGCGGTCTTCGGAGGGCTCGGCTCCGGCGGCCCGGCGGTCTTCGGAGGGCTCGGCTCCGGCGGCCCGGCGGTCTTCGGAGGGCTCGGCTGGGGCGTGGGGGCCGGCTTCGGCGGTGCCGCCGCGGCCACCTGGCTGGGCGCCGGGGCCGGCACCTTGAGCACCTGGCCGACGCGGAGCAGGTCGCGGTTGCGCACGCCGTTGGCCGCCGCCAGGTCGATGGCGCGCACCCCGAAGCGCTGGGCGATGGAGGAGAGCGTGTCGCCGCGGCGCACCCGGTAGCTGCCGTCGAACTCGGCCGCCACCAGGGTGGGGCCGTCCCGGGCGGGCAGCCGCAGCCTCTGTCCCACGCGGATGCGGTGTCGGCTCCTCAGGCCGTTCAGGGCCACGAGCTCCCGCTCGGAGACGCCGAAGCGGCGCGCGATCCGGCTGAGGGTGTCTCCCCGCTGCACCACGTACACCGTGTCGCGCTTCTGAGCGGTGTAGCGCTCGCCCGCGGGGATCCGGGCCACCAGGGTGCGGGCCGGCTCGGGGGTGCCGCCCACCGGGACCTGCACCACGAAGCCGCGCGGGACGTACTTCTGGCCCCGCCACACCGACGGCCGCAGCGACAGGTTGTGCTCCCGGAGATCGTCGATGCTGATGCCGAAGGCCTGGGCGAGGCTCGAGACCCGGTAGTAGTGCTCGAGCTCGACGCGCTGGTACTGCAGCGGCGGGTCGATCAGGAGCGGGCCGAAGTAGCGCTCGGCGTCGCGCTCCACGTCGATGGCGGCCAGCAGCTCCGTGTAGAAGTTGCGGGAAGCGAAGCCGAAGCTGCGGCTCTTGTAGCGCTCGACGATCCGGGCCATGTCGCGGGTGCCCAGCTTGCGGACCGCACGGCGCATGCCGGCGGCGCCGTGGTTGTACGCCGTGATGGCCAGGGGCCAGCTGCGGAGGCTCTCGTAGTTGTCCAGCAGCAGCCGCGCCGCGGCCACCGTGGCCTTGTGCGGATCGAGGCGCTCGTCGACCACGTAGTCCACCCGCATGTAGCGTCGCCCCGTGGAGCGCGTGAACTGCCACAGGCCCGCCGCCCCGGCGCTGGAGTAGGCGCGGGGATTGAACGAGGACTCCACGTGGGGCAGGGCGGCGATCTCCCGCGGCAGCCCGTGGCGCGCGAAGACGTCGCGGATGTGGGGCTCCCAGCGGCCCGAGCGGATCACGCCGGCGCGGAACTTGTCGGCCTGGCCGAGCTGGAAGCGGACGCGGCTCGCCGCCGCGCGCAGGGTCCGGTTGGAGACCCCCTCGGGCCACTGCGCCAGCACGTGGGTTTCGGTCGGATCGAGGCCCGTGCGCTTGCCCTTGGAGAGCCGGACCAGGGCGTCGATGTGGCGGCGCTTGGCCCGCTTCACGCGGCGCTCGCGGGCGCGGCGCGAGAGGCCTTGCGGCAGGCGGATCACCTCGTAGACCACGTCGAGCCGCCGGCTGTCGTGGATGAGGCCGCCCCCGGTATCGACCTCCGCGTACACCCGGCGCCAGAAGGCGACCTGGTGCTCGAGGGCCGCGGGACGCGGCAGGGTCTCCGCGCCGGCAAGACCCGACAGCACCGGGACGAGGACGAGGGCGAACGCGAGTCGACGCATCATCGGCACCGCATCCATCGGCAGCGACTGGCTGGAACCTGACTCCAACGCAGGTGAAACCGAGCCTCGAGTCGGGTTTTCGGCGGCGACGACCCCCCGTGGCGCCGTCCGCCGCGGCCGCCCTGGGGGAGCGAGCGGCCCAGCGGGAGTGTACGAGGTGCGCGGGCTCCGGGAAAGCGCGCGGAGCTCGGGGCCTTCAGCCCCCCTTCACCGCCGTCGGCCGCCCTCAGCGTTTGCGCGACTTCTTGCGGCTCTTGCGGGCCTGCTTGCGCTTGTTGCGGCGTTTGGCCGACTCGTTCCGACGCCGCATGGCCCGGGAGCCGCCGCCCCCCGGCAGGCCCCCGCCGCCCAGCAGCGCGGTCGGATCCATCCCGCCCGCGCCGGCGAGCTGGCCCATGCCCGGCAGGCGCCCGAGCAGGCCGCCCTTGCCGAGGTTGCCCATCATCTCGCGCATCTGGAGGAATCGCCCCACCAGGTCGCGCACCTCCTTCGGCTTGCGACCCGAGCCGGCAGCGATGCGCGCCGCCCGGCTCTTGTCGATCAGCTCGGGCTGGCTCCGCTCCGCGCGGGTCATGGAGTGCACCATGGCCTCCACCCGCACCAGCTCGTCGCCCTCCACCTGCCCCGCCAGGCCGTCCATCCCCGGGAGCTTGGCGAGCATGTCCTTGATGGGCCCCATGCGCTTGATGAGCTTGAGCTGGGAGAGGAAGTCCTCCAGGGAGAACTGGCCCTTGAGCATCCGCTCGGCGTCGGCCTCGGCCTGGGCGGCCTCGTTCTCGTCCACCACCGCCTCGAAGTCCTGGACGAGGCCGACCACGTCGCCCATGCCCAGGATCCGCGAGGCCAGGCCCTCCGGGCGGAAGGGCTCGAGCCGCTCGAGGCTCTCGCCGGTGCCGAGGAACTTGATCGGGACGCCCGTGACGGCCTTCACCGCCAGCGCCGCACCGCCCCGGGCGTCGCCGTCGAGCTTGGTCAGGACCAGGCCGTCCAGGGCCAGCCGCTCGGCGAAGGCCTGGGCCACGTTGACGGCGTCGCGACCCATGAGTGCGTCGCAGACCAGCAGCGTGTTGGCCGGCTCCGTACCCGCCCGGATCGCCTCCAGCTCCGCCATCAGCGCGTCGTCGACGGCCAGGCGGCCGGCCGTGTCGTAGACGACGGCGTCGAAGCCCTCGCGGCGGGCCCGCTCGGCCGCCGCGCGGCAGATGGCCACCGGGTCGTCGCCGGGGCCGCCCGCGTGCACGGCGACCCCGATCCGCTCGCCCAGCTGCTGGAGCTGCAGCACGGCCGCCGGTCGCTGCACGTCGGCCGCCACCAGCAGGGGCCGGCGCTTCTTCTCCCGGACCAGGTGGCGGGCCAGCTTGGCGGCGACGGTGGTCTTGCCCACGCCCTGCAGCCCCACCAGCATCACCGAGAGGACGCCGTGGGCGCGGGCCAGGTCGGTGTCGACCGGGCCCATCAGCCCCACGAGCTCCTGCTCGCAGACGGCCACGAAGTGCTGGCCGGGCGTCACCTTGAGGGTGCGGCCGTCCTGGCTGCGGACCCGGGTCTGGACCCGCTCGCCCAGGGCCCGCTCCTTGACCTTCGCGAGGAAGCCGCGGACCACCTGGAGGTCGACGTCGGCCTCCAGGAGCGACATCCGGACGTCGCGGAGCGCCTCGTCGACGGTCTCGTCGCTGAGCTCGCGGACGCCCGCGAGCCGCTCCCGCGCTGCCTTGAATCCCTGGGTCAGTGTCTCGAGCACGCTCGTCTCTCCTGCCGGACCCCGGATCCTAGCAGGCCGCCGGCCTTGCCCGGCCGCGGCATCCCGTGCAACCTACCCGCTTCCGCGGGGAGTCCGATGCCGACACAGGTCGAAGCGCAGATCACGGGAAACGTCTGGAAGATCGAGAAGGCCGTCGGGGACGCCGTGGAGGCGGACGAGGTGCTCATCATCCTGGAGTCCATGAAGATGGAGATCCCCGTGGAGGCGCCCTGCGCAGGTCGCATCACCGAGATCCGGGTCCAGGAAGGCGACAGTGTCGAAGAGGGCGACGTCCTCGTCGTCATCGAGTGAGCCGGGGCTCCGGCCCCGGCGCCTGACCGCCCGGGACCGCGAGGCCGCCCTCGGCCACCTGCGCCGCCGACCCCGCGACGACCTCTTCCTGATCGACCTGGTCTCGCGTCTCGGCCTCGCGCCCGAGCCCGGGGAAGGTCGCGCCGAGCTCGTCGGGGTGTACGACGGGCCGCTGGCGCGGGGGATCGCCTCGCTCCGCCCGAGCCTGGTCTTCGACGCCGACTTCGACCCCGGGGACGTGGCGCTGCTCCGCTCCCACCTGGCCGCGGTGGGTTTCGGCCTCATCAAGTGTCCCGGGCCCGTGGCCTCGGCCTGCTGGGAGCAGCTGGCCGGGCTGGGACGCCGGGCCTTCATCGATCGCACCGAGACCGCCTCGGCGCTTACCCCCGACGCCGCGGCGCTGGCGGAGCCCGCCGCGGGGCAGGCAGTGCGGGCCGCACAGCCCGAGGATCTGGACGAGCTGGTCCATGCCGCCCGCGCCAGCCTGCGGGAGGAGGGCCGGCCGGACCCCTTCGACGGGGACCCGCCAGCGTTCGTGCGCTGGGTGCGGGGACGGATGCCGAAGGCGCTGCTGGTGGAGACCGGCGGGCGGATCGGCTTCGTGGGCTACGCGGACGTCCGCCGTCCGGAGGGCTGGCTTCTCCAGGGTGTGTACACCTGGCCGGCCTTCCGGCGCCGGGGGCTCGCCGCCGTCGGCGTCTCCGCCCTGTGCCGGGCCGCGTATGCCGCCGGGGCGGACCACGTGCAGCTCGCCGTCGTGGACGGCAACCTCCCGGCCGAGCGTCTCTACGAACGTCTCGGCTTCCGGCCCTTCGGCTCGCTCCGCACCATCCTCTTCGGTTGAGCCGGGACGGAAGCCGTCCTAGCATCCTCGCCCGCGGAAACGGGAGGTACGGCATGGGACTTCTGGACGGAAAGGTCGCCATCGTCACGGGCTCGGGCGGCGGCATCGGACGCGAGCACGCCCTCGCCCTCGCCGCGGAAGGCGCGCGGCTCGTGATCAACGACGTCGGCGGCTCCCGGGACGGCCGCGGCGCCGGCACCAACATGGCCGACACGGTCGTCGAGGAGATCCAGAAGAGCGGCGGCGAGGCCGTGGCGTGCTACGACAGCGTCGCGACCGTGGAGGGCGGCGCGGCCATCGCCCAGACCGCCCTCGACACCTTCGGGCGCATCGACGTCCTCGTGAACAATGCCGGCATCCTGCGGGACAAGAGCTTCGCCAAGATGGACGAGGATCTCTGGGACAGCGTCATCGCGGTCCACCTGAAGGGCACCTACTGCGTCACCAAGGCCGTCTACGAGTCCATGAAGGAGCACGGCGGCTCCATCATCAACACCTCCTCCACGTCGGGCCTCGAGGGCAACTTCGGCCAGACGAACTACGGGGCCGCCAAGGCGGGCATCGCCGGCTTCACCCGCTGTCTCGCGATCGAGGGCCAGAAGTACGGCATCCGCGTCAACGGCATCGCGCCGGTGGCCCTCACCCGGATGACCGAGGACCTGCCCGGCGCCCGGACCGACCAGTTCAAGCAGCTGACGCCCGCCCACATCTCGCCGCTCATCGTCTACCTGGCGAGCGATCTCTCCAAGGACGTGACCAAGCGGATCTTCTTCGTCGGCGGCGGCAAGATCTCCGAGATGCGCCTGACCCGGACCGAGGGCGTCACCAAGACCGACGCCGGAGGCCTCTGGTCCCCCCAGGAGATCGCCGACCAGATCGACGGCATCCTCGCCTAGGCGCGGCAGCCCCGGTATCGTCCCGGGAATGGCGCCGCCCCCCGCGCGCACCGCCGAGGTCCCGCCGGCCCGGGTCCCGCCGGTCGGACTCGCCGATCCCTTCTCGGCGATGGCCCCGCGCTTCAACTTCTTCTTCCGCTGGTTCGCCCGCCGCTTCTTCCGGCACCTCGAGATGGCGCCCGAGACGGTCGAGGCCCTGCGCGACCTCGAGTCGCGCGGCTCCGTGGTGTACGTGATGCGCTACGCCAGCCGGCTGGACTACTTCCTGTTCAACGCGCTCTTCCTGCAGCGCGGGCTCGGGCTCTCGGGATTCGCCAACGGGGTGAGCTTCTACTACTACCGCCCCCTCCACCAGGCGCTACCCCTGTTCCTGCAGCGACTGCGGGCGGGCCGCTTCCTGCGCTGGCGCCGCGAGCGCGCCGCGGAGCACGCGGCGGGACGCGAGCACGTCCACGGCCTCGTGCGTTCCGGGGAGTCGCTCTTCCTGTTCCTGCGCACGGATCGCGTGGGCTCGGGCCTGTTCGGTCGCCGGCGGCTCGTGCGCGCCCACCGCAGCGAGCTCGACTTCCTCGACGAGATCCTGGGCAGCGTCTGGACCGACGACCGACCCGTCTTCCTGGTGCCCCTGGCCCTGTTCTGGCGCAAGGGGCCGCGGCGCTCGGCGCGCCGCTTCCTGAACCTGGGCTACGGAGGCCCGGCCCGGCCCACCGACCTGGCGAAGGTGACCGGCTTCCTGCTCAACTACCGCAACCTGCTGATCAACGTCGGCGATGCCATCGACCTGCGGGCCTTCGTCAACGAGCGCCGCGACGAGGGCCGCGCCACGCTGCTGCGCAAGGTCCGCCGCTCCCTGCTCCTCTACCTGTTCCGGGAGGAGAAGGTGGTGGAGGGGCCGACGATCCAGCCCGTTCACCGGGTCCTCCACGAGATCCTCGCGGACGAGACCCTCGAGCCGGTCCTCGACCGCTACGCCCGCGAGCGCCGGATCAGCCGGGCCGCGGCCCGGGCCCAGGCGGAGCGGGTGGGGCGCGAGATCGCCGCGAGCATGAACAGCACCTTCCTGGCGCTGCTCAACTCGGCCGTGACGCTCATCTTCCGGCGGATGTTCGCCGGCATCGAGGTGACGGGTCTCGAGAAGGTGGCGGACTACGCGCGTCGGCACCCCATCGTGCTGGCGCCCACCCACCGCTCCTATTTCGACTTCCTCGTCCTCTCCTGGCTCTTCTACGGCCACCACATGGTGCCGCCCCACATCCTGGCCCGGGAGAACATGGCCTTCGGTCCCTTCGGCTTCCTGTTCCGGCGCGCCGGGGCCTTCTTCATGCGCCGTTCCCTGGACGACCCCATCTACAAGGAGGTCTTCCGGCGTTACGTCACCTATCTGGTGCGGGAGGGCTACACCCAGGAGTTCTTCATCGAGGGCGGGCGCTCCCGCACGGGCAAGACCCTCAAGCCCAAGTTCGGCTTCCTGACCTGGGTCGTGAACGCCTTCCTCGCGACGGGACGCCGCGACCTCTTCTTCGTGCCCGCCGCCATCACCTACGAGCGTCTGGTGGAGGAGGGCGCCATGGTGAGCGAGCTCGAGGGCGGCGAGAAGAAGGACGAGAGCATGATCGGGCTCGTGCGGGCCCGGCGATTCCTGCGCCTGCGCTTCGGCACGGTCTTCGTCAACTTCGGCGAGCCCATCTCCCTGGATGCCGCCCTCGGGGTGCGCCGCGCGGCCCTGGCGAGCCGCGGTGAGGAGCCGGAGCTCCAGGAGGAGAAGCGCCAGCTGATCGCCAACCTGGGCAATCGCCTGGTGGAGCGGATCAACTGGGCGACGGTGGCCAACGCGACCTCCGTGGCCGCGGTGGCCCTGCTGGGCGAGCCCCGGCGCGGGCTGCTGCGTTCGGACCTGGTGCGTCGTATGCAGCAGGTGGTCGACCTGCTGCGGATCCAGGACGTCCGGCTCACGCCGGCGCTGGAGCGGGACGAAGGCGAGTTCTCCGAGTCGATCGCCTTCCTGCTGCGCAGCGACCTGATCCGGTCGGTCGCCGATCCCCGCGGCGAGGTCCTCTACTACGAGCCGTCCCGCCGCCGGGCCCTCGACATCTACCGCAACACCATCCTGCACTACCTGGCCACGCCCAGCTTCCTGGCGCGGGAGCTGCTCCGGAGCGGACGCCCGGAGGACATGCGCCGGCGGGTCGCCGACTGGCTCGACCTGCTCTACGTGGAGTTCTTCGCGCCGCGGGAGGAGATCCTGCTGGCCCACGTCGACGGCTTCCTCGACTACTTCGAGCGCTTCGGCCTGGTGGAGCGGCGCGACGACGCGATCGGAGCCAGCGAGAAGGGCCGCGACCACTTCCGCTTCCTGGCCACCCAGACCCTCGGCGTGGTCGAGGCCTACTACGCCACCTGCACGGCGGTCCTCGACCTCGGCGAGGAGCCGGTGGGCCGCAGGGCGCTGCTCAAGCAGGTGGGTCAGCAGTTCGAGCGCGGCGAGCTGCTGGGCGAGATCGAGCGCGGGGAGGCGTCCAACCCCGTGACCTTCGCCAACGCCCTCGGGCTGCTCGAGGAGCGGGGAATCCTGGGGCGCCAGCTGGCGGCCCGGGGCCGCGAGCGGCGACGGGAGCGCGGCCGCGAGCGCCGACGGGAGCTGCTCTACACCCGGGGGCCCCGCTTCGAGGACCTCGCCCCGCTGCGCGAGTGGCTGGCGGGGGCCCTCGCTCCCCGGTAGCCTCCGCGCTCCCATGTCGGCCCCGGAAACCACGCTCGACTTCGACAAGCTCGGCGGGCTGGTCACCGCCATCGCCGTCGACGACGCCAGCGGCGAGCTGCTGATGGTGGCCTTCATGAACCCCGAGTCCTTCCGAAAGACCCTGGAGACCGGCGAGGTCCACTACTGGAGCCGGAGCCGCCAGAAGCTCTGGCACAAGGGCGAGGAGAGCGGCAACGTGCAGCGGCTGAAGGCCGTCTACACCGACTGCGACGGGGACGTGCTGATGCTGCGGGTGGAGCAGGTGGGGGGCGCCGCCTGTCACACGGGTCGCCGCTCCTGCTTCTCCTGGCGGCTCGACGGCGACGACTGGAAGGACGTGGGCGTCCAGGTGTTCGATCCGAAGAAGGTGTACGGACGATGAAGCCGGCGAAGGAAGGCGTGCTCCGCATCGGACTGCCGAAGGGCAGCCTCCAGGAGACCACGATCCGCCTGTTCGCCCTGGCGGGCTTCCGGGTGTCGGTCTCCGGCCGCTCGTACTACCCCGCGATCGACGATCCCGAGCTCGAGTGCGTGCTGATCCGGGCCCAGGAGATGGCGCGCTACGTCGCCCAGGGCGTCATGGACTGCGGCATCACGGGGCTCGACTGGGTGCTGGAGAACCAGGTGGACGTCGAGGAGCTGGCCGACCTGCGGGCCCCCTGGCCGAACTACCGCCCGGTGCGCTGGGTGCTGGCGGTCAAGCACGGCTCGCCCATCGAGAAGCCCGAGGACCTGGGCGGCGCCCGCATCGCGACCGAGGCCGTGGGCCTGACCCAGCGCTTCCTCGCGGAGCGCGGCGTCACGGCCGAGGTGGAGTTCTCCTGGGGGGCCACGGAGGTCAAGCCGCCGGTGCTGGCCGACGCGATCGTGGACGTGTCCGAGACGGGCGCGAGCCTCCGCGCGAACCAGCTCGAGGTGCTCGAGGTCCTGCTCGAGAGCACGCCGCGCTTCATCGCCAACCGCGACGCCCACGCAGACGCCTGGAAGCGCGCCAAGATGGAGCGGGTCCTGATGCTGCTCCAGGGGGCCATCGCCGCCGCCGACCGGGTGGGGCTCATGATGAACGTGCCCCGCGAGCGCCTCGACGCCGTCCTGGCGCTGCTGCCGGCCCTGGCCACGCCCACGCTCTCCAACCTGGCCGACGAGACCTGGGCCAGCGTCACCACGGTGATCGAGGAGCACAAGGTGCGCGATCTGGTCCCGCGGCTCGTCGAGGCGGGCGCCACCGGCATCGTGGAGTACCCGCTCAACAAGGTGATCGGCTGAGCGGTCGACTCGCCCGCCTGGCGGGCGCCGCTCCGATCTACGCCCGTCTCGCCTGGTGGGGCCTCGCACGCCCCCGCCTGGAGGCCCGGCCGCTCACGGTGGTCCAGGCGGTGGTCGTCTCGGAATCGGGGATCCTGCTCAGCGTGCGCAGCGACCTGCGCGGCTGGGAGCTGCCCGGCGGAACCCCGGAGCCGGGGGAGGGCGAGACCGACGCCCTGGCTCGCGAGGTGCGCGAGGAGACGGGCCTCGAGGTCGCGCCCGAGCGGCTCGTGGGCGAGTACCGGCGCACGGGCTTCCGGCCGCATCGGGCGCGGGTCTGGCAGTGCCGGCCGACGGGCGGCGAGCTCGCTCCGAGCCGCGAGACGCCGCGCCTGGGCTGGTTCCCGCCGGAGGCCCTGCCGCCCACGCTCTTCCCGTGGTACCGGGGGCCCCTCAACGATGCCCTGGCCGGCGCCAGCGAACCCGTCTCGCGCGAGGAGCACAACGGTCTGGCGGCGATCGCCGCCGGGATGGCCATCGACCTCACCATGCGCTGGCGCGGCTGACAAGAGAAGAGCCGCCCGTTCGACCCCGGGCGGCTCTCGCTTCTTCGCAGGAAGCCGAAAACGTCGGTTCAGCGCTGCTCGCGCAAGCCGCTGGCCTCCCACTCCTTGGACAGCTGCTGGAGCTTCTTCTGGAACTCCTCGAAGGGCTCGTCGAAGGAGAGGATGATCTCGGTGGTGCGCGGGATGTCGTCGCCGTTGAGCAGCCCGCGGTAGCGATTCAGGTTGGCGAGGATCGCTTCGGCGACCTTGAGGGCGCGCTTCTCGGTCTTGATGAGGGGCGACTGCAGGGTGTAGACGTTGTTGCGGCCCCAGAGGCTCTCGTCGCGCACGATCGCGATCTCGC
>CAYTZH010000079.1:0-13377 GCA_964442285.1 uncultured Spirochaetales bacterium | reverse complement strand
TCGACGACGAGGGCAACATCACCACCCTCGGCCGCGGCGGCTCGGACACCTCGGCCGTGGCCGTGGCCGCCGCGCTCGAGGCCGACGTCTGCGAGATCTATACCGACGTCGAAGGCGTGTACACGACGGATCCGAACCTGGTTCCGGCGGCCCGCAAGCTCACCCGCATCTCCCACGACGAGATGCTCGAGATGGCGAGCCTGGGCGCGAAGGTGCTGCAGACGCGCTCGGTGCTCTTCGCGAAGCGCTACGGGGTGCCCCTCCACGTGCGCTCCACGTTCGTCCCGGACGAAGGGACCTGGGTCACCCGAGAGGAAGACGTGATGGAACAGCTGGTGGTGTCGGGCGTCACCTACAACCGCAACGAGGCGAAGATCCGCGTGAAGGGCGTGAAGGACCAGCCGGGCGTGGCCGTGCAGCTGTTCTCGCCGCTCTCCCAGGCCGGGATCGTCGTGGACATGATCGTGCAGAACCTCTCCCAGGATGGCACCACCGACCTCACCTTCACGGTGCCCAAGAACGACTACGCCCGCGCCCTCGAGACGGCCCGCGGCGTGGCGGCGTCGATCGGCGCGGCCGACGTGGAAGGCGACGAGGCCATCGCCAAGGTCTCCATCGTGGGTCTCGGCATGCGCGACCACGCGGGCGTGGCCACCCGCATGTTCGCCGTGCTGGCGGAAGAGGGCATCAACATCCAGCTGATCGGGACCAGCGAGATCAAGATCTCGGTGGTCATCGCGGAGAAGTACACGGAGCTCGCGGTCCGCGCCCTGCACGCCGCCTTCCTCGAGGCGGGCGCGGCGGAGCCGGTGCCCGAGTAGTGCGCGGCTGGCTGGCCGGCCTGGTCCTGGTGCTGGCGCTGCCGCCGGGGCCCGTTCCCGCGCCGCGCATGCGCGAGCAGCCCATCCCGCTGCTGTGGGGACGCCCGGTGGACCTGAACCGCGCCGCGCCCCACTGGCTCGAGGTGCTGCCGGGGATCGGGCCCGCCCGGGCGCGCGCCATCGCCGCCGCGCGACCCGTGGCCGGCGTCGAGGACCTGCTGCGGGTGGACGGCATCGGCCCCCGGACCGTGGCGCGACTGCGAGGACTGGCCCGATGAACGAGTGGATCGACCGCGCGCGCCGCTTCGTGGATGTCGAGATGTGGCGTCCGGACGCGCCGGCCCCGATCCGCTTCCTGCAGCTCGCCTGGGTGATCGCGGAGGGGTTCACCCGCGACCAGCTCCTGCTGCGCTCCCACTCGCTCACCTACATCACCATGCTCTCGCTGATCCCGCTGCTGGCCCTGGCGCTCTCGCTGGTGGGCATGCTCGGGCTGCGGGAGCGGGTGGCGGGCGAGCTCTACAGCCGGGCCGCGACCTTCGGCCCGGACATCGAGCGCACCCTGCGCGAGCTCATCGAGAACTTCGACTTCGGCAGCCTGGGCGCCGTGGGCGGCTCGGTGCTGCTGGCCACCACGATCCTGACCGTGGGCAACGTGGAGCGGAGCTTCAACCACATCTGGGGCATCCAGCGCCAGCGTCCCTGGGTTCGGCGGGTGCCCGACTACCTGGCGGTGCTGCTCATCGCGCCGGTGGTGCTCGGCGTGGCGCTCTCGCTCGGCACGACGCTCCAGAGCCCTGCGGCCGTACAGTTCCTGTACCGCATCCCGGGGTTCGAGACGCTCTACGCCTCGGGCCTGCAGCAGCTGCCCACGCTGCTCTTCATGCTGGGCTTCGCCTTCCTCTACTGGTTCCTGCCCAACACGCAGGTGCGCGGGCTCTCGGCGCTCCTCGGCGGCGCCGTGGCGGGTCTGCTCTTCCTGGGCCTGCTCTGGGGCTACGTGACCTTCAGCGTCGGCGCCGCGCGCCTCGGCGCCATCTTCGGCAGCCTGGCCCAGCTCCCGTTCTTCCTGATCTTCGTCTACATGGGCTGGGCCGTGGTGCTGCTGGGCGCCGAGGTGGCCTTCGCACACCAGAACCTCGAGCTCTACCGCCGCGACGTCCGCGGCGTCCCGCTCGGTCCCGCCTCCCGGGAGCGGATCGGGCTCGCCGTCGCGCTGCGCGTGGCGGGCCGGTTCCGGGAAGGGGGCGCCTGGACCGACGACGAGCTCGCCGACGAGCTGCAGGTGCCCGTGCGCGTCGTGCGGGGTGTGCTCTCGGAGCTGGATGCGGCGGGGATCGTCGCCGTGCGCGACGAGCTGGAGCGGGGTGCCGCATGGCAGCTCGGTCGGCCCGCGGAGGCGATCGCGGTGGCGGACGTGCTGGCGGCGCTGCGCGGCGAGCGCACCGGCGAGGTCGGAGAGGGGCCCCTGGCGAAGGCGGTCGACGAGACCATCGCCGCCCTCGACGACCGTCAGCGCGAGCTTTCGGAGCACCGCTCCCTGGCCGAGCTCCTGGAGCGATGCGCGTCTACCTAGACCACAACGCCACCACGCCTCTGCGCGCCGAGGTGGTGGAGGCCATGGCCCGCGCCCTGGCCGAGGACTGGGGCAACCCCTCGAGCGTCCACGCGGAAGGGCAGGGGGCCCGCGCCCGGGTCGACGCGGCGCGCGCGCAGGTGGCGGCGCTCTTCGGCGTCGAGCCCGAGGCGGTGGTCTTCACCGCCGGCGCCAGCGAGGCGAACAACGCGGCGCTGGCCGGGGTGGCGCGGCACCTGGTCACGACCACCGCCGAGCACCCCTCGGTGCTCGCGCCGGCCGAGGCCCTCGAGGCTCGCGGCGTGCGCGTGACCCGGGTGCCCGTGGACGGCGACGGCCTCGTCGACCTCGCGGCCTTCGCCGCCGCGCTCGACGAGGGCGCGGACCTGGCCTCCGTGCTCCTCGCCAACAACGAGACCGGGGTGGTCCAGCCCGTCGCCGAGCTGGGACGGATCGCCGCCGAGCGCGGCGTGCCCCTCCACCTCGACGTCACCCAGGCCCTCGGCAAGCGCCCGGTGGAGGGGCTGCCGGCCGACTTCCTGTCGGCCTCCGCCCACAAGCTGAACGGGCCGAAGGGCACGGGCTGTCTCGTGGCGCGACGCGCGTGGCCGGCGCTGCTCCGGGGCGGGCCCCAGGAGCGGGGCCGGCGCGGCGGAACGGAGAACGTGGCCGGCATCGTGGGCTTCGGCGTGGCCTGCGAGCTGGCGCGCAAGGAGCTCGACGCCCGCATCGCGCGCTATACACAGCTCCGCGATCGGCTCTGGGAGGCCCTGCGCGCGCTGCCCGGCGCCCGCCGCAACGGCGGGCCCGACGGCGTGCTCCCGAACACCCTGAACCTGGAGATCCCCGGCGTCGAGGGCGACGCCCTGGTGCAAGCGCTCGACCTCGAGGGCGTGGCCCTCTCCTCGGGCGCAGCCTGCCACGCGGGCGCCGTGGACGCCTCCCACGTGCTGCTCGCGATGGGACGCACGCCCGCGCAGGCCCTGGCCTCCTTGCGGCTGTCCGTGGGTCTCGGCAACGACGAGGCCCAGATCGACGCGGCCGCTGCGCGGATCCGCGACGCCGTGGGGCGCGCCCGATGACCCGGCCCACCCGGGTCGTGGTCGGCATGTCCGGCGGCGTCGACTCCTCGGTGGCGGCCGCCCTGGCGGTCGAGGCGGGCCACGAGGCCGTGGGCGTGGCGGTCCACCAGCTCGACGGCGCGTCGCGCTGCTGCTCCCTGGCCGACGCCCGCGCGGTATGCGATCAGCTCGGCATGCCCTTCTACGCCGTGAACCGGGTCGACGCCTTCCGCCGCGCGATCATGGAGCCCTTCGCCGACGCCTACCTGGCGGGGCGCACGCCGATCC
This sequence comes from uncultured Spirochaetales bacterium, assembly GCA_964442285.1. Lineage (GTDB taxonomy): Bacteria > Myxococcota_A > UBA9160 > UBA9160 > JAFDET01 > CAYTZH01. The sequence goes on along the minus strand of CAYTZH010000079.1, from coordinate 9,631 downwards.
CGTGCGTCCTGTGCAACCGGCGCTTCAAGTTCGACGTGCTGCTCGAGCGCGCGCGCCTGTTCGGGGCGGAGCGGGTCGTGACCGGTCACTACGCGCGCACCGACCGCGATCCGCAGAGCGGTGCGCCGCGGCTCCTGCGCGGCCGCGACCGGAGCAAGGACCAGTCCTATTTCCTGTTCCAGCTCGATCGCGCCCAGCTCGAGAAGGTCTGGTTCCCGCTCGGCGAGCTCAGCAAGGCCCAGGTGCGCGAGCAGGCGCGCAAGCTGCGCCTGGCCACGGCGGAGAAGCCGGAGAGCCAGGAGATCTGCTTCGTCCCCGACGGCGACTACGCGCGGGTGGTCGAGGCGCTGCGGCCCGGCGCGGCGCAGCCGGGCGAGATCGTGGACGGCGAGGGCCGCGTGCTCGGGCGCCACGCCGGCGTGCACCGCTTCACCCGCGGCCAGCGCCGCGGCCTGGGGGGGGCGGCGGGCGCGCGGCGCTACGTCACTGCCGTCGAGCCGACGCGGGCGCGGGTCGTGGTGGGCGAGGCCCGGGAGCTCGCGTGTGGCGAGGCGCGGCTCGAGGGCGTCTCGTGGATCGCGGGGGCGCCGCCCGCGGCGCCCGTCCGGGCCGAGGTCCGGGTCCGCTATCGCCATGCGGGCGCGGCGGCGATCGTCGAGCCGGCGGGCGACGGGGCGCACGTGCGCTTCGACGCGCCGGTCTCGGCCGTGACGCCGGGCCAGGCCGCCGTGTTCTACGCCGGCGACGTGGTCCTCGGCGGTGGCTTCGTCGCCGCAGCCGGGACATGAGCCTCGAGGAGGCGCTGGGACACCGCTTCCGGGATCCCGAGCTCCTGGAGCGGGCGCTCACGCACACCTCCCATGCCCACGAGACCGCGGGCGGCCGCGGCAACGAGCGCCTCGAGTTCCTGGGCGACGCGGTGCTCGACCTGCTGGTGGCGGAGGCCCTCTTCCGCAACCACCCGAACTGGGAGGAGGGCGTGCTCACGCGGGCGCGCGCCGCGCTGGTCAACACCCGGTCGCTCGCCGCCTGCGCCCGCGGGCTGGACCTCGGCGCCTACGTCCGCCTGGGACGGACGGAGCTGCGCACCGGGGGCGCGACCAAGGAGAGCATCCTGGCGGCGCTCTTCGAGGCGGTGGTGGGCGCGGTCTACCTCGACGCCGGCCTCGAGGCCGCCCGCTTCCTCGTGACCCGCAGTCTGGGCGCGGCCCTCGAGCGGGGCGCCCCCCTCACCGAGCGCGACCCCAAGACCCGCTTCCAGGAGTGGACCCACGCCCGGCTGCGCATCACGCCCCGCTACCGGGACGTCGCCGACACGGGGGACGAGCGCGACGAGGCGCGCTTCGCCGCGGTGGTCGAGGTGGACGGCGAGGCCTGGGGCGAGGGCCGGGGGCGGACCAAGCGCGAGGCCGAGCGGGCCGCGGCGCGCGCGGCGCTGGCGCGGGCCGCCGCCGCGGACGAGACGGGCGATGGCTGAGCCGGCCCATCGCTCCGGCGTGGTCGCCCTCCTCGGCCTGCCGAACGCCGGCAAGTCGACCCTTCTGAACCGCTGGATCGGCGAGAAGCTCTCGGCCGTGGCGCCGCGGCCGCAGACCACCCGCAGCCGGATCCTGGGGATCCTGAGCCGGCCGGGTGTGCAGGCCCTGGTGGTCGACACCCCGGGGCTGGTGGCGCGCAGGCGCGCCCTCGAGAACGCCATGGCCGACGCCGTGGAGGAGGCCGCCGGCGAGTGCGACGTGGCCGTCCTGCTGGTCGATCTGGGGAAGGGCTGGACCGCGGCGCACGAGGCCCTTCGAGACGCCGTCCGCGCGCCGGTGCTGGTGGTGGGGACCAAGGCCGACCGCCACCCGCACGCGGTGCTGCCCGAGGCGGCCCACCACATCTCCGCGCGCAGCGGCGAGGGCGTGGAGCGTCTGCTGGACGACGTGCTGGGTCGGCTGCCGGACGGTCCGCCCTTCTACCCGGAGGATCAGCTCACCGACCGGCCGCTACGCTTCCTCGCCGCCGAGCAGGTGCGCGAGGCGGCCTTTCACGTGCTGGCCGAGGAGGTGCCCTACGGCATCGCGGTGGAGGTGGAGGAGTTCGACGAGTCCCGCCCGGACCTGGTGCGGATCCGCGCGAACCTGCTGGTGGAGCGCCGCGCCCACAAGCCGATCGTCGTCGGTGCGGGCGGTGCGCAGATCCGCCGCATCGGCATCCGGGCGCGCCGCGAGATCGAGCGGCTCCTGGGAGGCCAGGTCCATCTGGAGCTCTGGGTGAAGGTGGAGCGCGACTGGGCCAAACGCCCGAAGCGCTTGAAGTCGCTCGGATATTTCTGATGTGGTAGAGTCCGTCCCCGCGGTTCTCGCGGCTCGTGCCGCCGCGTCGCCCTCACCACCGATCGCCCAAGGAGATCCCATGAGCAGCCAAGACGTCGTCCTCTGCAGTGCCGTTCGCACCCCGATCGGCAGCTTCCAGGGCGCCTTCTCGTCCCTGTCGGCCTCGGACCTCGGCGCCGTCGCCGTCACCGAAGCGGTTCGCCGCGCCGGCGCCCAGCCGGAGCAGGTCGAGCGGGTGATCATGGGCAACGTGCTCTCCGCCGGCATGGGCCAGGCGCCCGCGCGCCAGTGCGTGATCAAGGGCGGGCTGCCGGTGTCCATCGGCGCCGTCACCGTCAACAAGGTCTGCGGCTCCGGGCTGCAGGCGGTGATGTACGCCCGTCGCGACATCCTGGTGGGTGACGCCGACGTGGTCGTGGCCGGCGGCATGGAGTCCATGACCAACGCTCCGTATGTCCTGCCGAACGCCCGCGGCGGCTACCGCATGGGCAACGGCAAGATGATCGACTCGATGATCCACGACGGACTCTGGGACCCGTACGACGACATGCACATGGGCAACTGCGGCGACATGGTGGCCTCGAAGTACGGCTTCACCCGCGAGGACCAGGACGCCTTCGCGACCGAGAGCTACAAGCGCGCCCAGGCCGCCCAGAAGGAGGGCAAGTTCAAGGAGGAGATCGTCCCGGTCTCCGTGCCCCAGCGGAAGGGCGAGCCCCTGCTGGTCGACACCGACGAGGAGCCCGCGCGGGTCCAGCTCGACAAGATGGGCAAGCTGCGGCCGGCCTTCTCGAAGGAGGGCACCGTGACGGCGGCCAACGCCTCCACCCTGAACGACGGCGCGGCCGCGCTGCTGGTGGCCTCGCGGGAGGTCGCGGAGCGGAACGGCTACGGCGTGCTGGCCCGCATCGTCGGCGACGCCTCGGCGGCGGTCGAGCCCAAGTGGTTCACGATCGCGCCGGTGGACGCCCTGGCCAAGCTCTACCAGCGGACCGACAGCAAGTCCGGCGATTGGGACCTCTACGAGATCAACGAGGCCTTCTCGGGCGTCACCATGGCGGCGGTGAAGGAGCACGGGATCGATCCCGCCACGGTCAACGTCCACGGCGGCGCGGTCTCCCTGGGCCATCCCATCGGCTGCTCGGGGGCCCGGGTGCTCGTGACCCTGGTCCACGCGCTCCGCGAGCGCGGCAAGCGCCGCGGCATCGCCACCCTGTGCATCGGCGGTGGCGAGGCGGTGGCCCTCGGCGTGGAGCTCGTCTAGCCATGGAGCGCATCGGCATCCTCGGTACGGGCGTCATGGCGGGCGGCATCGCCCAGAACGCGGCGCAGAGCGGGTACTCGGTGGTCCTCCGGGGCCGCTCCCAGGCCTCGGTCGACCAGTCCCTCGCCGGCGTGCAGAAGAGCCTCGCCAAGCTCGTCGCCAAGGAGAAGATCACCCAGGCGGCCGCCGACGAGGCCAGCGGGCGCATCCAGGGCACCCTGGCCGTCGAGGACCTGAAGGGCTGCGACCTCGTCATCGAGTCCGTGGCGGAGGAGCTCGAGATCAAGCGCGAGCTGCTCGAGAAGGTCGACGCCCTGCTCGACGACGACACGATCCTGGCCACCAACACGTCGAGCCTGTCGGTCACGAAGCTGGCCAGCCTGACGAAGCGGCCCGCCCACTTCATCGGCATGCACTTCTTCAACCCGGTGCCCATGATGAAGCTGGTTGAGGTCGTGCGCGGCATGCGCACTTCGGATGCCACCGTGGGCACGGTGCACCACCTGGCCGAGAAGCTCGGCAAGGTGCCGATCGATGTGCGCGACCGGCCGGGCTTCGTCGTCAACCGGGTGCTCTTCCCGATGATCAACGAGGCGGCCTTCGCCCTCGAAGAGGGGGTGGCCACGGCCGAGGGCATCGACGAGTGCATGAAGTTCGGCTGCAACCACCCGATGGGCCCGCTGGCGCTGGCCGACCTGGTGGGGCTCGACGTGGTGCACGCGATCCTCATGAGCCTCTATCGGGAGTACGGCAACCCGCGCTACGCGCCGTGCCTCGAGATCACCAAGCGGCTCGAGGCGGGCTGGCTCGGCCGCAAGGCGGGCAAGGGCTTCTACGACTACGCCAAGTAGGCGGAGGGCCATGGCGGGAGCCGCACCCGGGGGAGGCGGACGTCCGCGCGACGCGCGCGACGACGCGCCCGCGGTCGAGATCTATGAGGTCGGCCCGCGGGACGGGCTGCAGAACGAGCCCGAGACCGTCTCCGTCGAGCACAAGGCTGCGCTGGTCGAGCGCCTGGTCGGCGCGGGGCTGTCGCGCGTCGAGCTCACCTCCTTCGTCTCGCCCAAGTGGATCCCCCAGCTCGCCGACGCGGCGGAGCTGGCGGCACGCCTGGCGGCGCGCCTGGACCTGGGTCGCCTGAGCGCCCTGGTGCCGAACGAGGCCGGGTACGACCGCTTCCGCGAGGCCGGTCTGGGCGTGGCCGCCTTCTTCGTCTCCGCCAGCGAAACCCACAACCGCAAGAACGTGAACCGCGGGATCGGGGAGCACCTGGGGCGCCTGGCGCCGGTGGCCGAGCGCGCCCAGGAGGACGGCGTGCCGCTGCGCGCCTACGTCTCCACCGTCTGCGGCTGTCCCTACGAGGGCGACGTGCCGGTGCGGGCCGTGGTGGCCCTGGTGCGCAAGCTCGTGGCGCTGGGCGTGGCCGAGATCTCCCTGGGCGACACGATCGGCGTGGGCACCCCGAGCCAGGTGCGGGGGTTGGTGCGGGCGGTGGCCCAGGAGGCGCCGCTCGGCCGGATCGCCCTGCACCTGCACGACACCTACGGCCGCGCCCTGGCCAACGTCTCGGCCGGCTACGCCGAGGGCATCCGCCGCTTCGACGCCTCCCTGGGCGGCCTGGGCGGGTGCCCCTACGCGCCCGGGGCGTCGGGCAACGTGGCCACGGAGGACGTCGTGGACCTGTTCGAGCGCGAGGGCGTCGATACCGGCGTCGACCTGGATGCCCTGGTCGCCACCACGGCCTGGCTCGAGGAAGCGGTGCTGCGGCGGCCGCTGCCGGGGCGCGTGTACCGCGCCCGGCGGGCGGCGCGTTCGTGAAGGATCTCCCCGGCCGCCTCGCGCGCATCCGGCGCGGGGGCGACGAGCGCTACCACGAGAAGGCCCGGGAGCAGGGCAAGCTCTTCTGCCGGGACCGTCTGGCGCGGCTGCTCGACGAGGGCTCCTTCGTGGAGGATGCCGCCTTCGCCAACAGCCTGGCGGACGACCTCCCCGCCGACGGGGTCGTCACCGGCACGGGGCGCGTCGACGGCCGCCCCGTCGCGGTGATGGCCAACGACTCCACGGTGAAGGCCGGCTCCTGGGGCGCGCGCACGGTGGAGAAGATCCTGCGCGTGCAGGAGCTGGCCGAGCGCCTGCGGGTGCCGCTGGTCTACCTGGTGGACTCGGCCGGCGCCCGCATCACCGACCAGGTGGAGATGTTCCCGGGCCGCCGCGGGGCTGGGCGCATCTTCAAGAACCAGTGCCGGCTCTCGGGCTGGATCCCCCAGGTGTGTCTGCTCTTCGGCCCCTCCGCCGCCGGCGGCGCCTACATCCCGGCCTTCTGCGACGTGGTCTTCATGGTGGAGGGCAACGCCAGCATGTACCTCGGCTCGCCGCGCATGGCCGAGATGGTGATCGGCCAGAAGGTCGGCCTCGAGGAGATGGGCGGCGCCCGCATGCACTGCAGCGTGTCGGGCTGCGGCGACCGCCTCTGCGTCGACGAGGAGGAGGCCCTGGCGGCGGCCCGGGCCTACCTGTCCTACCTGCCGTCCTCGTGCGAGGCGGCGGCGCCCCGGGTCGAGGCGCGCGCCCCCGCCGTCCCCTGCGACGACCTGGCCGAGGTGATCCCCGCCGAGGAGAACAAGCTCTTCGACGTGCGCCAGGTGGTCGAGCGCCTGGTCGACGCCGGCTCCTTCTTCGAGATCAAGAAGCGCTTCGCCGGGGAGATCCTCACCGGCCTGGCGCGCATCGAGGGCCGGGTGGTGGGCGTGCTGGCCAATCAGCCCAAGGTGAAGGGCGGGGTGCTCTTCGTCGACTCGGCCGACAAGGCGGCGCGCTTCATCTGGCTCTGCGACGCTTACGGCATCCCCCTGGTCTACCTGGCCGACGTCCCGGGCTTCATGATCGGCAAGCAGGTCGAGCGTCAGGGGATCATCCGAGCCGGGGCGAAGATGATCATGGCCGTGTCCGAGGCCAGCGTGCCGCGGGTCTCGGTGATCCTGCGCAAGGCCTACGGCGCCGGGCTCTACGCCATGAGCGGGCCGGGCTTCGCCCCCGACGTCTGCCTGGCGCTGCCCTCGGCGATGATCGCGGTGATGGGGCCCGAGGCCGCCGTGAACGCCGTCTTCTACAACCGGATCCAGGCCGCACCCGAGGCCGAGCGGGAGGCGCTGGTGGAGAAGCTGCGCGAGGAGTACCGCCAGGACGTGGACATCGAGCACCTGGCCGCGGAGCTCGTGATCGACGCCATCGTCGATCCGGCCCGGCTGCGGGAGGAGCTGGCCGCGCAGCTGGACCGGATCGCCGACCGCCCTCGAGACGCCGCGCCTCCGAAGCGCCGCAGCGTGACGCCGGTCTAAAGGCCTTCCGGGGATCGGCCGAATCTGCTAGCCAGCTGACGTGAACTGGCAAATCTCGGAGATCTGCGATCGGGCGGGCCTCTCGCCCCGGACGGTCCGCTACTACGAGGAGCTCGGGCTGCTACCGGGGGTGCGCCGCCGCTCCGGGGGCCGGCGGGTCTACGGCCGCGGCGAGCTGGAGCGGCTGCGCTTCATCCGCCGTCTCAAGCAGGTGGGCCTCTCCCTGGAGGAGATCCGCGAGCTCAACGCCGTGCACGCCCTGGAGGGCTCCACCCAGGCCATGCTCGGCCGGCTCGACGAGCTCCTCGCCGGCCGCCTCGACGACGTGGATCGCAAGCTCGCCGAGCTCGGCGACCTGCGCGACGAGATCGGGCGCTACCGCCAGCACGTGCAGGCGCGGCTCCACGGCCGGCGGGCCGGGCGTCGCGCGAACGGCAGCGGGGGCGAGCCGTGAGCGTTCCCGCCGCGCCCGCCACCGCCGAGGACACCCGCAGCCGGGAGCCCGTGCGGGTGGTGACCGCGGCCTCCCTCTTCGACGGCCACGACGCCGCCATCAACATCATGCGTCGACTGCTGCAGGCCCAGGGTGCGGAGGTGGTGCACCTGGGTCACGACCGCTCCGTCGACGAGATCGCCGAGGCCGCCGTCCAGGAGGACGCCCACGCCGTGGCCGTGTCCTCGTACCAGGGCGGCCACATGGAGTTCTTCCGCTACCTGGTGCAGCGGCTGGCCGAACGCGGGGCCGGGCACGTCCGGGTCTACGGCGGCGGCGGAGGCACCATCACCGCGGAGGAGGCCGCCGCGCTGCAGGAGGACGGGGTGAGCCGGATCTTCGGCCCCGAGGACGGGCGGCGCCTGGGTCTGGAGGGCATGATCCGCGAGATCGTGGACGTCTGCGCCGCGTCGCCCCGGATGCTGCGCGGTGACGAGCTCGAGCGCCTCGCGCCGGACGACCCCACGGCCGTGGCCCGGCTGATCACGGCGCTCGAGCGCGGCGGCGACGCGGCGCCCGGCCTGCGGGCCCGGCTCGACGCCGCGCGTCGCGGGGTGCCCGTGGTCGGCTTCACCGGCACCGGCGGGGCGGGCAAGTCGAGCGTCGTCGACGAGCTGGTGCGGCGCTTCCGCCGCGAGTTCCCGGAGCGCCACGTGGCGCTGGTGCTGGTGGACCCCACCCGGCGTCGCACGGGGGGGGCGCTGCTCGGCGACCGGATCCGCCTGAACGCCCTCGATGCGCGGGTCTTCGTGCGCTCGCTGGCCACGCGCCAGGCACACCTGGCCCTCTCGACGGCGGTGGGGGATGCGGTCCGGGTGCTCCAGGCCGCCGGCTTCGACCTGGTCTTCGTCGAGACCGCCGGCATCGGCCAGAGCGACTCGGAGATCGTCGACCTGGTGGACCACTCCCTCTACGTGATGACCCCCGAGTACGGCGCGCCGTCCCAGCTCGAGAAGATCGACATGCTCGACCTGGCGGATCTGATCGTGCTGAACAAGTTCGACCGCCACGGCGCCGAGGACGCCCTGCGCGACGTGCGCAAGCAGTGGCGCCGCAACCGGGCGGCCTTCGACGCGCCGGATCCCGAGGTGCCGGTCTTCCCGACCATCGCGCGGCAGTGGAACGACGCCGGCACGGACCGCCTCTACGAGGCCCTGCGCGACCGCCTCTTCGACACCCGCTCGCTGCCCCGGGAGGTGAGGCCCGACGCGGCCCCGCTGCTGCCGACGGCGCGGCGTCGCTACCTGGAGGAGATCGCCGAGTGCGTGCGGGGCTACCGCGCCGCGACCGCGGACCAGGTGGAGCGCGCCCGCGACGCCGGCGCCCTGGCCCGGGCCGCCCACCTCGTGGACGACCCGGCGCTGGGCGCGCGCTACGACGAGGCGCTGGCCGCCCTCGAGGCCGATGTGCGCGAGGGCCTGGCGGGCTGGGACGCCCTGGCGGCGCGCTACCGGGCCGCGTCCCAGGAGTACCGGGTCCGCGAGCGGGCGATTCCGGTGGCGAACCACAGCGAGACCCTCTCGGGGACGAAGCTCCCGAAGGTGGTGGTGCCGGAGCTCGCCGACTGGGGCGAGCGGGTCCGCTTCCTGCGCGCCGAGAACGTCCCGGGCGCGTTTCCGTTCACCGCGGGCGTCTTCCCGTTCAAGCGCGCCGAGGAGGACCCCATCCGGATGTTCGCGGGGGAGGGCACCCCCGAGCGCACCAATCGGCGCTTCCATCTCCTGGCCCGGGGCCACCCCGCCACCCGGCTCTCCACCGCGTTCGACAGTGTCACCCTCTACGGCCGCGACCCGGATCCCCGTCCGGACGTCTTCGGCAAGGTCGGCAACTCGGGCGTCTCGGTCTGCACGGTCGACGACGCCAAGCGCCTGTACTCGGGCTTCGACCTGGTGGACCCGACGACCTCGGTGTCCATGACCATCAACGGGCCCGCGCCGACGGTGCTGGCCTTCTTCCTGAACGCCGCCATCGACCAGGGGGTGGAGAAGCACCTGCGCGAGATCGGGCGGCGGGTCGAGGCCCGGGCGGCCTACCGGGGCGAGGTGCCCGCGGGCCACGACGGGCTGGGCCTGGCCCTGCTCGGCGTGTCCGGCGACGAGGTGGTGGAGCCCGACGTCTACGCGCGCATCCGCGCCGACGTGCTGCGGCGGGTGCGGGGCACCGTGCAGGCCGACATCCTGAAGGAGGACCAGGCCCAGAACACCTGCATCTTCTCGAC
>CAYTZH010000078.1:0-13698 GCA_964442285.1 uncultured Spirochaetales bacterium | reverse complement strand
CGATCGAAGAGCACCCGCTTGAACCAGATCTGCACGTCGCACTCCCAGGTGAAGCCGAGGCCGCCGTGGACCTCGACCGCCGCCCGGGCGACCTCCATCGCCCGGTCGCTGATGTGCGCCTTCGCGAGCGCCGCCATCCGCGACGCGTCCTCGGCGCCCACGTCGAGGGCGTGGGCCGCGTACCACCAGAGCCCGCGCACGGGCTCCACCGCCAGCGCCATGTCGGCGAGCTGGTGCTTGACCGCCTGGAACTGGGCCACGGGCTGGCCGAACTGGGTCCGCTCGTTGGCGTAGGCCGCCGCCATCCGCACCAGCTGGAAGCCGGCGCCGAAGGCGTCCGCGGCCAGCAGCACGAGCCCGGCGTCGCGGACCCCGTCGGCGGCATCGCCGGGGAGGAGCTCGCAGGGCGCCGCCTCCAGGCCCAGGACCTCCAGGGGACGACCGCGGTCGACGCTCGCGAAGGCCTCGAACGACACCCCCGAGGCGTCGCGCGACACCAGCGCGAGACGGCCGCCGGCCACGCCGACGACCCAGAGGTCGGCCTCGCTGCCGGGGCCAACGAAGCCCTTCGCCCCGGTGACACGGCCGCCCTCCACCCGGGGGCTCCAGGCCGACGCCTCCCAGGCCCCCGACGTCTCCGCCAGGGCGACGGAGCCCAGCAGCGCGCCGCTCGCCAGCCCGGGCAGCCAGCGCTCCTGCTGCTCGGGGCTCCCGCCCCGGAGGAGGGCGAGCGTCGCCAGGCTGTGGCCGAGGAACGGCGCCGGCACCGCCCCGCGACCGAGCTCCTCGGAGACCAGGGCCAGGTCGAGGAGCGAGAGCCCCGCCCCGCCCTGGGCCTCGGGGACCAGCAGCCCGGCCACGCCCATCTCGGCGAGTCCCCGCCACAGGGCCGGATCACGCCCGTCGCCGTCGAAGCGCTCGCGCACCCGGGTGGGCGGGCACTCCTTCTCGACGAAGCCGCGGATCGTGTCCTGCAGCAGCCGCTGCTCCTCGGAGAGTCGGAAGTCCATCGGGGTCCTCGTCAGTCGCTCGGCAGATCGAAGCGCGCGATGTAGTCGGCGAGGCGGGACCGCACCCGCTCCGGCGTCAGGCCGTAGGTCTCCAGGGCGTACTCGTGGCGGCCGTGCTGGTGCTGGGGATGGGCCTCGACGTGCTCCCGCAGCGCCTTGCCCGCCACCGGAGGCAGCGGCAGGTCGAAGTGGGCGTAGAGCGCCCGGACGCAGTCCAGGGGCTTGGCCACCAGATCCCGGTAGTCGACGTCGAAGAAGCGCATGGGATCGAGCCGGTCCCGCACCGCGAGACCCCGCTCGAGGGAGCGGCTGTAGTACTCGAGCACGGCGGGGCCGAGGGTCTCGCGGTCGTAGTCGTCGCGCACCGCCATGAGCGCGTCGGTGAGGCTGCACGCCGAGGCCATGGCCTGGAGCGGGTTGCGATGGGTGAGCACCACGCCGCAGTCCGGGAAGTGCTCGACCAGCGCGTCGAGGCCCCAGAGATGGGCGGGCGTCTTCAGCAGCCAGCGCTCCCCCGGCCGCTGCCAGTCCAGCAGCTTCAGCAGGTCGCGGTAGTAGGCGTAGGTCGGCCCCAGGTCCCGCTGCTGGAACCAGCTGGCGTAGGGCTCCATCAGGATCTCGATGCCCATCTGCACGTCGCAGAAGGCGTGGGCCATCAGCAGCACGCACTCCTCGGGGGCGTCGGCGCTGGCGTAGTGGATCCTGGTGAAGTCCGGGTCCTTCTCGCGGATGCGGTCGAAGTGGGCCTTCATGGCCAGATAGCGCGGGTCGGGCTGCCCGGCCTCGAGGTCCTCCGGCGGATCCGGGAACATGCCCTCCCAGAGCAGCAGGGGCCGCGCCGCCGGGTCGGCGCCGAGCAGGTTGAACAGCGCCGACGTGCCCGTGCGCGGGAGCCCCGTCAGGAAGAGCGGCCGCCGGAGCGCGCGCCCGCAGACCTCCGGATGCCGGCGGAAGGCCGCCTCCACCCGCAGCCGCGTGGCCAGCAGCTGCACCACCCGGCGCCAGTAGCGCCGGCGGCCCTTCTCGCTGAAGCCCGCGCCGTGCTCGTAGGTCTCGAGGAGCACGCGGAGACCCTCCCGGAAGGCCGGATCGCCGAAGTCCGAGAGGCCCGTGGCGTCGCGCGCCGCGGCGAGCACGGCCTCCTCCTCGAAGGCAAACTCGCTCACCGACGCAGGCTCTCGAGGGGGACGACCCGGGTCCGGGGCTCCGGATGGGACACCGCCCGGATCCAGCGCCAGCACATGGTGCCGTGTTCGTGGCCGCAGGTATCGAGCCAGTTGGGATGGCCCGGGTCCTCGTGGGCCACCACCACCTGCACCGTGCCTCCGTCGCCATACACGGCCGTGTGCTGGTTCACGTGCACCTTGTGGAAGCGGTAGTCGAGGGACTCGAGCCAGTAGTTGGCGAGCTGGAAGTTCCAGTAGTCGCACTCGGGGGGCGTGGCCTCGATCACCAGCGCCTCGTCGGGTCCGAGCGCCCAGTAGCTGTGGTAATAGGCGATGTTCGGGTCGCCGCCCGCGGCGAAGGCGCGGTCCGGATCGAAGCGCGGCAGCTGGTTGGTGTGCTTCCGGAAGTCCTCGGCCCACTGCCGGAAGAGGCCCGCGCAGCCCTTCACGAACCCGGTCGAGCCCCGGAGCATGCGGTCCAGGCGGGCCGGATCCAGGGGCGAGGGGGCGTCGTCCCCGTCGATGCGCTGGATGCTCACCTCCGCCAGCTTCTCGGCGGCGTGGTCGAGCCGGGTCTGGCGGATCTGGACCATGCGCGTGGCGGGCTGCATCGGGAGCCAGTTGCCCGGATGTTCCCGGCTGCTGGCGATGATCTCGAAGCTCCCGTCCGGCGCGATCTCCATGTCCCTGGCCTCGAGGTAGCCGGTGGTGTCGAGGCTGCCGGTCGCCCCGTAGTTGCCGGCCTGGCTGCCGAAGCCCAGGTAGTGGACGCTGCCGCGGTGGCCCCGGATCCGGTAGTCGTAGGTGCCGCGCACCGGGGCGTTCAGGTAGACGTTGTCCGGGTTGTCGAGGCCCATCTTGATGGTCTCGGACGCGGTTCGCCGGAAGGCCGGGGCCTTGGGATCCGAGGCCTCCAGGAAGGTCTCGAGGGCGGCCCGGGTGAGGCGCGTGAGGTAGCGCCAGCCCTCGGCCCGGTCGAGGGGCGTCTGGGGGCCCGCGAGGACCACGTCCCCCGCCGCCTTGAGCCCGTCGCAGAACTCGGCCCAGGTGGTCCCGTCCAGGATGCGCGCGGTGGCGGCTTCGCGTTCGTCGTCGGACATGGCCCTCTCCTGAAACGTGTTCTAGCGTGGTCCCGATTCTGCCGCAGGCCCGCCTCCCCGTCCAAGGCCTGCCGGAGGGAGCCCATGGCGATCCAGATCCTGCGCTTCGACATGCGCGCGCCGGCCTTCTCCGCGGCCTCCGCGCCCGACCTCTACGCGGCCGCCCTGGAGATGGCGGCCTGGGCCGACGAGAAGGGCTTCGATTCGATCACGATCTCGGAGCACCACGCCACCGACGACGGCTTCCTGCCGTCGCCGTTGGCCCTGGCGGGCTGCATGGCGGGGCGCACCCGGAGGATCCGGATCGGGATCGGTGCGCTGCTCCTGCCCCTGCACGATCCGGTGGAGGTCGCCGAGGACCTGGCGGTGCTCGACCTGGCCAGTGGCGGCCGCGTGGCCGTCACCGCCGGTCTCGGCTACCGGCCCGAGGAGTACGCCATGTTCGGTCGCGACTGGGAGACCCGCGGCCGGCGCATGGACGCCTGCCTCGAGGTGCTGCAGAAGGCCTGGACCGGCGAGCCCTTCGAGTTCGAGGGCCGTCGCTGTCGGGTGACGCCCCGGCCGCAGACCCGGCCCCACCCGCCCCTGCTGGTCGGCGGCATGGGCCGCAACGCGGCGCGGCGGGCGGCCCGCTTCGGACTGCCCTACCAGCCCGCGGTGAACGACCCGGAGCTCTTCGCCTTCTACCAGGCGGAGTGCGAGCGCCAGGGCACCGCGCCCGTCCTCATCCCGCCGGGCTCGGGCACCATGACCTGGATCTCCGAGGACCCGGATCGGAGTTGGGCCGAGATCGGACCCCACCTCCTCCACGACGCCACCACCTACGCCGGCTGGCAGCGACCCGGCGCGCGCTCCGCCGTGCACTCGGATGCGCAGACCGTGGACGAACTGCGCGCGGAGGGGAAGTACCGCATCGTGACCCCGGAGGTCGCGGTGGCGGAGGCGAAGGAGAGCCCCTTCGCCGTGTTCCTGCTCTTCCCCCTCTGCGGGGGGACCCCGCCGGACCTGGCCTGGCAGGGGCTCGAGCTGTACGCGAACCAGGTCCAGCCGCACCTGTAGCGCGCGTCGCGCGCCCGCTACGAGTCCCCGGAGACCTGCTCGCGGGCCCAGCGGTAGTCGGCCTTGCCCGAAGGGCTGCGCACGATCTCGTCGCGGAAGACGAAGACCTTGGGGAGCTTGTAGCGGGCCAGGTGGCGACCGCACTCCTTCCGCAGGGAGGCCTCGTCGGGCTTGGCCCCCTCGCGGAGCCGCACCACGGCCACGACCTCCTGCCCCCAGCGCTCGCTGGGACGTCCCGCCACCACGCAGTCGTAGACGTCCGGGTGGAGCTTCAGGGCGTGCTCCACCTCCTCGGCGAAGACCTTCTCGCCGCCGGTGTTGATGGTGACCGAGTCCCGGCCCAGCACGTCGATGGAGCCGTCGGGCCGGTAGCGCGCCCGGTCGCCGGGCACGGCCCAGCGGGTGCCGTCGATCACGGGGAAGGTGCGCGCGGTCTTCTCGGGATCCCCGAGGTAGCCGAGAGGCACCCGGCCCTGCTGGGCGAACCAGCCCATGTGGTCGTCGCCGGGCTCGAGCACCCGATCCATCTGCGCCGAGACCACGCCGGTGCCGGGCGCCGGCTTGAAGTCGCCGGTGCTGATGCCGCCCGCCTTCGTGCCGGGGTTGCTGCCCTGGACCCCGGTCTCGGAGGAGCCGATGGAGTCGAGCACGGTCGCATTGGGAAAGAACTCCAGCAGGGCCTCCTTGTTGGCCGTCGACAGCGGCGCGCCGCCCGAGCCCACGAGCATCACGCTCGAGAGGTCGTAGGTCTTGCGATGCATCTGGTCGAGGAGCGGCCGGGCGAAGGCGTCGCCGACCATGGAGAAGGAGACGCACCTCTCGCGCTCGATCGTCGAGAGGAAGTCGTCGGCGTCGAAGCGGTCCACCACGTTCGGGATCACGAGGGTCGCGCCGGAGCGCATCATGATGAAGGCGATCCACTGGGCGGCCCCGTGCATCAGGGGCGGCCCGATCAGGGTCTTGAGCGCGGGCGAGGCCTTCGCCGCCTCGGCGATCTCCTCCAGGGAGCCGTACTCGCTGCCGTCGAGCTTCCGTCCGCCCATGGCGGCCACGAAGATGTCCGCCGAGCGCCAGAGCACGCCCTTGGGCATGCCGGTCGTACCGCCGGTGTAGAGCACGTAGAGGTCGTCGCCCGAGGGCTGCACGTCGGGCGGCGCCGGCGAGGCCTCCGCCAGCGCGGTCTCGTAGTCGACGGCGCCGGGCAGCAGGTCGTGGCCCGAGTCGTCGGCGACCTGGATCAGCACCTCCAGCCCGGGAAGCCGATCCCGGACCGCCGCCACCCGGGGCGCGAAGGCCGCGTGGTAGAGCAGCGCCCGGGCCCGGGCGTTGTCGAAGAGGTAGAGCAGCTCCTCCTCGACGTAGCGGTAGTTGACGTTCAGGGGCGCCACGCGCGCCTTGAAGGCCCCGAGCATGCCCTCGACGTACTCGTTGCCGTTGTGGAGATAGATCCCCAGGTGGTCCTGGCCCGACTCGTGGGGCGCGAGCGCGGCGCGCTCGCGATGGACCCCCAGGCCGCGGCTCCGCAGGACGTTGGCGAGCCGGCGACTGCGCTCGCCCAGCTCCGCGTAGGTGATCCGGCGATCGCGGAAGACCAGCGCCTCCCGCTCGCCGATGGCCTCCGCCAGCGCCTCGTGGACCTCCGCAAAGCTGAATTCGGGCACGCGCTCCTCCCGTGTCACCCCGGCGCCCGAGCCTAACCGGCCGCCGGAACGGCTTCAAACCAGGGCGACGCAGGTGCGCCGCGGCGCTCAGCCGTCGTCGGAGACGCCGGGTGAGGCCGGCGGGGCGGCCGGCGGCGTGCTCTCCGCGGCGACCGCGCTCGCGGCGGACGCCTTCTTCCGGACCGCCTTCCGGGCCCGCGGCTTGGCCTTCGGCGGGGGCGCGACGGCCTTCTCCAGGCGCTTGAGCAGACCCACGAGTTCCTTGCGGTACGGGGCCGCCAGCCGGCGCCAGCCGGCCTCGCCCTTGGCCTCGAGGTGCCCGAGCTGGTGGCTGGCCTCGCGCAGGAGCCGGGCCGCCCGACGCCGCGCATCGGCCTGCGCCTTCTCCACCTCCTTCTCGAGGCGGTTGAGGCGTGTTCGGAGCTCCTTGGCGAACTCCCGGAGGTTGGGCGGAAGCTCGGACTCCAGCCGCTCCAGGCCGCGCACCTTCCTGCGGGTGGACTTCTTGCCGCCGGTCTTCTTGCGGGCGGCCTTCTTGCCGGTCGCCTTGGTGGCCTTCGCGGCCTTGCGGGCGGTCGCCTTCCGAACAGCCATGTGTCGCTCTCCCAGATCTGCGCCGGAGCCTTCCGGCAGTTCCTTCCCATCGGATACCACGTCTTTCGGAGGAATGGGGGCGCTTCGAGCCGGTCTCGGGGCGAGCGGCTAGGCTCGGCCCGTGGACGCGGTTCCCGACGAGCTCCTGCGCACCTTCTCCAGCGACGGCAGCGCCATGGTGCGCGTGCTGTCGGCCACGAGGCTGGTGCGGGAGGCCGTCACGCGGCACCAGACCGGCCCGACGGCGTCCGTGGCCCTGGGCCGCGCGCTGATGGGCGGCGTGCTGCTCGCCAGCCGGGGCCAGGACGGCGAGCGCCTCCAGCTGCGACTGCGCGGCGACGGACCGCTGGGCAACCTCACGGTCACGGCCGAGAGCGATGGCCGGGTCCGCGGCTTCGTCCAGCATCCCCGGGCGGACGTCCCCTTCCGCGGCGGAGAGCTCGGGATCTCCGACGCCCTGGGGCCGGGAACCCTGGCGGTGGAGCGGAACCACGCGCGCTGGAAGCACCCCTACAGCGGCATCGTCCCGCGAGAGGGGGAGATCGCCCAGGACCTGGCCCGCTACCTGCTCGAGAGCGAGCAGAAGCCCTCGGCGGTGGCGCTCGGCGTCTACCTGAGCGCCGGTGGCGAGGTGGAGGCGGCGGGGGGATTTCTGGTCCAGGGCCTCCCCGGCTCCGACGACCGGATCCTGGCCGAGCTCGAGACCCGGATCGCCCAGACCCCGCCCGCCGAGCTCCTGCGCGGGGGGGCCCGCCCGGAGGACATCCTGGGCGAGCTCCTGGGAGAGCTTCCCCACGGCTCGGTCGACCGGGTCGCGCCCCGCTTCGCGTGTCCCTGCAGCCGCGAGCGGGCCCAGCGGGCCAGCCTGCTGCTGGGCCGGGAGGACCTCCGGGAGGCCGTCGGGCGCGAAGAGGAGCTGGAGGTGCGCTGCGCCTTCTGCGCCGAGGTCTACCGGCTGGCCCCCGACGCCCTCGCCGCCCTGCTCCCGGACGCCTGAGCAACCCGACCGCCGTCTTTCCGGAGCGGACGGGGTAGAATGGCGGCGGTGCCACAGTCGCCGAGCCCCATGAACGACACCTCGAACCTGGCCATCGTCTTCGCAGACCTGGGCGAGAGCACCCGCCTCTACGACACCCTCGGCAACGTGCGGGCGCGGGAGATCACCGGCGCCTACATCCGCCGGATCGCCGAGATCTTCCAGGAGCACGGCGGCACCGTGGTGAAGCTGATCGGCGACGAAGTGCTCGCCCGGTTCCCCAGGGCGGAGTCGGCCCTGAACGCCACCCAGACCATCCTCCGGAACAACCAGACCGGGGAGATGACCGAGGGAGTCCGCCTGGGGGTGCACGTGGGCCTGCACTGGGGGCCGGTGCTGGTGGAGCCCGACGACGTCTTCGGCGACACGGTCAACGTGGCCGCGCGGCTGCGCTCCCTGGCCAAGGCCGGGCAGATCCTCACCAGCGCCCAGACCGTCGAGCAGCTCCCCGTGGCGCGACGCGCGGAGACCCGCCTGGTGGACCGCCGCTCCGTGGCGGGCAGGCGGGACCGGCTCGAGATCTTCGAGGCCATCTGGCAGACCGCGCACCTGACGGCCATCGACCTGCGCACCGTGGACACGGGGCCGAACCGGATGGTCGCGAGCCTCGTGCTGCACATCGGTCCGGAGGAGATCCGCCTCGACGGCCAGCGCGACGCGATCGGCTTCGGGCGCGACCCCGAGAACGAGCTCGTCTTCGACGACCCGCGGGTCTCCCGCTTCCACGCCCGGGTGGAGCGCCGCCACGGAAAGTTCGTCCTGAGCGACCGCAGCACCAACGGCACCTCGGTCGTGCCCGAAGGGCAGCGGCCGGTCTTCCTCCGCCGCGAGGAGCTCATCCTGCCCGAGGCGGGCACGATCCTGATCGCGCCCGGGACCGCGGGCAAGCCCCACGAGATCCGGTTCCGGGTCGCGACTGGGGGCTAGAGCCCACCCCCGGGCTGGCGAGCCGCTCCGGAGCGCCCCCGGGGCCCGGCAGCGCCCCCGGGGCCATGAAGAAAGTTCACGCAAAAAGAGAGGGTTCGACCTTTCTCTTGCGAAACGCGTTCGCCATACTCTCGGTTCGGCCGTCCCCCCGAGGAGACCCCATGCACCAAGCGATCCTCCGCCGCCTCTCGAACGCGGCCTCGCTGCTCACGCTGCTCGCCCTCGCCCTCGGTGGGGCCTCTCCGGCGGCGGCCGCGTCTGCGTCCGAGCGCAAGGCGGTGCAGGACGCGCTTCGCGAGTACATGGCGGCCTACCAGGCCCGCGACATCGAGCGGCTCGCGAACGTCTGGCGAATGGAGAAGGCCGAGCGCCTGTTCATCGAGCGCACCTGGGAGCAGTGCGAAGAGGCCTTCCTCTCGGTGAAGCAGCGCGACCTGGACGTGACGGGCAACGAGGCCTGGATCGACTTCGACCAGAGCCTCGGCTACCGCTGCCAGGACGCCAACGCCCTGAGCCGACAGCACCTCCGGGCCTCCCTGAAGCGGGCCCGCAAGGGCGGCTGGCGGATCGACGAGATCGTCGTGCTGGGCAACGGTGCCAGCGCCGACGCGGTGCAGTCTCTCGGCGCCGCGCCCGTGTCGGCGCGGGGCCTCGAGAACCACACCGCCGCGCTCGACGCCCTCGACGCCTACGAGGCCGCCATGCAGCGCTGCGACCTCGACGACCTGGCGTCGGTGCTGATCATGAGCCGCTCCCAGCGGCGCAGCCTCGACTCCTTCTGCCGCTCGAACCGGGACATCTCGGTCTCGGTGGAAGGCCTGGCCGTGGACGTCCAGGGAGACCGGGGCACGCTCCACTTCGCCCAGCGGATCTCGTTCACCACGCCGACCGGCAGCGTGCGGCGGGCCTTCGCCACCTTGCGGGCCTCCATGGTGCGGCGGTCCGGCGGCGAGTGGGCGATCTGGGGTCTCCGCGCCCGGGACTAGCCCCGGCCCACCCGACACAGCCTCAAGCGTCCGTCCGGGGGGGCCGAACCTCCCCCCGATGGCCTGGTTTCCGCGCCACCGTGCATCCCTCCGCCTGCTGCTGGCCTGCGCCGCCGCTGCCGGCACCGCGTGTGCATCCACCGGCGCGCCCCCCGGCGAGCCCGAGCCCTTCTTCGACTACTTCCAGGAGCCCTCGCGACGCGATCGCTGGAGCTCCCGGATCATCCGCTGGCAGCTCCGGGAGCGCGCGGGCAGCGACCTCGATGCCCTGCGCCGGGGCTATGTCACCAGCAGCGTCGTCCCGGCGGGGCGCACGGAGCCCCTGGTCAACCCCTTCGACCTGGCCGACAAGTACCTCCACTTCCAGCTCCAGCGCCGACGGGCCCTGGTGGAAGAGCTGCTGGGCTGGCTGCACACCCGGGCCGCCGACGAGCCGTGGGCCCTCGAGTGCGGGCCACGGACCTGCCCGCCCTACGCGCTCCTGCGCGAGGCGGGCTTCTCGGAGGCGGAGCTGTTCCGGGCGGAGCTCGTCGGTCCCGCGGGCCAGCGGACTGCCGTGGTGCTCTGGTTCGAGGACCCTCGCGATCCCTGGGTGATCCGGGCGCACGCCGCGGGGCTCCAACGACTCTCTGGCCTGGCCGGCTGGCGACCCAGGCGGCTGCACACCTCCGAGGGAACCCTGGTGGTGGCGGGAGAAGGCCCGTGAGCCCGCGAGGCCTGCCGGCGCTCGGCCTGGCGGCCGTGCTGGCCCTGGCCTGCGCCGCCGGCTCGGGCAACGGCCCCGTGCGGCGACCCCGGGGCCAGTCCGAGCTGGCCACGACCGACGACCTGGGACGGCGCCTGTTCCGCGGGCGGAGTCCGGCCGCCCGGCGGGTGACGGAGATCCCGGCCGGGATGAGGGACGGGGAGATGGACAGGCAGGGCTTCGCCGCCCCGGTCGGTCCGCCGGCGGCGCGGGCCCCCGGACGCGAGGCGCCGGTGCGGCCCTCCGGCGGGGGCACCGCTTCCCGCGCCCGACCCGTCGACCCGCGCGCCTGGCTCGAGCAGTGGGGCCCGGTGACCCTCGAGCCGAAGCATCCCGCCGAGTAGCCGCAGCGGCCTCAGGGCTGCGTCAGCAGCCCCTCCAGCGGTCCCGCGGAGGCGACGAAGCCCGGGGGCAGGCCCCGGCCCTCCTCCTCCACCTGGGGCTCCGGTCCCGCCTCGATCGCGTCTTCGAGGGTCCGGGCATCGAGGCCTTCCACCTGCACCAGGTCGGCCAGCTCGAGCAGGATCGCGTCGCGCAGGTCCTGGTAGTCGGCCTCGACCATCTCGAGCCGCCGCATCTGCGCGAAGAGCATCGCGACCTGGTCCAGCTCGTCCTCGGCGGAGGCGTAGGCGCCCGAGCCATCGACGAAGGTCCGGAAGGCGGCGCCGTCGATCGCGCGCTGGCCGGTCTGGCTCTGGTAGTCCCGCGCCGCGGCCCCGAGGCTCTCCCGCAGCTCCTCGGAGCGGTTGGGGCCCTTCAGCAGCTTCGTGTACAGCGACTGGGCGCGGAGGATCGGCTCCTCCGAGAGCCACTCCGGCTGCTGTCCGGTGGCGATCGCCGCCTCCTGCTGCTCGGCGAACTCCCGGCAGTCCTCCGGGATCTCCTCCTCCTCGTACTCCTCGAGGATGTACTGGAGGCACTCCAGGGCCTTGGCCACCTCGTCCCGCGTGGGCCCGGTGCCCGTCTCCGGGGCCTCGAGCGGCGGCGGGATCAGCCCGGCGAGCTCCGGCCCCCGCACCGGATTCACCCGTTCGTCGATGCGGTCCACGCCCTGGGCCCGGAGATCGAGGGTCGTGTCGCCGAGCATGATGTCGTCCGCGGTGAGCGGCGACCCGTCGTCGAAGATCTGCCGGATCCGGAAGCCCCCCGGGTTCGACCCGTCGACCGTGCCGTCCTCCGTGCCGACGGAGAAGTTCGACGGTGCGGAGATGTTGTTGGCGTTCAGGACCACCTCGTTCGCCACGAAGTCCGGGCCCTCGTCCGCGACCGTGGTCCCGTCCGCCACCAGCAGATCGCTGCCGCCGCGTCCCTGGATGTTCAGGGTGTTCCCGTTGATCTCGATGAGATCCACGGCGGCGATGTCGCCCACGTTCACCGTCGTCGCATCGATCTGGACGGACTCATTAAACGAGATCTTCTCGTTGACACCGGCCGTGAAGGTCCCGCCGGCGTCGAAGAAGATCGAGCCGTCGCCGAAGATCGTCGCGACCCCCGGCACGTCCGCCCTCGGATTGCCGGCGTTCAGCTCGGTCGCGTTCGTGGACCGCACGAGACCGCCCTCGATCTGGAGTTCGTCGAAGTTCACGGCGAGCGTCCCGAACGCAGCGGTGCCACCGACGGCGGCATCGAACCGGGTCGTCCCCGACGGCGTGTCGATGGTCAGGTCCTCGCCGCCGGCCGAATCCAGCGTGCTGCGGAAGCGGGCCTCCGACGCGTTGAGCGTGGTGTTCGCCCCGATGACGACGGCATCCCCGTAGTCCTGCTCGCCGGTGGTCGAGACCTCGCCACCGGTGATGAGGGTCGACCCGCCGCCCGCCGTGGTCACGCTCGAGAGCTCGTTCCCGCCGCCCACGGCGCCGGCGAACGTGGTCGTCCCGGCCCCCGTGCGACTCACGCTCAGGGACCGGTTCGTGCCGCCGGCGGAATCGACCGGCTGTCCGAAGAACAGATCACCCGTGAAGGCCGTCCCGACCTGGGCGGTCCCGAACCCCACGTCGGAGTTCAGCACGACGTCTCCCAGGTAGAACTGGTCGCCGCCGGTCCCCATCAGCACGGGTGCTCCGCCCGGCACGAGCGACCGCGTCAGCACCTGGATCGACTGCCCGGTGGCCGGATCGCCGAACTCGATCTGGGTGCCGAAGCCGCTGGATCCGAAGATCTGGATGTCGCCCGCCGAGACGATGCTGGAGAAGGTGGGCGGCGAGACCTGGATCCCGCGGAGCCGCGCGAGGCTGCCCCCGGCATCCAGCCCCACGTTCCCCTGGAAGCGAGCCGTATCCGGGGTGACCACGTGGACCGCCCACGGCGTGGCATCGCTGCTCGAGCTGAGGGTCTGCCCGAAGATCACGTTCGAGGGCAGGTCGGTGCCCGCGCCGTCGTTGTCGGCCACCTCGTTGCCCGCCGCCAGCACGGCGTCCGCCTGGAGCACCACGTCGTCGCCATAGGTCTGGGTGCCCTCGGCCCCCGCGATCGCCACGCCCGACACGATCTGCGCCGCCCGGTCCACGGTCCGGATGGCGATCTGGACCGGGTTGGCCGGATCGCCGATCTCGGTCGTGCCCGGGGCATCCGTGGTGAGCGTCGCCAGGCGCTGGGCCGAGCCCACGTCACCCCGGAAGGCCGTGGTGCCCGGCGCCGCCCCGTTCAGCCCCGGCGTGTTCACCGTGAGCGCCCACGGCGCCGCCGTGTCCGAGTCCACCGTCTGGGCGAAGGTCACGTTCGAAGGCAGATCCTGGTCACCCGCGGCCACCGGGTCGTTGTCGAGCACCTCGTTCGACGCCGTGAGCGTCGTGTCCGCCGACAGCACCACCGGGTCGTTGAACGTCTGGCTGCCCTCGGCCGCTCCGATCGCCACACCCGCCACCGTCTGCGCCGCCCGATCCACCGTCTGGATCGAGACCGGCACCGGATTGGTCGGATCGCCGATCTGCGTCGTGCCCGCCGCGTCCGTCGTCAGCGCCGCCAGGCGCTGGGCCGAGCCGACGTCACCCCGGAAGGCCGTGGTGCCCTCGGCGGCCCCGTTCAGCGCCGGCGTGTTCACCGTGAGCGCCCACGGCGCCGCCGCGTCCGAGTCCACCGTCTGGGCGAAGGTCACGTTCGAAGGCAGATCCTGGTCACCCGCGGCCACCGGGTCGTTGTCGAGCACCTCGTTCGACGCCGTGAGCGTCGTGTCCGCCGACAGCACCACCGGGTCGTTGAACGTCTGGCTGCCCTCGGCCGCTCCGATCGCCACACCCGCCACCGTCTGCGCCGCCCGATCCACCGTCTGGATCGAGACCGGCACCGGATTGGTCGGATCGCCGATCTGCGTCGTGCCCGCCGCGTCCGTCGTCAGCGCCGCCAGGCGCTGACCCGAGCCCACGTCACCCCGGAAGGCCGTGGTGCCCGGCGCCGCCCCGTTCAGCCCCGGCGTGT
>CAYTZH010000077.1:5836-13699 GCA_964442285.1 uncultured Spirochaetales bacterium | reverse complement strand
CCGGCTTCAGCCCGTCGCGCACGTCGGGCTGCGCGCGGGTGATGATCACGTACATCGAGTTGTCGTGGAACGAGCGGCGGACCTCGTGCTGGATGTTCACGCCCGGGAGGAGCGGGCCTCCGCCCTCGCCGCCGGTCGGCGGTGCGGGGGGCTCTTCGGGGGGGCCCGTCGGGGTCGCGTCGTCGCTCATGCGGGTGTCGTCAGACGTCCAGGTTCTGGACGTCGAGGGCGTTGCGCTCGATGAACTCGCGGCGCGGCTCGACCTCGTCGCCCATGAGGGTGCTGAAGGCTTCCTCGGCCTCGACCTCGTCCTCCACCTTCACCTGCAGCAGCGTCCGCGGGCCGGGATCCATGGTGGTCTCGGCGAGTTGCTCCGGGTTCATCTCGCCGAGACCCTTGTAGCGCTGGATCGAGAGACCCTTCTGGGCCAGCTCGAGGATGCGGTCGAGCAGCTCGGGCGCCGCGGCGACCTCCTCCGGCTCCTGGCCCTCGCGGGCGAGCCGGTACGGGCCGGCCCCGAGGCTCGTGATGTGGTCGGCCCGATCCGCCAGGCGCTGGTAGTCGGGCGAGCCCAGGAACTCCGCATCGAGCAGCGTGTCCATCGGCAGGCCCATGCGGCGGCGGCGGCAGAACAGCCGGAAGGCGCCGCGCTCGGCATCCTCCTCCACGCGCCACTCGGGCTCGGCCTCCCCGGAGGCGGCGGCGCCCAGGTGCGCCTCGATGGCGGGAATCGCGGTCTCGAGGCGCTCGCGCTCGGCGAGCTGCGCCTCCCGCAGCCCCGAGCGCGCCGCAGCCCAGACCAGCTCGGCATCGACGCGACGCAGCGCCAGCCGCAGCTGCACCTCCTGCACGTCGCGCGCGGCATCGAGGAGGGAGCGGATGGCCGACTCGTCGAGGGCGCTTCCGCCGGTCTCGACCGACAGGTTCCCCAGGACCAGATCGAGGAGATACGCCTGAAGCGCCGGCTCGTCCTTGATGTAGCGCTCCGACTTGCCGCGCTTGACCTTGAACAGCGGCGGCTGCGCGATGTAGAGGTAGCCGCGCTCGATCAGCGGCTTCATCTGCCGGAAGAAGAAGGTGAGCAGCAGGGTGCGGATGTGGCTCCCGTCCACGTCCGCGTCGGTCATGATGATGATCTTGTGGTAGCGGGCCTTGTCGGGGTCGAAGTCCGGCCCGATGCCGCAGCCGATCGCCGCGATCAGCGACTGGATCTCCTGGTTGGAGAGCATGCGGTCGAGGCGCGCCCGCTCGACGTTCAGGATCTTGCCCCGGATGGGCAGGATGGCCTGGGTCTCGCGCTGTCGGGCCTGCTTGGCGGTGCCCCCCGCCGACGCGCCCTCCACGATGAACAGCTCGCTCCTCGAGGGATCGCGCTCCTGGCAGTCGGCGAGCTTGCCGGGGAGGCTGTGGTCCGAGAGAGCGCCCTTGCGGCGCGCCAGGTCGCGGGCCTTGCGCGCCGCCGCACGGGCGCGCGCCGCATCGACCACCTTCTGGCAGACGTTCTTCGCCGTGCCGGGGCTCTCCTCGAGGAAGTCGCCGAGCTGCTCGTAGACCAGGCCGTCGACCAGGCCGCGCACGTCGCTCGTCCCCAGCTTGGTCTTGGTCTGCCCCTCGAACTCGGGCTGGGGCAGCTTGACCGAGATCACCGCGGTGAGGCCTTCGCGGAGGTCGTCGCCGGTGACCGACTCCGGGGCGCTCTTGCCGTTCTTCAGGTGGTTGGCGATGTAGCGGTTGATGGCGCGCGTGAGCGCGCTCCGGAAGCCGACGAGATGGGAGCCGCCCTCGATGGTGTTGATGTTGTTGGCGAACGCGTAGACCACCTCGTTGTAGGTCTCGTTCCACTGCAGCGCGACCTCGACCTCGACGGGCGTGCGCTTGCCCTCGGGACCGAACTCGCGCCGGCCGGAGAGGTAGATCGGCGGCGCGTGCAGTGGCGTTTTGCTGCGGTTCAGGTGCTCGACGAACGAGACGATGCCGCCCTCGTAGCAGAAGTCGTGGCTCTTGGCGTTGCGCTCGTCGGTGACGCGGATCCGCAGACCGGCGTTGAGGAAGGAGAGCTCTCGCAGGCGCTGGGAGAGGGTGTCGAAGGAGAACTCCAGCGAGGGGAAGATCTCCGGGTCGGGGCGGAACGTCACCTTGGTGCCGGTCCGGTCGGTGGTGCCCGTGCTGGCCAGCGCGTCCGCCGGCTCGCCGCGTCGGTAGCGCTGGCGGTAGAGCTTGCCATCGCGGCGGATCTCCAGGGTGAGCTGCTCGGAGAGGGCGTTCACCACGGAGACGCCGACCCCGTGGAGTCCGCCGGAGACCTTGTAGGTCTTCTCGCTGAACTTGCCCCCGGCGTGCAGCGTGGTCATCACGACCTCGGCGGCCGGGCGTCCCTCCTTCTCGTGGAGGTCGACGGGGATGCCGCGCCCATCGTCCTCGACGGTGACGCTGTTGTCGTCGTGGATGACGACGTCGATCTGCTTGCAGAAACCCGCGAGGGCCTCGTCGACGGAGTTGTCCACGACCTCGTAGACGAGGTGATGGAGTCCGTCGGGACCCGTGCTGCCGATGTACATGGCCGGCCGTTTCCGGACCGGGTCGAGGCCCTCGAGGACCTCGATGGAACTCGCGTCGTAGCTCACGTCTTCTCTGGCGGCGGGCGTCGCCCGGGGGAATCAGGGCGCCTCGAAGTAGCCGCGGTCGGAAGGTAATGGATCCCTAAGTCCCCGTAAAGACTCCAGGAACGTCCCAATCACAGGCGCATGGGCATGACGATGGCGAGGCTGTCCGCATCGTCGGTGGGCTGGATCTGGATCGGCGCCAGCTCGTCCTGGAGGCCGAGGACGATCTCCTTGGAGCGGCTCCCGCCGAGCGCGTCGAGCAGATAGCGGGCGTTGAAGCCGATGGAGAGCTCCTCGCCGGCGTAGTCGACGTCGAGCTCCTCCTGGGCCTCGCCGAGGTCCGGGTTGCTCGACGAGACGATGAGCTTCTCGGGCACGAGCTGGAGCCGGATGGCGCGGCTCCGCTCCGCGGAGAGGAGGGCGACGCGCCGGAGGGCATGCATGAGTGGCTCCGCCGGGAACACCAGCTCCTTCTGGATGTTCTTCGGAACCACCTGGCGGTAGTTGGGGAACTCGCCTTCGATCAGGCGCATGACCAGGGTCACCGCGCCCTTGCGCGCGAGACCGTTGCTTCCCTCGAAGGCCAGCTCGACCTCGTCGGCGTCGTCCTCGTCGACGAGCCGCTTGAGCTCGGCGAGGCCCTTGCGGGGGATGATGACCCCACTGGCCAGGCTCTCGATCTCCGGACCCACGGAACGGTCGACGAAGGACAGCCGATGACCATCGGTCGCGACCATCCGCAGCTTGCCGGTGTCGGGCAGCACCTCGAGATACACCCCGTTGAGGTTGTAGCGGGTCTCGTCGACGGAGGTGGCGTACATGGTCCGCTCGATCATCGTGGCGAGGACCGCCGCCTGCACCGTCACGGTGGTGCCCGGCGTGAACTCCGGCAGCGTCGGATACTCCTCCGCCGCAGTGCCCGCGAGGACGAAGCGCGCCCGCGCGCAGCGGATGTCGAGATACTGGTTCTCGGTGGTCTCGATCTGTACCGGCTCGTCGGGAAGCTCGCGGACGATCTCGAAGAGCTTCTTCGCAGAGGCGGTGACGCTCCCGGCCTCGGCGATCTGGGCGGGGTGGGTCCCGCGGATCCCGACCTCGAGATCCGTCGCCGAGAGCTCCAGGGTGTCGTCGGTGGGCGCCGCGAGGAGCACGTTGGCGAGGATCGGCATCGAGTTCCGCTTCTCGACGATCGCCTGGATGCGCGCGAGCCCGCGCTGGAACTCGCCCTTTTCGACCGTGAACTTCATCTCCGCCTCACTCTCTGGATGATCTCTGAATGAAGTAGCTGTGACAGAAGGGCCGCGACAAAGCGACGAAACCGGACCAAGGTACCGTCCGCGAAGGGGTTCCGGGCTCGACGGGACGTGTCGTCGCATGGGCGGAAGGCGGGGCTTCCCACCCAGAGACCGGCCTCTCACCGCCAGACGCGACCAGTCTACCACGTTGCGGGTGCGTGCCCGGGGCGGGATTTGTCGCCCGCCGTGGGGGAATGGGGGGCACACGGGCCGCGCGGCGACGCGCCTCGGCGTTGACGCCGGCGACGGAGGACGGCTACCCTCCGCCGTTCTCCGGGAGGGCTCCCCCGCATGAAGCGCACGTATCAGCCGAGTCGGCTCCGCCGCAAACGGACCCACGGGTTCCGTGCGCGAATGGCCACGAAGGTGGGGCGCGCCGTGCTCAAGCGGCGTCGCGCCAAGGGGCGCAAGCGGCTCGCCGTTTCGGTGCCCTCGAAGTAGTGGCAACGCGTCGGACCGGCGGCTTCGGCGCGCCGGACCGGCTCCACGTGGCGCGTGAGTATCAGCGGGTTTCGCGGGTGGGCCGACGCGTGGCGTCCGCACACTTCGTGGCGCTGCTGGCTTCGGGTGGCGACCCGAGTCGGCCGCGTCTCGGCGTGACGGCGAGCCGGAGGGTGGGCGGTGCGGTGCGGCGGAATCTCGTAAAGCGTCGAATTCGCGAGTGGTTCCGAGAGGAACGGGGCCGGCTGGCGGCAGGGGAGGACTGCGTGGTGATCGCCCGCCCCGGCGCCGCCGAGCTGGAGTCGGGTCGGTTCCGCGAGGAGCTCGAGTCGCTCCTCGAGAAGGTGGGCCGCTAGCCGTGGGGCTGCTGCAGAGGGTCATCTGCGCCGCGATCCGCGGGTACCAGGTGATGCTCTCGCCCTGGCTCGGGGCCTCCTGTCGCTTCCACCCCTCGTGCTCGAGCTATGCGCTCGAAGCGGTGGGGCGCCACGGAGCGGCGCGCGGCAGCTGGCTGTCGCTGCGGCGGGTGGCTCGCTGTCATCCCTTTCACCGCGGTGGCTTCGACCCCGTTCCCCTGGACTAGGACCCCGACGTGGATCGCAACTTCATCCTGGCCCTCGCACTCTCCTTCCTGGTGGTCTCCCTGTGGATGAGCTGGCAGGAGAGCCGCCGGGAGGCCTTCGAGGAGGCCAACCCGAGCACGGTGGAGCGCCCGCAGGCAGAGGGAGAGATGGTCTCCCCCGAGGGGAGGAATATCCCCACCGGGGTGCCCGAGAGGGTCGAGGCGCAGCGACCGGCACCTGCAGCGCCCGTCCGGGTCGCAGAGGAGCGGGCAGCCGAGGAACGCATTCGCGTGGAGGGGTCGTCCTACCGGGCGGGTCTCTCGAGCTGGGGCGGCGTCCTGACCGACTGGGAGCTCACGGAGTACTCGGACAGATCGGGACCGGTCGAGACGCCGGTGGTCCTGACCACCGTGGACGGGGCCGAGGCGGAGCTCACCACGCCGTTCGTCGAGCTCGGCATCGGCGACCTGAGTCGCGCGCCCTTCGAGGTCGAGAGAGCGGATGCCCGGACCGTGGCGTTCGAGCGGACGGTGGGTGGGGTGACCGTTCGCAAGGTCTACCGCTTCGAGCCGGAGGGCTACGGCTACCGGCTGCGGCTCGAGGTGGACAACCAGAGCAACCGCATGCTCGCGAGTCCGTTCGGCCTGCACTGGACCGCGACCCGGCGGGAGGGTCCCGACTTCAGCGAGCAGGCGCTCGTGGCCCTCTGGGACGGCTCGGTAGAGCGAGGGAACGTGGACGGGCTCGGGAAGGAGGGCCTGTTCTCCTTCGGGTCGACGCCACCGGAGGGCAAGACCCTCGCCCGCGACGTCGAGTGGGCGGGCGTCGAGAACCGCTACTTCCTGGCCGTGCTGATTCCGGAGGTGCCGCGAAGCGCGTCGGCGCGGTTCCAGCCGCTGGAGGTCGGCTACAAGGGTCGGGTCGAGCTGGCGTACCAGGACGCGATCGAGATCCCGCCCGGCCAGCGCGCGGCACGGGAGTTCCAGGGCTATGTCGGTCCGAAGGAGCGCGCGGCGCTGAACGCCGTGGAGCCGTCGCTGGCGCGGTCGATCAACGAGGGCTGGTCGTTCATCGCGCCGCTGACGCGCTTCTTCAGCTGGCTGCTGGCCTCGCTCTACAAGTACGTGCCCAACTACGGAGTCGTGATCATCCTGATCACGATCCTGGTCCGGCTGGTGACGGCACCGCTCACCTCGCGGCAGATGCGCTCCATGAAGGCGATGAGCGAGAAGATGAAGGTGGTCCAGCCGAAGCTGCAGTCGCTCAAGGAGAAGTACAAGGACGAGCCGCAGCGGCAGCAGCAGGAGATGATGAAGGTTTACCGTGAGGCGAACATGAGCCCGCTGGGCATGTTCGGCGGCTGCCTTCCCATGTTCCTGCAGTTCCCGGTCTTCATCGGGCTGTTCTACGCGCTGCAGAGCGCCATCGAGCTCCGCCAGGCCTCGTTCGTGGCCTGGATCGACGATCTTTCGCGACCGGAGGAGCTCTTCGTGATCCCCGGGATCGAGCTGCCGGTGCGGGTGCTCCCGCTGGTCATGGGCGGGAGCATGGTGTTGCAGCAGAAGCTGACACCGGCCACCACGATGGATCCCGCCCAGCAGCGGATGATGATGACCCTGATGCCGGTGATGTTCACGTTCATGTTCTACCAGTTCCCGTCGGGCCTGGTGCTCTACTGGATGGTCAGCAACTTCCTGGCGATCGGGCACCAGGTGCTGATCAACCGGGATCCCACGGGCAAGGCCGCCGTCGAGAAGACGGGCGCCAAGCCGGCGGTACCGGCCAAGGCGGCGACCGCAGAGAAGGCGGACTGAGGGCCGCGCCAACCGCGCCGGACCGAAGGCCGCGCCAACCGCGCCGGACCGAAGGCCGCGCCAACCGCGAGAGAAAGAGAAGCGAGAGAACGATGTACGACGAGAGGAACGAGGCACGGGAGTTCGTCGGCGCCAGCCGGGACGAAGCCGTGGCGAAGGCGTGCCAGCACTTCGGGGTGGAGGAGGACGCACTCCGGATCGCGGCGATGGGCGAGGAGCAGGTCTCGGGCCTTGCTGCGCGGTCGCTGGTGGTGGCGATTCCGAAGGACGCCCCGGCCCCGAAGCGGCGCGCAGAGCGCGAGGACGGGGACGGCGCGCGGGACGAGGGACGCGAGGGACGGCGGGGTCGGGACCGGGACCGGGACCGGGACCGGGACCGGGATCGCGGCCGCGGGCGGCGCGGGGATCGAGACCGGGACCGGGATCGCGGCCGAGGCGGCGAGCGCGCGGAGGCGGCCGCCGAGCCGTCGGAGCCGACCGAGGTCACCGTGCTGGGCGAGCTCGGCGCGGCGGGTGAGTTCGTGCAGGGCGTGATGGAGCGCCTGGACCTGGGGCCGTTCCAGATCGGCGAGACCGAGGAGGACGCCCTGATCGTGATCGAGCTCCAGGGCGCCGGCGCGCGGCGGTTCATGGCGAGCCAGGGGGGCCGCTGCGTGGACGCCCTCCAGCTCGTAGCGAACCAGGCGCTGCTGCGGCTCGAGGAGGAGCCGCCGCGCGTCGTGCTCGACGTGGAGGGCGACCGCAGCCGGCGCGAAGGCTACCTGGAACAGGTGGCGGAGCGGGCGGCGCGGCGGGCCCTGAAGACGGGCAGGGCCGTGGCCCTGGATCCCATGAACGGCAAGGATCGGCGGGCCCTGCACGTGGCGCTGCGCGACGTCGAGGACGTGGCCACGATGAGCACGGGTGAAGGCCGCTACCGGCAGGTGGTGGTCGTCCCGAAGGGTGATCCGCAGTACGAGGAGGCGCAGCGAAGCTCGGCGGCCGCAGCCTCCACCGAGGACTGAGGCGCCCCGCGCGTTCCACGGGGAACCGAGGGAGGCGGGCTCACGAGCGCGCAACTCCCATTGCAAGGCCAGGACCCGGCGTATGTTCCACGGGGAACGCTCCTGAGCTTCACGGGGAACGCTCCTGAGCCAGGTCGCCGACC
>CAYTZH010000077.1:0-5736 GCA_964442285.1 uncultured Spirochaetales bacterium | reverse complement strand
CACGGGGAACGCTCCTGAGCTTCACGGGGAACGCTCCTGAGCCAGGTCGCCGACCTGCTGGAGTCGGCGCTGGCGGCCCTCGGGCTCGAGACGACGGCGGCGCCCCGACTCGCGGAACTCTCCGAGCAGGTCTCCGCCTGGAACCGGCGCATGAACCTCAGCGGCCAGCGCACGGCCCTGGAGGTTGCCCGCGGCCTGGTCCTCGACGCTCTCGCGCTCGTCCCGGTCCTGCCCGAGTGGGACTCCCTGGTGGATCTCGGCTCGGGGGCCGGCTTCCCAGGGCTGCCGCTGGCCATCCTGCATCCCGAGCGTCGCATCCTGCTCGTCGAATCCCGGGAGCGGCGCCATCACTTCCAACGCGCCGCCGCGCGCCAGCTCGGTCTCGGGCAGGTGGCCGCCGTGCACGGGCGCGCCGAGCTGCTCGCGCCGGAGACAGTCGAGCTCGCCCTCGCGCAGGCCGTAGGTCCGCCGGAGCGGGTCGGTCCGTGGCTGGCGCGCTGGCTGCGTCCGGGGGGCACGGCCGCCATTCCCCAGAGCGCCGATGCCGCCGCGCCGCGCTCCTGGGGCACGGACCTGCTGGAGCCGCTTCCGCCCCGGTCGTACCCGCTCCCGCTGGGCGGCCAGCGTCAGCTCTGGCTGGCCCGCCGCGAGCTGGTGGATCGAGGCCCGACTGTGTTACCTCTGAGGCGGCAGCGCACGGATCCCTAGGGGGATTCCCCGAGGGGACCAGCGCGGGGGGATGCCATGGCCTCGCGGAGCGTCTTCGCCGTCGTGAACCAGAAGGGCGGGGTCGGCAAGACGACCACGGCCGTCAACCTGGCGGCCTCGCTCGCCGCCTGCGAGCGCTCCACGCTCCTGGTCGATCTGGATCCCCAGGCCAACGCCAGCAGCGCCTTCGGCATCGTGAACGCGGAGCGACACGTCTATGACGCGCTCGCCGGCCACTGCGTCATCAAGGACGTCACGCTGCCGACCGAGCTGCCCTGCCTGCATGTGGTCCCCTCGGGGAGGGACCTGGTGGGTGCGGAGATCGAGCTCGTCGCCGACGTCTCCCGGGAGCGCCGTCTCGAGCAGGCCCTGGCCGACGCCCGCCACGACTACGAACTGGTCATCGTCGACTGCCCGCCCTCCCTGGGCCTGCTCACGATCAACGCCCTCACCGCGGCGGACGCGGCCATCGTGCCCCTGCAGTGCGAGTACTACGCCCTCGAGGGTCTGGCGGCGCTCACCGACACGCTCTCCCGGGTCCGCGAGACGCTGAATCCGCGCCTCGAGATCGAGGGCATCGTGCTCACGATGATGGACCTGCGGAACAGCCTCACCCACCAGGTGGCGGCCGAGGCCCGGCGTCACTTCGGAGACCGTGTCTTCGAGACCGGGATCCCGCGCAACGTCCGCCTCTCGGAGGCCCCGAGCCACGGCAAGCCGATCCTCCTGTACGACGTGCAGTCGAAGGGCGCGGTCGCCTACCTGCGCCTGGCGCGGGAGCTGCTCGATCGCCTGCCGCTCTCCAGCCATCCCCGGCGACCGCCCTCGCTCCCCGAGCGCACTCGGGGACCCAAGGAGGACTGAGACCGTGTCCACCCGGAGAAGCGCCCTCGGCCGCGGCCTCGGCGCCCTGATCCCCGGCGACGAGGAGCGCCGCGGCGCCGAGACGCCCGCCCCGAGCGCCGGCTCGGGCGGCCCCCTCGAGATCCCGGTCGATCGCATCGACCCCAACCCCGAGCAGCCGCGCCGGACCTTCGACCCCGCGCACATCGAGAGCCTGGCCGACTCGATCCGCCAGCACGGCATCCTCCAGCCGGTGGTCGTGCGCCGGGCCGGCGAGCGCTACGAGCTCATCCTCGGGGAGCGCCGCTGGCGGGCCAGCCAGGCCGCCGGTCGCCGGACGCTGCCGGCCATCGTGGCCGACGTCGCGGGCGACGAGCGCCTCGAGCTCGCGCTGGTCGAGAACGTGCAGCGGCGCGACCTCAACCCCATCGAGCTGGCGCTGGCCTTCCGGGCCCTGGCCGACGCGGGCGCCACCCAGGAGGAGATCGGCCGCCGCGTCGGCCTCGACCGCTCGAGCGTCGCCAACCACGTGCGGCTGCTGGACCTCTCGCGGGAGCTCCAGGGCGACGTCGAGGAGGGTCACCTGAGCATGGGCCACGCCAAGGCGCTGCTGCAGGTCGCCAACCCCGAGCGCCGCCGCCACCTCCGCGACCGCATCGTCGACCGCGGGCTCTCGGTGCGCGAGGCCGAGCGGGAGGCGCGTCAGGGCGCGGCCCCGGCGCGCCGCGCGCCCCGCGAGGGCGGCGCGCGGCGGCTGGAGCCCGACCTGCAGCGGGTCGTGGATCTCCTCCGCGACCGCCTCAAGACCCGCGTGAAGATCCAGGGCAGCCAGGCCCGCGGCCGGATCGAGATCGAGTTCTTCGGCGGCGAAGACCTGCAGCGCATCGTCGACACGCTGCTCGAGGCACCGTGAGCGAGCCCGCCCTGCTCGCCGCCGACGCGGCGTTCTCCGGGGTGCTGGCGTTCGACGGCGCCGCCCGGGTGGACGGCCGCCTCGAGGGCCGCGTCGTGGCCCGCGGCCGTCTGGAGGTGGGCCCGAGCGCCGAGATCCGGGGCGACGTCCACGTCGACGTGCTCGTCCTCGCGGGTCGGGTCGAGGGCGACGTGGTGGCGCGGGAGCGGGCGGAGCTCGCGCCAAGCGCCCGGCTGGTGGGCTCGCTCCGGGCCGAGCGCCTCGTCCTGGCGGACGGCGCCCGGCTGGAGGGCCGCTGTGCGACCGGCCCGGCCTCGCCGGAGGACCGCCGTGCAACCGGCCCGGCCTCGCCGGAGGACCGCCCGGGGGCCCGCGGATCGGGGTGACGTCCCTCGGATCCGGCTTGAAGTTCCTCGGATCTATGTAATATTTCGCGCGCCCGCGCGAGGGGGCGAGCGCTGCCCCCGCCGAAGACCCCGGCCCACGCAGCGGAATCCGTGTCCTGCAGCACGCTGGCCGTAGCGACTTCCCCGGCCGCCGCGGTGGCACCGGGGAGAGCGCCGGGAGGCCCAGGCGGCCCAGGTGCTGCACGGAGCGGAGGCTCGATTGACCGTTCGCGAAACCCATCGGCTGCGCGACGTCTTGTCCCTGCTCGCGCTCGCCCTGGCCGCGAGCCCCGCGCACGCCGCCGGCGGCGGCATCGTCATCATCCCCGACCCGCTGCTGCTCCTGGTGCTCATCGTCGGCTTCGCCCTGCTCATCGTGCCGGTCAACGCCCTGCTGGTGAAGCCGCTGCTCGCGGTCCTCGACGAGCGCGAGTCGCGCATCGGCGGCGCCCGGGAGCGGGCGCGCGCCGTCGGTGAGGAGGCCGAGCGCATCCTCTCCGAGTGCGAGGCGGCGGTGGAGCAGGTGCGTGGCGAGGCCTCCGCCAAGCGCCGCGAGCTCACCGACGCGGCGCGGGGCGAGAAGCTCACTACCACGGGCCGGGCGCGCGAGGAGGCGGAGCAGGAGATCGAGCGGGCCCGGGGCGAGATCCGAACCGCCCTCGAGTCGGCCCGCACGTCGCTGCGCAGCGAGGCGGAGGAACTGGCGCGGGCGGCGGCCGAGCGCATCCTGGGGCGCGCGCTGTGAGGACCCTGGTGGCGCTGCTGCTGGTCCTCCTGGCGGATCCCGCCTGGGCTGCCGAGGAGTCCGGCAGCCCGGTCGCTACGATGTTCTGGCAGGGGCTGAACCTGGTGCTCCTGGTGAGTGCCATCGTCTACTTCGCGCGCAAGCCGATCCTGGCGGCGCTGGCCGACCGGCGCCAGGCCATCCAGAAGGACCTGGAGAGCTCCAAGGAGCTGCTGGCCCAGGCGGAGTCCCGGCTGGCCGAGTGGCAGGCGCGCTCGGGCCGTCTCGAGGCCGAGCTCGCGGAGATCCGCGACGCGAGCAGCCGCACCGCCGAGCAGGAGCGCAGCGAGATCCTCGAGCAGGCCCACGCGGCCGCCGAGCGCATCCGCCAGGACGCCACCGCCGCGGTCGACCAGGAGCTGCGCCGCGCCCGGGCCGAGCTCTCCGCCGAGGCCGCCGAGCTGGCGGTCGGTCTCGCCGAGCGGATGCTGGCCGAGCACGTCGCCGAGAACGACCAGCGCCGCCTCTTCGACGAGTTCGTCGAGCGCCTCGAGGCACCGACGTCCGACGCCGGCGGAAGGAGCTAGCCGGATGGCCCGCAGCGCCGCCGCCCGTCGCTACGCCAAGGCCCTCTTCGGGCTCGCGCGCGAGGAGTCCCGGATCGCCGAGGTCCGCGCCGAGCTCGACGCCCTGGACGCGCTCCTCGTGCAGGAGCCGGCGGTGCAGACGGCGCTCTTCCGGCCGCTCTACCCCGTGGCGGAGCGCCGCGCGGCCCTGGATGGCGTGGCCGAGCGCCTCGGCACCAGCCCCATCGTCCGCCACTTCTACGCCTTCGTCATCGATCAGCGCCGCATCATCGATTTCCCCGCCATCCGCGCCGAGTACCATCGCCTGGCCGACGAGGAGGCCGGCCGCGTGCCCGCCGAGGTGGTCTCCGCGGCGCCCCTGGCCGACGACCAGGTCGAGCGCCTGCGCCGCGCCTTGTCGCAGCGCACGGGTCGCGACGTGCAGATCCGGGTGAAGGTGGATCCGTCGCTGGTGGGCGGCGTGGTGGCCCAGGTGGGGGACCAGCTCTTCGACGGGAGCATCCGCCGTCATCTGCAGCAGCTCCGCAGCAACCTCCGAAAGGAACACTGAGCGATGGTCGACATCAAGCCCGGTGAGATCACCGACATCCTCAAGCGGGAGATCAAGGACTACGGCCGCGAAATCGACGTCGCCGAGACGGGGAGCGTGCTGTCGGTCGGCGACGGAATCGCCCGCATCTACGGCCTCGACAAGGTCATGGCCGGCGAGCTCGTGGAGTTTCCCGGCGGCGTGACCGGCATGGTCCTCAACCTCGAGGAGGACAACGTCGGCGTGGCCCTGATGGGCGAAGCCGACCACGTCCGCGAGGGCGACCTGGTGCGCCGCACCAGCCGCATCGTCGAGGTGCCCGTGGGCGAGGCCCTGCTCGGACGGGTGGTGGACGCCCTGGGCAACCCCGTCGACGGCAAGGGCGACATCGAGACCGCCGAGACCCGCCGCGTCGAGCTGAAGGCGCCCGGCATCGTCGCCCGCAAGTCCGTGCACGAGCCGCTGCAGACCGGCATCAAGGCCATCGACGCCATGACGCCCATCGGCCGCGGCCAGCGCGAGCTCATCATCGGCGACCGCCAGACGGGCAAGACTGCGATTGCGATCGACGCCATCATCAACCAGAAGCACACGGGCGTGTACTGCATCTACGTGGCCACGGGCCAGAAGCAGTCCACCGTGGCCCAGGTGGTCGACAAGCTGAACCAGCACGGCGCGATGGAGTACACCATCGTCGTCGCGGCGACCGCGAGCACCAGTGCCCCGCTGCAGTTCATCTCGCCCTACACCGGCTGCACCATGGGCGAGTGGTTCCGGGACAACGGCAAGCACGCGCTCATCATCTACGACGACCTCTCGAAGCAGGCGGTGGCCTATCGCCAGCTCTCGCTGCTGCTGCGGCGGCCGCCGGGGCGCGAGGCCTATCCGGGCGACGTCTTCTACCTGCACTCGCGGCTGCTGGAGCGGGCGGCCAAGCTCAACGACTCCCTCGGCGGGGGCAGCCTCACCGCGCTGCCGATCATCGAGACCCAGGCCGGCGACGTCTCGGCCTACATCCCGACCAACGTCATCTCGATCACCGACGG
>CAYTZH010000076.1:0-13836 GCA_964442285.1 uncultured Spirochaetales bacterium | reverse complement strand
CTACGCCGTGGCGACGAAGCAGCCGGCGACCTTGGGGATGCGGAAGACGCCCTCGGTGGCGATCACCTTCTCGATCTCCGGCGCCATCATCTGCACGAGCCGGGTGCGGTGGCTGCCGTCCGCCGGGAGCGGGTCGATCCGGTCGATCATGGCGGCGCAGTAGTAGGCGATGGTCACCTCGATGTCCGGGAAGCGGAAGGCGTCGTCGCGGACGCGCAGCCGGGCGTCGGGGAAGACCTCCTGCACCAGGGCCAGATGGCCGAGGTGGAAGCGCTCGTAGAGGGGAGGGGCCGGGCGGTAGCCCAGGTCGTGGGCGACCTGCTCGTGCAGCTCGAAGAGCCGGCGGCCGCTGTCGACGGCGTTGGTGGTGAGCACCGCGCGTCCGCCCGGACGCAGCACCCGGCGGATCTCGGCCAGGGCCCGCCGCCGGTCGGGCACGTGGAAGAGCACGTGGTTGGCCAGCACCCGGTCGCAGCTGGCGTCGGCCAGGGGCAGCGTCTCGGCGTCGCCCCGCAGCGGTGCGACCGGCAGCTGCAGCGAGCGGGCCTGGTCGCGCACCTCCCGGCACATGCCCGGGGAGGCGTCCAGGCCGAGGATCCGCATCCGCTGCTGGCGCAGCCTCGGGTGCTGCGCCCCGTGGCCGCAGCCGACGTCCAGCAGCACCAGGTCGGGCAGGGGCTCGAGGAAGGGGAGGAGCCAGTCGAAGAAGCGGCCCCGGTTCTCGGAGAAGCGGGCGTGGGCCTCGTGGCGGATGCGCAGCTTGTCGGCGTTGCCGTAGAGGTCGCGGAGGTGGGCGCGGTCGGTCTCGGGCTCGGCCAAGGGCTCGTCCCTCCCGGTCCAGGGTACGCGCTTCCGGCCGCCGCTTGACGATTTTCCGGCACAGGTCTAGGCTGAGACTAGACTGACCAGTCAGTTTGTCTCGGAGTGTTTCATTTCCGATGGGTTACGAGAGATGACCGCAA
Organism: uncultured Spirochaetales bacterium; assembly: GCA_964442285.1. Classification (GTDB taxonomy): domain Bacteria; phylum Myxococcota_A; class UBA9160; order UBA9160; family JAFDET01; genus CAYTZH01. Next base: position 12,874 of record CAYTZH010000076.1, on the reverse strand, counting down.
GCGCCCGAGGCTCCCGCTCCCGGCCGCCGAGCACCCGGCGCCACGCGCCGGCCGAGGCCCGGCGGGTCCAGATCCTGGAGGGCGCCCTGCTGTGCTTCTCCGAGAAGGGCTATCACGCCGCCACCATGGACGACGTGGCGCGGGCCGCCGGGCTCTCCAAGGGCAGCCTCTACTGGCACTTCGCCAGCAAGGAGGAGGTGTTCCTGGCCGTGGGCGACGCCTTCAGCCTCGAGCTGTTCGGCGCCTGGCGCGAGGAGGTCGCTCGACACCGCGGCGACGTCCGCAGCCTGCTCGGCCGCCTCGGCGAGCTGCTGATCGAGCAGGTGACCGCCCACGAGCCCATGGTCCGTGCCTGGGCCGAGATCCTCACCCACCGCCAGGCCCAGGAGCGCTTCGCGGGGATCTACGCAGAATCACGTCGCTTCCTCACGGCGCTGATCGAGGACGGCATCGAGCGCGGCGAGATCGCGACGACCGCCTCACGAAGCCTGGCCGCCTGCCTGACGGCCCTGGTGGAGGGACTGCTCCTGCAGCACATGGTCGATCCGGGCTTCGAGCCCCTGCCGCACTGGCGCGACACCTGGCGCGTGATCGACCGGGGCCTGCGTCCATGAGCGGCCGGACCGCGCTCCGGCTGCTCCGGGGGCCGCCCATGCTGGTGCTGCTGGCGCTGCTGGCCGGCCCGGCCTCCGGCGCGGCCCTGGAGCCGGCGCCCGAGGGCGTCGACGGGCGCAGCGTGGCCGAACGTCAGGAGGAGGTCCTGCGCGGCCGGAGCGCCTACATGGAGGCGCGCATGACCATCCGCTCGCCCCGGCTGCCGGCGCCCCGCACCGTCGCCTTCCGCAGCTGGGACGATCGGCGCAACAAGCGCTCCTTCATCCGCATCCTGGCCCCGCCCAAGGACAAGGACTCCGCGTTCCTGATGAAGCGTCCCAACCTGTGGATGTACGTGCCGCGGGTGGAGCGCACCCTGCGCATCCCGCCGTCGATGATGCTCCAGTCCTGGATGGGTAGCGACTTCACCAACGACGACCTGGTGCGCGAGTCGAGCCAGATCGACGACTACGACCACCGCCTCCTCGGCGTGGATCCCGCGCCGGAGGACCATCCCGGCCGCCGCGCCTACGTGGTGGAGTTCCTGCCGCGGGAGGGCGCGCCGGTGGTGTGGGGCCGCATCGTCTCGTGGATCGAGGTCGAGCACGCCACCCCCCTGCGCCAGGAGTTCTACGACGAGGAGGGCACGCGCCTGCGGATCTTCCGCCTGGGCGAGGTGCGGGAGGTGCAGGGGCGGCACTTCCCCCACCGCTGGGCGATGGAGCCCCTGGACAAGGAGGGCCACGAGACGGTGATCGAGATCGGGGAGATCCGCTTCGACGAGGCGTTCGACGACCGGATCTTCACGACCCGCAACCTGAAGCAGCGCTAGGCGGTGGGGCTCGAGCTCCGGCTCGCCTGGCGCAACGTCTGGCGCAATACGCGCCGGACGGGCCTCACGGTGGCCGCCACGGTCTTCGCCGTGGTGCTCGTGGTGTTCTTCGTGGCCATGAGCCAGGGCCTCCACGAGAAGATGATCGAGGACAGCGTTCGCCTGGGCTCGGGGCACCTCGCGCTCTCGGGGGAGGGCTACGTCGACAGCCGTACCCTCGAGCAGTTCGTGCGCCTGGATCCGGCGCTCCGGCGCACCCTGGAAGAGACCGCGGGGGTGCGGGGCTTCGCGCCGCGGGTCGTGAGCTTCGCCCTGGTCTCCCGGGAGACCGACGCCCACGGCGTCGCGGTGCTGGGCGTCGACCCGGCCCGCGAGGGCAGCGTCTCGACGCTCCCCGAGCGTCTGGTGCACGGGCGGTTCCTGCCGCCCGACGTGCCCCGGGGCGTGGTGCTCGGCGAGCGCCTGGCGCGCCGCCTCGGCGCGGAGCTTGGCGACGCGCTGCTGTTGTACTCGGTGGCCTACTCCCTCGAGAGCGCCTTCGACCTGTTCACCCTGGTGGGCGTGGTGCGCCTGCCGGACCCGACCCTCGAACGCAGCCTGGCGCTGATCTCCCTGGCCGACGCCCAGGCCTTCTACGTCTACGGGGACCGGGTCTCGGAGGTCGCCGTCCTGGCCGACGAGGCGGATGCCGCCGACGCCGTCGCCGCGGCGCTGCGGAGCCGGCTGCCTCCCGAGGCGGGCGCCGAGGTGCACGTCTGGCGCGAGCTCATGCCCGAGCTGGTGCAGTTCATCTTCCTCGACGACGCCGGCATGTACATGCTGCTCATCATCCTGGTGGTGGTGGTGGGCTTCGGGATCCTCAACACGGTGCTGATGTCGGTGCTGGAGCGGACCCGGGAGCTGGGCGTGCTCCTGGCTCTCGGGCTGCGCCCGGGCGCGGTCTTCCGGCTGGTCTACCTGGAGTCGCTGATGCTGGCCGGGGTGGGCCTGGCGATCGGCCTGGGGTTGGCGCTCCCCCTGGTGCTCTGGTTCGTGGCCCACCCGGTCTCCGTGGGCGGCGCCATGGCCGGCTCCTTCGAGCTCCTCGGCTTCGAGCCCGTGATGACCTGGAAGCTCGAGGCGGGCAACCCCATCGGCTCGGCGCTCACGATCTTCGGCGTGGCCGCGCTGGCCGCCCTCTATCCCGCCGTCAAGGCGAGCCGTGGGCGTCCCGTGGACGCCCTGAGGGACCTGTGATCCCCGCCGCGCAGCCTCGGGACGGCCTGCTCCGTGCCCTCCTCGACCGCTTCCTGTGGCGACTCGCGTGGCGCAACGTCTGGCGCAACGGCCGGCGCACGGCGATCGTGGTCTCGGCCGTGGCCGTCGGGATCGCCGGCGTGATCCTCTCCATGGCGATCAACTACGGCATGGTGATCCAGCTGGTCGAGAACGCGATCGCCACCGAGCTCGGCCACATCCAGGTCCACGCCCCGGGCTTCGCCGACGAGCCGGGTCTCGACCGCCGGCTCGTCGACGGGGCGCGTCGGGAGCGCGAGGTCCTGGCCGGGATCGGCGCGGTCTCGGCCTGGGCGGTCCGGGTGCGGAGCCAGGGCCTGATCTCCTCGCCCCGGGCCAGCGCGGGCGTGCGCGTGATGGCCATCGAGCCGGAGCGGGAGGCGCACATCACCCGCATCGAGCGCTCCATCACCCGGGGTGACTACCTCGACGGCGAGCCGCGCCGGATCCTGCTGGGCGAGGCCCTGGCCCAGCGCCTCCACGTGGACGTGGGTGGCAAGGTGGTGCTCTCCGCCCAGGACGTCCACGGCGACCTGGCCGGCGAGGCGTTCCGGGTGGGGGGGCTGTTCCGGACGGCGTCCCTCGATCTCGACCGCACGACGGTGTACGTGCGCCTGCAGGAGGCCCAGGCGCTGCTGGCCCTCGACGCCGACGTCTCCGAGCTGGTGGTGCTGGCCGAGGCGCGCAGCGCCATCCCCGGGGTCCGCGACGCCCTGCGCGCGCGCCTGGGGGACGCGGCGGAGGTCCAGACCTGGGAGGAGCTCCAGCCGCTGCTGGTCTACATGGTCGACATGTTCGAGCAGATGGCCTGGATCGTGTACGCGGCGGTGTTCGTCGCCATGGCCTTCGGGATCGCCAACGTGCTGCTCATGGCCGTCTTCGAGCGCACGCGGGAGATCGGCGTCATGCGCTCCATCGGGATGTCCGGCTCGCGGGTGGTGGTGCTGGTGGTCCTGGAGTCCAGCTTCCTGACCCTGCTCGGCCTGCTGCTGGGCTTCGCCCTGGCGCTGGCCTCGGTGTGGCTGCTGCGCGACGGCATCGACCTGTCCCGCTGGGGTCAGGGCCTCAACGCCTTCGGCGTCGGCTCGACCATCGTGCCCACCCTGCGGGTCGGCGACTTCACCACGCCCACGGGGGTGGCCCTGGTCACGGCGGTCGTGGCCAGCCTCTGGCCGGCGCTGCGGGCGGTGCGGGCGCGTCCGGCCGACGCCCTGCGCCACTTCTAGGAGCGGAGGAGCGACATGGCGATCCTGGAGGCACGCGGCGTCCGGCGCATCTACGAGACCCGGGGCGTCGAGACCCTGGCGCTGGACGGGGTGGACCTCATGGTGGAGGAGGGCGAGTTCACCGTGCTCGCCGGGCCGAGCGGCTGCGGCAAGACCACCCTGCTGAACCTGCTCGGCGCCCTGGACGAGCCGACCGCCGGCACGGTCCACCTCGAGGGTCAGGACCTGGCGAACCTCGGCGCGGGCGAGCTGGCGGAGCTGCGGCTGCGCAAGCTCGGCTTCGTCTTCCAGGCCTACAACCTGATCCCGGTGTTCACGGCTCGCGAGAACGTCGAGTTCGTGATGGAGCTGCAGGGGGTGGCGGCTGCCGAGCGTCGCGCCCGCGGCGCCGAGATCCTGCGGGAGGTGGGGCTCGAGGACCTGGCCGAGAAGCGCCCCCTCGAGATGAGCGGCGGCCAGCAGCAGCGGGTGGCCGTGGCGCGCGCCATCGTGGGGCGGCCCCGGGTCGTCCTGGCCGACGAGCCCACCGCCAATCTCGATTCGGGCACCGCCGGCCAGCTCCTCGACCTGATGGAGGCCCTGAATCGCGAGCACGGCACCACCTTCCTCTTCTCCACCCACGACCCGCTGGTGATGGGCAAGTCGCGCCGCACCGTGCGGCTGCGCGACGGGCGGATCGAGGGGGACGAGCGGAAGGCGGAGGGGTGAGACGCGGCGCCGTCCGCGGGTCGGCCGGCGCTGCGCTGGCGCTCGCCCTGGTCGCGGCCGATCCGGCCGCTGCCCGGGAGCTCTGGCGACGCGGCGACGCCGCGCTGGAGGTCAGGGGATCCGTGCGCGAGGTGGCGACCCTCACCCACGGCACCGACGCGTCGAGCTTCGCCCGCCGCAGCGCCGCCGACTTGTCCTGCGCCCTGGCCGATCGCTTCCCGGACTGTCCCGCCTTTGCCGTCGTGGGCGACAAGGACGTGTGGCAGAGCCTCACCCGGCTCCGGATCCGCATCGATGCCCGCCTCAACGCACAGCTCTCGGCCGTGGTCACCTACGACCACGAGATCCTGGGTGGCATCCTCGACACCCTGGGCGCAAGCCTCGGCGCGTCGACGGCGGTCGAGCGCTTCCTCGACCTGGAGTGGGACCTCGAGATCCTGGGCTTCGACGACGGGCCGGAGGACCACCGCCGCTGGCGCCATCTTCTCTACCGGGGCTACCTCCGCCTCGAGACCGGGCGCTTCGAGGTCGTGGTGGGTCGCCAGCGCATTCCGTGGGGCGTGGGGCGCATCTGGAACCCCATCGACCGCTTCAACTTCATCCCGCCTCTGGCCGTCGAGGGCGACCAGACCCCCGGGGTGGACGCCATCGACGTGCGCTTCAACTTCAGCGGCTTCACCTATCTCGAGGCGGTGTACACCCCCAACGGAAGCCGCGACGAGGCCGCCTACGCCCTGCGCCTCCACGGCGGATGGGGAGAAATGGACTACTCCGCGGTCGCCGGTCGCTGGCAGGGGGCGTGGGCCACGGGCCTCGACCTGGCGGGCAACCTGGCCGACGCCGCGGTCCGGCTCGAGGCCGTCTGGACCCGGCCCACCGACGACGTGTGGCGGATCGGCCGGCCCGCGCCGGAGACCCTGGACCCGTTCTGGCAGGTGGTCGTCTCCGCCGACTACAACGTCGACCTCGGCAGCGGCCTGTACGTCCTGGTGGAGTACCTCTACAACGGCAACGCCCTGGGCTTCGGCGAGGGGCGGGCGGGCGTGCTGCTGCCCTTCTTCGAGACGACCGACGAGACGCCGCCGGGCTTCGTCCCGCCGCCGCCGCCTCCACCCGCGCCGCTCTTCCCCGGGGGCCCCGGGGTCGCGCCCCCGGCGCCGCCGCCCCCGACCGGTGCCTTCGTGGGCCCGGGCTCGGCCGCCCGCTTCGGCGGCAGCGCCGTGGTGACCGCCGCGCGTCACCAGACCGGCCTGCAGCTGGGCTACGACCTGACCCCCGTTCTCCGGCTCGACGGCCTCGTGCTCTACGACTGGAACGGCCACAGTGTTGCGCTGGCGCCGGTGCTGGGGTTCACGCCCACGGACAGCCTGGAGCTGAGGGCCGGCCTCCAGGTCTTCTTCGGCCCGCGGCGGTCTCAATACGGCTCCGCCGCGCACCTGGCCTTCCTGCAGCTCGAGTGGTTCTTCTAGGCCGGCCGCGGGAGTGGTAGGCTCGGGCAAGCCCCGACCCGCTAGCCCGGGAGACCCAGAATGAACCGCTTCGTCGACGTCGCCAGCTCGTTCGCCGCCACGGTGGCGCGGGGCACCTCGGGCCTCGCCGTGGGCCGGCTCGGCAACCGCCCGAAGCAGCCCCTCGAGCTGTACGAGTTCGAGGGCTGTCCCTTTTGCCGCAAGGTCCGGGAGGCCCTCTCCATGCTGGACCTGGAGGCGCGGATCCTGCCCTGTCCGAAGGGGGGCACCCGCTTCAGGGAGGCGCTGGTGGAGCGGGGCGGGAAGACCCAGTTCCCCTACCTGGTGGATCCCAACACCGGGCGCGAGATGTACGAGTCGGACGACATCATCCGGTACCTGTACGCGGAGTACGGGGACGGGCGGGTGCCGCTGCTCCTCTCGCTCGGTCCGGTCACGCTCCTGACTGCCGCCATCGCGGGTGCCCTGCGCCCCGGCCAGGGCCTGCGGGCGCGTCCTTCACGGGCGCCGGCCAAGCCCCTCGAGCTCTGGAGCTTCGAGGCCTCGCCCTTCTGCCGCATCGCGCGGGAGGTCCTGTGCAGCCTCGAGCTGCCCTACCTGCTCCACAACGTGGCCAAGGGCAGTCCGAGCCGGGAGGCCTTCGTGGCCCGCTCGGGCCGGATGATGGTGCCCTACCTGGTGGACCCCAACACGGATACGGAGATGTTCGAGTCGGCGGACATCGTCGCGTACCTGGAGAGGACGTACGCGGCCGACTGAGCGGCGGCTCAGATCAGGCGGTCCATCAGGAGCGTGCCCAGACCCAGGAAGCAGAACAGGCCGAAGGCGTCGGTGAGGGTCACCACGATCACGCCGGAGCCCAGCGCCGGGTCCTGGCGGAGCGCCTTGAGCAGGACCGGCACGGCGGCTCCCAGCAGCCCGGCGGCGGTCAGGGTGGCCACCATCGCGCCGCAGAGCACCAGGCCCATCCACGGGCTTCCGTGCCAGGCCCAGGAGATGGCGCCGCTCACCAGGCCGACGGCCAGCCCGATGGTCACCCCGACCAGGAGCTCCTTGCCCACCGCCCGCAGCCCGCTCGAGAACTCGATCTCGCCCAGGGCGATGGCGCGGGTGACCACGGTCAGCGCCTGGACGCCGCCGTTGCCGCCCATGCCCGTGATCACGGGCATGAACACCGCGAGGACGACCAGCTGCTCGAGGGTCCGCTCGTAGAGGCCCACCACCGACGCCGCCACGAACACGGCGGCCAGGTTGAGCAGGGTCCAGGGCAGTCGCTTGCGGACCGAGGTCGCGGCCGGGCTGAACACCCGGTCCTCTTCCGGCAGGCCTGCCAGGTTATAGATGTCCTCGGTCGCCTCCTCGTGGATCACCTCGATGACGTCGTCGACGGTGATCACGCCGACCAGGCGCCGCTCCGCGTCGGTCACCGGGATCGCGAGCAGGTTGTAGCGGGCCACGAGCTGGGCCACCTCTTCCTGGTCGTCGGTGACGCTGCAGTGGATCGGCTCGCGGATCATCAGCTCGCCGCAGGGCCGGTCGGGACGCGACGCCACCAGGCGACGGATGGGGACCACGCCCTCGATCCGCTCCTCCTCGTCCACCACGTAGACGTAGAGGATCGCGTCGGTCTCCTCGCCGTAGGAGCGGATGGAGTCGATGGCCTCCTGCGCGGTGTGCTTCTCCCGCACGGCCAGGAAGCGGGTGGTCATCACGCGGCCCGCCGAGCCCTCGGGATAGAGCTCGTGCTTGCGCAGCTCCTCGCGCTTCTCCGCGGGGAGCAGGCCGACGATGCGGTCGTGGCGATCGTCCGGGAGCCAGGCCGCCAGCTCGATCAGGTCGTCGATCTCGAGCCGCCCGAAGACCGCGGCCAGGCGCGCGTCGTCGAGCGCCTCGAAGACCACCGGCAGCATCTCGGGCGGCAGCTCGCACAGGGCCTTGGCCGCGCGGTGCTGCCGGAAGAGCAGCTCGATGACCGTGCGCATCTCCTCGGGGGTGAGGTCGGCGAGGAGCGGCCCGAGATCGGCGGGGTGGACCCGCGACAGCAGCCGTTCGGCGCGGCCGGTCATGCCGCTGCCGAGCAGTCGTCGAAGGATTCGGCTCGTGACTTCGGGAGTCGCCATGCCGGATGCCCCGCAGAACGCCTGGGGCCCCGACGGCGGAGGTCTCAGGCGAAAACGGCTTCGCGCCCGCTCCGCCCGGCGCGGCGGAGGTAGCAGGCGCTTGGCCTGGGTTGCGGCTCGGGCCGCGGATCGCTGTCGGCGGTTTCGGTGTCCATCGCCCTCGGCCCTGTAACTACCGCAGATCCGCTCGGAAAACCATGCCCTCTGATAGCATGGGCCGCGGAGGACTCCCGTGAGCGACGCCCCCCGGCATCTGGTCGTGGTGCCCCACACCCACTGGGATCGGGAGTGGCATCATACCCACGAGCAGTTCCGCCATCGCCTGGTCCGCCTGGTCGACCGGGTGCTGGCATTGCTGGAAGGCGACCCGGCCTTCCGCCACTTCATGCTCGACGGCCAGACCATCGTCGTCGACGACTACCTGGAGGTGCGCCCGGAGGCGCGGGAGCGGCTCGAGAAGCTGGTTCGGGACGGCCGTCTGCTGGTGGGTCCGTGGCACGTCCTGCCCGACGAGTGGCTCGTCTCCGGGGAAGCCCTGATCCGGAACCTGCGGCTCGGCCTGGCCAAGGCCGGCGCGCTGGGCGGCGCCATGCGCGTCGGCTACGTCCCCGACCAGTTCGGCCACGTCGGCCAGCTGCCGCAGCTGCTCGCCGGCTTCGGCTTCGATGCGGCGGTGCTCTGGCGCGGCGTCGGGGCCGACGTGGACGCGACCCCCTTCGTCTGGGAGGGGGCCGACGGCACCCGACTGCTGACCGTCTACCTGCCCCAGGGCTACGGCAACGGGGCGCAGCTGCCGACGGATCCCGAGGCCCTGGCCGAGCGGCTGGACCTGACCCTGCGCGGGCTCGACCCGTTCTCCCGGGGTCCCGGCCGACTCGTCATGAACGGCTCCGACCACCAGGAGCCGGAGCCGGGGCTGCCGCGGGCGCTGGAGGCGGCCTGCGAACGCCTTCCGGGCGTCACCTTCGAGATCGGGACGCTGCCCGGCTTCGTGGAGCGGGTGCGGGGGGAGGTCGCCCCCGACGCCCTGCCCATGCACAAGGGAGAGCTCCGCTCGGGCCTGCGCGCGCCCCTGCTGCCCGGGTGTGCCTCGGCACGCGCACCGCAGAAGCGCGCCGAGTGGAGCAACGACCGCCTGCTGGTCCGCGTGCTCGAGCCGTTGGCGGTCTGGGCGTCGCGCTTCGGCGAGGATCCGGACACGGGCATCCTGGACCTGGCCTGGCGGGTGGCCCTCGAGAACCATCCCCACGACTCGGTCTGCGGGTGCTCCGTCGACCGCGTCCACCAGCAGATGGACACGCGCTTCCAGCGGGTCGAGGAGATCGCTTCGGCCCACCTCGACCGGATCGCCGGCGCCCTCTGCACGCAGGTGCGGCCCGTGGCGGGGAAGGGCGACCCGCTGGTGGTGTGGAACGGGAACGGCGGAGGGATCGGCGTGGTCGACGCGGAGGTCGCCCTGGACGTCCCGGTCGGTGCCGCGGGCCGCACCGGGATGTTCCACCTGCGCGGTGCCGACGGACGGCGGGTGCCGGTGCACGCGGAGCTGCTGGAGGCGAGTCGCAGCTTCTTCGAGACACGCCTGCCGGTGCGCCTGGCCCCGCTGATCCTGAACGCCTTCGGCGAGGAGTTCGCCGGGCACGCGGTGCGCGGCGCGCGCTGGCAGGTGCGGGACGGCTGCGTCCATCTCCACGTCGCCCTGGCCGAGGCACCGAGCGGCTTCGACGTGCGCCGCTTCCGCCGCGCCCTCGAGGCGGTCCTGGCCCGGGACGACGTGGAGACCCTGGCGGTCGAGGCCCGCACGGTGCCCCGCCTCCGCCTCCGCTTCGTCGACCGGCTCCCGGGCTACGGCCTCCGCACCTACCGGGTGGTGCGCGGGCGCGCTCGCCCCGACGACGGGGGCGCGCTCGCGTCGGGCACGCTGGCGCTGGGTGGCGCCTTCGCCGAGAACGCCGTCTGGCGGCTGGAGGTCGCGGCCGACGGTCAGGTGCGCCTCCTTCACCGGCCGAGCGGGACGACCCTCGAGGACGCCGTTCGGATCGTGAGCGAGAGCGACCGGGGCGACGAGTACAACTTCGATCCCGTCCCCGAGGCCCGGCCCGTGGACCGCCCCGAGCGCGTGCGGGTGGCCGTGGAGCGGGCGTCCGAGGCGTCCGTCGCGGTGGCCCTGGACCTGCAGTACCGGCTTCCCCGTCAGCTCGACCCGGCGCGGCGGCCCGGCGAGCGGGCCGTCACGCTTCCCGTGCGGCTCGTGCTGCGCCTGTTCGAGGGCTCGGACCGCCTCGACCTCGAGATCGAGCTCACCAACACCGCCGAGGATCATCGGCTGCGGCTCCTCGCGCGAGCGCCCTTCCGGGCCCGGCGCTTCCAGGTGGAGTCGGCCTTCGAGGTCGTCGAGCGGCCCATCGCCCCGGCCCCCGATGCCTTCGGCGAGCATCCCGCCGAGCGGCCGATCGGCGCGGTGCCCCAGCGCGCCTTCGCCCGCATCGACGACGGGGCGCTGGCCCTCACCCTGGCCAACCGCGGCAGCGCCGAGGTGGAGGCGGTGCCCGAGGGCGCGGGCACGAGCCTCGCCGTGACCCTGCTGCGGGCGGTGGGCTGGCTCTCGCGCGCCGACCTGGGACTGCGGCCGGGCCACGCCGGGCCGCCCCTGCCTACGCCGGGAGCCCAGGTTCCCGGGCGCCACCGGGTCGCCCTGTCCCTCCGCCTGCATGCCGCGGACGAGCGGGAGGCGATTCGCGCCGCCCACGACTTCGCCTGGCCGGCCTGGGCCTTCGTCGGCGCGGGCCACGCCCGCGCTCCGCTGGCCGACGGCGCGCAGCTCGTGGAGCTCGACGAGCCGGAGGTGGTGGTCTCGGCGATCGAGCCCCGCCCCGCTGGCGCCGCCGAGCTCCGGCTGTTCAATGCCGCTCCGGACGAGCGCAGCGTGGTGCTGGCCTGGGGCGGACCGGGCACCGGGCTCACCCCGGTCGACCTGGCGGGACGTCCGGCGGCGCTGCCCGGGCTCGCGCGGGACGGGGGCCGCGTTCGCTTCCCGCTCGGGGGGCGCCGGATGGCCAGCCTGCGCATCCGCTGACTCGCGTGGTTTGGCGCTGCGTGCGCCTGCGCGCGCAGACGCTCCGCCCAAGCGCGCTCGGCGTCTCCCGATGATCCGCTCAAGCGGACCGCCCAGTCTGCCGAACCGTTTCGGACGAAGCGGGGGACTCAACCGTTCCGCGGCGCCGACGAACGTGGCGCGCGCCAGCGTTCGGGGAAACCCCCCGCTGCGCGTCGGGTGCGCACCGGGTGCGTTTCACGTGGAAGCATCATTCCACGTGGAAGCGTTGCCACACGCGGAAGCGTCAACCCGGGAGGATCATGGGCGTGCCGGACTGGGTCGGGGTGGACGTCGGGGGGCTCCGCATCGCGGTCGAGCGACCTCCGGGGATGTCATGGGTCGTGCCGTCGACCCACTTCTTCGTCGACGAGCTCGACGCCGTGCCGGCCTGGGACGTGCGTTTCGGCGTGCGGGTCGGCCGCGTCGGACTTCCGCGGCGGCCGCGGCTCGGGCGTGGCTCGGAGCGGGATCGGATCGAGGCGGTCGCGGTGCCCGGGGGCTGGCACCTGCTGCACCGGCGCCGCGGCATGATCGAACGCGAGGTGCACCTCGACGAGGCGTTGCGCGAGGGCGAGATCATGCTGGCCCGGGACGGGCAGGCAGCGCGCACGGGCGAGCCGCCGCTCTGCTGGCCGCTGGACGAGTGGCTCCTGCGCCACCGCCTGGCGCGGGAAGGCGGCGTGCTGCTGACCGCCTGTGGTGTCACACGGGCCGGCGTGGCCACCCTGTTCGCGGCGCCGCCGGGTGCCGGCAAGCGCGCCCTCGGCCAGCGGCTGCGAACGCTGCCCGGCTGCGCGCTGCTCTCGGATCAGCGGGTCGCGATCCGCCCGGACGGCACGGCCTTCCGCGCCTTCGGCACGCCCTGGAGCCGCAGCCCGGCGACGGCGTGCGAGCGCTGGGCCCGCCTGGATGCCGTGCATCGCGTCGTCCCCGGGCCGGTCGCCGCGCGTCCCCTGGCCAGCGCGGAGGCGGTGGCGGCGCTGGTCTCCGTGCACTCGCCCTGCGACGCGCTCGTGCTGGAGCAGCGGAGCCTGGCCACCCTGGAACGGCTGGCCGAGCGGGTTCCCGTGATCCGTCTCTCGGGCGCCGAGGAGCCCGGTCTGGCCGGCCTGGTCTGGGGACCGGCCTGGGCGCCCAGCCCGCAGAGCGTGCGAGCCCCGCGGGGAGTCCGCCGATCGGCCGCCCGTCACGCCGTTCTGTGACCTTTTCGGGTCTTTTCGATCTCGCTCCGCGCGCAACCCGCGTACACTGAGGCTCGCGAGCCGACGCACCGCAGCAGAGCCGGCGCGGGCCCGGGCGGTCCGCCGCTGTGGAGGTGGCGATGAAGGCGCTGATCGAGCAGATCGTGAGGGCCTTGGTGGACAAGCCGGACGAGGTGGAGATCAAGGAGGTCCACGGAGACCACGCCCACGTCCTTGAGCTTCGCGTCGCGAAGGAGGACCTGGGCAAGGTGATCGGGAAGGGTGGGGCGCACGCCTCGGCCATCCGGACCCTGATGGCCGCTGCCAGCGGCAAGGAGAAGAAGCGCTACATCCTCGAGATCATCGAGCACTAGC
>CAYTZH010000075.1:0-13907 GCA_964442285.1 uncultured Spirochaetales bacterium | reverse complement strand
CCGCGGGCGCGGCGGCCCTGGTGGCCGCCGCGGCCCTGCCCCGGATCGTGGTCGACACCGACTACCTCTCCTTCTTCGCCGCGGGCGATCCCCTGCGCCGGGACTTCGAGGCCGTGAACGTCGCCCTGGCGGGGGCCGTGCCGCTCTACGTCTCGCTCTACGGCGAGTCCGGGAGCTTCCGGGATCCCGGGCGACTGGCGCTGCTGGAGGAGCTCCAATCCCGGCTCGAGGCGATCCCCGGCGTCTCCCGCAGCGTCTCGTTCCTGGAGTCGCTGCGCGTGCTCAACCGGGCCATCGAGGCCGACGACCCGGCCGAGGAGCGCATCCCCGACAGCCGCGGGGCGGTGACCGAGCTGCTGTTCCTGGTCCCGAAGGGAGAGCTGGCGCGCCTGGTGACCGTCGACCACGGCGCCGCCAACCTCGTGCTGCGGACCGGCCGCATCGGGTCGTCGGCCGTGGTCGCCCTGGCCGAGGCGGTGGAGGCGGAGCTGGCCCGCCTCGCCCCCGACGCCGGGACCGAGGTGATCCTCAGCGGCAACGCCCTGCTCCTGGCCCGCAGCGCCGACGGCATCGCCCGCAGCCAGCCCCTGAGCGTGGGTCTCGCCGCCCTCGCCATCCTCGGCCTGGTGACCGTCTCCCTCGGCTCGCTGCGCCTGGGCTTGCTGACCATGCCCCCCAACCTGCTGCCGGTGCTGCTCTTCTTCGGGGTGCTTGGCCTGGGCGCAGCCTCGCTCTCGCTCCCCACGAGCCTGATCGGCTGCGTGGCCCTGGGCATCGCCGTCGACGACACGGCCCACTTCCTGGTCCGCTACCGCCGCGAGCGCCGCGCCGGCGCCGACCCCCGCGAGGCGGTGACGCGCTGCTGCCGGCGGGTGGGCCGGCCCATCGTCATCACCTCCGTCACCCTCTGCCTCGGGTTCGGCGTGGTGCTGCTCTCGGGCCTGGTGACCCTGCGCGAGTTCGGGGCGCTCTCGGCGCTCACCATGGGACTCTGCCTGGTGGCCGACCTGCTGCTGCTGCCCGCGCTGCTGGTGCGCGCCCGGGCCTAGCCCTACGATGCCCGCGCCATGCGGGCCTGGCTGGCGATACTGGGGACTGCGCTGCTGGCGACCGCCTGCGGCGGGTCGGCGGACGCGCCGCCCCACGTCCTGCTGATCACCGTCGACACCCTGCGCGCCGATCGCCTCGGCGTCTACGGCTACCCGCTGCCCACCTCGCCGGCCATCGACCGCCTCGCGGCCCGGGGCGTACGCTTCGCCGACGCCAGCGTGGCCTGGCCGAAGACCTGGCCGAGCATGGCCGCCCTCATGACCGGCGCCCATCCGAAGACCACCGGGATCAAGCTCCAGCCGCGGGCCCTTCCCGAGGCGCACCTGCTGCTGGCCGAGGTGTTCCGCGCGCACGGCTACCGCACCGGCGCCGTGGTCGCCAACTTCAACGTGGGCCGGCACCTGGGCTTCGACCAGGGCTTCGATCACTTCGTCGAGTCCTGGCAGGAGGCCTGGGCGAAGCAGGCGGGCGAGGTCGACTTCGTGAACGCGCCCGGCCGCGTGAAGCTCTTCACCGACGCGCGCACGGTCACCGACCAGGGCCTGGCCTGGCTGCGGGCGAGCGACCCGGGCAAGCCCTTCTTCCTGTGGCTCCACTACATGGACCCCCACGGTCCGTACGTGCCGCCGCCTTCCTACGCGGACGAGTTCGCGGGCCACCACCCGCCCGAGCCGGTGCCCCTGGCGGCGATTCCGAGCTACCAGCTCCAGCGTCGGGCCGACGGCACGCCCATCACGGACCTCGCCCACTACCGCGCCCAGTACGACCGGGAGGTGCGCTATCTGGACGACGAGGTCGATCGGCTGCTGCGGGAGATCGAGGCGTCGGGGGTCGAGGCCCGCCGGCTGCTCGTCGCCTTCAGCGCCGACCACGGGGAGAGCTTCGACGAGCACGGCTACCACCTCGAGCACGGACTGCTTCCCTACCAGCCCACGGCCCACGTGCCCCTGCTGCTGGTGCACGAGGGGCGGCTCCCGGCGGGGCGGGTCGTCGAGGCCCCGGTGGGTCTGGTGGACCTCTCGCCGACGCTCCTTGACCTGGCCGGGATCGAGGTGCCCGCGACCTTCGAGGGCCGCTCCCTGCGCGCGCTCGTCGAGACGGGCGACGCCGCCGTGGCGCCCGAGCACGTCTTCATGGAGTCCGGCTACGAGCGGGAGACCCAGCTGGTGGTGCGCCGCGGCAAGTGGAAGCTCGTCCACGTGCGCTCGCCCGCCGAGCGCCGGCTGATGACCGGCGCGACCTACGAGCTCTACGACCTGGAGCGCGATCCGGGCGAGACGGAGAACGTGGCCGACCGCCATCCTGCGCTGGTGTCGGAGCTGAGTGCCGCACTGGCGGGCTGGTTCGAGTCCGGGCCTCGCTGGGCCACCGGAGAGGCCCTCGACCTGGAGCGCCTGAGCGCCGAGGAGCGCGAGATGCTCCGGGCCCTGGGCTACCTGGACGAGGAGTAGCCGGCCGGCCTGCGTTCAGTGGCTCTCCAGCCGGTGGACGTCGAAGGTGCCGCGGGGCAGGTCCGGGTTCGGCACCACCTCGTCGACCACCAGCGCCGTCTGCGAGTCGTGGAGCAGGTGGTTCATGGTGGCTCGCATCGGCATCCAGACACCGTCGAACTCCCGGATGCTGGCGGCGTCCGCCTCGAGGCGCTTGACGGCCACGCCGGCCTCGTCCCAGTAGCGGGTCTCGAGGGGGACGTAGTGCTCCTTCTCCACCAGGATGACGAAACGCGAGTACTCGGAGTTGGCCGTCGGCCGGGGGATCGCCTCCACGACGAACACGGGGCGGCCCTGGGCCAGCGCATCCGGCAGGCGCCGGTAGCGGGCGTCCTCGAGCTCGCGGGGCACCACGTCCTCGAAGCTGAAGTCGGTGCCGAAGACGTTCTCGCCGCGCAGGTTCACCCGGCGCACGCGGCGCCGGCTCGGCAGGTAGACGAACTGGTCGGAGAGCTGATCGCGCTTGTGGATGATCAGGTACGCCGAGTAGCGGATCTCGAAGGGGTAGGAGTAGACGACCTTGGTCTTGGACAGGGTGCCCGGGGGCGGGAGCCTGGCCGCCTCCCAGTCCTGCCAGGTCATGGTGAGGCGCGTCTCCTGGGCGTTGCCGCCGCGGTCCCTCGAGAGCAGACGCAGATCCTGGATGTAGGCGTCGAAGCGGTTGGCGACGACCCGGGCGTAGATCTCCTCGCCGGTCAGCTGGGCGTCGGGCGGGAAGGCGTCCTCGTCCGCGACGGTGGCGGTCTCCGCCCGGGCGGCGATCCCGCCGCCGGCCGCCAAGGCGATCCCGCAGAGCGCCCCTGCGCACACCCCCCACAGCGCTGCGCGGATCCCGCGACGCATGCAGCCCCCTCGGCCGGTCCACCCGCCCGGGGACGCAGTCTACCACTCGCGGGCCCGGTTCTAGACGGCCTTCTCGGCCTCTTCGCGGAGATCGCGGATGGCGGCGGCGTAGTCGTCCTTGCCGAAGACCGCCGTGCCGGCCACGAAGACGTCGGCGCCGGCCGCCGCGGCGCGGCCGGCGGTGCCCGGCGCGATGCCGCCGTCCACCTGGAGGGCCACGTCCAGCCCCCGCTCGTCGATCCAGCGCCGCAGCTGGGCGACCTTCTCGAGCTGGCCCTCGATGAACTTCTGGCCGCCGAAGCCCGGGTTCACGGTCATCACCAGCACCTGGTCGGTGTCGCCGAGCACCATCTCGAGCGTCGCGGCCGGGGTCGACGGATTCAGCACCACCGAGGCGGCGGCCCCCCGCTCGCGGATCGAGGCCAGGGTGCGGTGCAGGTGTGGGCAGGTCTCGACGTGGACGCCGACCCGGTCGGCCCCGGCGTCGATGTAGGCGTCGAGGGAGCGCTCGGGGGCCTCGATCATCAGGTGGACGTCCAGGGGCAGCTGTGTGCAACGCCGCACCGCCTTCACCACCGGAGGTCCGATGGTGAGGTTGGGGACGAAGTGCCCGTCCATGACGTCCACGTGGATCCAGTCGGCCCCGGCCCGCTCCACCGCCTCGATCTCCTCGCCCAGACGGGCGAAGTCGCAGGCGAGGATCGACGGGGCGATCCGCACCGGGCCGCGGCTCACGGCGCCTGCTCCAGCCGGATGGCGGTGAAGCCGTCGGTGTCGTCGCGGTGGGGCCAGAGCCTCAGGTAGCCATCGGCGTCGATCCGGGGCCGCACGGCCGCGCTCGCCACCTCCGGCGCGCACGGGCGCAGCCGGTCGGAATCCTCCAGCACCGCCCGCACCACCGCCTCGTTCTCCGCGGGCTCGAAGGAGCAGGTGCTGTAGACCAGGGTGCCGCCGGGCCTCAGGACGGACGCCGCCCGCGCCAGCAGCGCCCGCTGGGTCTCCGCCAGGCGCCGGGCATCGCCCGCCTTCACCCGCCAGCGCGCATCGGGATTGCGGCGCAGGCTGCCGATCCCCGTGCAGGGCGCGTCCACCAGCACCCGGTCGAAGGGGCCGTCGCCGGCGAGGTCGTCCAGCGGCAGGGTGGCGTCGCGCTCCTGGGTCTCGATCCAGGGCAGACCCAGGCGCCGGGCGTCGCGGGAAACGAGTCCGAGCCGACGCGCGTGGCGGTCGAGCGCCAGCACGCGACCGCCCGGGCCCACGCGCTCGGCGATCGCCGTCGACTTGGTGCCGGGGGCCGCGCACAGGTCCAGCACGCGCTCGTCCGGCTGCGGATCGAGGAGCTCCACCACGAGCTGCGAGGCCTCGTCCTGCACCGTGAGGCGACCGTCGAGGAAGGCGGGATCCTGGCTCGGCTGGCCGCGCGGGCCCAGGCGCAGGCCGTCCGGAGCCAGGGGCGAGAGCGCCGCCTCCGGAAAGCGCTCGCGGATCTCGGCGAGCACGGCGTCGCGGCTCGCGCGGAGCCGGTTCACCCGCACGCTCCGCGGTGGCACCCGGTTCATGGACTCGGCCAGCGCCGCCGCCTCCGCCGGACCGAAGCGCTCCACCCAGGACTCGGCCAGCCAGCGCGGATAGGAGAGGGCGTGGCAGAGGTGGCCCAGGGGATCGTCCGCGAGACCGGGCAGGGCCAGGCGCTCGTGCTCGGCGGCCAGCCGCCGCAGCACGGCGTTGACCAGCCCGGTGGCGCGGTCGAGACCCGCCGCCCGCACGCAGCGCACGGTCTGGTCCACGGCGGCGCTGTCGCGGATGCGGTCGGTGAAGAGAATCTGGTAGGCGCCCAGTCGCAGGGCGGTCGTCACCATGGCCTCGAGCTTGCCGAGGTCCCGATCGAGGACCTGGCCCAGCAGGAAATCCAGGCGACCCCGCCAGCGCAGGGTTCCGTAGACCAGCTCGGTGACCAGGGCGCGATCCGAGGTGGAGAGGGCGCAGCGGGAGAGAGCGTGGGCGAGCACGCGGTCCGCGTAGGCGTGGGTGCGGTCGATGCGCTCGA
Organism: uncultured Spirochaetales bacterium; assembly: GCA_964442285.1. Classification (GTDB taxonomy): domain Bacteria; phylum Myxococcota_A; class UBA9160; order UBA9160; family JAFDET01; genus CAYTZH01. The sequence continues at coordinate 8,477 of CAYTZH010000075.1, read as the reverse complement.
GGAGTCGCAGCGCGAGCAGTCGGGCGTGGGTCGGCGCGTCGCGTCCCCGGCCGCGCTGGCGCAGGGGGCGGCCGCGCTGCGGTCGGCCGTCGGGCTCGCGTCGGCTCATCGCGTGCACCGCGCGGCGCGAGGGGATCGCACGGGAAGGGCGAGCGGGACGCCGCAAGGTGTCGGCGCGTTGCCTGTCGACCGCTGTCGCGAGCCCATCGTGGGAAGTTAGTGAGCGTCGGTCCCCTCGCCAAGCACAATTCCGACGGGAAGTGCTTTTCCGCGCAGGAACTCGGCCGCCGGCAGTGGTCGCTTGCCGGCGCGTTGGAGCACGCGCGGCTCGAGCCAACCCTCGCCGGTGGCGATGCGCAGCCGGTCGCCCTCGACGACCACCTGCCCCGGCGCGGCTTCGACCGAACCGGCGCACGCGCGGGCTGCGAGGATTCGCAGCGGCTCGCCCTCGAGCGTGGTGAACGCCCCGGGCTTCGGCGCAAAGGCGCGCACCTGAAGCGCGATGCGCGCCGCCGGCACGCGCCAGTCGATCCGCGCCTCCTCGCGCTCGAGCTTCGGCGCGAAGGTGGCCGCGCCCGCCTCCTGGTGCGTCCAGCTCAGGCGTCCCTCCGCGGCGAGGTCCACCGCCTCGGCGATGGCGTCGGCCGCCAGGGCCGCGAGGCGCGTCTCGAGCTCGCCGGTGGTCTCGTCCGGACCGATCGGCGTCGAGCGCACCAGGGCGACCGGGCCCGCGTCCATCTCCCTGTCCACACGCATGACCGAGATCCCGGTCTCGGCCTCGCCCTCCAGCAGCGCCCGGGCGATGGGCGCCGCGCCCCGGTAGCGCGGCAGCAGGCTCGCGTGGGCGTTGATGCACAGGCCCAGCCGCGGCAGCTCGCGGATGCGGCGGGGCAGGAACTGGCCGAAGGCGACCACGACGCCGAGATCCGGCGCGTGGCCCCGCAGCGCCTCGGCGAAGGCCGGGTCCGAGGCGCGCTCTGGCCGCAGGAGCGGCGTCTCGGCCGCCTGGGCCCGGGCCGCCACCGGCGATGGCGAGGGTCGCCGCCCGCGGCCGCGGGGACGGTCGGGCTGGCTCACGACCACGACCACGGCATGGGGGCCAGCGAGCAGGCGGTCGAGGGTGGGGACGGCGAACTCGGGCGTCCCGAAGAACGCCAGCTTGAGCGGCGGCGCGCTCAGAGGCTCGTGCCGGGGGCCGAGGTGCTGCTGCCGGCCTCCTCGGCCTCGCGGCGCAGGGCCTTCTTGCGCTTCTGGACGTAGAGCTCGCGCTTGAGGCGGCTGATGCGGTCGATGAAGAGCTTGCCGTCCAGGTGGTCGATCTCGTGCTGGAAGCACACGGCGCGCAGGCCCTCGGCCCGCTCCTCGTAGGGGTTTCCGTCCAGGTCCGTGGCCCGCAGCAGCACCCGCTCGGCGCGCTCCACGTCGGCCGTGAAGTCCGGGACCGAGAGGCAGCCCTCGTTCCAGACGATCTTGCCCTCCGGCTCCGAGATCTCCGGGTTGATCAGGATCACCGGGCTGCGCTCGGCGTCCTCCTCCGTCCACTCGGTGTCCACGACGACCAGGCGGATGGCCTCGGCTACCTGGGGCGCCGCGAGCCCGATGCCCGGCTCGTCGTACATCACCTCGAGCATGTCCTGGGCGAGCACGCGCAGCTCGTCGGTCACCTCGCCGATGGGCGCGGATACGCGCCGGAGGCGCTTGTCGGGGAACTGGAGGACCTCGCGGAGTGCCATGACGACGCCGAATCTAGAGCATGTTCATGGGGTTGGCATCCACCGACACGCGCAGATCCCCGCCCGGACGCGCGCCCGCATCGAGCAGGGCGCGGGCCACCTCGCGCACGCGTTCGGGGTCGCGCCCCTTGGCGAGGATCTGGAAGCGGAAGCGGTCGCGCAGGCGCGCGAGCGGCGCCGGCGCCGGACCGAGCACCTCGACACCCGGCGCGGCCCCGGCGCGCACCGCGGTGGCGATGCGCTCGGCGGCCTCGCGCGTGGCCGCCTCGTCGGTGCCGGAGACCAGCGCGTGGGCCAGCCGGCCGAAGGGCGGGTAGCCGAGCGGCTGGCGCTGGGCGAGCTCCTCGCGGTAGAAGGTCTCGTAGTCGTGGCTGCGCACGGGGCGGATCGCGTAGTGGGCGGGCAGGAAGGTCTGCACCACCACGCGTCCCGGGGAGCCGCCGCGACCCGCGCGCCCCGCCACCTGGGTGAGCAGCTGGAAGGTGCGCTCGGCGGCGCGGAAGTCCGGGAGGTGGAGGCCCAGGTCCGCCAGGACCACGCCCACCAGGCGCACGCCCGGGAAGTCGTGCCCCTTGGCCACCATCTGGGTGCCCACCACGACGTCGACCTCACCGTCGCGCAGGGCGCGGAGCACCTGCTCGGTGCCGTGCTTGCGCGCGGCGACGTCGCGGTCGAGGCGGGCGACGCGCGCCTCGGGGAAACGGATGCGCAGCTCCTCCTCCACCCGTTCGGTGCCGACGCCGAGCAGCGCCGTGTCCGGGGCGCCGCAGCCCGAGCAGACCTCGGGCGGCGCCCGCTTGTAGTCGCAGTAGTGGCAGCGCAGATCGCCGCTCGCCGCGTGGAACACCAGCGAGATGTCGCAGTGCTTGCAGCGTTCGGCGTGGCCGCAGTCGAAGCAGAAGATCCGCGTGGAGAAGCCCCGCCGATTCAGGAGCAGGAGGGCCTGCCCGCCCTCGTCGAGGGTCTCGCGCAGGGCGCGGCGCAGGGGCTGGGTGAGGATGAGCTTGCGGCCCCGGGGCGTGGCGGCGCGCTCGCGCTCGAGGTCCACGAGCTCGACCGCGGGCAGCGGCCGGCCGCCGATGCGGTGGGGCAGGACGAGCCGCCGGATCTCGCCGGCGTCGGTCGCGAAGCGGGTCTCGACGGCCGGCGTGGCCGAGCCCATCAGCACCGGGCAGCCGGCGGCGGCGGCGCGCCGCGCGGCCAGGTCGCGGGCGTGGTAGCGGAAGCCCTCCTCGTTCTTGTAGGCGGCGTCGTGCTCCTCGTCGATCACGATGAGCCCCAGGCGCTCGAGTGGGGCGAACAGCGCCGAGCGCGCGCCCACCGCGATGGGCGCCTCGCCCCGCTGCAGGCGGCGCCACTGGTCCCAGCGCTCCGCCGGCGAGAGCCCGCTGTGGAGGACGGCCAGGTCGTCGCCGAAGCGGGCCCGCAGCCGGGCCACGATCTGGTGAGTGAGCGTGATCTCCGGAACCAGCACCAGGGCCTGCCGGCCGCGGGCCAGGGCCTCGGCCACCGCCTGGAGGTACACCTCGGTCTTGCCGCTTCCGGTCACGCCGTGGAGCAGGAAGCGCTCGGCGCGCGGGGCGCGCACCGCGTCGAGCACGGGCGCGAGCACGCGCCGCTGGTCGTCGGTGAGGTCGACACGACCGGGTGTCTCCAGCGGGGCGCCCAGGACGTCGAGCCGGCGGGGTCGGCTCGCGATCTCGACCAGGCCGCGGGCCACGAGCGCCCGCAGCCGGGCGGGATTCCGCGGGTCCTCGCGCCCCAGCGCGACCGTGGGGCGCGGGCCGCTCTCCACGAGCGCGCGCAGCAGCGCCGCCTGGGCCGGCGCCCGGGCGAGCGGCCCCGCGCAGGCGGCCTCGGCGTCGACGCCGGCAGCCAGCCGGGCGATCCGCTCGCTGGGCGCGGCGGGTCCGCCGGGTGCGGACGCGTCGGCGCGGGCGATCACGCCGTCGCGGAGCAGCTCCCGGACCAGGCGCGGGGCGGCGGGATGGCGGCGACGCAGGGCCGCGGGGCCCGCGGCGCCCTCCGCGAGGCGCTCGCACAGGCGGCGGGCGGGCGCGCGCAGCACACCGCCCGCCAGGGCAGCGCGGCCTCGCGGCGTGAGCGCGTAGCGCAGCGGCGCCTTGGGCGTGGAGCCCGCCGGCAGCGCGGCGGCGAGGGCCAGGCCGACCGGGCACAGCACCGCCCGGGCCTCGGCCCGCACCACCGCCATCAGGTCGGGCGAGAGGACGGGCGCGGGATCGAGCACCGCCTCGACCCGGCGCAGGTCGGCGCGCTCGGCGCGGGTGCGGCGCTCGGCCACGACGCCGACCCGGCACTGGCGGCCGAAGGGCACCCGCACCCGGCAGCCGGGTGCCGCCGGGGATGCGCCGGCGGGGAGGCGGTAGTCGAACAGGGAGTCGACGGGGACGGGCAGGGCCACCGCCACGATCTCGCCCGCGCCCTGCCCCCCACGGCCCTCCATGGAACGAGTCTAGCGGGGCCCGCCCTCCGCTCGCCTTCGGCGAGGGGTAGACTTCGCGGCGGTGGCCGCCCCGCGTTCGCGCATCGAGATCCGTCGCCTGGCCGGCGGCCGCGCCCTGCGCATCGACGGCACCTTCGCGTCCTGGTACCGGCCGGGTCGGGTCCTCACGGGCTCGGTCTGGGACGCGCTGGCCGCGCCGCTCGCCTGGCTGCCGCCGCCGGAGCGCCGCCGCGTGCTGATTCTCGGCCTCGGCGGGGGCAGCGCGGCGCGCGTGGTGCGGGCCATCGCGCCCCGGGCGCGAATCGTGGGCGTGGAGCTCGACGCGGAGGTGGTGAAGGCCGCGCGGGCGGCCTTCGACCTGGACGCCCTGGGCCTCGAGGTCCGGATCGACGACGCACGGGCCTACCTCGAACGCTGTCGCGCCCGCTTCGACCTGGTGGTGGACGACGTCTTCGTGGGGCGCGGCCGGCGCGTGCACAAGCCGCGCTGGCTGCCCGAGCCGGGCCTGGGACGCGCGGCCGCGCTGGTGCGGCCCGGTGGCCTGCTGGTGAGCAACGCCCTCGACGAGGCCCCGCGCGTGGCGCGGAGCGTGAACGCGCGCTTTCCGGGCGCCGTCCGCATCGACGTGCGCGACTACGACAACCGGGTGCTCGTGGGGGGGCCGGCGGCGCTCTCCGGGGCCGGACTGCGGCGCGCCATCGCCGCCGAGCCGGTGCTGGCGCCCGCGCTCGCGCGACTTCGGCTGCGCAGCCTCAGTCGGCCTCGCGCAGGAACGCGTCCACCACGGCGTTGAAGCGCTGGGCCGACTCGGCCGCCACCAGGTGACCGCCGTAGGAGAAGGTGACGAGCCGGGCGTCGGGGATCTCGTCGGCGAGCTCGCGGTGCAGGCGGGGTGGGGTGAGCTGGTCCTGGCGGCCGCAGGCCACGAGGGTCGGATGGGCGATCGCCCGCAGCCGGTCCGCGGTGTCGTGGGCCAGGGCGGCCTCGCACTGGCGGGCGAACACCTCGGCGCCCAGCGGCGCCCCCTCGCGCCGGAAGAACGCCATCATGGCGTCGATCAGGTCGGTCTGCTCCAGGGTCTCGTCCTGGAGCCCCCACAGCAGCCGTTCGGCCATCCAGACGTCCGGCGGCAGCCCGTGAAGGGCCACGGCCCGCCACTGCTCGAGCAGCAGCCGGCGCTTGGCGTCGGCCCGGGCGAAGGTGCCCACCAGCACCAGCCGGCGCACCCGCGCCAGCCGGGTCAGGACCAGCTCCTGGGCGACCATGCCGCCGAGGAAGAGCCCGAGCAGGTCCACCCGGTCCAGGCCCAGGGCATCCAGCAGGCCCACCAGGTCTTCGGCGAGGTCGGCGACGCGGAAGGGCTCGCCCGGGTCGGTGCTCTCGCCGACGCCGCGGTGGTCGTAGATCAGCACCCGCCGGTCCCTGGAGAGCTCGGGGACCTGGAGCGGCAGCCAGCCCCGGCACGAGCCGCCCAGGCCCATCACCAGGACGAGGGGCGGCTCGCCCTCGCCGTGGCTCTCGTAGTAGAGCTCGAGCGACCCTACCCGCGCGGTCGGCATGGGGACATTCTACGGGACTGTGGGGAGCTCGGGGCGGCTACTTGCCCATCTGCTTGAGGTCGGTGAGCACGCCCTTGGCGGTGGCCTTCAGGGTCTCGAACACACCCTTGCCCACGGTGGCGCAGGCCTCGAAGTCGGGCACGCCGCCGGGGTTGAGCAGCCGCTTCATCTCTTCCAGGGGAGCCGCGTTGGGCAGGTCGCGCTTGTTGTACTGCACGACGTAGGGGACCTTCTCCAGGTCGTAGCCCTGCTCCTTCAGGTTGATCTTCAGGTTGTCGAGGCTCTCCAGGTTGGCCTCCATGCGCTCGATCTGGCTGTCGGCCACGAAGACCACGCCGTCCACGCCCTTCAGGATGAGCTTGCGGCTGGCGTCGTAGAAGACCTGCCCCGGCACCGTGTAGAGGTGGAAGCGGGTGCGGAAGCCGCGGATCTTGCCCAGGGCCAGCGGCAGGAAGTCGAAGAAGAGCGTCCGCTCCGTCTCCGTGGCCAGGGAGATCATCTTGCCCTTCGCGTCGGGGCTGGTCTTGCTGTAGATGAACTGGAGGTTCGTCGTCTTGCCGCACAGGCCGGGCCCGTAGTAGACGATCTTGCAGTTGATCTCGCGGGAGGAGTAGTTGATGAACGACATGGGCTACTCGAACAGGTTGTCGATGTCGTCGTCGGTGATCTCCGCGAAGGGGCTCCCCGCCTCGCCGCCACCGCCGCCGCCCGCGCTGTGGGCCTGGTCGGACTTCTTCTGGATCTCCTCGATGATGCGCGCCAGCTCGCCGGTGGCCTTCTTCACCCGGAGGCGGACCAGGCCCAGGGAGCTGCGGTCGTCGAAGATCACGACCAGGATCATGCGCTTGGCCACCATCGACATGTGGAGGTTGTCGCGCTGACCCTGGTGGAAGTGGGTCGGGAACTCGTCCTCGCCGATGATCTTGGCCAGGCCGCCGGTGGCGGCGATGTTGCCGGCCGTGAGCGAGGCGAGGCTGGTGGTGTCGATGCCGCCCATCTCCCCCGCCTCGGCGATGAGCTGGCCGTTCTTGTCGACGAGGAAGATGCCCTTGGCATTCGCGTCGCGAACCAGCTTCTGGATGACCACGAGGATCCGCTTGTGATCCTCGTCGTACATCACGAGCTGCGTATCGAACATCGGCACGAGCCTCTATAACCCCCCAGGATAGAAGCGATTCGGCGTCGCCACTCTACCCCTTGGCCGGGTGCGGGGGCAAGCTTGAGTCCCCGACCTCCATCGGCCTGGCCCGAAAGGGGCTTTAGTCCAGCTCCCGCCGATTCTGGAGGGAGCGGCCCACGGTCACGTGGTCGGCGTATTCGAGGTCGCCGCCCAGGGGCATGCCGTAGGCGATCCGGGTGATCCGGACCCCGGTGGGGCGCAGGCGCTCGGCCACCAGGTGTGCGGTGGCGTCGCCCTCGGCGTTGGGATTGGTGGCGAGGATGACCTCCTGGACGTCGCCCCGGCGCACCCGGGTCTCGAGCTCGGCCAGGCGCAGGTCTTCCGGGCCGATGCCGTCCATGGGGGCGAGGGTGCCGCCCAGCACGTGGTAGCGGCCGCGGTAGCCGCCGCTCCGCTCCACGGAGGCGAGGTCGGCCGGCTCCTCCACCACGCACAGCACGGAGGCGTCGCGGTCGGGAGCGCGGCAGATCGGGCAGGGGGACTGCTCCGTGAGGTCGAAGCACGCCTCGCACAGCACCACGTCCTTCTTCACCCGGGCGATGGCCTCGGCCAGCTCGTGGACCTGGGCCTCGCTCGACGCCAGCAGGTGGAAGGCCAGGCGCGTGGCCGACTTCTCGCCGATGCCGGGAAGCCGCCGGAGCTGGGCGACCAGCCGTTCGATCGCGGGGGCGGTGCGCAAGTCGCTAGCGGTCCGGCGTCGGCGCGACGGGCGGGGCGCCCGCCACACGCTGCAGCTCCTGCTGCACCATCTGCTGGGCCGCCTGGAGCGCGGCGTTCACCGCCGCGGTCACCAGGTCCTGGAGCATGCCGCGGTCGCCGTCCTCGAAGACCGCCGGCTCGATCCGCACCTCGGCGATGCGGAGCTGGCCCGTGGCCACGGCGGTGACCATGCCGCCGCCGGCCGTGCCCTCGACGCGCCGGCTCGCCAGCTCCTGCTGCACGCGCGCCATCCGCTGCTGCATCTGCTGGGCCTGGGCGAGGAGCTGCTGCAGGTCGGGCGCGCTCACGGGTGGGGACCTCCGAGGGGGCGGATCTCCACGATCTCGCCGCCCAGGATCTCGAGGGCGGCGTTGACCGCCGGGTGGTCGAGGGCCTGCTGTCGCCGGCGCCGGGCCAGGTCGCTGTCGGGGGCCGGGCGCGCCGGCCCGCCGCCGGCCTCACCTTCCGCCGACGTGACCTCCACCGCCAGCCGCTGGCCGAAGAAGCGGGCGCAGACCCGCTCGAGCTCCTGGCGGCGGGACTCGAGGCGGCGGGCGGCGAAGCCCTGGGGCACCTCGAGCCGCAGCCGCTGCTCGGTCCGCGCCAGCAGCCGGCCGCCTTCGAGGGCCGCGAAGAGGCCCCGGTTCTCCTCCTGGGCGAAGCGGCGCAGCTGGTCGAAGACCTGGTCGAGCGGTGCGTCCGCCCCGGGCGCCGGCGCCGGGCCCGCCGCCTCGGCCGAGCCTTCGGCGGTCGCCGGGCCCGCCGCCTCGGCCGAGCCTTCGGCGGTCGCCGGGCCCGCCGCCTCGGCCGAGCCTTCGGCGGTCGCCGGGCCCGCCGCCTCG
>CAYTZH010000074.1:0-14775 GCA_964442285.1 uncultured Spirochaetales bacterium | reverse complement strand
ACGGGCCTCCGCGGATTCCATCGGGACGGGCTTCTGGTCGTTCGGAACGGGCTTCTGGTCATTCGATCCGACTGGACTAGGCTCGCGGTTTGACGTCGCCCCCCGAGACCTCGTGCGTCGGTCGCCTCGCGACCCCCGCGGAGCCCGCCGAACCGACGCTGCCTGCCGAAGAGCGCGTGATCCTGGTCGACGCGCGCGACCGTGCGGTGGGCACCGCGGAGAAGGTGGCCGCCCACCGGGAGGGCGGGCTGCTGCATCGCGCCTTCTCCGTCTTCCTCTTCGACGACGACGGACGCATGCTGCTTCAGCAGCGCGCGGCCGCGAAGTACCACTTTCCGCGGCTGTGGACGAACGCGTGCTGCGGCCATCCCCGCCCGGGCGAGCCGGTCCTGGCGGCCGCCGCGCGCCGGGTCGGGGAGGAGCTGGGCGTGGCCGCGTCGCTTCGACCGGCCTTCACCCTGCTCTACGAGGCGGCGGACCCGGCCTCCGGCCTGGCAGAGCGGGAGTTCGACCACGTCCTGCTGGGCCGGCTGGAGACCGAGCCCCGGCCCGCGCCGGAGGAGATCGAGGCGGTCGCCCTGTGGGCGTGGGAACCGCTGCGGCGAGACGTCCGCGAACGGCCGGAGCGCTACACACCCTGGTTCCAGCTCGCGCTGGACGAGTTCGAGCGCCGCGGCTTCGACCCCAGCGCCTTCTAGACCGCGGGGCGCCGGGCCCGGAGGAGACCGGTCTGCAGCGGCATCGGCGTCGGCAGCCTCCGGATCGCAACGAAGCCCGCCTCCCCCAGCAGCGCCTCCAGCTCCGCCGCCGTCCGCGCCCGCCCGCTCCCCATGGCCAGCAGGTAGAAGCCGAAGTAGGCGTCACCGACGGGCTCCGCGCCCGCGGCCTCGGCCATCGGCTCGGCCAGGAGCAGCACCCCGCCGGGGGACAGCACTCCGCGGACGGCGCGCAGCAGCGCGAGGGCGCGCGCGTCGTCGTGGTCGTGGACGACCCGGACCAGGGAGACCACGTCGGCGCCGGGGGGCAGCGGTCCGGCGAAGAAGTCGCCGCCCACGGCGGTCAGCCGCTCGCCGAGCCCGGCCTCCGCGAAGCGCTTGCCGGCGCGTTCGGCCACGGCCGGCAGGTCGAAGAGGATCCCGCGGAGTCCGGGCGTCCGACGCGCCGCCTCCATCAAGAAGCTCCCGTCGCCCCCGCCCACGTCGAGCAGGCAGCGATGTGCGCCCAGCGGGTGCGCCGCCAGGATCGGATCGGCGACGAGGGGCTGGGACTCCGCCATCAGGGTGCTGTAGGCCTCGACGTCGGCGCTCGTAAGGGACTGGGGCTGCGTGCTCCCCGCGTAGGGCCAGTAGGTCGACAGGGCGGTCTGCGACCGCTCGCCCCGGAGGAGCCCGATCGGGTCCGCGAGGTCGCGGTAGAGCAACGCGTGGTGCTCGATCATCGCGGTGATGGCGGGGCTGCCCAGGACCACCGCGCCGAGCCCGCCCAGCCCGAAGCGGGCGTGGCCGCGTCTGTCCACCAGCCCGAGGGAGGCGGCGGCCCGGAGCAGGCGCTCGGCCGCCTCCGGGGTGAGGCCGAGGGGTCCGGCCAGCGCGTCGGCGGTGCGCGGGCCCTCGGCGAGGCGTCGGAAGAGATCGAGACGCACGCAGGTCCACAGCACCTGGGAGTAGACGAAGCCCGCACACAGATCGAAGGTGCGGCGGGCACGGCGCCGCGCGATCCAGCGCGAGGGCGGGAACCGCGTGGCCCAGCGCTGGAAGCGCGGGCTGGCGAGCAGGCGGTTTCGGAGCTCGAGCATGCGGTCCCGCCAGGAGAGCCCGCTTGTCATGGGTCTGTTGTAGACATAAGCTCGGGGAGCGTCAATGTTCCCCCTGACGTCCTCCGCGCGCCTCGGGTCTCCGGTTCGTACATGACCGTGCGTACCCCTCGCATCGCCGTCATCGGCGCCGGCGTCGGCGGGCTCGTCGCGGCCGCCGAGCTCGCGGCCCGCGGCCTGCGCGTGGACCTCTTCGAGCGCGCCGAAGCGCCCGGCGGAAAGATGCGCGAGGTCCGGATCGGCGACGCGCGCCTCGACGCCGGTCCGACGGTGCTGACCCTGCGATGGGTCTTCGACGAGCTCTTCGCAGACGTGGGAAGCGGGACGTTCGACGACGCCGTCGGCCTGCGACCCGCCGAGATCCTCGCCCGCCACGCCTGGAGCGAAGGCGAGCGCCTGGACCTGTACGGGGACGTGGAGCGTTCGGCCGACGCCATCGCCGCGCTGTGCGGGCCCGCAGAGGCGCGCGGCTACCGCCGCTTCTGCGCCCGGGCCCGCGCCGTGTACGAGACGCTGGAGGAGCCGTTCCTGCGCGCGCCACGATCGGGTCCGATGGGCCTCTCCCGGCGCGTAGGTCTCCACCGCGTGGGTGCACTGTGGCGGATCCGGCCCTTCACGCGGCTGTGGCAGGCGCTGGGCGAGGACTTCCGCGATCCGCGCCTGCGTCAGCTCTTCGGGCGCTACGCCACGTACGTGGGATCGTCGCCCTTCCTGGCCCCGGCCACGCTCATGCTGATCGCCCACGTGGAGCGCGAGGGCGTCTGGCTCGTCGAGGGCGGAATGCAGCGGATCGCCGAGGCGCTGGCGCGGCTCGCGGAGGGCCACGGCGCCAAGCTCCGCTTCGGGGCGGAGGTGACCGCCGTCTCGGCCTCTCGCGGCCGGATCGCCGGACTGGCCCTGGCGGACGGCGAGCGGATCGAAGTCGACGCGGTGGTGTGCAACGCGGACGCCGGGGCCGTCGCGGGCGGCGCCCTGGGCCCGGACGTGGCCCGCAGCGTGCCGCGAATCGCCCCGAGCGCGCGCTCCCTGTCCGCGATCACCTGGGCCCGGCTCGGGAAGTGCGCGGGATTCCCGCTGTCGCGGCACACGGTGTTCTTCTCCCGCGACTACCGGGCCGAGTTCGACGACCTGATGCGGCGTCGGCGCCTGCCCCGGGCGCCGACGGTCTACGTCTGCGCCCACGACCGCGGGGGAGAGGACGGCCCGGCGCCGGCGGGTGCCGAGCGACTGCTGTGGCTGGTGAACGCCCCTGCCACGGGCGATTCCCGGTCCTTCGATGCGCCGGAGGTGGAGTCATGCGAGAGACGGGCGTCCGCGCTGCTGAGCCGGTGCGGACTGTCGTTGGAGACCACGGAGACGACCGTCGTGACGACCCCGGCGGACTTCGAACGCCGCTTCCCCGGCGCCGGGGGGGCGCTCTACGGCGCCGCGTCCCACGGCTGGCGGGCGTCGTTCCGACGGCCGGGGGCCCGCAGCACGCTCCCCGGGTTCTACCTGGCGGGCGGGAGCACGCATCCGGGCGCGGGCGTCCCGATGGCGGCGCTGTCGGGCCGGCGGGCGGCGGAGGCGGTGCTCTCGGACCTCGCTTCGACGTCCCGGTCCCGGCGGGCGGCTACGTCTGGTGGTACGTCGACGCCCTGAGCGACGACGGGCGGCACGGCCTCACGCTCATCGCCTTCGTGGGCAGCGTCTTCTCCCCCTACTACGCCTGGGCGCGGCGGCGGGGGCCGGCCGATCCGGAGGAGCACTGCGGTCTGAACGTCGCGCTCTACGGCGACGCGGGAAAGCGTTGGGCGCTGACGGAGCGCGGTCGCCGGAGCCTCGCGAGAGGGCCCTCCTCGCTCCGCCTCGGCCCGAGTGCGCTCCACTGGGACGGCGACGCCCTGACCGCCCGCGTCGACGAGATCGCGGTGCCCCTGCCCTCCCGGATCCGGGGCCGGGTACGCGTCCGGCCCGTCGGGCTCGTCTCCGAGGCCTTCCACCTCGACGGCGCCGGGCGCCACGCCTGGCAGCCGCTGGCTCCGTGCGCGCAGGTGGAGGTCGCCTTGGAGCAGCCGGCCCTCGACTGGCGGGGCCGGGCCTACCTCGACACCAACTGGGGCAGCGAGCCGCTCGCGGACGCCTTTGCCCGCTGGCACTGGTCGCGCAGCGCGCTCCGGGACGGGGCGACGGCGGTGCTCTACGACGTGGTCCGCCGCAGCGGTCCGCGCCTGGGCCTCGCCCTGCGGCTCGGGCCGGGCGGGGCGGTGGAGCGCATCGCCGCGCCGCCGACCGCCCGCCTGCCGACGACCGCGATCTGGCGGATCCCGCGGGAGACCCGCGGCGAGGCGAACGGCTCGGCCCGGGTCGCCAAAACCCTCGAAGACACGCCCTTCTACGCCCGCTCGCTGGTGCAGACCCGGCTGCTGGGCGAGTCCGTCACGTCCGTGCACGAGAGCCTCTCCCTCGATCGCTTCCGCCGACCCTGGGTGCAGATGCTTCTCCCCTTCCGCATGCCGCGCCGGCCCTGAGCGCGTGCGAAGCACCGGTCCTCGGCCCCCCGCGGCCCCGGGTCCTTCCAGGGCGGCCGCCTGGGCGGAGCCCGCTCCGATACCTGTCAATTTTGATTGACGAAACGCACTGTCGCGATATGATGACACTCGTCGAGAGCCCGCGTGGAGGGAGGCGAGACGGTGCGGAACCCCAGGACCCGAAGCCCATGACCGCGGCGCCGGTCTACGACGCGGTGGTCGTCGGGGGCGGGCCGGCCGGCGCGACCGCCGCCGCCGACCTGGCCCGGGCGGGCCACCGGGTGGTCCTCCTCGACCGCGCCGGTCGGGTCAAGCCCTGCGGAGGCGCGGTTCCGCCCCAGCTCCTGCGCGATTTCGACGTGCCCGAGTCCGTCTTGGTGAACCGGGTCGACACGGCCCGGATCCTCTCCCCGCGCGGCCGCGCCGTGGATATTCCCGTCGGCGACGGCTACGTGGGCATGGTCGATCGGGAGGACTTCGACGAGTGGCTGCGCGCCCGCGCGGCGTGCTGGGGTGCCGTCCGCGAAGCGGGCCGCTATCAGCGCATGGAGCGGGACGGGTCGGGGATCGTCCGGGTCCACTACGCGCCCGCGGACGCGCGCCCGGGGACCGAGGCGGTCCTGCGCACCCGCACCGTGGTGGGCGCCGACGGGGCCCTCTCGAAGGTCGCCGAGCAGGAGGTCGCCGGCACCAGCGGCCGCGAGCGCGTGGTCTTCGCGTACCACGAAGTGGTCCGGTCGCCCGAAGAGGGCTGCGGGGACGCCTTCGCGCCCGGGCGGGCCGACGTCTACTACGACGGTCGCCTCAGCCCGGACTTCTACGCCTGGATCTTCCCCCACGGCACCACCACCAGCATCGGAACCGGCTCCTATCACAAGGGCTTCGGGCTGCGCGAGGCAGTGGGCCGCCTGCGGCAGCGGACCGGCCTGGACCGGGTCGAGACGGTCCGCCGCGAGGGCGCGCCGATCCCGCTCGTCCCGCTCAAGCGCTGGGACAACGGGCGCGACGTGATCCTGGCGGGCGACGCCGCCGGGGTGGTCGCACCCTCGTCGGGTGAGGGGATCTTCTACGCGATGGTGGGCGGGCGCCTGGCAGCGCGCTCCGTGGGCGAGTTCCTCGAGACCGGCCGGGCGGCGGCACTGCGGCGCGCGCGGCGCCGCTTCCTCTTCGAGCACGGACAGGTGTTCCTCGCCCTCCGCATCATGCAGCGCTTCTGGTACGCCAACGACGATCGCCGGGAGCGTTTCGTCGCGATCTGCCGCGATCGAGACGTCCAGCAGCTCACCTTCGAGGGGTACATGAACAAGAAGCTCGTCCGCCGGCGACCCGCGGCCCACGCGCGGATCTTCTTCAAGAACATCGGCCACCTGACCGGTCTGGTGGCCGCGTGAGCGCCGCAGCCGCACACCTCCGGTCCGCCGACGACTGGACCGCGGCGCCCGGAACCGCCCTCGGGCGCTCCGCGGCGGCCCAGCGTCGGCTTCTCGAGGAGCGCCTCCGCGCGGAGAGCGCGGGCCTGGCGCGGGGCCTCGACGGCGTGGGCACGGTGCTCGATCGGGCGGTCGGCACCCGGGGACGCGGCGGCAGCCGCTGGCGCCCCCTGCTGACCCTCGCCGTGAGCGAGGCCCTGCACGCCGCGCCGGCGGAGGCCCTCGACGTGGCCGTCGCCGTCGAGCTCACCCACACCGCGTCGCTGGTCCTCGACGACCTGCCCTGCATGGACGACGCGGAGTCGCGCCGGGGCCAGCCGGCGACCCACCGACTGGTCGGCAGCGCCGGCGCCATCCTCCTGTCGGTGGGCCTGCTGGCGCGGGCGGCGGAGCTCCTGGGACGACAGCCGTGCTGCGGTGGCGCCTTGGCGGAGGAGTGGGGCCACACGATCGGCCTCGCCGGGATGGCGGGCGGCCAGGCCATGGACGTGCGCGCCCAGGGTCCGCTGCTCGGCGCCCCGCGCCGACTCCACCGGGCCAAGAGCGGAGCCCTGCCCGCCTTTGCGCTCTCGGCGGGAGCCCGGATCGCCGACGTCTCCGACGCCACACGCGCCTCCCTCGCGGCCTTCGGCCGGGGACTGGGCTGGGCCTACCAGCTGATGGACGACGTCCGGGACCTCGACGAGGACGCGCGGCTCGGGCGCGGGCCCGGCGGACACCAGCCGCTGCGGCTCAGCAGGCGGATCATGCGGCTGGCCTACCGCCGACTGGACGGCATCCGCGAGCTGGGAGACAATGGCCGGGCGATCCTCGTGGGCCTGGCCAGCCGGGTCGTGCCCGACGGGCCGGATGCGGCGGGCCCCTTCCCCGCCGGGCTCGGGGGGAGGCCCTAGACGATGCTGGTCTCGCTCGGCCTCGACTTTCGGCGGGCTCGGCTGGAGGTTCGGGAGCGCTTCCACCTGGAGGACGCGGACCTGCCCCGCGTGCTCGACGCGCTGCAGGACCGGGGGGCCGGCGAGGTCGTCCTGACCCGAACCTGCAACCGGCTCGAGGCCTACTGCTGGTGGCTGGACCCCAGCACCGATCCCGGCCTCGAGATCAGCCGCGCCTGGGTGGGCGACGACCCTCGCGAGGCGGAGGCGCTGCATTCGAGCGCGCGGCTGCGTCACGCCGAGACCGCCGCGCAGCACCTGTTCCGCGTCGCCGCAGGCCTCGAGTCCCAGGTCCTGGGCGACATCCACATCCTGGGCCAGCTGCGGCGCGCGTTCCGCGATGCCGTCGCCGTCCGTGCGGTCGGCCCCCACCTGCACCGGCTCTTCGAGACCGCGCTGCGCGTCGGCAAGCAGGTGCAGCGAGAGACGCCGCTCCTGGCCAACCGGCGCAGCGTCGGCTCGGAGGCGGCGCGCTTCGTGGCCGCCCGGGCCGGCGGGGTCGCCGGTCGCTCGTGCGTCGTGGTCGGATGCGGCAAGAGCGGCACCCACGCGGCTCGCGCCCTGTGCGAGCTGGGCGCGACCGAGCTCACCGTGATCAACCGCACCCGGGAGCGGGCGGACGCCCTCGCCCAGGCCCTGGCTGCGCGCCGGGCCCTGGGACTCGAGTCGCTGCCGCAGGCGCTGGCCGATGCGGAGGTCGTCGTCGTGGCCACGGGCGCGCCGTCGCCCCTGCTCGACGCCGAGGCGCTGCGGCGCGCGCGCGCCGGCGCGACTCGCCCGCTCTGGATCATCGACGTCTCGGTGCCGCGCAACGTGGAGCCGGAGGTGGCCGCGCTCCCGGGCGTGACCCACGTCGACCTGGACACCCTGGACCCCGTGCACGGATGCGAGGAGTCCCGGCTGCGGGCCCTGCCCCGCGCCGAGGCGCTGGTGCGTTCGGGCGTCGAGGACTACCGGCAGTGGCTCGAGCTCCGTGCTGCGAGCCACGCCCTGAGACCGCTTCGCGAGCTCCTGGCGGAGACCTGTCGGCGCGAGGTCGCTCACCTCGCGGGAGCGTGCCCGCAGGCCGAGCGAACGGCCAGCCGCATCGTGGCCCGCGTGATGGCACAGCCGATGGCGACCCTCCGCGCCGCCGCCGAGCGCGG
This sequence comes from uncultured Spirochaetales bacterium, assembly GCA_964442285.1. GTDB lineage: Bacteria > Myxococcota_A > UBA9160 > UBA9160 > JAFDET01 > CAYTZH01. The sequence goes on along the minus strand of CAYTZH010000074.1, from coordinate 6,945 downwards.
CGAGGCGCTCGAGCTCGCCTCCGGCGCCGTCGCCGACCTCTTTCCCCGGGCGCGCCGGGCGGTCGTCCGCGCCCGGTCTGGTTGAACCGAAGCTTTTTCCCCTCGGTTGGAGATGAACGAGCCGCGACCGACGTCCAACTCCCGGCCCGACAAGCGCTTCGCACCGACGAGGACGACCCTCGCAGCGCGAAATGCTGCGCCGCTTTGTCAAAATGGGGCGACATGAGGGCGGTCCGAGCGACAAACGCGATTGACACTCCGCGCGGAATTTCGAAAGAATGATCGGACGACGAACCTCACGAAGAGGTCGCCAATCGATGCGAGGCGCGTGGTGAGGGATTTGATCCAGCGCAAGGACCGGAACGGAATCCCGGAGTCGGATCCCCGGGAGCGGGCGATTGCCACCTTCTTGGACCTGGGGGGACGGCTCCGATCAGGGGCCCAGCGCGAACGGAACGGGCGCGAGCGCGACGCGGCGCCGGTCTCGACGCTGCCGCCCGAGGCCGCGGAGACTCTCTTCCTGACCATCACGGACGAGATCATCCCGCGCCTCATGCTCGTTCACCGCGATCCCACCGCGGCACAGGCACCCGCAGCCGCCGAGGGCGCGGCACTCGCCCCGGAAGACCACGCCCGCTTCCTCGAGCTGCTGATGGCGGACGGGGTGGCGACGCGCGAGTTCGTGGCCGGGCTGCTGCGCCGGGGGGTGAGCCACGACGTGCTGTTCCTGGAGCTGCTGAGCCGGGCCGCCCAGCGCCTCGGCGAGCTCTGGGAGGCGGACCTCTGCGACTTCACCGACGTCACCCTGGGGCTCTGCCGGCTGCACGAGGTGCTGCGCGAGCACAGCGTCCTGCACGACGAGCCGGGGCTCTGGCCCGGGGGAGACGCGCCGCGGGTCCTGCTGACCACGGCCTGCTCCGACCAGCACATCTTCGGGGTCGTCCTGGTCGCCGAGTACTTCCGGCGCGCGGGCTGGCGCGTGCGGAGCGAGCCGGGAACCCCGCGCGGAGCGCTCGCAGGCCTGCTCTCCCGGGAACCGTTCGACCTGCTCGGGATCTCCGCCGCGTGCTCGACGGTCGTCGAGGACATCGCCAGCGAGATCGCGAGCTTCCGCAAGGCGTCCTCCAACCAGGGCCTGCGGGTGCTGGTCGGGGGGCGGCTCTTCCTGGAGAAGCCCGACCTCGTCGAGTATGTCGGCGCCGACGGGGTGGCGGAGGATGCGCGGGGGGCGCCGACGGCAGGAGACGAGCTGCTTGCGCGCTCCGGGCTCCGACGCGGATAGTCCGCGCGTCGCGCGAAGGTCGGCAAGCGGGATGTGGACATGGACGGGTCATCTTCCAGCGAAGAACAGCTGGTTCCGTTCCGGAACGCCGGGCGCCTACTCGCCGACCTCGACCCCACGACCACGGGTCACATCATCGCGTCGGCCGCGGACGTCGCCCTGGTGGTCGAAGAGGGCGTGATCCGGGACGTCGCGCTGGGCAACCAGGAGCTGTCGAACGAAGGCTACGACCGGGCGTGGCGGAACCAGGCCTGGGTCGAGACCGTGACCCTGGAGAGTCGACCCAAGATCGAGGCGCTGCTCCAGTCCGACTCCGGTCCGTCCGGCCGCTGGCGCCAGGTGAACCATCCCTCCCTCGGCGGTACCGACGTGCCGATCCGCTACACGGCCATCCGGACTCCCCGGCGCGACCGGATCGTCGCCATCGGCCGCGACCTGAGGGCGATCTCGAAGCTCCAGCAGCGCCTGGTGGAGGCGCACCAGAACCTGGAGCGCGACTTCGCGCGGCTGCGGGAGGCCAGCGCGCGCTACACCCTGCTCTTCCGCTCGGTCTCCCAGCCCCTCCTGATCGTGAATCCGGTCTCCCTCGCGATCGAGGACGTCAACCCGGCCGTGGAGACGGCGTTGGGCGCCGCCGGGGCGTCCCTCGTCGGCAGCGCCTTCGGCCAGCTGTTCACGGCGGAGTCCCAGCCGCGGGCCGCGCAGGCCGTGGCGGAGTCCCTCGCCATGGGCCGCTGCGAGGCGCCGGACCTCGAGCTCCGTTCGGGCGGGCACTGCCACCTCGGCACCTCGGCGTATCGCGACGACGACGACGCCAAGGTCATCGCGCGGCTCGAGGTCCACGGGACCGACGGCGCAGGCGCCGGACACCGCCCCAACGTCCTCGACGTGCTCGAGGCGCTTCCGGACGGGCTGGTCGTCGCCGGACCCGACCTGCGCATCCTCGCCGCCAACCGCGCCTTCCTCGAGATGGCCCAGTGCGTCGGCCCGGGCCAGCTCGCGGGCGTCGCCCTGTCGGAGCACCTGGGCCGATCGAACACCGAGTTCAACGTGCTCGTCTCCAACCTGAAGAACCACGGCGTGGTCCGGAGCTTCGCGACGGTGCTGCGGGATCGCTTCGGCAGCGAGGAAGAGGTCGAGGTGTCGGCCGTGACGGCGCCGCACCAGGACGCGCTGACCTTCGGGTTCTCGGTGCGTTCGGTGTCCCGCGCGCTGCGGACGAGGGCGCCCATCCGCGACGCGCTGCCGAACACGCCCGCGCAGCTCTCCGGCCTGGTCGGGCGGGTACCCCTGCAGGAGATCGTGCGGGAGTCGACCGACTTCATCGAGAAGCTATGCATCGAGATTGCGCTGGAGATCACCGACGACAATCGGGCTTCCGCGGCGGAGATGCTGGGCCTGAGTCGGCAGGGTCTCTACTCGAAGCTGCGGCGCTTCGGCATCGACGAGTCCCGCTGAGCAGGGAGGTGTGCTGAGGATGGGAAGCGCAGGCGCCAACGACAAGCTCGGTTGGCTCGGCGTCGTGCGGCTCGGGCTGGTCCAGACCGCGCTCGGAGCCATCGTGATCCTCACCACCTCGACGCTGAACCGCGTCATGGTGGTCGAGCTGGCCCTCCCCGCGATGCTCCCCGGGATCCTCGTGGGATGGCACTACGCCGTCCAGCTGTCCCGCCCACGCTGGGGCCACGGCTCCGACGTCGGGGGGCTGCGCACCCCGTGGATCGTGGGCGGCATGGCGCTGCTCGCCCTCGGCGCCATCGCGGCCTCGGCGTCGACGGCGCTCATGGGCCGGTCGGTGGCCCTCGGCGGGGTCGGTGCCGTCTTCGCCTTCCTGCTCATCGGCATCGGCGTCGGCGCGTCGGGCACGAACCTGCTCGCCCTGCTCGCCGTCCGTACCGCCCCCGAGCAGAAGGCAGCCGCTGCCGCGATCGTGTGGATCATGATGATCGCGGGCTTCATCCTGACCGCCAGCGTCGCGGGGCAGCTCCTCGATCCCTTCTCCCTGGAGCGGCTGGTGGCGGTCACCGGCGGTGTCTCGGCGGTGGCGGTCGGGGTGGCTGCGCTCGCCGTCTGGGGCGTGGAGCGGCGCGGGGACGCGGCCGGCTCGCGAGCGGCCGACCCATCGAGCCCGCCGTTCCGCCAGGCCCTCGCCCAGGTCTGGGAGGAGCCGCAGGCCCGCCGCTTCACCGTGTTCGTGTTCGTGTCGATGGTGGCCTACAGCGCCCAGGACCTCATCCTCGAGCCCTTCGCCGGACTCCTCTACGGCTACACGCCGGGCGAGTCGACCCAGCTGGCCGGGGTGCAGAACGGCGGCGTGCTGCTGGGGATGGTCGCAACGGCGGTGATCGCCACGGCGGTGGGCCGCTCCCGGGCGCTGTTCATGCGCCGCTGGACCGTGGGTGGCTGCGCCGCCTCCGCCGCCGCGCTCTCGGCCCTGGCCGTCGGCGCGCTCGTCGGACCGTCCTGGCCCCTGAAGCCCTCGGTCTTCGCGCTCGGCGTGGCCAACGGCGCCTTCGCGGTGGCGGCCATCGGCTCGATGATGACCCTCGCGAGCGTCGGGCGCGAGGGGCGAGAGGGCATCCGCATGGGCCTGTGGGGTGCGTCCCAGGCGATCGCCTTCGGGCTGGGAGGATTCCTGGGCGCGGTGGCCATCGATGCGACCCGTGCCCTGCTCGCCGACGTGGGCGCGGCCTTCTCGATCGTCTTCGGGGTCGAGGGGGCCCTGTTCCTGGTCGCTGCGGGCCTCGCCACCCGGGTGGGTCGGACCGAGGCGGACGAGATCTCCCTGCCGGCCCTGCCCGCGCCGGCGGAATGAGCGGCGGAACGTCCATGCGAGGGCCCCTGCTCGTTGCGCTCGTCTGCGCCCTCTGCGTGGCCGTCGCAGGCGGGCTCGCGACCGATACGGGGCCCTGGTACCGGAGCCTCGAGAAGTCCACCTGGAACCCCCCGGACTGGGTGTTCGCGCCCGCCTGGACCGCCATCTACGCCCTCGCCGTCGCGGCCGCGGTGTCCGGATGGCGCGCCGCGCGGACCCGCCGCGACCAGGCCTGGCTGATCTGCCTGTTCTTCGCCAACGCGGTGCTGAACGTGCTCTGGAGCGCCGCCTTCTTCACCGCGCGACGGCCCGACTGGGCCGTGGCCGAGGTGGCGGTTCTCTGGCTCTCGGTTCTTGCCCTGATCGTGTTCCTCTGGCCGCGCTCGCGACGCGCCGGCGGCTTCCTGCTCCCCTACCTGGCCTGGGTTTCGTTCGCGGCCTACCTGAACCTGCAGGTGGTCGCGCTCAACGGGCCGTTCGCATGATCCCCGACGTCACGCCCGGAACCCTCGACCTCATCCTCGCCCTCGTGGCCCTCGAGGCCGTCGGGCTCGCCGGCCTGCTCGCGCTGCGCGGGGCGATGCGGCTCGTGGCCCCGGCCCTGCTCCACCTGGCGGCCGGCGGGCTCTTGCTGCTCGCCGTGCGCGCCGCGCTGGCCGACCCCGGCTCCCCCGTCGTCGCCCTGGCGCTGCTCGCCAGCCTTCTTGCCCACGCGGCTTCCCTCGTCGTCTCGGCCCGTGCCCTGGCAACCGGTCGCGCCGGCGCGACCGCGGGATCGAAGCCCATGTCCCCGGAGCCGACCTGAGCATGCCCTCCGTCTTCCCCTTCTCGGCCCTGGTGGGCCAGGACGAAATGAAGCGAGCTCTGCTCGTGGCGGCGGTCGATCCGACGATCGGCGGCGTGCTGGTGTTCGGCGACCGCGGCACCGGCAAGTCGACGGCGGTCCGCGGCCTCGCCGGCCTCCTGCCGCGGATGCGCGCGGTGACGGACTGCCCCTACCACTGCGATCCCGAGGACCCGGATCTGCACTGTGACGACTGCCGCGCGAAGGCCGACGGCGGCGCCCTCAAGCACCGCCTGGTGCCCGTGCCGGTGGTGGACCTGCCCCTGGGCGCGACCGAGGATCGGGTCGTGGGCGCGCTCGACCTGGAGCGGGCCCTGGGCCAGGGCGTGAAGGCGTTCGAGCCGGGCCTCCTGGCCCGGGCCAACCGGGGCTTCCTCTACGTCGACGAGGTGAACCTGCTCGAGGATCACCTCGTCGACCTGCTCCTGGACGTGGCGGCCTCGGGCCAGAACGTGGTCGAGCGCGAGGGCCTGAGCGTCCGCCATCCCGCCCGCTTCGTCCTGATCGGGAGCGGGAACCCCGAGGAGGGCGAGCTGCGGCCGCAGCTGCTCGACCGCTTCGGCCTCTCGGTCGAGGTGACGACGCCGCGCGAGCTGGCCGTCCGCGTCGAGGTCGTCCGCGAGCGCGACGCGTTCGAGCGCGACCCGGCGGGCTACACCGCGCGCTGGAAGCGGCGGGACGCCCGCGTGCGCCGCGAGATCGTCGAGGCCCGGTCCCGACTCGGCTCGGTCCAGGTCGACGACGAGGCGCGCGCGTGCGCGGCAAGGGTCTGCATGCACCTGGGTACCGACGGGCTGCGCGGGGAGCTGGTGATGGTGCGGGCGGCGCGGGCCGCCGCCGCCCTGGACGGTGACGCCGCCGTGAAGGAGAACCACCTGCGGCAGGTGGCCCCGATGGCCCTGCGGCACCGCCTGCGGCGGAATCCGCTGGACGAGGCGGGCTCGACGATCCGGGTGGAGCGCGCCCTGTCGGAAGTCCTCGACCCGTGACCGAGGCCGCGCAGTCCTGGGCCGAGGCGATGCGGGCCGCTTCGCTCCTGGCCGTCGACCCCGCGGGCGCGGGCGGCGCCCTCGTGCGGGCCCTGCCCGGCCCGGTGCGCGACGCCTGGCTGGCCCGGCTCCGAGCCGGCCTGCCCGACGACGTCCCGCTGCGCCGCGTGCCCCTGCACATCGGCGACGACCGCCTCCTGGGCGGGCTGGACCTGGCCGGCACCCTGCGGGCCGGGCGCCCCGTGGTCCAGCGCGGCCTGCTCGCCGAGGTGGACGGGGGCGTGGCCCTGCTCCCCATGGCGGAGCGGCTCACGACCGCGACCGCGGGACGGCTCACCGCCGTCCTCGACGCGGGCGAGGTGGTCCTCGAGCGCGACGGCCTCGGCCGGCGCCTGCCGACTCGGTTCGGTGTCGTGGCCCTGGACGAAGGCATCGCCCCGGAGGAGTGCGCCCCCCCGGCACTCGCGGACCGACTCGCATTCCATCTCGATCTCTCCGGTGTCGGCCCCCGGGATGCGATCGGGGCCTCCCCGAGCCCGGCGGCCATCGCCGGCGCGCGGGCGCGACTGCCGGGCGTGCGGGCCTCGGACGCGGTCGTGGAGGCCCTGTGCGCCGCCGCCCTGCAGCTGGGCGTCGACTCCCTGCGCGCGCCCTGGCTCGCCCTGGGCGTGGCGCGCGCCGCCGCCGCCCTCGGCGGTCGCGACGCCGTGAGCGAGGCCGACGTGGAGGCCGCGGCGCGCCTGGTCCTGGGGCCCCGGGCCCGGACGGCGCCCGGGGCGGATCCGCCGACGCCGGAGGCCGGCGCTCCGCCCGAGTCGGCGCCGGGCGATCCCCCGCCGGAGGAGACGGAAGCCCCGCGCGACGTGGACCCGCTGACGGACGTCGCCCTGGCGGCAGCCGCCGCTGCGATCCCCCCCGACCTGCTGGACCAGCTCCGGTCACAGGACCGGAGCCGTGCCCGCGCGCGCGGCGAGGGGGCCGGCGCGCGCCACCGCTGCGCGCGGCGCGGCCGGCC
>CAYTZH010000073.1:0-15160 GCA_964442285.1 uncultured Spirochaetales bacterium | reverse complement strand
ACGCTTTCGCGTCTCAGCGTCAGTCACCGTCCAGAGAGCCGCCTTCGCCACTGGTATTCCTCCCGATATCTACGAATTTCACCTCTACACCGGGAATTCTGCTCTCCTCTCCGGGACTCTAGCCGGGCAGTATCGAGTGCAGTTCCGGGGTTGGGCCCCGGGATTTCACACTCGACTTGCTCGACCGCCTACACGCGCTTTACGCCCAATGATTCCGAACAACGCTTGCGCCCTCCGTATTACCGCGGCTGCTGGCACGGAGTTAGCCGGCGCTTCCTTTGGAGGTACCGTCAATCCCCCGAGACTGTTTGCCTCGAGGGCCTTCTTCCCTCCTGACAGAGGTTTACGACCCGAAGGCCTTCATCCCTCACGCGGCGTTGCTGGGTCAGGGTTTCCCCCATTGCCCAAAATTCCCGACTGCTGCCTCCCGTAGGAGTCTGGACCGTGTCTCAGTTCCAGTGTGGCTGATCGTCCTCTCAGACCAGCTACCCATCGTCGCCTTGGTGAGCCGTTACCTCACCAACAAGCTAATGGGACGCGGGCTCATCTTCAGGCGATAGCTTCCAAGGAGAGGCCACCTTTTTCCGCGTCGTCCGAGGACGTCGTGGTCTCATCCGGTATTAGCCCCAGTTTCCCGAGGTTGTCCCAGACCTGAAGGCAGATTACCCACGCGTTACTCACCCGTGCGCCGCTGTACTCACCTCCGAAGAGGCTTTCTCGCTCGACTTGCATGTCTTAAGCACGCCGCCAGCGTTCGTTCTGAGCCAGGATCAAACTCTCCAGTTTGAATCCATTCGAACCGGCGTCCGAAGACACCGATTCATGTTCGGAAGTGACACTCTGGAGCTGCGTCGAGACGCAGCCCTGCGAGCGTCACCGTAACGTGTGCAAGGCCCGTTGCCGTCCGGCGAATCTGCACGGATTCGCTCGGACCGCACGCTATTCGGTTTTGAAAGATCGGGACGAGTCCGCCATCGAGCCTGTTCGGGGCTCGTGGGGAAGACATCGACTCCGCAGATGAAACGCCCGCCGAGGACCGAGCCTCTGGCGGGCTGCGAAAGATACCGAAGGCGGGATCCGGGTCAATACCGGGATCGGGCCCCGGGCGGGAATTCCCCGAGGAGCCGGACCCGGGCGAAACGGCGTTTGCCGACCTGTATCAGATAGGGACCGCCCGGCTCGAGTCGCTCGGTGGGATCGCTCAGCGGTCGGCCCTCCAGCCGGACTGCCTTCTGGGCGATGAGCCGCCGCCCCTCGCTGTTGCTCGGCGCCAGCCCGGCCTGGACCAGGACCGCGAGGACCCCTGTCCCCTCGGGGGGTCCGACCAGCTCCAGCTCGGGGATGTCCTCGGGGAGCTCCTTGCGCTGGACCACCCGCCGGAAGGTCTCGGCAGCCTCCTGGGCGGCGGCGGCCCCGTGGAAGCGCTCCACCACCCGGGCGGCCAGGGCCTGCTTCAGCGCCAGGGGATCCCCCTTCCCCGCCGCCACCTCGCTCCGCGCGGCGTCCAGGGCGGCCCACTCCCCGAAGCCCAGCCGCTCCAGCCACTCGAGCATCAGGCCGTCCGAGATGCTCATGGTCTTGCCGTACATCTCCGCCGCCGGCTCGGTGATCCCGATCAGATTGCCCAGGCTCTTGGACATCTTCTCCTTGCCGTCGGTCCCCACGAGCAGCGGGTGGGTGATGACGGCCTGGGCGGTCTGGCCGTGGTCGCGCTGGACCTCGCGCCCCATGAGGAGGTTGAAGGTCTGGTCGGTGCCACCGAGCTCCACGTCGGCCCGCAGCGCGACCGAGTCGTAGGCCTGGATCATCGGGTAGAGCAGCTCGTGGAGCGAGATCGGCTCCTGGGCCGCGTAGCGCTTGGCGAAGTCGTCGCGCTCGAGCAGTCGCGCGACGGTCGTGCTCGAGCACAGGCGCACCAGGTCCGCGGCCCCCATGGGCTCCATCCACTCGCTGTTGAAGCGGACCTCGGCGCGGTCCGTGTCCAGGATGCGGCCCACCTGCTCGACGTAGGTGGCGGCGTTCGACTTCACGGTCTCGGCGTCGAGGGCCGGGCGGGTCTTCTTGCGGCCCGACGGGTCGCCGATGCGCGCCGTGAAGTCGCCGACCAGGAAGACCACCGCGTGGCCCAGGTCCTGGAAGCGCTTGAGCTTCTGGAGCACCACCGTATGACCCAGATGCAGGTCGGGCGCCGAGGGATCCATGCCGAGCTTCACCCGCAGGGGGCGACCGCCGCGGACGGCTTCCACGAGCCGCGGACGCAGGTCTTCTTGGCCGTAGAAGGTCTCGCTCCCCTCGGACATCACCGCGAGCTGGCGCGCGACCTCGCGCTCGGTGGCGTCATCGCCGGCGCCTGCACTCACTGGAGCGACCCCCCTCCCCCGCTCACTGCAGCGACCCCCCGGCCCGGTACAGCGCCCGCTCGGTGACGACGGCGGCCACCCGTCGGTCCCGCGGGCCGGTCGGCACCCGGGCCACGAGCTGACGCTCGAAGGCCAGCCCGAACAGCACCGGGGCCCGGTCCGCGTCGACCGGGAAGGCGCGGTCGTAGTAGCCCGCCCCCCGGCCCAGGCGGCCCCCGGCCCGATCGAACGCCACGCCCGGAACCACCACCAGGTCGGTCCCGGCCAAGGGCGCGGTCTCGCCGGATCCCGACGGCGGCTCCAGGACACCGTAGCGTCCCGCCCGGAGGGCGCCCCAGTCGTCGACCGCCTCGAAGACCAGCCGGCGTCCGGGCGCGATCCGTGGCAGCAGCACCTGCTTGCCGGCGCCGACCACCCCGAGGAACGCCGGCCGGGTGGGCAGCTCGTCCTCCAGCGCGGCGTAGAGCGCGACCCGCGCGGCCCGCGCGAACTCGGGAGTCTCGCAGAGCCGGGCCGCGGCGGCCTCGGCGGCGCGGGCCGCCTCCGCCACGGACGGCCGCGGCCGCGCCCGCAGCGCGCGGCGCAGCGCCTGCTTGCTCGCGGTCAGGTCCATCGCGGCGAGGTCCAGGTGGGGTCAGCGGCGGGCGGGCGGCCCGGCTGTCGACTCGACGAGCTCGATCAGCGCCTCGATGCGCTCGGGCTCGATCCTCTCCGGCGCCGCCTCCACGGAATCCCGGAGGGCGACGTGGCGGCGCGCGATGTTCAGCGCGGCCAGCACCGCCAGATTGACGGAGTCCACCGTGCCGGTCCGCTCGCGAATCTTCGCCATGGTTTCGTCCACGAGGGAGGCGGCCGCCTGCACCTGCTCCGCGTGCCCGGGATCCCCGTCGCCGCTGATGCGGTAGTCCTGTCCCTGGATTCGGACCGCGATCGGCGAGCGACCGGCCATGGCGCCTCCGCCCTCTACTCGGCGACGGCCGGGGCGTGCTCGAACTCGCCGTCGAGCTCATCGAGCTGGGCGATCATCTCGTCGAGGCGCTTGGCCACATCCTGCTGCCGCTGATTGAGATCGCGGATGCGCTCGTCGCGGTCCCGCAGCTCGGACTCGCGCTCGGCCAGCAGCCCGCGGAGCTGGGCGATCTCGCGCTGGGCTTCCCGATGGCGATTCACCAGCACGGCCACCGCCTCTTCGAGGCGCTTGAAATCGCGCTGGCCGCTCGAGCGGGCCCCGGATCGACCGGCGCGCCCCGCCCGCTCGGTGCGGACGGCGCTCTCGGTGGGGCTCTCCACGGCCCTGTCTGTGCTCGAACTCGGAATCGTCTCACCCCCGCAGGCGGACTGATTGAGAGTACCCGTCTCCGCGGAAGTCCGTCAAGCAATTCCCCCGGCAGCGCCCGGCAGCGCGATTCCGGCCCAAGAGAGCCGGCGAACGTGGCCCGGACGGGCCGGCGGGCGTGGCTCAGACGTAGGCCGTTCGCGACTGGAGCCGCGACGCGTCTCCCGTGAGGTAGGCGTCGACGGCGCGCGCCGCCTCGCGACCCTCCCACTGCGCCCAGACGATGAGCGACTGGCCGCGACGGCAGTCCCCGGCGGCGAAGACCCCCGCTTCGCTCGTGGCGAAGCTCCGGGTGTCGGCCCGCACGTTGCCCCGCGGATCGAGATCCACGCCCAGGTCGGCGACCAGGCCTTCGTGCACGGGGTGAAGGAAGCCCATGGCCAGCAGGACGAGGTCGGCGGGCAGCTCGAACTCGCTTCCCGGGACTTCCCGCAGAGTTCCGGGCAGGGGGCGGTCCAGGCGGTCGCGATCGAACCCCACATGAACACCATGAAGCGTCTTCACCCGACCGTTCTCTCCGGAGAGCCGCTTGGTGAGCATCGCGTAGTGACGATCTCCGCCCTCGGCGTGGGAGCTCGAGACGTTGAAGTAGTAGCGCTTGGCCTCGGGCCAGGGCTCGGAGGTGTGGCGTCCCTCCGGCGGCCGGGGCAGCAGCTCGAGGGAGGTCACCGACGCGGCGCCCTGGCGATGGGAGGTGCCGATGCAGTCGGAGCCGGTGTCGCCCCCGCCCAGGATGACCACGTGCTTGCCGGTCGCGAGGATGGCCTGGTCGTCCGGGACCGTGTCCCCGGCCACCCGGCGGTTCTGCTGAGGCAGGAAATCCATGGCGAAGTGGACGCCGTCGAGCTCGCGGCCCTCCACCGGCAGGTCCCGGGGCGCCTCGGAGCCGGTGCACAGGAGCACGGCGTCGAAGCTGCGGCGCAGGTCGGCCGCGGTCAGGTCGGCCCCCACCTGGACGCCGGTCTGGAAGGAGACCCCTTCCTCGCGCATCTGCTCGAGGCGCCGGTCGATGGTGTACTTCTCGAGCTTGAAGTCGGGAATCCCGTAGCGCAGCAGCCCACCGATCCGATCGCTGCGCTCGAACACAGTGACCGTGTGGCCGGCGCGGGAGAGCTGCTGGGCCGCCGAGAGGCCCGCCGGGCCCGAGCCCACCACCGCCACCGAGCGGCCCGTGCGACGCTCGGGCAGGACGGGCCGGACCCAGCCCTCCTCCCAGCCGCGGCGGATGATCTCCCACTCCACCTGCTTGATCGTCACCGGATCCTGGTTGATGCCGAGGACGCAGGCCTGCTCGCAGGGGGCCGGGCAGAGCAGGCCGGTGAACTCGGGGAAGTTGTTGGTGGAGTGGAGCCGGGCGAGGGCGTCCTCCCACTTGTCGCGGAACACCAGGTCGTTGAAGTCCGGGATGATGTTGCCCAGGGGGCAGCCGTTGTTGCAGAACGGGATGCCGCAGTCCATGCAACGGCTGGCCTGCTCCCGAGCCTTCTCGGGAGGGAAGTGCTCCTGGACGAGCTTGTAGTCGTGGAGCCGCTCGTCCTTGGCCCGGTAGGGCGTGCCCTGACGCCCGTGCTTCATGAATCCCCGCACGTCACCCATTGCCACTCTCCGCCGCGATGCGCTCTCCGAGCGCGCGCTTGTAGTCCCGGGGGAACACCTTGACGAACTTCGGTGCGTAGGCGTCCCACTTGCGCAGCACGTCGTCGGCCTTGGCGCTGCGCGTGTACTGGAAATGGCGCCGCACGAGACGCTGGATCGTGTCGAGGTCGTCCTCGGCCAGCGGATCGAGGTCGACGGTCTCGGGATTGACCCGGCTCGCGAAACCTCCGTCCTGGTCGAGGACGTAGGCGATGCCGCCGCTCATGCCCGCGCCGAAATTACGACCGGTCCGGCCGAGGATCACGGCCGTGCCGCCGGTCATGTACTCGCAGGCGTGGTCGCCGACGCCCTCCACGACGGCGGTGGCGCCGCTGTTCCGCACGCAGAAGCGCTCGCCCGCGACGCCCTGGAAGTAGGCCTCTCCAGAGGTGGCGCCGTAGAGGACCACGTTCCCGGTGATGACGTTGTCCCCAGGATCGAAGGTAGCCGTTGTCGGCACCCGGACCACGATGCGGGCGCCGCACAGGCCCTTGCCGCAGTAGTCGTTGGTGTCGCCCTCGACGTCGAAGGTCATCCCCCGGGTGCAGAAGGCGCCGAGACTCTGGCCCGCGCTGCCCTTCAGGCGCAGGGTGATCGTGTCGTCGGGGAGGCCCTCCTCCCCGTAGCGGAGGCTCACCTCGGAGCCGAGGATGGTGCCGAGGGTGCGGTCGGTGTTGCGCACCGCCAGGTCGATCTCCACCCGCTCGCCGTTCTCCAGGGCCGGCCGCGCCTGCTCGAGCAGGCGCATGTCCACCACCTCCTCGAGCTCGTCGGCCAGGGTCTGCCGCTCGCAGTTGTAGATGGCGTTGGGCACGTCCGGCTTCCGGAGCATCTCCGAGAAGTCGAGCCCGCGCTTCTTCCAGTGGCCCACGGCCGGCTCGACGTCGAGGCAGTCGACCTGGCCGATCATCTCGTCCAGCCGGCGGAAGCCCAGCTCCGCCATGATCTCGCGCACCTCCTCCGCGATCCACAGCATGTACTGGACCACGCTGTCGGGCGTGCCGGCGAAGCGCTCCCGGAGCACCGGGTCCTGGGTGGCGATGCCCACCGGACAAGTGTTCAGGTGGCAGACGCGCATCAGGATGCAGCCCATGGCCACCAGGGGCGCCGTCGAGAAGCCGTACTCGTCGGCACCCAGCAGCGCGGCGATGGCCACGTCGCGGCCCGTCTTGAGGCCTCCGTCGGTCTGGACCCGGATCCGGCCCCGCAGATCGTTCAGCACCAGGGTCTGCTGGGTCTCGGCCAGGCCGATCTCCCAGGGCAGGCCCGCGTACTTGATCGACGCCTGGGGCGAGGCGCCCGTGCCGCCGTCCATGCCGCTGATGAGCACGCCGTCGGCCTTGCCCTTCGACACGCCCGCCGCGATGGTGCCGACGCCCGTCACCGACACGAGCTTCACGGAGACCCGGGCCCTGCGGTTGGCGTTCTTCAGGTCGTAGATCAGCTGGGCCAGGTCTTCGATCGAGTAGATGTCGTGGTGGGGCGGCGGCGAGATCAGGCCGACGCCGGGGGTCGAGTGGCGGACCTTGGCGATGGTCTCGTTGACCTTGTGGCCCGGCAGCTCGCCGCCTTCGCCGGGCTTCGCGCCCTGGGCGATCTTGATCTGCATCTCGTCGGAGTTGACCAGGTACCAGCTGGTGACGCCGAAGCGTCCCGACGCCACCTGCTTGATGGCGCTGCGCCGCAGGTCGCCGCCCGGGTCCGGCGTGAAGCGGTCCGGGTCCTCCCCCCCCTCGCCGGTGTTGCTCTTGCCGCCGAGCCGGTTCATGGCGATGGCGAGGGTCTGGTGGGCCTCCAGCGAGATCGAGCCGTAGCTCATGGCCCCGGTGCAGAAGCGCTTCACGATCTCGCTGGCCGCCTCGACCTCGTCGAGCGCGACGGCCGGACGCAGCCCCGTCTTGAAGCGGAACAGGCCGCGAAGGGTGCAGGCGTTCGTCGCGTCGCCATCGGAGGCCGCGGAGAACGCCTTGTAGTCCTCGTAGCTGCCGCGTTGCAGGGCGATCTGGAGCTTCGAGACCGTCTCCGGGTTGAAGGCGTGGCGCTCGCCCCGGGCCCGCCACTGGTAGAGGCCGCCCGGGTCGAGCTCCGGGTAGGTGTAGGCCTCGCCCGGGAAGGCCCGCTCGTGGCGCAGGGCCGCCTCCCGGGCCAGGACCTCGTAGCCCACCCCCGAGACCCGGGAGACCGTGCCCGCGAAGCAGCGGGCGACCAGGTCGCGATCGAGCCCGACCGCCTCGAAGATCTGCGCGCCCCGGTAGGAGTGGAGCGTGGAGATCCCCATCTTGGCGAAGGTCTTGAGCAGGCCCTTGTCGGTGGCCTTGATGTAGTTGGCCCGGGCCGTCTCCGCGTCCAGGTCCTCCTCGATGTAGGTGCCGTCGGCCACGAGCTCGTCCAGGGTGGCGAGCGCCAGGTAGGGATTGATGGCCGCGGCGCCGTAGCCGATCAGCAGCGCCATGTGGGCCACCTCACGCGCCTCGCCGGTCTCGCACACCAGGCCACAGCGGGTTCGCAGGGTCTTGCGGATCAGGTGGTGGTGGACCGCGCCCGTCGCCAGCAGCATGGGAATCGGCGCCAGGTCCGGCGAGACCTCCCGGTCCGACAGGATCAGGATGTTCGCCCCCTCCTGCACCGCCGCCTCCGCCTCGGCGCAGACCCGGTCCAGTGCCTCGCGCAGGCCGTCTCCGCCGTCGGCGGCCTTGAACACGCACGAGAGGGTGCGGCTCTGGAAGCCCGGTTCGTCGATCCCGCGCAGCCGCTCGAGATCCTCGTCGGTGATCACGGGGTGCTCGATCCGGAGCATGCGGGCGTGGTCCTCGACCTCCTCGAGGAGATTGCCCTCGCTGCCGAGGGTGGAATAGAGCGCCATCACCGGCCGCTCGTTGATGGAGTCCATGGCTGGATTCGAGACCTGGGCGAAGCGCTGCTTGAAGTAGCGGTAGAGCATCTGGGGCCGGTCGGAGAGACAGGCCAGGGCCGCGTCCTCGCCCATGGAGCCCGTCGGCCACTTGGCCTGGACGGCCATCGGCGCCAGCAGGATCCGGAGATCCTCGAGCGTGTACCCGAAGACCTGCTGGAGCGTGAAGCGCAGCTCGGGGTTCCTCTTGTCGGCCGCCACCGGTCGCGCCGGCAGGTCCGCCAGGCGCAGGCGATGCGCCTCCACCCAATCGCGATAGGGCTTGCGGGCGACGTAGTCGCGCTTGATCTCGTCGTCTCCGACGATCCGCCCCGCCTCGAGGTCGATGACGAAGATCTTGCCGGGATGCAGCCGCTCCTTGAGCAGCACGTTCTCCGGCTCGATCGGCGTCACGCCGACCTCGGATGCCATGACCACGAACCCGTCCTTGGTCACCACGTAGCGCGAGGGACGCAGCCCGTTGCGGTCGAGCACGGCGCCGATCAGCCGGCCGTCGGTGAAGGCGATGGAGGCCGGGCCATCCCAGGGTTCCATCAGGAAGGAGTGGTACTCGTAGTAGGCCCGGAGGTCCGGGTCCATGTCCTCCTGGTTCTCCCAGGCCTCGGGGATCATCATCAACACCGCCTCGGGCAGCTCCCGACCGGTCAGGCAGAGGAACTCCAGGGCGTTGTCGAAGCGGGCCGAGTCGGAGGCCCCGTCCCGGACGATCGGGTACAGCTTCTTCAGGTCGTCGCCGAGGAGCGACGAAGCCATCGTCCCCTCCCGGGCGTCCATCCAGTACTGGTTGCCCTGCACCGTGTTGATCTCGCCGTTGTGGGCGAGGTAGCGGAACGGGTGGGCCAGGTCCCAGGCGCCGAGGGTGTTGGTGCTGTAGCGCGAGTGAACCAGACACAGGGCGGAGACGAACTCCGGGTCCCGCGTATCCGGGTAGAAGGTGGGAATCTGGCGCGAGATCAGCATCCCCGTGTAGACCAGGGTGCGCGCCGAGAAGCTCGGGACGTAGAAGAAGTGGCGATCGCCGTGCTCCGCGGCGACGGCCTTCTCGACCCGACGCCGGATCACGTAGAGACGCCGCTCGAAGGCCTGCACGTCGTCGGCCTCCGCCCCCCGGGCCTGGACGAAGAGCTGGCGGATGCGGGGCATGCCCTCCCGGGCGACCCAGCCGATGGCCTGGGGGTCGTGGGGCACGTCGCGCCAGCCGAGGACCTCCTGGCCCTCCGCCC
This sequence comes from uncultured Spirochaetales bacterium, assembly GCA_964442285.1. GTDB lineage: Bacteria > Myxococcota_A > UBA9160 > UBA9160 > JAFDET01 > CAYTZH01. The sequence continues at coordinate 5,695 of CAYTZH010000073.1, read as the reverse complement.
GCACCGTCTCCTCGAGCAGCGCGGCCTGGCGCGCCGCGGCTGCCTCGTCCTGGGCCAAGAAGACCATCCCCACCGCGTAGCGGCCCGGCTCCGGGAGCGCGATTCCCAGGGCCGCGGTCTCCCTTCGCAGGAAGGCGTCCGGGATCTGGATGATCATGCCCGCGCCGTCGCCCGTCTCCGGGTCGCAGCCGCAGGCGCCCCGGTGCTCGAGGTTCTCGAGCACCTGGATGCCCTTGACGATGATGTCGTGGGATTTCTCCCCGCGGATGTTGGCGACGAAGCCGACGCCGCAGGCGTCGCGCTCGCGGGCCGGGTCGTAGAGCCCGTGGCGGGGGTAGCGTCCGAAGGCGTTGCGACCGGAGGTCATGCCTTTCCTCCTTCGTGGGTGCGGCGACGAGGCGGGGGCGCCGACTCGATCTCGAGGCCGATGCGCGTACGCTCGGCGTGGGTGGAGAGCACGACCATGGTCTCCGTGCGGGTCACGCCCTCGATGGAGCGCATGCCATCGATCAGGCGCTCGAGGCTCTCGGTGTTCGCGGTCTTCACCTTCACCATCAGCGTGTGGTTGCCGGTGACGTGGTGGCAGTCGAGCACCTCGGGAATGCCGGCAATCTGACGCTCGAAGGCGCCGATCCCCTTGGGATGACCGATCGAGACCCCGATGAAGGCGGTGACGTCCTTGCCCAGGGCGCGGGCATCGAGCACGGCGGTATAGCCCTGGATGATCTCCGCCTCCTCGAGCTTGTGGACGCGCTCCATGACCGAGGGCGCCTTCAAGCCGACTTTGGCGCCGATGGCGGCCAGCGGCTGCTTGCAGTTCTCCTGCAGCAGGTCGAGGATCTGCAGGTCGATGGCATCGAGCTGGGACTCGTGGGGGTGGGGTTTCATTAGGTCACTCGGTAGGAGAGCCAAATGAATACGGTATACCTGCTGGAAATGTCAAGACAACCGTAGGGTGAGGAAGCTCCCTCTCGAATGGAGCGCGGTCGGCACCCGACCGGCAGGGCCCGCCCATCAGTCTCCGACCACCTTCGCCCCCAAGGGGACCAGAGCCCGGAACCGATCGGGAACGTTGGTGAACAGGCCATCGACCCCCCAGTCGAGGAAGCGCCGCATCAGCGCCTCGTCGTCGACCGTGAAGGGGTAGACCGCCAGGCCCGCGGCGTGGGCCTCCTCGACCAGCGCCGCGGTGACCAGACCCGCCTCGGGGTTCACCGCCTCGGCGCCCAGGGCCCGCGCCCGGGCGACCGCATCGCGGGGATGGTGCCGCGAGAGCAGCAGCGCGATGCGGGCCGCTGGCGCCTGGGCCCGCAGGCGTTCGAGGACCGGATCCCAGAACGAGGAGAAGAGGACCGCCTGGCCGAGCGCGCGCGCCTCCACCGCCGCCCAGGCTGCACGCTCCAGGCCCGGATAGGGCCCGCGGCGCGGCTGCTTGATCTCCAGGTTGAAGGCGATGCGTGCGCCGTAGCCGTCGAGCACCTCGTCGAGCAGGGGCACGCGCTGGCCGTCGCCCGCGTCCAGCGCCCGCACCTCCGTCCGGGAGGCGTCGGCGATCTCGCCCCGGCCCCCGAGACCTTCGAGCTCCGCGTCGTGGGTCACCACGATGGCGCCGTCGCGGGTGCGGTGGAGGTCGATCTCGATCATGTCGGCGCCCTGCTCGATGGCGAGGGCGTAGGCCGAGGGCGTGTTCTCGGGCCGGTAGGCGGAGGCGCCGCGGTGCGCGATCACCAGCGGCCGCGCCGGCCGGCCCGGCGGGCTCACGCGTCGTCCGCGGCCCAGTCGCGGGCGCGCTCCACGGCGCGCTTCCAGCCGGCGTAGAGGGCATCGCGCCGGTGGGCGTCGAGGGCGGGCTCGAAGCTGCGCCCGCCCTCCACCAGGCGCTCGAGGGCCGAGCGATCCGACCACAGGCCCACGCCCATGCCCGCCAGGGCGGCGGCGCCGAACGCGGTCACCTCCACGCTCGGCGGCCGGTACACCGGGACACCGAGCACGTCGGCCTGGAACTGCATCAGGAAGTCGTTCTGGCTGGCCCCGCCGTCCACGCGCAGGGCGTCGAGCGCCAGGCCGGAGTCGTCGGCGACGCACTCCACCACGTCGCGGGTCTGGTACGCGATGGACTCGAGGGCCGCCCGCACCAGGTGTGCCCGACCCGTCCCCCGGGTGAGCCCGACGAGGGCGCCCCGGGCCCGCTCGTCCCAGTAGGGCGCCCCCAGGCCGACGAACGCGGGCACCAGGTAGACGCCGCCCGTGTCCTCCACCGTGCGGGCCACGGCGTCGCTCTCGGCGGCATCCGCCAGCAGACCGAGGCCGTCCCGCAGCCACTGGATGGCGGCGCCGGCCACGAAGATGCTGCCCTCGAGGGCGTACTCGACCCGCCCGTCCAGGCCCCAGGCGATGGTGGTAACCAGGCCCGTCTTCGAGCGCGGCGCCTCGGCCCCGGTGTTCATCAGCAGGAAACAGCCGGTGCCGTAGGTGTTCTTGGCGCGACCCGGCGCCGTGCAGGCCTGCCCGAAGAGGGCGGCCTGCTGGTCCCCCGCCACGCCCGCCACCGGGATCTCGGCGCCGAGCAGATCGGCGTCGATGCTGCCGAACGTCCCGCTCGAGTCGCGCACCTCGGGCAGCAGGCTCCGGGGGATGCGCAGGGCCTCCAGGAGCAGGTCGTCCCAGTCCCGGGTGTGGATGTTGTAGATCAGCGTGCGCGAGGCGTTCGAGTACTCGGTGGCGTGGACGCGCCCCCCGGTGAGCTTCCAGAGCAGCCAGGTGTCCACCGTGCCGAAGCAGAGCTCGCCCCGCTCGGCCCGGGCCTGGGCGCCGTCGACCGCGTCGAGGATGAAGCGGATCTTGGTGCCGGAGAAGTAGGCGTCGATGACCAGACCGGTGCGGGCCCGCACCTCCTCCTCGAGGCCGCGGGCGCGCAGGTCGTCGCAGATCGGCGCGGTCTGGCGCGACTGCCAGACGATCGCCCGGTGGATCGGCTCCCCCGTGGCGCGGTCCCAGACCAGGGCCGTCTCGCGCTGGTTGGTGATGCCGACGGCGCGCACGTCGGCGGCGGATGCACCGGCCCTGGCCAGCGCGCCCCGGGCCGCCCGGAGCTGGCTCTCCCAGATCTCCTGCGGATCGTGCTCCACCCAGCCGGGCCTGGGAAAGTGCTGGGTGAACTCGTGCTGGTCGAGCGCCACGATGCGCCCGTCCTCGCCGAAGACGAGGGCTCGGGACGAGGTGGTTCCCTGATCGAGCGCGAGGACGAAGGACACGGCGCTACTCCTCGAACAAGGCCTCCACGAACTCGCCGGCGTCGAACGCGCGCAGGTCATCCACCTGCTCGCCGACTCCGACGTAGCGCACCGGGAGGCCCAGCTCGTCGGCCAGGCCCACCAGGACGCCGCCCTTGGCCGTGCCGTCGAGCTTGGTGAGGACGAGCCCGGTGACCTGGGCCGCCTCGGTGAACAGACGCGCCTGGGAGAGCGCGTTCTGGCCGGTGTTGGCGTCGAGCACCAGGAGGGTCTCGTGGGGGGCGCCGTCCACGTCTCGGCCCAGCACCCGGGAGATCTTCGAGAGCTCCTCCATGAGGGGCTTGTGGGTCTGGAGCCGCCCGGCGGTGTCGACGATGGCGACGTCGGCCTCGCGGGCGACGGCGGCCTTGACGGTATCGAACGCGACCGCCGCGGGGTCGCCGCCCGCCTGGCCGGCGACCACCGGGCACCCGACCCGCTCGCCCCAGGCCTGGAGCTGCTCGATGGCGGCGGCGCGGAAGGTGTCGCCGGCGCCGAGGATGACCGAGCGGCCCGCCGCCAGGTGGCGCGCGGCCAGCTTGCCGATGGTGGTGGTCTTGCCCGAGCCGTTCACCCCGAGCACGAGGATCACGTGGGGCGGGCCGGCCAGGGCCGGCGGCGGGGTCTGCACCCGCGCGAGCTTGGCGGCGATGGCGTTCCGGAGCACCGCGCGCACGCCCGCGGCGTCGCGGCCGGCCGCCTCCTTGCGCACGGTGTCGAGCAGGCTCTCGGCGGTCCGCACCCCCAGGTCCGCCGAGAAGAGCAGCAGCTCGAGCTCCTCGAGCAGCTCGGCGTCGAGGGGGCGACCGCCCAGGAGCTGCTCCATCCGGCCGACCAGCGCCTGGGAGGTGCGGGTCAGCCGGTCGCGCAGCCGCACCCGCGGGGGCGACACCTCGGCGACGGGCTCGACCGGGGGCGACACCTCGGCGACGGGCTCGACCGGGGGCGGGGCCTCGGCAACGGGCTCGGGCTCTGGCTCGAGCGGGACGGGCGCCTCGGGCTCGGCGACCGCGGCCGGAGCGGCGACCTCGGCGGGCGCCCCGGGCTCGACGCGCGGGGCGCGCTCGGGCTCCGGCGCTGCGCTGCGCCCGCGCAAGGCCCCGTAGAGACCGAGGACCGCCGGCAACGCGGCCGAGAGCAGCAGGAGTGCGGTGGGGTTCGCATAGGCGAACTCCACCAAGGGCTGGATCCACGGCGGGACGGGAAAGGGCAGCATGGCGCGCGCAGGATACCAGCCGCGGGCCGCTTGTCGGGTCCCGCCGCCGGCCGGCCGACCGCCCCCGGCCCGCCGGCCGCTAGCGGCGGCGACGGCGGAGCAGGAGCAGCGCGCCCAGCGCGAGCAACGGCCCCGCGCCCGGCTCCGGAACCGCTGCCGGCGCGCTGTCGGAGCCCGAGGACGAGGGGTCCGGAGAGAAGACCGCCGGTGCGCCGGAGCCGGCGTCGCGGTCGGGACCCGACGTGATCGGCCCGCTCAGGGGACCCGCCGGCGGCCTCGGAGGCCGGCCGCGCGCCGGCGGAGCCGGGGCCGGGGCGCCGGCGCTCGGCGGAACCCAGCCCTGGGCGATCTGGGGCAGGTCGTTCAGGAGGATGTCGTGGCTGTGGTCGCGGGGGGGCGGCGGCAGCGGCATCCGGGCGGGTCGACGCACGTCGAGGGGCCGGCCGTTCAGGGCCTCTTCGAAGAGCTCGAGCAGCGGCCCGAGCGAGAAGTCGAGGCTCCACGGGCGGCGCAGCGGGGGGAGCGGCCCGGGGCGCACCTCCCCATGCGGCCGGGCCACGGGCAGCAGAGCCGGCGGCGCCGCCAGCTCGATGAAGCCGGGCGCGAACAGCGCGGCCCCGACGCCCAGGGCGAGCAGGAGCGCCAGGAGCGCACGGCGGCGTCGCTTCGAGCGTCCGCGCCCCCCACGCGGGTCCGGACGGTTGCTGGACATTTCCGCCGGGACCTCCGTCGAGGGATCCCCGGAACCAGGAGCCGGGATTCCCACGAGGGAGACATCGGCGGAAAGCCGGAGGCCCTTTACGGCCCCGGTCACCGAGCGACGACACCGGGGGTGCCGACCTGCTGGTGTGTTGCACCTGGAAGATGGGCGATGCGCAGGTTCAGTGCAGCTCGACGCCGACCAGCTTGCTCACGCCCCGGTCTTCCATGGTGACGCCGTAGAGCATGTCCGCGATCTCGATGGTGCGCTTGTTGTGGGTGATCACCAGGAACTGGGAGTCCTTGGCCATGTCGCGCACGATCTCGTTGAAGCGGCCCACGTTGGCATCGTCGAGCGCAGCGTCCACCTCGTCGAGCAGGAAGAAGGGCGAGGGGCGGACCTGGAACAGGGCGACCAGCAGGGCGATGGCGGTCAGGGTCTTCTCGCCGCCCGAGAGCAGGTTCACGTTCTGGAGCCGCTTGCCGGGCGGCTGGGCGACGATGTCGA
>CAYTZH010000072.1:5996-15732 GCA_964442285.1 uncultured Spirochaetales bacterium | reverse complement strand
CTAGCGCTGCAGGATGCGCTCGACGTACTTCTTGACGTACTTGCCGAGGACGTCGGCCTCGAGGTTCACCCGGTCGCCCGGCTGGCGGTCGCCCAGGGTGGTGATCGCCAGGGTGTGGGGAATCAGCGCGACGTCGAAGCCCGCGTCGCGGACGCCCACCACCGTGAGGGAGACGCCGTCGATGGCCACGGAGCCCTTCTCGACGAGCTGGTCGGCGAACTCCGCGGGGCAGCGCACGTACAGACGCACGTCGTCGCCCCGGCGCTCCAGGCGCTCGACCTCGCCGGTGGCGTCCACGTGTCCCTGCACGATGTGGCCGTCGAGGCGCTGGTCGGCGCGCAGGGCCCGCTCCAGGTTGACGCGCGTGCCGGGGCCGAGCCCCGACAGGGACGTGCGCTGCAGGGTCTCCTGCACGGCCTCGAAGTAGAGCGTACCGGCCTCGGCCCGGGTCACCGTGAGGCAGGCGCCGTTGATGGCGACGCTGTCGCCGATGGCCACGCCCTCGGCCACGGGGCCGGCCTCGAGGGCGAAGCGGACCACCTCGCCCGTCGGCGTGGCCTCGCGCACCTCCCCTACCCGCTCGACGATACCCGTGAACATCAGGTCCCGAAGCGCCGGTCGATCTCGGAGAGCATCCGATCGCGCACCGTCCCGTAGTCGGCGGGCAGCTCGATGGGCGGGTTCGGATCGCCGGAGGTGATGCCCTCGAGCTGCATCTGGTGGTAGCCGACCTTGTACTCGACGAACTTGAGACCGTGGGCGGTCGAGATGACGACCACCCGGTCGCTCTTGCGGATCACGCCGCGCTCCACCAGCTTGACCATGGCCGCCAGCGCCACGCCCGTGTGGGGGCAGTTGAACAGGCCCGTGCGGTCGGCGTGCATGGCCGCCTCCACCAGCTCGGCCTCGCTCGCCTGCTCGACGATGCCGTCGTAGCGCTGGAGGGCGTCGATGGCCTTGGGCGCAGAGACCGGGTTCCCGATCTGGATGGCCGAGGCCAGGGTCTTGCGGGCGTGGATCGGCTCGAAGGTCTCCCAGCCGCGCTGGTAGGCCCGGTAGAGGGGGTTGGCGTGCTCCGCCTGGGCCAGCACCAGCCGCGGCCGCTTGTCCACCAGACCCAGCTCGACGAGCATGTCGAGCCCCTTCGCCAGGGCCGACACGTTGCCCAGGTTGCCACCGGGGATCACGATCCAGTCGGGCACGTTCCAGTCGAACTGCTGGGCGATCTCGATGCCGACGGTCTTCTGGCCCTCCACCCGCAGGCTGTTCATGGAGTTGGCCAGGTAGATGCCGTCGCGCTCGGCGACCTCGCGCACGATCTCCATGCAGCCGTCGAAGTCCGTATCCAGGGCGAAGACGATGGCGCCGTTGGACACGGGCTGGATGAGCTGCGCCACGGAGATCTTGCCCCGGGGCAGGAAGACCACCGCCGGGATCCCGGCCGCGGCGGCGTAGGCCGAGAGCGCCGCGGAGGTGTCGCCCGTGGAGGCGCACGCCACCGCCCGGACCGACGACCCCTGGGCGATCATCTCCTTCACCTGGGAGACCAGCACGGTCATGCCCAGGTCCTTGAACGACCCCGTGTGGGAGTTGCCGCAGAGCTTCAGCCAGAGCTCCTCCAGCCCCACCTCGCGGCCGTAGCGCTCGGCCCAGAAGAGGTTGCTGTGCCCCTCGTACATGGAGACCACGTTCTCGTTGTCGATCTCCGGGAGCACCCACTCCTTCTTGCCCCAGACCCCCGAGCCGTAGGGCCAGTCGGTCTTGTGGGCCCGCTCCTCGAAGCGGCGCTTCCACTCTTCGGCGGACGTCTTCTTGAGCTCCGCCATGTCGTGCTCGACGGATAGGAGACCGCCCTCGGCGTCGGTGTAGATCACCCGATCGAGGGGATAGCGCTCCTCGGCATTGCGGAAGCTCTGGAACCAGGCGCGATAGGCGGGCTTCTCGCTCACGGGTCCTCCGCGAAGAGGATCACAGATCCTCCTCGATCCGCACGAGCCGCGTGGGGGCCGTGACGTCCGGCAGGCGATCGATCTCCGCCAGCGCGCTGCGCACCGCCGCCTCCCGGGCCGGGTGGGTCAGGATGATGACCGGCACCGAGCCCGCCTCGCCGCCGCGGCCGCGCTGGATCACCGACTCGATCCCGATCTCCTGGTCGCCGAGGGCGCCCGCGATGTGGGAGAGCACGCCCGGACGGTCGAGGGCGTGGAAGCGCAGGTAGAAGCGGCCCTCCAGGGACGCCAGGGGTACCAGCGGCTTGGCCCGGAGCGCCTGGGGCACGTAGGAGAGCGGCGCCACGCGCCCCGCGGTGCCCCGGCGCAGCTCGCGGGCGATCTCCATCAGGTCGGCCACCACGGCGCTGGCCGTGGGCAGCTCCCCGGCGCCGGCGCCGTAGAAGAGGGTCGGGCCCACGGCGTCGCCCTGCACCGCGATGGCGTTCATGGCCCCGTCCACCTTCGCCAGCAGGTGGTCGGCCGGGATCAGCGTGGGGTGCACCCGCGCCTCCACCCGGTCCTCGTCGCCGGCCTCCCGGTGGCACTTGGCGATGCCCAGGAGCTTGAACACGAAGCCGAAGCCCCGGGCGGCGTCGAAGTCCACCGGGAGCAGCCCGCGGATGCCCTCGGTGGGGATGTCCTTGAAGGTGAGGCGGGCGCCGAACGCCATGGCCACCAGCAGGGTCAGCTTGTGGGCCGCGTCGATCCCGTCCACGTCGAAGGTCGGGTCGGCCTCGGCATAGCCCAGGTCCTGGGCGCGCTTGAGCACCGCCTCGAAGGGCTCCCCCGTCCGCTCCATCTCGGTGAGGACGTAGTTGGTGGTGCCGTTCATGATGCCGTGCAGCGACTCGATGCGGTTGGCCGAGAGGCCCTCGCGGAGGGCCCGCAGGATGGGGATGCCCCCGCCCACGCTCGCCTCGAAGGCGACGTCCACGCCGCGGGCCGCGGCGGCGTCGAAGATCTCGCTGCCGTGCAGCGCCAGCAGGGCCTTGTTTGCCGTCACCACGTGCTTGCCGTTCTCGATGGCCCGGAGCATCACCCGGCGGGCGGTGTCGTAGCCCCCGATCAGCTCCACCACGATCTGGACGTCGGAGTCCGTCAGCAGGCCGTCGGTATCCGCGTCGAAGCGGACGCCCGAGAGATCGACGCCGCGATCCCGCTCGGTGTCGAGATCGCTGATGCGTACCAGCCGGAGCGGAAAGCCCAGGCGCTCCGCGATCACCTCGGCGTTCCGGCGCAGCACCTTCGCCACACCGGTACCGATGGTGCCGAACCCGACCAGTCCGATGCCGACGGCCTCGCTCATGCCCCCGACTCCCGCAGGAAGCGCCGGATGCCCCGGACCGCCTGCCGGATCCGGTGCACGTTCTCCACCAGGGCCATGCGCACGTGGCCGTCGCCGTGCTCGCCGAACCCGATGCCGGGCGACACCGCCACGCCGGCCTCGGCGAGCAGCCGCTTGCTGAACTCCAGGGAGCCGGCCGAGCGCCAGGCCTCGGGCAGTGGCGCCCACACGAACATGGTCCCGAAGGGCTTCTCGATCTTCCAGGCGCCCTCGCCCGGCGCGCTGAGGCCGTCGACCAGGGCGTCTCGACGCTCCCGGTAGGTGCCCACGGCCTCCGCGACGCAGTCCTGGGGACCGCGCAGGGCCACGATGGCACCGACCTGGATCGGCGTGGGGATGCCGTAGTCGAGATAGCTCTTGATGCGCGCCAGGGCGCCCACCATCTCCCGGTTGCCGCAGGCGAAGCCCACCCGCCAGCCGGCCATGGAGTGGCTCTTGGAGAGCGAGGTGAACTCGATCGCCACGTCCCGCGCCCCGGGCACCTGGAGGATGCTGGGCGGACGGTAGCCGTCGTAGCAGATCTCGGCGTACGCGAAGTCGTGCAGGACCATCAGGTCGTGGGCCCGCGCGAAGTCCACGACCCGCTCGAAGAACGCCAGGTCCACCACCATGGTGGTCGGGTTGTGCGGGAACGACAGCAGCAGCATCTTCGGCTTCGGCCAGGTGCGCGACATGGCCTCTTCCAGGCTGGCGATGAAGTCCACGCCGGGCGAGAGGGGAACCGTGCGCAGGTCGCCCCCGGCGATGATCACCGAGTACTGGTGGATCGGATACGTGGGGTCGGGCACCAGCACCACGTCCCCCGGTCCGACGGTCATCAGCACGAAGTGGGCGAGCCCCTCCTTGGAGCCGATGGTGACGATGGCCTCGGAGTCCGGGTCGAGCTCCACCTGCCAGCCGCGCTGGTACCACTCGCAGATGGCACCCCGCAGGTTCGGCACGCCGCGGGACGCCGAGTAGCGGTGGTTGCGGGCGTTCTGGGCCGACTCGCAGATCTTCTCCACCACGTGGGTCGGCGTGGCGAGATCCGGGTTCCCCATGCCCAGGTCCACGATGTCCTCGCCGGCGCGACGAGCGGCCGCCTTCAGATCGTTGACCTCGGCGAAGACATAGGGCGGCAGGCGGTTGAGCTTGTGGAAGTCGTGACGGAAGGACATCGGAGCGGGCCTCGGCGGGCGGCGGCGTGGGGTCGGGCCGCGGCCCTGCTAGGGCTAATTACCCAAAACTATTGCAGAAATCGGATTCCGGCAAGCGCCGGCCCCGGCGCCTCAGCGGCGGGCGCCGGCCCGGGCGAAGCGCGCGTAGAAGGGCAGCGCGAGGGCGAGCATGGCCACGGTGGTGGTTGCCTCCTGGGGGCTGCCCGCGATCAGCGCCACGGCGATCGCGGCGTTGGCCAGCAGGTAGAGGGCCGGCAGCCAGGGGTAGCCCCAGGCCCGGTAGGGCCGGGGCCGCTCCGGCCGGGTGCGGCGCAGGGTGAAGAGCGCCGCCGTGTCGGCCATGGTGGCCAGCACGATGGCGAAGGTGGTGTAGTTCAGGGCGCTGGTGAGGAGCGTGCTCTCGAAGCCCTCGAGGAGGATGAGCACCGCCACGGTAGCCGCACACTGCAGCGCGATGGCCACGTGGGGCGTGTCGAAGCGGGCGTGGGAGCGGTCGAGCCCGCGGAAGAAGAGGCCGTCGAGGGCCATGGCGTAGGCGATGCGCGGTCCCACCAGGATGGTCGCGTTCAGGGTACCGAGGATGGAGGCCAGCACGAAGCCGGCCACCAGCACGCCGCCCACGGGCCCGAAGAGCGAGCGCGCCGCGGCCTCGCCTACGTTCTCGGTCCCGCGCAGCGCGTCCATCGGCAGCGCGAAGAGGTAGACCGCGTTCACCACCAGGTAGATGCCCGTGCAGATTCCGATTCCCCAGAACAGGGACAGGGGGACGTTGCGCCCCGGGTGCCGGATCTCGCTCGCCACGTAGACGGTGGCGTTCCAGCCCAGGTAGCTGAAGAGCACCGGCGAGAGCGCCAGCCCGAAGGCCGCCAGGGGCGCGGCCCCGGCGGCACCCGCGACCAGGGGCCGCAGGCCGTCCGGATCGCCGTCGCCGAGCAGCGGCCCGACGAGGCCGAAGGCCGCCAGGGCCAGGATCTTGACCCCGGCGGTGAGGTTGTTGGCGAGGGCGCCCCAGCGGACGCCCACGTAGTTCAGGGCCGAGGTCACCAGCGTCACCCCGATGGCGACGGCCAGCTCGCCCTCGGGGCCGTAGCCCAGGAAGGGCGCGAGGCTGGCGGCGAAGCCCACGGCGAGGGTCGCGATGGTGCCCACGAAGATGACGAAGAAGGAGAGCCAGCCCGCCAGGAAGCCGGCCAGGGGATGGAAGGCCTCGCGCAGGTAGACGTAGTCGCCGCCGGCGCGCGGGAACATGGCGCCGAGCTCGGCGTTGGCGAGGGCGCCGGTGAGGGAGAGGAGCCCCCCGGCCAGCCAGGCGGCGAAGATCAGGCCCGGGTGGGGCAGCAGGTCGGCGATCTGGCCGGGCGTGAGGAAGATCCCCAGGCCCACCACCGACGACACCACCAGCAGCACGGCATCCGGAAGTCCGAGGACGCGCTTCAGCCGATCGCGCGGATGGCGGTCCTCCCCTTCCGTGGCGACCCCCGACTACAGAAACGGGACGATCAGCAGCGCAACGATGTTGATGAGCTTGAGCATCGGGTTGATGGCGGGCCCGGCGGTGTCCTTGTAGGGATCGCCGACCGTGTCGCCCGTCACCGACGCCTTGTGGGCCTCGGAGCCCTTGCCGCCGTACGCGCCGCTCTCGATGAACTTCTTGGCGTTGTCCCATGCGGCGCCGCCCGTGGTCATGGAGATGGCCACGCAGACGCCCGCCACGATCGAGCCGATGAGCAGGCCGCCGAGGGCCGCGGGGCCGATGAGCAGTCCCACCGCGATGGGGATCAGCGCCGGAATGAGCGCCGGGGCGATCATCTGGCGCAGCGCGGCCTGGGTGACGATGTCCACGCAGGTGCTGTAGTCGGGCTTGGCCGTCCCCTCCATGATGCCGGGGATCTCCTTGAACTGGCGCCGCACCTCGTCCACCACCTTCTGGCCCGCGACGCCGACCGCGTTCATGGCCAGGGAGGCGAAGATGAACGGCACCATGGCGCCGAGGAAGAGGCCGGCCAGCACGCTCGTGTCGGCGAGGTCGAAGGAGGCACCGCCCCCGAGCTTCTCGATGTAGTCGGCGAAGAGCGCCAGGGCCGCCAGTCCCGCCGAGGCGATGGCGTAGCCCTTGGTCACCGCCTTGGTGGTGTTGCCGAAGGCGTCGAGGGGGTCGGTCACCGCGCGGACCGCATCGCCCATCTCGGCCATCTCGGCGATGCCGCCGGCGTTGTCCGTGATGGGGCCGTAGGCATCGATGGAGACCACGATGCCGGCCATGGAGAGCATGCTCATGGCGGCGATGCCCACGCCGAACAGGCCCGCCAGCTCGAAGCAGAACAGCATGGCGAGCACGATGACCACCACCGGCACGACCGTCGACTGCATGCCGACGGCGAGCCCCGAGATGATATTGGTGGCGTGACCGCCCTGGCTCGCGTCGGCGATGCGCTCGACGAAGCGGGAGCCGTCGCCGGTGTAGACGTCGGTGATCCACATCATGACGGCGGTGACGGCCATGCCCAGGGCCGCGCAGAGCCAGAGGCGCATGTCGGAGATCACGGCGCCGCTCGCGGAGGTGGCCGAGGTGTCGACGAGCAGGTTCAGCACCAGCATGAGCAGGAGGGAGACGCCGGTCGCGATGCCGAGTCCCTTGTACATCGCGCCCATCACCGCGGGCTGCTGGCCCGGCGCGGGCTCCTCGATCTTCACGAACGGGATCGCCACCAGGGTGCCGATGATGCTGACGGCCCCGATGGCGAGCGGATAGAGGAAGAGCGCACGCGACTCGGGGAAGAGGATGTGGGCCAGGAGCATGGCCGCGGCCGCGGTCACGCCGTAGGTCTCGAAGAGGTCGGCGGCCATGCCGGCGCAGTCGCCGACGTTGTCGCCCACGTTGTCGGCGATCACGGCGGGGTTGCGCGGGTCGTCCTCGGGGATGTTGGCCTCCACCTTGCCGACGAGGTCCGCACCCACGTCGGCGCCCTTGGTGAAGATGCCGCCGCCGAGTCGGGCGAAGACGGAGATCAGGGAGCCGCCGAAGGCCAGTCCGAGCAGGCCCGCCGTCTCGCTCCCCTCACCGATCAGGGCCACCAGGATCGTCAGCGAGAGCAGGCCCAGGCCGACCACCATGAGACCCGTGACGGCGCCGCCCTCGTAGGCCAGGCTGAAGGCGCGGCCGAAGCCCGACTCCGCCGCCTCGGCGACGCGGACGTTGCCCCGCACCGAGACGTTCATGCCGACGAAGCCCGCCGCGGCGCTCGCGAGCGCGCCCAGGGCGAAGCCGAAGGCCGACCACCAGCCGAGGAAGATCCAGACGATCAGGAAAATCGGGAGGCCGACGTAGGCGACGGTGCGATACTGCCGGTTGAGGAACGCCGAGGCGCCGGTCGAGATGGCGTCCGCGATCTCGAGAGCCTTCGGGTTCTGGGCGGGCGCGGCGAGCACCCGTTGGTAGAGGTACAAGCCGGCGGCGATGGCCAGCAGCGAGGCGACGAAGGCTGCAAGGGTCATGTCTTCCGCGATCTCCCGGAGCGAGTGAGGCGTCGATTGGCGTCGGGGTGGGGGGCACCGCGATGCAGGCGGCCCCTCCGGGGCACCCTGAAGGCGGCCGGAGACTAGACTGGAACGACTGGATTTTCCAGTCTTTTTGGGCCCCTCGGGGGGGCGCGGGAAGGGAGATTCATGAACGGCGCCGAGCGCCTGCTCCAGACCCTGGCCGCGGGCGGCGTCGACCTGTGCCTCGCCAACCCGGGCACCTCCGAGATGGCCCTGGTGGCCGCCCTGGATCGACAGTCCGGCATCCGCGCCGTGCTCTGCCTCTTCGAAGGCGTGTGCACCGGCGCCGCCGACGGCTTCGGTCGGATGGCCGACCGCCCCGCCCTCACCCTGCTCCACCACGGCCCCGGCTTCGCCAACGGGATCGCCAATCTCCACAACGCCTGGCGGGCCCGCTCGCCCGTGCTGAACCTGGTGGGCGACCATCCCGACGCCCACCTCCCCTTCGACGCCCCCCTGACCTCGGATCTCGAGAGCCTGGCGCGGCCGGTCTCGGGCTGGTTCCGACGCGCCCGGGACGCCGCCTCCCTGGCCGAGGACGCGGACGAGGCCCTGGCCGCGGCCAGCGCGCCGCCCGGCCTGGTGGCCACCCTGGTGGTGCCGAGCGATGTGGCCCAGGGCGAGGCGACGCGGGCCGCCGCGCCCCGCCCGCGGTCGCTCGCGCCCCCCGTGGAGTCGGCCCGCATCGACGCTGTGGCGAGGCACCTCCGCGAGGCCCGCGCCCCCGCCCTGCTGCTCGGCGCCCGCGGCCTGCGGGAGGCGGCGCTGCGCGCCGCCGGGCGCATCGCGGCCGCCACCGGCGCGCGCCTCATCTGCGAGACCTTCCCGGCGCGGCTCGAGCGCGGGGGCGGCCTGCCCGTCGTCGAGCGGCTGCCCTACTTCCCGGAGCAGGCCCTCGACGCGCTCTCCCGGGTCGACCGCCTCGTCCTGGCCGGCGCCCCTTCCCCGGTGGGGTTCTTCTCCTACCCGGGCGTCCCGAGCGACCTCGTACCCGACAGCTGTCGCGCTGCGGTGTTGGCCGGACCGCGGGAGGACGTGGAGGCCGCCCTCGAGGCCCTGGCCGACGCGCTGGCGGCCGGCGACCCGGAGACGACGCCGGCGGAACGACCCGAGCGCCCCAGCGGCACGCTCGACCCGGGAGCCCTCGGCGCCGCCCTGGCGGCGGTCCTTCCGGAGGGGGCCGTGGTCATGGAGGAGGCGGCGACGAGTGGCGGCCCCTTTTTCCTGCAGAGCCAGCGCGGCCCCCGCCACACCTACCTCGGCCTCACCGGCGGCTCGATCGGTCAGGGCCTGCCGGTGGCGACGGGCGCGGCCCTCGCCTGCCCCGACCGGCCCGTGGTCGCCTTCCAGGCCGATGGCGGCGGGCTGTACACCACCCAGGCCCTGTGGACCCAGGCCCGGGAGGGCCTGCGGGTCGTGAACCTGATCTGCGCCAACCGCAGCTACCGGATCCTGCAGGTGGAGCTGGCGCGGGCGGGCGTCGCGGAGCCCGGCCCCACCGCCCTGGGCCTCACGGATCTCTCGCGACCGGCGCCGGACTGGGTGGCCCTGGCCCGGGGCTACGGCGTGCCCGGCGAGCGGGTCGAGACGGCCGACGCGCTGGTCGCCGCTCTCGAGAAGGGCCTGGCGGCCGACGGCCCCTGCCTGATCGAGGCGGTTCTCTAGGGCTGCCCCTGCCTGATTCGAGGCGGTTCTCCAGGGCT
>CAYTZH010000072.1:0-5896 GCA_964442285.1 uncultured Spirochaetales bacterium | reverse complement strand
TCGAGGCGGTTCTCTAGGGCTGCCCCTGCCTGATTCGAGGCGGTTCTCCAGGGCTGCGATCGAGCCGGGCAAAGCGCCGCGATCAAGCCGCTCGTGCGATCCGCCGATCCCCTGGGCGATGCATCGAGCCATCGCCGCGAGCCTGCTCCTCGGCCTGGCCCTCGGCAGCGCGGGCTGCCTGTGGCTGCCGCGCAAGGGAAGCCCGGTCTACGTCGATCACCGCGCCGGCCGCTACTGGTCCGGGAAGGGCGTCCTGCTCCGGACCTCCGTGGACGGAAGCCGCTGCAAGGTGGCGGTGCGCAACCGCGCGGGCGTGGTCGACAGCCACTGGGTGCTCTGCAAGCACGTCCATCCGCGCGATTCCTGACCCCGCCCCATCAGCCCACGTCGGCCAGGGCCAGCTTCTCGCCCCAGCGCGCGCGCACGGCGCGGGCGAGCTCCCCGTGGCTGCGCAGGTGCGGGTCCCCCGCGACCGTGGCCAGCGCCGCCTCCCGGGCCGCCACCACGAGCGCGGCGTCCCGGGTCAGGTCGGCGATGCGCAGGTCCGGGAGTCCCGACTGGCGGGTGCCGAGGAACTCGCCGGGTCCGCGGATGCGCAGGTCGGCGTCGGCGATCGCGAAGCCGTCCGTGGTCTCCAGCATGGCGCGCAGGCGCGCCTCGCTCTGCTCGCCGCCGCCGCGCGCCACCAGCAGGCAGGTGCCGGGCCGGTCGCCCCGCCCCACCCGGCCGCGGAGCTGGTGCAGCTGGGCCAGCCCGAAGCGCTCGGCGTGCTCCACCACCATGAGCGTGGCGTTCGGGACGTCGACGCCCACCTCGACCACGCTCGTCGACACCAGGATGTGGGTCTCGCCGGCTTCGAAGCGGCCCATGGCGGCCGCGCGCGCCGCGGGGTCGAGTCGGCCGTGGACCAGGTCGACCGCGAGGTCGGGGAAGGCGCGCGCCACGCGTTCGGCGCTGTCGGTGGCGGCCCGCAGGTCGAGCTTCTCGGACTCCTCCACCAGGGGATAGACCACGTAGACCTGCTCGCCGCGGCCCGTGGCGGCCCGGATGAGCTCCACCACGCGCCGACCCTCCCCCTCGCGCAGCACGTCCGTGACGACCGGGGCGCGGCCGGGCGGGAGCGCGTCGATCACCGAGAGATCGAGCTCCCCGTAGAGGGTGAGCGCCAGCGTGCGGGGAATCGGCGTGGCGGTCATGACCAGCACGTGGGGCGAGCGGGCGCCCCGGGTCTTGGCGGCCAGGGCCGCGCGCTGGAGCACCCCGAAGCGGTGCTGCTCGTCCACCACCGCCAGGGTGAGGGCGGCGAAGCGGACGTCGCGCTGGACCAGGGCGTGGGTGCCGACGACCAGGTCCACGGCCCCGCTGGCCAACGCCTCGCGGGCGGCGTCCAGGGCGGGCCTCGGCCGGGAGGCGGTGAGGAGCTCGATGCGCAGTCCCATGGGCCCGGCCAGCCGCTCCAGGGTGCGCATGTGCTGCTCCGCCAGCAGCTCCGTCGGCGCCATCAGCGCCGTCTGCCCTCCGGCCTCCGCAACCGCCACGGCGGCGAGCAGGGCGACCGCGGTCTTGCCGCTGCCCACGTCGCCGAGCAACAGCCGGTTCATGGGATGGGGCCGCGCGAGGTCGGCGCGGATCTCCGACCACACCCGCTCCTGGGCACCCGTCAGGCGGAAGGGCAGCGCGGACGGCGCGCCGCGGCTGCGGGGCCCGTCTCCCGCCACGGGGATGCCGTCCTCGGCCCGGCGGCGGTCGCGGCGCAGGGCCAGGCCCACCTCGAGCAGGTAGAGCTCTTCGAGCACCAGCCGACGATGGTCGGGGGAGCTGCGCTTCCGCAAGGCCTCCACGTCGGCGTCGGCGCTCGGGGCGTGCACCTGCTTCAGGGCCTCGGCGGCCGACGCCCGCGTCGCGGCCGGAAGCTGCGCGGCCGGGAAGAGTCCGACGACGAGATCCGCGTAGCGCTCCACCGCCAGTCCCACGAGCCGGCGCAGCGTGCGCGGCGGGACGCCCTCCACCACGGGGTAGTCCGCGACGACCCGGGGCAGCTCGGAGTCCTCGGGCACAGCGTCCTCCCGCAGGAGGTCCACCTCGGGGTGCAGCAGCTCCTTCGAGAAGCGGTAGCGGCGCACCTCGCCCGTCACGAGCAGCAGGGCGCCCTGGGTCACGATGTCCTTGAGGACGTCGGCGCCGTGGAACCACTTGAGCTGGATGGTCCCGGTGTCGTCGCCCACCACGGCCTCGAGCCGCTTGCGCCGCCGGCCCCGGCGGTCGCGGCCGGGCACCTCGCCCACCCCGAGGACCCGCGCCACGAAGGTGACCCGACGGCCCACCTCGAGCTCCGCCACCGGCAGCAGCTCGCGGCGGTCGTCGTAGCGCGTGGGCAGGTGGTAGAGGAGGTCCGCGACACGCCCGAGACCGCGCCGGGCCAGGGTCTCGGCGCGACGCGGACCGACACCGGGAAGCACCGAGAGCGGAGCAGCGAGGGCCCCGAGGGCCCAGTCGGGGTCGGCGAGGGGCGAGAGCCGCCCCAGCGCGTCGGCGATGGCCCGACGTCGGGCGTCGGGCTCCGGCGCGTCGAGACGATCCGCCGTCCCGGCCACCCGCGCCGTCGCCCGCCGGGCCTCCTCGGGAACCGCGAGCCCCTCGACGCGCGCCGCGGTCTCCCGGGCGTTCCGGCCCAGGTCCTTCACCCGGTCCATGTGCCGGAAGTCGGCGGCGGCAGCGAATCGCAGCGGCGCCAGGATCCCCTCGAGGGCGTCGGCGAACGGGCTCGACGGCGTGGGCTCGTCTCCTAGGCGTCGGGCGGGGCGTGGATCTCCTGCAGCGAACGCACGCCGATGGAGCCCTGGCGCAGGGCGCGAATGGCGCCGGCCGCGGCGCGCGCGGCGGCCAGCGTGGTGAAGTAGGGCGTGCCGCGCTGGAGCGCCGCGCGGCGGATCGAGAAGGAGTCGCGCACGGCCTGGGGGTCGCCGCTCACGGTGTTGATCACCAGGTCGACGTCGCCGGCCTCGATCCGGTCGATCACGTGGGGCGAGCCCTCGCGCACCTTGTTCACCCGCTCGACCGCGATCCCGGCCTCCAAGAGAGCCCGAGCGGTGCCCTCGGTGGCGAGCACCCGGAAGCCGCAGTCCACGAACTCCTTCACCGGGTCGGCGATCCCGGCGTGGTCCGCGCTGCGCATCGAGACCAGCAGGGTCCCCGAGGCCGGCAGGCTGTTGCCCGCCTGGATCTGGCTCTTGGCGTAGGCGCGTCCGAAGTCCGAGTCGATGCCCATGACCTCCCCGGTGCTGCGCATCTCGGGCCCGAGCAGCGTGTCGACGCCGGGGAACTTCACGAAGGGGAAGACCGCCTCCTTCACCGAGAAGTGTCGAGGCCAGATGGACTCGGTGAAGTCGAGCTCCTCGAGCGTGCGGCCCACCATGGCCAGGGCGGCCAGCTTGGCCAGGGGTCGTCCGATGGCCTTCGATACGAACGGGACCGTGCGCGAGGCCCGGGGGTTGACCTCGATCACGTAGACGTCGCCGTCCTTGACGGCGTACTGCACGTTCATGAGGCCCTTAACGCCCAGCTCCTTCCCCAGGCGCTTCGTGCTCTCGCAGATCTCCTCGACGACCCGCGGCGGGAGCGTGTGGGGCGGCAGCGAGCAGGCGCTGTCCCCGGAGTGGACGCCGGCCTCCTCGATGTGCTCCATGACGCCGCCGATCACGATGCGCTCGCCGTCTCCCAGGGCGTCCACGTCCACCTCGATGGCGTCGGCCAGGAAGCGATCCAGCAGCACGGGATGCTCCGGCGAGGCCCGGACCGCGTGGCGCATGTAGTCGTGCAGGCTCTCCCGGTCGCGCACGATCTCCATGGCGCGACCGCCGAGCACGTAGGAGGGACGCACGAGCACCGGGTACCCGATCCGCTCGGCCACGGCCTCCGCCTCCTCCACGCTCCGGGCCACGTCGCCCGGCGGGCGGCGCAGGTCGAGGGTCTCGAGAAGCGCGTCGAAGCGCGCGCGGTCCTCGGCGCGAGCGATGGCGTCCGGAGAGGTACCCAGGATAGGGACGCCGGCGCGCTCGAGCGCCACGGCCAGCCGCAGCGGGGTCTGACCGCCGAACTGGACGATCAGGCCTTCCGGCTTCTCCACGCGCACGATCTCGAGCACGTCCTCGAGGGTGAGGGGCTCGAAGTAGAGCCGGTCGCTGGTGTCGTAGTCGGTGGAGACCGTCTCCGGGTTGCAGTTGACCATGATGGTCTCGAAGCCCGCATCGGAGAGGGCGAAGGAGGCGTGGCAGCAGCAGTAGTCGAACTCGATGCCCTGGCCGATCCGGTTCGGGCCGCCGCCGAGGATCATCACCTTGCGGGCGTTCGTCGGCTGGGCCTCGCACTCCTGCTCGTAGGTCGAGTAGAGATAGGGCGTGTGCGCCTCGAACTCGGCGGCGCAGGTGTCGACGCGCTTGTAGACGGGGTGCACACCGAGCCGCTCCCGCAGAGCGCGCACCTCGGCCTCCGGCAGGTCCCACAGCGCCCCGATCCGGCGATCCGAGAAGCCGTGCTCCTTGGCGGCGCGCAGCCAGCACTCCCGCTCCGAGGACGATGCGCCGGCGAGGGCCTTCTCGGCGTCGACCAGATCGCGGAGGTTGGAGAGGAACCAGGGATCGATCTTGCAGCGGTCGTAGACCTCTTCCAGGGAGGCCCCCCGCCGGAAGGCCTCGGCCAGGCTCCACATGCGCCCCGCACCGGGGACCTCGATGGCCTCCCACAGCTTCGCCAGACCCTGCTCGCCGGCGGGCAGCTCCGGCGGCTCGAGGCCCGCGTGGCCGATCTCCAGGGAGCGCAGGGCCTTCTGCAGGCTCTCCTTGAAGGTGCGTCCGATGGCCATGGCCTCGCCCACCGACTTCATCTGGGTGGTGAGACGCCTGTCGGCGCCGGGGAACTTCTCGAAGGTGAAGCGCGGGATCTTGGTCACCACGTAGTCGATGCTCGGCTCGAAGCTGGCCGGCGTCTCCCGGGTGATGTCGTTGGCGATCTCGTCGAGCGTGTAGCCGACGGCGAGCTTGGCGGCGATCTTGGCGATCGGGAACCCCGTGGCCTTGGAGGCCAGCGCCGACGAGCGGGAGACGCGCGGGTTCATCTCGATCACCACGAGCGCGCCGTTCTCCGGGTTCACGCCGAACTGGATGTTCGAGCCCCCGGTCTCGACGCCGATCTCCCGGATGATCGCGACCGCGGCGTCGCGCATCACCTGGTATTCCTTGTCGGTGAGGGTCTGGGCGGGCGCCACGGTGATGGAGTCGCCGGTGTGGACGCCCATGGGGTCGAAGTTCTCGATCGAGCAGATGATCACCACGTTGTCGGCGTGGTCGCGCATCACCTCCAGCTCGAACTCCTTCCAGCCGAGCACGCTCGCCTCGATCAGGGCCTGGCTCCGGGGCGACTGGCGGAGCGCCCACTCCACCATGCGGTCGTAGTCCGCCTCGCTGTAGACGACCCCGCCCCCGGCGCCGCCCAGGGTGAAGCCGGGCCGGATGATGGCCGGCAGGCCCACCGTGGGCAGCAGGGCCCGCGCCTCCGCCAGGGAGTGCACCACGCCGGAGGCGGGGACCCCCAGACCCAGGTGCTCCATGGCGTCGCGGAAGCGCTGGCGGTCCTCGGCCTTGAGGATCGCCTCCAGGTTCGCGCCGATGAGCTCGACCCCGTGGCGCTCGAGGGCCCCGCTCTCCGCGAGGTCGATGGCCAGGTTCAGGCCGGTCTGCCCGCCGAGGGTCGGCAGCAGCACGTCGGGACGCTCGCGCTCGAGGATCTTCTCGACGCTCTCGACGGTCATGGGCTCGACGTAGGTGGCGTCGGCCGTCTCCGGGTCGGTCATGATGGTCGCCGGATTCGAGTTGACGAGGACGACCCGGTAGCCCTCCTC
>CAYTZH010000071.1:0-15818 GCA_964442285.1 uncultured Spirochaetales bacterium | reverse complement strand
ACGGGCCCTACCAGTTCCCGGAGAAGCTGATCCCGTTGATGATCCTGAACGCCGTGGAGGGCAAGCCCCTGCCCATCTACGGCGACGGGGGCAACGTCCGCGACTGGCTCTACGTCGAGGATCACTGCGAGGCGATCCTGCGGGTGCTGGAGGACGGCCGGGTGGGCGAGAGCTACAACGTGGGGGGCGACGCCGAGCGCACCAACCTAGAGGTGGTCGACGCCCTGTGCGACGCCCTCGAGCAGCGGCTGCCCGCCGCGCGCAACCCGACCCTCGCGGCCCAGGGGCTCGAGAGCTACGCCGCCCTGAAGTCCTTCGTCGAGGACCGCCCCGGACACGACCGACGCTACGCCATGGACGCCGGCAAGCTGCAACGGGAGCTCGGGTGGCGACCGCGCTTCGACCTGGAGACCGGGCTCGTCGAGACGGTGGCCTGGTACCTGGACCACCGGGACTGGTGCGACACGGTCCAGGCGGGGGTCGGACGCGAGCGCCTCGGGCTGGCCGGGCGCGAGGGGTCGGGCTAGGCCGGCGTCGGGGAGGCCGGAGCGGGCGGCACCAGCAGGCGGCGCAGCCGGGCGCTCAGCGCCTCCCGCGGCCGGCTCAGGCTCCGCAGCTGCACGTCCAGGCAGCTGCGGCACATGCCGTGGCTGTGGCCCTGCGCGGCGTCCGCGCCTCGCGACGGCCGTCCGAGGGATTCTCCGCACCAGGCACAGATTCGTTCCATGGGCTTCATCTCGTAGGGGAAGTGGACGTCCGGGTGGCGTGCGTGTCACGCACCCTCGCGCGGCGCCGCGGACGCGTCCCGGAATCCGGAATTCCGAGATTCGGGACCGTGGGGACCCTCCCCCGCCGGCAACCCATCTGCGGCCAGCGCCCGACGTCGGGGATCGGACAGACGCCGCGAGGGGTTGAGGCCGGATCTGCGCCCTCCGGGGACGGCGCCGCGTGGGCAGCGGCTGTGCAAGGTGCAATCCGGCTTCCGATGCGACGCGGATCCCGGTCCCGAAGCCGGGACGCGGCGGGCTCGGCGCCGTTCTGGCTCGGAGCTCCCAAGCTCCCGGATTCCTTCCTGAAATCCCGGCCGTTCAAGATGGCACGCGACTTGATACGGCAGGGGGGTGGGGTCCGTGGACTCCGGGGAGGTGCTCAGATGGCAGCCCGCACCGTTCTCTTCGTCGACGACGAGGTGAACATCCTCAGGGCCGTCCAGCGGCTGCTGCGCCACGAGGAGATGGAGGTCGTCTGCGCCTCGCGCGCGAGCGAGGCGATCGACCTGCTCGACCGGCACAACGCCCAGGTGGTGGTGTCCGACCAGCGCATGCCGGAGATGAGCGGGGTCGACCTGCTCTCCCAGATCCGCGAGCGCCACCCGCAGGTCGTGCGCATGATGCTCACCGGCTACACGGAGATGAACATCGCCGTGGAGGCGATCAACCGCGGCGAGATCTACCGGTTGATCACCAAGCCGTGGAACGACGAAGAGCTCAAGGCCATCCTGCGCCAGGCCTTCGACCACTGGGAGCTCAAGCAGGAGATCAAGCGCCTCAACCAGGTCACCCGGGAGCAGAACTTCCGCCTCCAGGACATGAACCGGAACCTGGAGGAGATGGTGCGGCAGCGCACCAAGCAGCTCGCGGAGAAGCACCAGGAGCTGCGCACCGCCTACGTGCAAACCATCGGCGCCCTGGCCGAGGCCGTCGACGCCAAGGACGCCTACACCCGAGGCCACTCGGAGCGCGTGGGCGTCTACGCCTCGAAGATCGCCGCCGAGCTGAACCTGCCCAAGAAGTTCATCGAGCGCGTGTACATCGCCGGCGTCCTGCACGACGTCGGCAAGATCGGCGTGCGGGACGCGGTGATCACCAAGCCCGACCGGCTCACCGCCGAGGAGTACGAGGAGATCATGCGCCATCCCGAGATCGGCGCGAAGATCCTGGAGCCGGTGTCCTTCCTCGCGGACATCGCGCCGTGCGTGCGGCACCACCACGAGTGGTTCGACGGCTCCAGCCGGGGCTACCCCGACTGCCTGCGCGGCGACCAGATCCCGCTGCCGTCGCGGATCATCCTCGTCGCCGACACGGTCGAGGCCATGACCAGCGACCGTCCCTACCGCACGGCTCTGCCGCTGGAGCGCGTCCTGAGCGAGCTGCACAAGTACTCGGGCAGCCAGTTCGACCCCATCTGCGTCGACGCCATACTGCGTCTGCTCGAGCGGGAAGGCGAAGGCTTCATCCGCAAGGACCAGGAGTTCGACATCTACGCCTTCATCGGGAGCTAGTGTGACGT
Source organism: uncultured Spirochaetales bacterium (assembly GCA_964442285.1). Lineage (GTDB taxonomy): Bacteria > Myxococcota_A > UBA9160 > UBA9160 > JAFDET01 > CAYTZH01. The sequence continues at coordinate 13,529 of CAYTZH010000071.1, read as the reverse complement.
TCGTTCCGCCCCTCCCCACCGCGTATCCCGCCGCCCTGGCCGCCCTGGAGGCAGACGCCTCGCTGCGCGGCGATCCGCGGCTCCTCGACGACCCGCGCTTCCTGGGCGCCGTCCGGGTCCAGCTCGAAGCCCGCCTCGGCCCGGAGGAGGCAGCCGCGGCCCTGCTGCAGATCGGCTTCCTCCACGGGATCCGCGACGCGGCCGCGGTGGTGCGGTCGGGCCCCGTCGAGCCGGCGCTGGCCCCGATCACGCCGACCGCCTTCAGCCCGCGGGTGCCCTTCCGACTCTCGCCCAGTGCGGCCGGGGAGCCGGGCGCCGCCGGACGCTTCGATCTCGAGGGCAGCTGGATCGACGGGCTCGAGGGCTGCCACGCCAGCGCCGGCTACGTGGCCGGCTGGCTCACCGCCCTGTTCGACACCGAGATGCTCGTGATCGAAGCCCGCTGCGTCGCGAGCGGAGGCCCCGGCTGCGACTTCCGGGCACGCCCCGCCGCCGACTGCGTCGACGACCCCGACCCGGGCGTCCGCCACGCCCTGGCGGCGCTGGACTACGCGCGCCTCCGCCAGCTCCTCGAGCGCGAGCGCGCCGAGGAGCCCCACGCTCCCCTGGCCGACGACCAGTTCGACTACGGCGCCCCGGTGGTGCACGTCTGGGGGCCGGTGATGGTGGTCCCCTTCTCGGGCCCGGACGACACCATCGCGGCGGTGGAGCTCATCGGGCGCGACGAGGGCGCCCGGGACGTGCGCGTGGTGGTGGTGGACCTGGGCTACGCGGTCGTGGACGAGGACTTCGGCGCCCTGGCCTTGGAGCGGGTCCTGGAGGCCGTCGAGAGCTGGGGGGCCGAGGCCCTCCTGGCGGGCGTGTCGCCGCTCTCCGAGCCCGCGGTCGCCGGGCTGGAGGTCCGGCACGCCACCCAGCACAAGGATCTGCCCGAGGCCATCGCGGCGGCCTTCCAGATCGCCTACGCCCACCAGCGCTCCTGCTGAGCCAGCCGGGCGGCCCGGCGGACGACTCCTGCGGGGGCTCAAGCCGGCGCGCCAGTCCTCCGAAGTCCCGGTCGATGAGCCGGATTCCCCAATCGGGCGGGCTGCTGGAGCTGTCCCTCCCGCGGCTGCTCCTGGAGCTCCAGAACGACGCCTTCCAGGGCGCCGTCGCGCTCACCCGCGAGCGCACCGAGAAGCGGATCCTGCTGCAGGAGGGACGCCCGGTCTTCGCCGAGTCGAACGTCCCGAGCGAGAGCCTGGGGCTGCAGCTCCTCGACCAGGGGACGCTCTCCCGGGAGAGCTATGGGGCCGTGGTCCAGCGGGTGCAGGAGCGGGGCTGCAAGGAGGGGGTGGCGCTGCTGGAGCTGCGGCTCCTCGGCCCCAAGGAGCTCTTCCAGGCCCTCAAGGAGCAGATGCGGCGCCGCATCCTCGAGTGCTTCGGATGGCCCGACGGCCGCTTCGAGCTCCTGCCCGGCGAGGCCCTCCGCGACGATGCCCAGGCCTTCCGCACGGATCCCCTCGCCCTCGTGCGCGAGGGGCTCGAACGACACTGGGGGCCCGACCGCATCCTCGGTCAGCTCGGGGACAAGCTCGCCCGGGTGGCGGTCCCGAGCCGGCGCCTGGCGCGGGTGCGCAAACGCCTGGGTGAGGACGCCGATCTCGACCGGGTCCTGGACGCCCTCGACGGCGGCGAGACCACCCTGGGCGCCGCGCTCCAGAGCGCCTCGTCGCCCCGGGTGCTGGCCTCTCTCTGGGTGCTCGACGCCTCCCGGGCCCTCGACTACCCGGAGCCCGTCCGCCGCGAGCCGCCGAAGACCGCCGGGGACGAGGCGGACGTGGAGATCGTCTTCGGGGGTACGGACACCGGGGCCGACCCCGACCCCGCCGCATCCCGCCCGACCGCCGACGCCGACCCGGAGCGCAGTACCGCGGTGGAGTCCCTGCGCCAGGAGGTGCTCGAGCGTCACGGCCGCCTGGGCGAGCTCGACCACTACGGCGTCCTCGGCGTGGCCCGGGACGCGGACGCCGCGGCCGTGAAGCGGGCCTACTTCGCCGCGGCCAAGCGCTACCACCCGGATGCCCTGGCGAGCCTCGGGCTCGAGGCGGTGCGCAGCGAGGCCAACGCCCTGTTCGCCCGGGTGGCCAAGGCCTACGCCACGCTCTCGGATCCCCAGCGGCGCCGCGACTACGACGCCGAGCTCGAGGGGGCCGTCGCGACCGACGCCAATCGGCTGGCCAACGCCGAGAGCCTCTACCGGAAGGGAGAGATCCTGCTGCGTCGCGGCGACTTCGCGGGGGCGCTGCAGTTCCTGAAGCCCGCCATCGACCTCTGGCCCGAGGACGCCGCCTACCAGTCGGCCGTGGGCTGGGCGCTGTTCAAGAGCAGCCCGGCGGACACCGAGCAGGCGCAGGCCCATCTGGAGCAGGCGGTGGCGCTGGACGGCGCCAACGCCACGGCGCTGTTCCGGCTCGGCGCCGTGCAGAAGAGCCTGGGCGACAAGGCCGGCGGCGAACGGCTGCAGGCCCGCGCCCGCAAGCTCGACTCGAAGGTGGACGGCCGCTAGCCGACGCTTCGGGGCAGCCGGGCGGCGGCGGTGCCGACCACCACGGCCTCTCCCTTCTGGTTGCGGGTCTCCACGTCGAGGGAGACCTGCGCCTCGTCGCCGAGGGGCTCCACCGCCGTCACCGTGGCCCGGGCCGTCAGCGTGTCGCCCGGCCAGACCTGGGCGCGGAAGCGCACGCCGAAGTGGGTGAGCACGTTGTCCCCGAGCCACTCCGTCAGCAGCTTGCCCGTGAGGCCCATGGTGAGCATGCCGTGGGCGAAGACGCCGGGGTAGCCGGCCTTCCGGGCGAACCCCTCGTCGTGATGGATCGGGTTGAAGTCGCCCGACGCCCCGGCGTACTGGACGATCTGGGTGCGCCCCAGGTCACGGACCACCTCCTGCTCGTGGGTCTGCCCCGGCGCCAGCGCCTCGAAGCCCTGCCGCGGGTTGCGTCCTTCCGCCGCCATCACTCCACCGCCTTGCTGGTGACGATGCCGACACTGGTCGCCGTCACCACCCGCTCGCCCTGCTCGTCGCGATACTCGGTCACCGTCTCGCTGAAGCGCATGCTGCCGCCCCGGCGCCCTTCCTTCTCCCAGGTCCTGCCGGGCCGGGAGACGGCCGTGAGCACCATGCCGGGGCGCACCGGCCTGTGGTAGTCGAAGCGCTGCTCCCCGTGGAGCACCCGCGCGAGGTCGCGCCCGCCGGCGTCGCCCCGCGCGCCCCGGCCCTCCTCCCGGGCCGCCTGCCGGGCCGGGTCCGGGGCGGGGATCTGCCGCACGCCCTTGAAGACGTGGAAGGGGTTCCAGTGCGACGAGGCCGACGTGAAGGTGGGGGGCGCCACCACGCCCCCGACGGGCGTCGACGCCGCATACTCCTCGTCGTAGTAGATGCGGTTGGTCTCCCCGAGCGACGCCGCGAAGCTGAGGATCGCGCTCGCATCGACAGGGAACCGCAGGCCATCGGCCATGGACTCCTCCGCGCCCGCCGGGGGCGAGTCTACCGCCCCCGGTCCCAGACGGCGAAGACCACGGCGCCCACCGCCACCACGCCGCCCGCCGCGAGGAACATGGCCGGGTAGCCCGCCCCGGTGATCACCCAGCCGAAGACCGGTCCGCCCACCAGGGCGCCCACGTCGAAGACGGCGGTGTAGAGGGCCACGGCGGCGCCGCGCTCGGCCAGCCGCGCCCGGGAGATCACCAGCCCGTTCAGGATCGGGTTGGTCATGCCGTGGCCGAGACCGCAGAGCACGCCCATGGCGACCAGCCCCGGATCGCCGCCCGCAAGGGGGATGCCGGCGAGCCCCAGGCCCAGCAGGGCCAGGAAGGGGAAGAGCACCCGCTTCGGACCGGCGCGGTCCGGCAGCCAGCCGAGGCCGAGGCGCAGGGCGATGGCGGCCACCGAGTAGGCGGTGAAGAAGAGGCCGAGGCTGCCGTAGCCGACCTCGTCCCGGAGGTAGATCTTCAGGAACGCGAAGGGGCCGGTGATGGCCACCGCGAAGACCGTCCCCACGAACCAGAGCGGCAGCAGGTTCGCCTGACGGGCCACGCTCCAGACGCCGCGCGGCCCCTCGGCCGTGCTCACCACGGGCCGCGCCTCCCGCAGCGGCAGGGAGACGAGCAGCGAGGCCACCGCGAGCACGACCGCGGCGGCGAAGAGCTGGCCGTAGGAGCCGCGGAGCAGGATCGCGTCGCCGATCAACGGCCCGAGGGAGATCGGCAGCATGCCGGCCACGCTGAAGGCAGCGATGCCCTGGGTGCGCCGGGACTCCGGGATGATGTCCGCCGCATAGGTGAAGAAGCCCGCGAAGAGCATCGACTCCGCCACGCCGTGGAGCAGGCGCACGCCATAGAGCAGCGGCCCGATCGAGGTGACGCCCAGGTAGAGCGACACGGTCACCACGTTCAGGACGCCACCCACGAGGATCACGGCGCGCCGCCCCGGGCCGTCCATGGCCTTGGCGACGAAGGGCCGCACCAGCACCGCCGACCCCGCCGTGAGGCCCCAGACGAGGCCGATCAGCACCTCGTCCGCCCCCAGGTCCTTCAGATAGCCCGGGAGGTGGATGTAGAGGTTGAAGCCCACGCCCTGGAGCAGCATGCCCACGAAGGCCAGCGCAAACGCGGGCGTGAGGAGGCGCTCGCGGTCCACGGCGGCCTACGGGCGGCGGCTGGCGGCGAGCTCGTAGAGGTTGCGGGCGCCCTGCCCCATCCCGGCGAAGCGCTCGTCCCGGGTCTGCCCGCGGTGGAAGCGGAAGTAGATCTGCTGGAGCACCACGCCCATCTTGAAGGTGCCGAAGACGAGATAGTACGCGAGCCCCGACAGGTCGCGGCCGCTGCGCTGGCCGTAGCGCTCGGCCGCCTGCTCCCGCGACAGGAAGCCGGGCGTGGTCGAGGGCATGGGCGAGAAGCCCTCGTCGCCGTCGCCGGGGTTGGCCCACTGGGAGAGCAGCGTGCCCAGGTCGCAGAGGGGATCGCCCAGGGTGCACATGTCCCAGTCGTAGACGGCCACGCAGCGGCCCGGGTCGTCCTCGGCCACCGCCATGTTGTCCAGGCGCCAGTCGTTGTGGAGCAGCGTGGGCGTCGGCGAGGTGGGCAGGTTCTCGGCCAGCCAGCGCGACACCTCTTCCGCCACCGGGACGTCGTCGGTGCGGGCCCGCTCGTAGCGCGCGGTCCAGCCCTCGACCTGCCGGCGCAGGAACGCCTCCGGCGACTTGCTCAGGGAGTCCAGCCCGAGGGGCGCCGGATCGACGGCGTGGAAGTCCGCCAGGGTGTCGATCACGACCTCCGAGAGCTTGCGGTTGGCGACCGGATCGCGGCCGCCGCCGAAGACCTCCGGAACGGGGTTGCGGACCACGACGCCGCGGCGGCGCTCCATCACGAAGAAGGGCGCGCCGATCACCGCCGGATCCTCGCAGTAGAGGAAGGCGCGGGGCGCCAGGGGGAAGCCGCGGTAGAGGACCGAGAGCGCCCGGTACTCCCGCCCCATGTCGTGGGAGCCCGGGGCGACCGGCCCCAGGGGCGGGCGGCGCAGCACGTACTCGACGGCGCCGTCGCCCTCGCCGAAGCGCAGGCAGTAGGTGAGGTTGGCATGACCGCCGCCGAACTGGGTGATCGCCAGGGGCGCCTCGGAGCCGGGGAGCCTGCCGCGGAGCCACGCGCCGAGGGCGGCGCGGTCGAGCGCCTCCCCGCTGCGCATGGGGATCGTATCGGCGGGCGGATCTTCGTCGACGGCGGGCACGGAGGCGGAGCCTAGCGACTCTGCCCCGCGTTGGGCAGCCGCGCGCGAGCCCGGTACCGTCGGTCCGTGACCCCGGCGGAGGCGGCGCTCCTGTGACCCCGGCGGAGGCGGCGCTCCTGTTCGGCGGCGGGCTCTTCGCCGGCGTCGTGAACAGCCTGGCGGGCGGCGGCTCGCTGCTCACCGTCTCCCTGCTGGTGCTGATCGGCCTGCCGGGCACCCTCGCCAACGGCACCAACCGCATCGGCGTCCTGCTCCAGAATGCGGTGGCGGCCTGGAGCTTCCGCGCGGAGGGCGTCTCCGGCTTCCAGGGCGCGGGCCGCCTGCTGGTGCCGGTCCTGAGCGGCTCCCTGGTGGGTGCGCTGGCGGTCTCGCGGATCGCCGACGAGGACTTCGAGCGCATCTTCGCGGTGCTCATGGTGGGGCTGCTGGTCCCCCTGCTGCGCGGCCCCGCCCCCTCGGCCGAGCGGCGCGCCTGGCCCCCCGCGCTGAGCGCCGCGGTCTTCTTCGCCATCGGGGCCTACGGCGGCGCCTTCCAGGCCGGCGTCGGCATCCCCCTGCTCTTCGCCCTCGCCTACGCCGGCACCGACCTGGTGCAGGCCAACGCCGTGAAGGTCGTGGTCATCCTCGCGGTGACGGCCACCGCCGTGCCCGTGTTCGTGCTGGAGGACAAGGTCGCCTGGGCGCCCGCCCTGGCCCTGGCCCCGGGCTTCATCGCCGGCGGCTTCCTGGGCGCGCGCCTCGCGGTTCGCGGCGGCGAGCGGGTCATCCGACCGGTGCTGGTCCTCGCCGTGCTGGCCCTGGCCGGCCGTCTGCTGGGCCTCTACTGAGCGCCCCATGGAGGCCCGCCCCGCCCCCGAGGTCATGCCCTTCCCGCGCCGGCTGCTCTACAGCCTGGGCGCTGCGGGCTGGCAGCTCACCGATCGCCTGGTGGTCAGCGTCGCGCTCTTCTACTACCTGCCCCCGCCCGGCCGCGGCCTCGAGGACCCGCTGAGCCCGCGCATCTTCCTGGGCGTCTTCACGGTGTACGGCGTGGCCAGCCTGGTGGGACGGGTCTTCGACATGCTCGCCGACCCGGTGGTGGGCTGGGCGTCGGACCGCTCGCGCTCCCGGCTCGGGCGCCGGCGGATCTTCCTCGCCGGGGGGATCCTGCCCATGGTGGCCCTGCCGGTGCTGCTCTTCTGGCCCCCGGGCGCACCCGGCAGCACCGCCAACGCCCTGTGGCTGGCGGGCATCCTGGCCCTCTACTTCGTGTTCTTCACCGTCTACGTGGGTCCCTACCTGGCCCTGCTGCCGGAGATCGCCCGCAGCACCGAGGAGCGCGTCAACCTCTCCACCCTCATGGCGGTGGCGACGCTGCCCGCCGCGATCTTCGGCGGCGTCTACGGGCTCGGGATCGACTGGGGCGTGGCCCGAGGCCTCGCGGTGGAGGAGGCCCTGCGCGCCCTGGTGCTCGCGGCGTCGGCCCTGGCCCTGGTGCTCTGTGCGCTGCCCCTGCTCGCCGTGGACGAGCGACGCTTCTGTCGCGGGGAGCCCTCCTCCCTGAGCATCCGCGAGGCCCTCGGCGCGACCTTCGCCAACCGGCCCTTCCGCCGCTATCTGGCGGCCCAGATCCCGTTCATCGTCGGCGTCAACATGGTGCAGCCGGCGCTCATCTACTACGCCACCGTGGTGCTCGGGCGCAGCGAGGGCTTCACGGCACCCCTCGGCGGCGTGCTCATGGGCGCCACGATCCTGGCCTTCGTGCCGGTCAACCGCCTCGCGCGTCGCTACGGCCCCAAGCGCTCGATCCTGGCCTGCGTCGCCGGCTTCGGCGTCGGCCTGGCGCTGCTGGGGCTGCTGCGTCCGGACGTACCCGGCGGTCCCCACGACGCCGCCAACCTGCTCCTCGTCTTCGGCGTCATGGCGTGTATGGGGGCGCCCCTGGCCGGCTTCGTGACCCTGCCGAACGTGCTGATCAGCCAGGTGATCGACTTCGACACCCATCGCACGGGCGCCCACCGGGCCGCCATGTACTTCGGGGCCCAGGGACTGGCGACGAAGCTCCTCTACGGTGTGTCGGGCGCCATCCTGGCGTTCCTGTTCCAGCGCTTCGGCAACAGCGCGGAGGATCCCCTGGGCGTCCTGCTGGTGGGGCCGGTGGCGGGGGCGTTCTGCGGGATCTCGGCGCTGCTCTTCCTGCGCTACCCGGAGCGGTCGATCCAGGTGCCGGCGGTCGAGCCCGTGGCGGGCTCCGAGTCCTGAGCGGGAACGCCCGGCGACTCGATCCGGAACAGCCAGGCGTTGGTCTCCTCGCCGGGCTCGAGCTCGATGTCGTACTTCTCGAGCAGCGCGGGCACGGCCCCGGCGAGCTCCTGCTCGTCGGTGACCCGCACGGCGCGGCCCTCGTAGAGCACCCCGTCCACGCGCACCCGGACCCGCGGATCCGCCACCACGTTGTTCACCCAGTGCTTGGACTCGGGGTCGCGGGTGGGGATGTAGAGCGCATCGCCCCAGGCGACACACCAGACGGTGACGGAGTGGGGATCCCCGGGACGGGTCTCGATCTCGATGGTGTCGAAGCCGTTGGCGAACGACCAGTCGCGGACGGGCTGCTCGGCCAGCTCGCCGTCCAGGCGACCGCCCGGAATCGGGCCGATCGGCTCGCAGGCCGTGGCCAGGATCACGACCGCCGAGAGCCGCAACGCAAACGTGAGCATTCCCGAGAAGATCTCCCTCGGTCCGCCCGGCGGCACCCCGGGCGCAGTCTACGGCACCCGGAGGGGGTTGGGGAGATCAATTCGCAGGGGGCTCGGGATGGCCCGCCGGGGTCTGCGGATCGCCGACCCGGGCCACCAGGCGCCGGACGCCCGGGTGGCGCAGGAGCCCGAAGGTGTCGCCGGACTCGATCAGCGCCTGCACCTCGGGGTCGTTGGCCAGGCGCTTCAGCTCCGGGTCGTCGCGGAGGGCCTGGAGCCGGGGCGCCAGGGTGTCCAGGGTCTGGATCACGGACGCGCGGAAGGCCCGGGGATCGTCCGCGGCCTCCGCATCCACGACCCCCAGCCGCGCCAGCTCGTGACGAAGATCCGGGGCGTAGGCCACCTGGAGGAAGCTGCCGCGGTTCAGGGCCGCGTCGACCTGGCCGTCCTGGACCAACAGCCAGAAGGCGGTGTCGCCGCGCAGACCCTCGAAGCGGGGGTCGTCCAGGACGCGCTGCATGCCCGCCAGGGTCTCCCCGGGACGGGCCAGGGTCCGCACCGCAAACTGGCTGGTGGCGTCGTCACCCACGATGGCGCCCGCCCCCGCCTCGACCGCATCCTGGGTCATCTGGCCCAGCATCGAGCTCGCGCTGGGGTCGCCGCCCTCGCCGCCCAGGCCGCGCGCGGCGTCCAGCCAGTTGCCCAGCATCCCCAGCAGCAGCAGGAAGATGCCGGCCCGCACGGCCCCGAACAGGCCGCCCAGGAGGCGGTCGGGCGCGGAGCGGGGCGCGTCGCCCCGGCGCTCGCGCTCGGCGCGGCGGGCCAGGAAGGAGATCCCCCCGAAGAGGATCAGGGTCAGGACCGCCAGCGCGGTGCCCGCCAGGGCGACGCCGAGCAGCCCGGGCGTGCCGAACAGGCTCGCCGCCAGCGGCTCGAGCGCGGGCCCCCCCGCCAGCGCCACGATGTAGGCGGCCACCAGACCCACCAGCGCCAGCCCGCTGGCGAGCGCCCCGCGCTGCACCCCGGCCCACACGAAGGCCAGCAGCAGCGCCATGGCCACGAGATCCAACCACCACATGACGCTCCTCCGGATCGGTGCCCCGCACGGGCCGCTTGAGGTGGGCGGCGTCAGGAGCCAAGCCGACACCGCGGCGGGCCCCAGCCGCGCACCCAGAGCCGCGAGCCGAGGGCCACGAGGACGGCGCCGTCACGACCGGTCCACCACAGGGCGGCGCCGCGTTCCCGCACCCGCGTGACGACCTCGGCGTGGGGCATGCCGAAGCGCCCGTGACAGGGCGCGGAGGCCACCGCCAAGGCGGGGGACACCGCATCCAGGAAGGCCGGCGTCGACGAGGTGCGGCTGCCGTGGTGGCCGAGCTTCAGGACGTCGGCGCGAAGCGGGCCGGGCTCGGCGAGCAGGTCCGCCTCGGCGGCGGCCTCGGCGTCGCCGGCCAGGATCAGGACCCGCCCGGCCACCGCCACCCGCAGCACCAGGGAGCCCCGGTTGCGCGACTGCGCGGCACCGAGCGACACCTCGACGGGACCGAGCGCGGCGACTTCCAGATCGCCCACGCGGACCGGCGGGTCGCCGCGGGCCCGGGCGCGCACGGCTACGCCGCGGCGGCGGGCGGCCGCGCGCAACAGGTCGAAGGCCGGGTCCCGGAGGGCGCCCCGCGGCAGCCAGACCTCGCCGACGGGCAGCGCGTCGAGCACGGCGGGCGCGCCGCCCCGGTGGTCGAGGTCGGCGTGGGTGACCGCGAGCAGATCGATCCGATCCACGCCCAGGGCCGCCAGCGCCGGGAGCACGACGTCGCGGCCGCGGTCGAGGTCGCCGAAGGCCGTGCCGGCGTCCACCAGCAGCGTGCCCGCCCGCCCCTGCACCAGGGTCGCATCGCCCTGCCCCACGTCGAGGAAGACGGCCCGCGGGAGGCCCGGCGCGATGCGCGCCGGCGGTGCCAGGGCGAGGGCGAGCCCCGAGGCCGCAGCGGCGACCAGGCGAACCCGCGTGCGACGGCCGAGAACGGCGGGGACGCCCACCAGGAGCGAGAGGCCGACCCAGGCGGGCGCCGGAGCCGGCCCCGTGGCCCGGCCCGGCAGGTGCCGCGCCGCGGTCGACACGGCGTCGACGGCCGCGTCCGCGAGGGCGGCCGCAGCGCGGGCGAGCGCTTCCGACCAGGGGGCGCTCGGGTCCGCGACCACGACGGCCGTCGTCAGCAGCGAGAGCGGAAGCAGCACGAGCCCGCAGAGGGGCACCGCCACGGCGTTGGCCAGGAGCGCCACGGGGCTCGCGCCGCCGAACTGCAGGGCCGCCAGGGGACCCGTGGCGGCGATGGCCGCGGCGGAGGCGCGCAGGCCCTCCACCAGCGGGCCGAGGGCGCTGCGGCGGCCCGGCTCGACGCGCCCGGCCGCGAGCACCAGGGCCGCGGTCGCGGCAAAGGAGAGCTGCGCCCCGGCGTCGAACAGGGCGGCCGGACTCGCCACCAGCACGACGAGTGCGGCCAGCACCAGGGGCTGATGTCGCGGGTGCGGACGCCGCAGGGCCGCGCCGCTGACGGCGGCCGCGAGGAACACCAGGGCACGACGCACGGGGACGCCCCAGCCGGCGGCCAGGGCGTAGCCCGCGGCCAGGGCCAGGGCCAGCGCGGCACTCGCGGGGCGGACGTCGACTCGCTCGGCCACGGCCGGACTGCGCAGCGCCAGCCAACGTGTGGCCGTGTAGACCGCGCCCGCCACCAGGGCGAGGTGCAGACCCGACACCGCCAGGAGATGACCCAGGCCGAGGGCCGCGGCGTTGCGACGCGCTTCGGTGTAGAGCCCCCCGCGCTCCCCCAGGGCCAGGGCGGCCAGCAACGCCCCGCCCGGACCGAGGGCCTCGAGGCGCCGGGCCGCGGCCCGGCGCACGCGCCGGGCCCGCGCCCCGAGACCCGGCGCGGCCTCGACAGCCACGAGACGGGGATGGACCGGGCGGGCGACCGCGCCGATGCCGGCCCGGGCCAGGGCGCGCGCCCGATCCCGGCGGCCGGGGTTGCGCACGCCCCCGGGCGCGCGCAGGCGCAGGGCCGCACGCAGGCGATCGCCGGGAACGGCCCGGGACCCGGGCGCGGCGACCGGCAGGTACAGCAGCAGGCGACGCGGAAGCGACGGCCCGGGCCCCACGCGCACCACCCGGTCCAGCGCGAGCCGGCGCTCGTCGCCCGCCCGACTGCTCGCCACCACCCGCCCCTCGACCACCGCCTCCAGGGGCGCGGCGGGCCGGTCCCGGCTCGCCTCCTCGAAGCGCCAGCCCAGGGCCAGCGCTCCGGCCGCCAGGGTGGCGACGAGCCAGCATCCGCTGCGCCCGCGTCGGCAGCCGGGGCCGGCCGCCAGCGCGGAGAGCCCGAGCACGAGCGCCCAGGCCGGGCGCAGGACGCCGTGCTCGGCGGCCAGCAGGCCGGCAACGAAGGCCAGCAGATGGTGGGTGAGCGCCCAGCGCAACCGCGGCGCGGGCCTCCCGGGACCGGGACGCGCCCAGGCTAGCGCACGCCGCGCCTAGTGCAGCTGTCGCTTGGGGGCGACCCCCGAGGCGTTGCGGGCTCGGCTCAGGTAGGCGCCGAGGATCTTGAGCGCCTCGTCCAGCTTGCCCAGCTCGCCGTTGAAGCCGTCCATCAGCCGCTGGAGCTCCGCCAGGTGGGCCAGGTTCTCGCGCAGGGCGTCGCGTCCGTCCTGGAAGGCGGCGAAAGCGACCGCAGCGCCGGAGAGGAGCGCCTCGTAGCGGGCGCGGTCCGCGCCGCGCGCCAGGGCCTGCAGCTCGCCCAGGGCACCCTCGGCCAGCTCGGCGTCGACCCCGCGCCGCACGAGGTCCCGCCGGATCCGCCGGGTCAGGAGCTCCTCCTCGCTGGCCTCGGCTGCGGTCGACACCAGATCCGGATCGTTCTCGAAGTTCTGCGCCACGTGGCTCTCCCCATCGCCTCCGGCGCCAGAGAGAGCAAGATCGATGCCACGCGGCCCGATGTGCAACTCGTGGGGCCACGGCGCCGAAGCGGCAGGCGAGCAGCCAGCGTCCGCTTTCTGCGTACCCGCAGCGGGAGTGGGAAGGCAGGGTCTGCTGGTGGGAACTCGGCTACTCAGTTGCCGCGGGAGCCGGGCTGCTCAGTCCCGCCACGCCATGGGGACCCGGGCCTCGTCGGCCTCGGCCTCGAGCTCCTGGCGCTGCCGCATCACGTCGGCCAGGGCCTCCTCGAGCTGCCTGCGCTTGCGCGCGCGGGTGTTGGGAGTGCGCGCCATCTCGGCCTCGATGGCGGCCTGGCGGTACTCCAGATCGGCGTACTCGGCGCGCCACTGGGCCTGGCTGCGCCCGCCCCGGATCAGTCCGGTCTCCTCGAGCTGGTTCGGAACCAGGGTGAGCACGCCGGCCGCGGCGTCCACGTGGTAGGTGAAGTGGTTGAAGAAGGTGAGCCCCAGCAGCCCCACGTCCATGGTGGAGCTGATGCTGGCCGGCACCTCGCGCACCTTCGCCCCGCCGAGCTCCACCAGGTCGAGCATCACCACGGGCTCCTCGATGATCCCGTTGGCCGTCTGGTAGCGGCGGGTCCGCTTGCCGGCCTCGAGGCCCAGCTGCTCGGCGGCCCAGCGCGGGATGGCGACATCGCTGGCCCCCGTGTCCACCACGAAGGGCGCCACCACGGCGTTGTTGAGGCGGACGTTCACCATCATGGTGGTGCCCGCCCGCTGCACGGGGATGCGGATGGCGCGCCCGGGGCCCGCGCCCGCCGGCGCCCCGCCCGGGCGGGGCCGCTGCGCCCGCGCCGCGGGAGGATCGTCGTAGGTGGTGTAGGTCTGCAGCGAGCCGCCGTCGTCCTCGCCCTCGACGTTGCGGCGGATGGCCTCCTCGCGGTACGCGGGCGGGATGTCGCTCGGGTCCTCGGTGAAGTGGAGGTTGCCGGCGGCATCGGTCCAGCGATAGATCTCGCCCCCGGTCGGAGGCGCCCAGACGAGCACGAGGACGGCTGCGGCCGTGAGGAGCGCTGCGCGCATGGGCGCGTCATCGGCCCTCCGGCGGCTCCGCTTGATCGGGCACGGCGGTCTCGGCGTCGACGGCGGTCTCGGCG
>CAYTZH010000070.1:0-16024 GCA_964442285.1 uncultured Spirochaetales bacterium | reverse complement strand
GAGAGCAGGTTCACGTTCTGGAGCCGCTTGCCGGGCGGCTGGGCGACGATGTCGACACCCGCCTCGAGCACGTCGTCGGACTCGCCGAGCACCAGGTTGGCCTTGCCGCCCCGGAACAGGCGCGGGAAGTTCGCCCGGAAGCGCTCGTCCACGGCGTCGAAGGTCTCCCGGAAGCGCTTGCGACTGGTGCGGTTGATGCGGGCGATGGCCTCCCGCAGCGACGCCACCGTGGCCTCCAGGTCGGCCTTCTGCTCCGACAGGAAGCGGTAGCGCTCGTTCAGCTCCTCGTGCTCCTCGATGGCCCCGAGGTTGACCTCGCCCAGGGCCTCGAGCTTCTGACGCACCTGGCTCAGCCGCTCCCGGCGCTCCTCCGCCGTGAGGGAGAGGGCGTCCCGGGCGGCCGCCGCGGCGAGGGCCTCCTCAGCCGCGGCCTCGCCCTCCTCGCCCTCGCTCGCCGCCGGCGCCGGAGCGGGCGCGGCGTCGGCCGCCGGCGGCTCCCAGGTGGCGAGATCGACGCCCCACCGCTCCCGGATCGACTCGTCGAGATGGCCGAGCCGCAGCTCGTCCTCGCGCACCCGCAGCTCCGCCTGCCCGAGCGCCTCCCGGGCGGCGGACGCCTCCCCCCGCAGCCGGCGCGCCTCCTCCTCCACCCCGCGCACCGCCTCGGCCTGGCGCTCGAACGCCTGCCGCTTCTCGGCCGTGCTGGCGCGGGCCGCCTCCTCGTCCTCGAGCCGCCGGGCCAGCAGGCGCTCGGCCTCCGCCACGCTCTCCGCCAGCTCGCCGCGGCGGGCCTCGGCCGCCCGGATCTCCTCTTCGCGCCGCGCGATCCACGCCGTGGCCTCCGCGGCCGCGGCGCGGGCGCGATCGCGGACCTCGGCCAGGCGGTCGCGCTTCTCGGTGCGCCCGGCGTGCGCCACCCGGTACTCGGTGACGCCGGACTCGAGGCGCGCCAGCTCGCGCGCCGCGGCGCCGATCCGCAGCAGCAGCGCGTCCAGCGCCGTCTGGCGCTCGCCCCGCTCGCGCCGGGAGGTCGCCAGGCTCTGCTCGAGCCGCTCGCGCTCCGCGCCGCTCTGGTCGCTCTCGGCCAGCAGCGCCGAGCGCTCGGCGACCCGGCCCTCGCGGGCCTCGCCCAGGGCCTTCACGCGCTCCCGGGTGCGCTCCAGGTCCTTCTCGTGGTTGGCCACGGCCAGCGCCGCCGTATGGTGCCGGCTGCGGAGGTTCTCCACCTCGTCGGAGACCGTGGCCGCCGCCGTCTCGAGCTCGTAGGCCGTGCTCTCGCAGCGCTCCACCGCGGCCTCGTGCCGCGCGAGCTCCGCCTCGAGGTCCCGAACCTCGTTCACCCGGGCGAACAGGTCCGCCCCCGACGTCGCCGAGCCCCCCCGGACGACACCGTCCGGGGTCATGGCGTCCCCGTCCGGCGTGACGAAGGTGGCCGGGGGGTGGCTTCCGTAGCGGGACACCACCTCGTGGAGATCATCGACCAGCTGGACGCCGGCCAGCAGGGTGCGGGCCACCGCCTCGAAGCCCGGTCGCGCCCGCACCCGCGCGAGCAACGGCTCGCCCAGGGGCACGATGCCGGCGGGCAGCTCGACCTCGGCGGACTCCGGGACGAAGACGCCGCGCCCCGCCTGGGCGTCCCGCAGCGCCCGGATCGCGCCCAGGGCCCCCTCGGGCCCCCGCACCACCATGGCCCCGGCCCGCTCCGACAGCGCCGCCCCCACGGCCCGCTCCAGGACGCGGTCCACCTCCAGCACGTCCCGCACCAGGCTGCGGATGCCGTGGGCCTCGGCGAGCTCGTCGCGCTCCAGCAGGTGCCGGGTGGCCGCCGAGAGATCCTCCCGCCGCTCGATCAGCTCGGCCAGGGACGCGAGCCGCGCCCGACAGACCTCGCGCGCCTCGCGCGCCTCGCGCAGCGACACGCCGGCCTCCCGGGCCACCGAGCTCGCCCGCTCCTGGCGCTGCAGGGCGAGCCGCAGCTCGTTCATCAGCCGATCGCGCTCGGCCAGCAGGTTGCGCAGGCCCTGCTCGAGGTGCTCCTGCTCGCCGGCCGCGTTGGCCGCCTCCGTCTGCCCCACCTCGATCCGCTCGTCGGCGGCGCGCAGGCGCTGGTCGATCTCGGCCCGCCGATCGTCGAGGGCGGCGAGGCGGTCCTCGGCGCGGGCGATGGCGGTCAGGAGCGCCACGAGGTGGGTCTGGGCCCCGTCGCGCTCGGCCTCGAGGCCCCGCAGCGACTCGCCGGCGCGCCCGGCCTCGGCCTCGGCCTCGGCGATCGCCCGGGCTCCGTCGGCCAGGCGCCGCTCCAGGGCGTCGAGCTCCGTCTCGAGGGCGCTCGCCTGGCCCTCGTCGCTGCGGAGCCGCTCGCCGAGGCGCGCGCGCTCCTCGGCCTTGGCGGCGACGGACTCCGCGAGGGCCTCGCGCTCGCGGTTCTCGTAGGCGATGCGGCTCTCCAGCTCCTTGATCTCGCCGCGCAGGGCGAACAGGGCCTCGTCGCCCTGATGGAGCAGCCGCTCGCGCTCCGCGAGGCCGAGGCGGTGCTCCTCGAGGGCGGCCTCGCGCTCCGCCAGCTCGGTCTCGAAGGCGGTGGCGCGGTCCTGCTCCGACAGTCGCTGGCGCCGGAGCCGCTCGACCTCCTCCAGCAGCCGGGCGCGGTCGTCCCGGGCGAGGCACAGCTCCAGGACCCGCTGGCTCTCCCGCAGCCGCTTGTAGCGGGCCGCTTTGCGCGCCTGGCGCTCGATGGTGTTGAGCTGGCGGCGGATCTCGGAGAGGACGTCGTTGACCCGCACCAGGTTCTGGCCGGTGGCCTCGAGCTTGCGCTCGGCCTCGCGGCGGCGGGCCTTGTACTTGCTGATCCCGGCCGCCTCCTCGATGAGGGCGCGGCGGTCGTCCGGCTTCGCCGAGACGATCGAGGCGATCTGGCCCTGCTCGACGATCGTGTAGCCCTTGGTGCCGATCCCCGTGTCGCGGAAGAAGTCGACGATGTCGCGCATGCGGCAGGGCGTCTTGTTGAGCAGGTACTCGGACTCCCCGGAGCGGTAGAGCCGGCGCGCCACCTGGATCTCGCTGAAGGAGGCGAAGGCGGGCGGGGCGACGCCGCTGCTGTTGTCGAAGGTGAGCACCACCTCGGCCATCGACACGGGAGGCCGGCCCTCGGCGCCGGCGAAGATCACGTCGTCCATCCCCTTGCCGCGGAGCCTGCGGGGGGACTGCTCGCCCATGCACCAGCGCATGGCGTCCACCACGTTGGACTTGCCACAGCCGTTGGGGCCGACGATGCCGGTGATGCCCGGCTGGAAGCGGAAGACCGTCTTGTCCACGAAGGACTTGAAGCCGGTGATCTGCAGGGTCTTGATCCGCAAGCACGCCCTCTCTGTGGGCGACCGCGCACGACACACGGATGCGGCGCGGCGGACGCGTACGCTCGGGGCGGGGGGGAAGGAGCCCGCCGATGTCGGGGGGGAGGACCCCACTGTGGTACCACCCGTCGGGGGTCCGAGGCAAGACCCGTCCCGCCCATCGCCCCGGGAGACGGCGTTTGGCGCCTAGGCGGTGGCCTGGTCCGGATCTTCCTGGGCGCGGTACTGGAGCTGGTAGAGGCGGTGGTAGACGCCCCGGAGCGCCAGCAGCTCCTCGTGGGTCCCCTGCTCCACCAGCCGGCCCTTGTGGAGCACGTAGATGCGGTCGACGTCCTGGATCGTGGAGAGCCGGTGGGCGATCACGATGGCCGTCTTGCCCTCCATCAGGGCGTGGATCCCGCGCTGGATGGCCGCCTCGGTCTCGGTGTCGATGGAGCTGGTGGCCTCGTCGAGCACCAGGATGTCGGCCCCGTGGGCCACGGCGCGGGCGAAGGAGAGCAGCTGGCGCTGGCCGGCGGAGAGATCGGCCCCGCGCTCGCGCAGCTCGGTCTGGTAGCCCGCGGGGAGCCCCTCGACGAAACCGTGGGCCTCGACGCTGCGGGCGGCCAGCTCGAGGTCGGCCTGGCTCAGGTCCGAACGCCCCAGGCCGATGTTCTCCGCCACGCTGCCGCTGAACAGGAACACGTCCTGCAGCACCATGGCCACCCGCCGGCGCACCTCCGACTGGGGCAGGTCGCGGAGGTCGATGCCGTCGATGCGGATGCTGCCCTGCTGGGGCTGGTAGAGCCGGGTCAGCAGCTTGATGATGGAGGTCTTGCCCGCGCCAGTGTGGCCCACCAGGGCCACCTTCTCGCCCGGCGCGACCCGGAACGAGAGGTCCTGGAGGATCGGCTCGCCCGGGTTGTAGGCGAAGTGGACGCCGTCGAAGGCGACCTCGCCGCGCCGCCCCTCCGCCCGGGGCGGCGCGGTGGCGGCGTGGTCCCGGACCGTCGGCTCCGTGTCGAGGAGTTGGAAGATCCGCTCCGCGCTGGCCATCGACGACTGCATCACCGAGTACTTCGCCGAGAGGTCGCGCAGGGGCATGAAGAACAGGCGCATCCACTCGATGAACAGGAAGAACGTGCCGGTGGTGGCGATCCGGAAGCCGTAGCCGAGGATCACGGCCCAGGTCAGGTTCTGGGTGACCTCGACCGCGGAGAAGAGGCCGGCCTCCCAGCGGTTCGAGGTCTGGGCCGCGTTGCGGTTCTGGGCGTTCATCGCCTCGAACCCGCGCAGGTTGCGATCCTCGCGGGTGAACAGCTGCACCACCTTCATGCCGGTGATGGTCTCCTGGATCTGCGCGTTGATGCGCGCGATCCAGATCCGGGTCAGGCGAAAGGCCTCGCGCACCCGCAGCCGGAACACCACGGCGACGGCCGCCAGCACCGGGACGGCGAGGAAGGTGATCAGCGCCAGGCGGGGGTTGATGGCGAACAGGGCCGCCGCGATGACGCCCATGAAGAGCACGTCGACGATGGCCTGGACGATGCCCGAGGAGAACATCTCGGCGAGGTTCTCGGCGTCGTTGGTGGCCCGGGTCACGAGGCGACCCACCGGGTAGCGGTCGAAGAAGCCCAGGTGGAGCCGCTGGATGTGGTCGAAGACCTGACGGCGCAGGTCGCGCATGGCCAGCTGGCCCGTCCAGGCCATGATGTACATGTTGGCGAAGCGCAGCACGGCGGCGAGCAGGATGACGACCAGGTAGAGGCCCACCAGCCAGGCCAGGGGCGAGATGCCCGCGGGCGGCTCGAGCCAGGCCACCAGCCAGGCCGGACCCGCGTCCGCGTCGACCTCGCCGTGGAACACGCGATCCAGGGCGACCTTGATCACCAGGGCCGGCGCCAGCTGGGCCGCGAACAGGAACGGCGCGATCAGCAGGCTCAGGGCCACCAGCCAGCGGTAGGGCCAGATGTAGGGCAGCAGGCGCCGGATCAGGCGGCTGTCATAGGCCTTGCCGAGGGCCTCCTCCTCGTGGAAGACGTCCGTCGGAGCGCTCACGCCACGGCCTCGTCGAGCTCGTCTTCCAGGGCCTGCTGGCGCGCCAGGCGCGCGTAGAAGCCGCCCTGGAGCAGGAGCTCCTTGTGGGTGCCCTGCTCCGTGAGCTCGCCGTGCTCGAGGACGATGATCTGGTCGCAGTCCCGTACGCTCGAGATGCGGTGGGAGATGACGATCACCGTCCGCCCCTCGAAGACCTCGGCCAGGCAGCGCTGGATGGCCTCCTCGGTGGCGGCGTCGACGCTGGAGAGGGTGTCATCGAGGATCAGGATGCTCGGGCGGAGCGCCAGGGCCCGCGCCAGGGCCGCCCGCTGGCGCTGACCGCCGGAGAGCATCACGCCCCGCTCGCCCACGATGGTGGCCAGGCCACTCGGCAGCTCCGCGAGGTCCTTGGTGAGCTGCGCCCGCTCCACCGCCTCGGCGATGCGGCTCGGGTCCGCGTCCGGCAGGCCGAACGCCACGTTCTCCGCCAGGCTCATCGAGAACAGGAAGGCGTCCTGGGGCACCATGGCGATACCCGAGCGCAGAGTCTGGAGCGGCAGCCGGTTCACGTCCACGCCGTCGATGAAGACCTGGCCGTCGTCCACCTCGTAGAGGCGGGGGACCACCGAGGCGAGCGTGGTCTTGCCGGAGCCCACGGGACCGACGATGCCCAGGGTGGTCCCGGCGGGCACCCGCAGGTCGACGTCCCGCAGCGCCGGCGCGCGCCCCGAGCCCGGGTAGCGGAAGGTCAGGCCGCGGAACTCGATCTCGCCCCGGAGCGTGTCGAGCTCCTCCCGGTCCTGGCGGTCGGCGATGCTCGGCTCCGTGGCCAGCACCTCGTCGATGCGCTGCATGGCGGCGCCGCCCCGCTGCACCAGGGCGAAGACCCAGCCCAGGATGAAGGTCGGGAAGGTGAGCTGGACGATCAGCATGGCGAAGGTGAAGAAGTCGCCGGCGCTCATGGCGCCGGAGCCCACCTTGGGAATGCCGATACCGAGGGCCATCAGCAGCCCGAGGCTCGGCAAGAGCCCCGTGATGGCCGGCATGGCGCCCTGGACCCGGGTGAGGCGCAGGTGGCGACCCAGCAGCGCCTCGTTCGCCTCGGCGAAGCGCTTCCGGGTCACGTCCTCCATGGCGTAGGCCTTCACCACGGCGATGCCCGAGATGGTCTCCTGGAGCTGGTTCGAGAGGTCTGCGAGGCCCTCCTGCACCGCGATGCTCCAGCGATGCATGCTGCGCCCGAAGCTGCGGGCGAACAGGATGAACAGGGGATAGGGCAGCAGCACCAGCAGGGCGAGCTGCCAGTCGATGGTGACCATCACCGCGAACGTGCCGAGGAAGAGGACGGGCGTCTGCAGCAGCGAGAGCAGCGCCGGCCCGAGCAGCAGCCGCACCGAGTTGAGGTCGTTGACGCAGCGGCTCATGAGGTCGCCGGTGCGCCAGCCGAAGTAGAAGGACTGGGGCAGCCGCTGCAGGTGGGCGAAGAGGTCGTTGCGGAGCTCGTACTCGATCTCGCGGGCGGCGTTGAAGACGAGCACCCGGCTGAAGAAGCGCAGCCCCCCCGTGACCACGCCGACGATGCCGAGGCCGACCGCCCAGAGGACCACGAGATCGGGCTCGGCCCCGGCCCGGATGGCGTCGATGGTGCGACCCAGGAGCTTGGGCACGGCCAGGAAGCCCACCACGTAGACCAGGGTGATGACGGCCCAGACCGCGTAGTAGGTGGCGTTGCGGCGCACGTAGACCGAGAGCCGCGCGATGGCCGCGCGGGCGCTGCTGCGTCCCTCGCGCAGGGCGGCGATGCGGGCGGCGGCGCTGGGCTCGCTCATCGCCGGTACCAGGCCGCGACCCGGTCGCGGTCGACGCCCGCGCGCCAGGCGCCCAGGGCCAGCCAGTTGCGGAGCATCTGGCGCAGGGGCCGCGGCCCGTAGCGACGCGCCGAAGTCTCGACGTTCGACGGGAGCAGGCGGAGGCGTCCGCGGCGCTTCAGGGCTCGCACGAGATCCAGGTCCTCCATAATGGGCGCCTGGGGCAGCCCGCCCAGGGCCTCCAGGATGGTGCGGCGGGCGAACAGGGCCTGGTCGCCGTAGGGCAGCCCCGCCCAGCGGGAGCGCAGATTCGCCCCCCACGCCACCAGCCGGAGCCGCCAGCCGCCCTCGGCGAAGCGGATCCGGAAGGCGCCGCCCACGTAGCGCGGGTCGGCGAGCGCCCGGCGGACGGTCTCGGGCCAGCCCGCCGGCAGCCGCGTGTCGGCGTGGAGGAAGACGACTACCTCGCTTTCGGCGACCCGCCGGCCGGCTTCGAGCTGGCGGGCCCGGCCCGCCGGGGCGCGGACCACGCGGGCGCCGGCAGCCTCCGCCCGTGCGACCGTGGCGTCTCGGCTGCCGCCGTCGACCACGATCACCTCGGTGGCTCCCTCGCGGGCGCTCGCTACGGCCCCGGCGATCCGCTCCGCCTCGTCGAGCGCGGGGATCACCACCGCGATCCGCACTCCGGGCACACTAGCTGATTGACAGGTCCGACACCCTTCCCGTATCCATCCGACGTGGCCCGCCCTCCCCGCTCCCCTGGCTCCGAGCCGACCCCCGAGGGCGCACCCGCCTACGCGCGGGCCGGCGTCGATCTGAACGCCGACGAGGGCTTCGTCTCGGAGATCAAGGAGATCGCCCGGTCGACCTTCCGCCCGGAGGTGCTCTCGTCGATCGGGGGCTTCGCGGGCCTGTTCAAGACGCCCGAGCGCTACAAGGAGCCCCTGCTGGTGGCCGGCGCCGACGGCGTGGGCACGAAGCTCAAGCTGGCTGCCCAGATCGGTCGCTTCGACACGGTGGGCATCGACTGCGTGGCCATGGTGGTGAACGACCTGGTGGTGCAGGGCGCCGAGCCCCTGGTCTTCCTCGACTACCTGGCCATGGGCGAGCAGGATCCGGCCCTCGCCACCGACGCCCTGCGTGGGGTCGCCGAGGGCTGTCGCCGCGCGGGCTGCGCCCTCCTCGGCGGCGAGACGGCCAGCATGCCGGGCATGTACGCCAGCGGCGAGCTCGAGCTGGTGGGCTTCGGCGTGGGCGTGGTGGAGCGCGAGCGCCTGATCGACGGCACCTCGATCCGCGAGGGCGACCAGCTGCTGGGACTGGCGTCCAACGGCGTCCACAGCAACGGCTTCTCCCTGGTCCGCGCCGTTGTCGAGCAGGCCCGCACCGCCGAGGCCCTGGACCTGTTCGCCGAGGACCCGGACCTCAACACCACCCTGGCCAGCGCCCTGCTGACCCCGACGCGGATCTACGTGAAGCCGATCCTGAACCTGCACCGGGACTTCGCCCTGCAGGGCGCCGTGCACATCACGGGCGGCGGCTTCGAGGGCAACGTGCCCCGGGTCCTGCCGGAGGGGGTCCGGGCCCGGCTCGATCCGACCGCCTGGCCCCGGCCCGCCATCTTCGACTGGATCCAGCGGCGCGGGGAGCTGCCGGAGGCCGAGATGCTGCGCGTGTTCAACTGCGGCCTCGGCATGGTCCTGGTGGTCCGACGGGACGACGCGGAGGAGATCCTCGACCGGCTCCACGGCATGGGCGAGCGGGCCTACCGGATCGGCGAGGTGGAGCGGAAGCCGGCCGAGGGGCCACCGCTGGTCTTCGAGCCCGGTCCGTGAGCGCCCTGCCCCAGGCCGGCGCCCGGGGCCGCCGCCGGGCGCGCCGCTGGGATGCGGTGGTGGTCGGCAGCTCGCTTCCCGGCCTCGTGGCCGCCGTCCGCATCGCCCGATCGGGGCTCCGGGTCCTCGTGATCGAGGAGGAGGCCGCGGCCGACCTCGCGCCGCCGGTGCGCGAGCCCTTCCTGCTGCCCGCGGGCGGCATCCTTGGCGAGATGCTGCGGGAGCTCGCGGTCCCGCTGATCGACCAGCGGCGGCTCCAGCCGGATCCGGTCGCCTACCAGGTGATCCTGCCCGATGCGCGCGTCGACGTCGGCGCCCCGGTGCGCACCGCCCAGGAGCTGGTGACCTGGGGCCTGGCCAAACCGGACGTGGCCCAGCAGGTGCTGCGCGCCATCGCGCGCTCGGCGGGCGCCGAGGGCGACGCCCTCCACGAGAGCCCCGTCGTGCGCGGCGCGGGCGGCCGCCGCCGCGGCCGGTCGGCCCCCGCGATGCGTCACGCCCGGGGCATGCCCGCCGAGGTGCGCGACGCCCCCGCTCCGCTCCAGCCCTGGATCGCGGCCCAGCTCCGGGCGCTGGCCAATCTCGGCGGCGCCGACCCCTCCCCCGAGGCCGGGGTTCGGCTGCTGGGCACGGCCTTCGAGGGCGCCCTCGCTTTCGAGGACGGCCGCTACAGCCTCCGCGGCCTCCTGCTCGATCGCATCCGCGCCCTCCACGGGGAGTTCCGGCGCATCGCCCGCGGCTTCGCCCTGGTCTCGGTCGACGGCGAGCCGGGCGTGGCACCCGCCCACGCGAGCGAGCTCTGGACGGGCCGGGTGCTGCTGCTGAACGCCCCGCGCGGAGGCCTGGTCGCCGCCTTGCGGGCCGCCGAGGCGACCGTCCCGTCCTTTCTGGAGCCCGCGCCGGCGCGGCGCCGACGCACGGTCCACCTCGTCGCCCCCAAGGCGGTGCTTCCCGAGGGCATGGCGCGCCGGCTGATCCTCGTACGCGACCCCGCGGCGCCCCTGGCGGGTACGGGCCTGATCCGGGTCGGGGTCTTCCCGTGCGCCCGCGATCCGGAGCGGGTGGACCTGGTGGCGTCGGCCCTGCTACCGCTGGACGAGCCCGACCCGGCGGCCCGCGAGGCCGAGATCCGGGAGGCCCTGGAGGCCCTGATGCCCTTCAGCCAGGGCCGGCTCGAGGCGCGGCCGGTCGCCACACCGACCTGGGACGACGAGGGCCGCCTGTCGGACCCCCGCCCCGGCAGCGGCTGGCCCGCGGAGGTGGACATCCGCCTGGTGGCCCGACCGCCCATCGCGGAGCTGCCCCGCTCCGCCGTGGGCGGCCTGGGCCTGGAGGGTGACCTCCTGCTCGGCTGGCGCGCCGGCGACCGCCTGGTCGCGGATCTCGGGCGCTAGCCGCCGGCGCTGGCGGTCGAGGCGGGCGGGGGCGATCCTCTCCCGCGTCCCCGCCCCCCGGAGCGTCCCGTCATGCCCAGGCCGAGAACCCGCCGCCCGGGGCCGCCCGCCCCGTGGAGCCCCGGAGCATGAAGCCCCGCGGCTCCTTCCGCCGCCTGGTCATCTACGCCCGGCCCTATCTGGCGCTGGTGCTGGTGGCCCTGGCGCTCGCCGTGGTCTACGCCGGCGGCCGCACGGTCCGGGCCTACCTGCTGAAGCCCGTCGTCGACGACGTCTTCCTCGCCAGCCCCGCCCTCCCCGCCCTGCCCGGCGGGGCGACGCGGACCGGGACCGATCCGGAGGACGAGGGCAAGGCGCCCGCGGCGGAGGCGGAGGCAGACGCCGCCCTCCGCGACGTCTACGACCGGCTCGGCCAGATCCTCGCCCTGGGCATCGCCGCGGTGCTGGCGATCGCCCTCTCCCACTTCGGGAAGGACTACCTCACCCGATACACACTAGGGCGTATTCTCGTGGACGTGCAGCAGGACCTGTGCGCGAAGCTCCTGGCCCTGCCCCTGCGCTTCCACCACCGGGTCGGCCGCGGCGACGCCCTCTCGCGGGTGATGAACGACGCCGCCCGGGCCCACTGGGCCCTGGACCTGGTGATCGCAGACCTGGTGCCGTCGCTGCTGGCGGTGGTCGTCGGCGCCAGCTTCCTGCTCAGCATCTCCTGGCAGCTCAGCCTGGCGGCGCTGCTGGTGGGGCCGCCGCTGTTCGGCTCGATCGCCTACTTCGGGCGCCGCATCCGCCGCTCGGCGAAGCGACGCCAGGAGACCCTGGGCGACGTCACCCAGCGCCTCATGGACATCCTCTCGGGCATCAAGGTCATCAAGGCCTTCCGCGCCGAGGCCGCCGAGCGCCAGGCCTTCCAGCAGGTGAACACCCGCTACTTCCGGCGCAGCATGAAGGTGGTCAAGAACCGCGTGCTGTCCCGGACCGTGGTGGAGACGATCAACAACGGCGTCGCCGTCGGGGCCCTGGGCGTGGGCTCCCTGGCCGTGATCCACAACGTCTGGAGCCTGAGCGCCGGCGACCTGTTCGCCTTCCTGGCCATCCTGCAGTCGGTCTACTCGCCCGCCAAGGACCTGACCAAGGGCTGGAACTCGCTGATGGACTCGCTCCCGGCGGCGGACCGCTTCTTCGAGCTGCTCGACGAGCCGGAGACGGTGCCCGAGGCGGCCGCGCCGGTGCACCTGCGCCGGGTGGAGCGAGGCGTGCGCTTCCGGGACGTCAGCTTCTCCTACGGCCGCGAGCCGGTGCTGCGGAGCGTGGACTTCGAGGTGCCCGCGGGCCAGGTGGTGGCGATCGTCGGCCGCACCGGCGCCGGCAAGACGACCCTCGCCGACCTGATCCTGCGCTTCCACGATCCGGACCGGGGGGCCATCGAGATCGACGGCATCGACCTGCGGCAGCTCTCCCGGGACTCGCTGCTGGCGCAGACTGCCGTGGTGACCCAGGAGCCGTTCCTGTTCCCCGGCTCCATCGCCGACAACATCCGCTACGCCCGGCCGGGGGCGAGCGACGCCGAGGTGGAGGCCGCCGCCAAGGCGGCCCACGTGGACGAGTTCGCCGCCGAGCTGCCCGAGGGCTACGACACCGAGGTGGGCGAGGGGGGCGTCCAGCTCTCGGGCGGACAGCGCCAGCGCGTGACCATCGCCCGGGCCATCCTGCGCAACCCCACGCTGCTGATCTTCGACGAGGCCACCAGCGCCCTCGACGCCCGCAGCGAACGGCTGGTGCGGGACGCCATCGACCAGCTGCTGGCGAATCGGACCGTGGTGGTGATCGCCCATCGGCTCTCCACCGTACGCCGGGCCGACCGCATCGTGGTGCTCGAGGGCGGGCGCATCGCCCAGCTCGGCACCCACGACGAGCTGATGGCGGCGGGCGGCCTCTACCGCGAGCTGGTGGAGCTCCAGAACGAATCGGTGTAGGCGGGGGCGCCCCCGGCCCGCTACGCGGCGAGGACCGCGCGGTAGAGCGCCTCGACGCCGTCGGCCAGGCGCGCTGGCGCGAAGAGGCTGCGGGCGCGGCGGGCCGCGGCCTCGCCGCGGCGGCGGCGCTCGGCCGGGTCGGCGAGGAGCTGGCCCCAGGCGTCGGCCAGCGCGGCCGGGTCCTCGGCGCAGACGCGGCCGGTCTCGCCGTCGACGACGATCTCGGGCAGGGCGCCCCGGGGCGTCACCACGGCCGGAATGCCGCAGGCCGCCGCCTCGAGCACCGCGCGACAGCTGCCGTCGGAGCCGGGCACCAGCAGGGTGAAGACGTCGATGCAGCGCAGCACGTCGAGGTAGTCGCCGCTGCGATAGCCCGCGAAGAGCACCCGGCCCTTCAGGCCCATGGCCTCCGCCGGGCGCACCGCCAGCTCGTCGCGCCGGGTGCCGCGACCGACCACCAGCAGGCGCGCGCCGGGATCGCGCTCGCAGAGGCGGCGGGCCGCCTCGAGGAAGAGGTCCCAGCGCCGATGGGGCTGCACCCGCGCCACGATGCCCACCACCCGATCCTCGGGGGCCAGACCGAGCTCGGCGCGGATCCCCGGGTCTGGCGGGACGCCCGGCGCGAAGCGCTCCAGGTCGACGGCGCCGAAGCCGCCGGCCGTGGGCCGGCCCGGGCGCCACGCCGCCAGGGCCGCGGCGGTCCCCGGCGAGACGCACCAGAGCCCGTCGGCGCCCGGGCCCAGCAGCCAGCGGGTCCAGGGCCGGGCGTCGGGGAGCTCGGCCCGGCGCCAGGTCCGCGCCACCCGGACCGGGCTGCCGCGGCAGGCGCGGACGGCCAGCAGGTGGTCGCGGGTGTGCCAGGCGTGGACGAGATCCAGGGCGTGCTCCGCGGCGAAGCGCCGCAGCCGCGCGGCCTCCCGGTGGTCGCGCAGGGGACGGACGCCGCGGCTTCGCGCCAGCACCAGGGCCGGCGGCAGGCCGGCCGCCCGCGCCTCGCCCGCCAGCGAACGAACCGTGGGGTCGGGCGGCTCGGGGCAGGCCAGATGGACCTCGTGCCCCCGCGCGCGCATGGCCAGCGCCAGGCGCAGCATGGGCTCGGCGGGCCCGGTCCACTTCCAGTCGTGGCTGATCTGGAGGAGTCTCACCGCGGGACGGGCCGCTTCTCGGCCTCGGCCACGGGCACGACCGGCTCGGGTGTGCCCGCGCCCTGCGCGAGCTCCCAGAGCTTGGCGTACTTGAGGAAGACGTGGAACGCGGTCGCGGCGGCGATCACGAGGCCGGGGATCCCGTCGCGCCAGCCTGCCTTGAGCACGAAGGCCCGGAAGAAACGGAACGGCGGATTCAGCACCAGCTTCGCCAGGCTCGCCCGCCGGCCCTCGGCGTGGAGCGCCGCGGCCTGGATGCGCGAGAAGCTCTGGATCCGCGCCACCTGGTCCGCCAGGTCGCGGTAGCTGTAGTGCTCCAGGTGACCCGCGAGCCGCCCCGTCGCCCCGTCGACGACGACCCGGCCGTGGGGGTTGATGCCGGCCCAGCGCCCGGCCTCGCGGCGGAACAGGCGCAGCTGCCAGTCGGGGTAGAAGTCGCCGTGGCGGATCCAGCGGCCGAGGTGATAGGTGAGCCGGTTGAGCTCGTAACCCGCCGGCCCGGCCGGCTGCGCGAGGGCCGCCCGCACCGAGGCCGCCAGCTCCCCGGTCACCGCCTCGTCGGCGTCGAGAGCCAGCACCCAGTCTCCGGTGGCGAGGTCGAGGGCGAGGTTCTTCTGCTCCACGTTGCCCTCGTAGGGCTGGACCACCACCCGCGCGCCGCGCGCCCGGGCCAGGGCCTCGGTGGCGTCGCGGCTGTTCGCATCCACCACCACCACGGTCTCGTCGGCCCAGGCCACCGAGTCGAGGCAACGGGGCAGGTTCCGCTCCTCGTCGCGGGCGATGATGCAGACGCTGAGCGTCGCCATCAGGGGCGGACCCGCTCCACCGAGAGGACGCCCTTGATGCGCTCGATCCGCTTCATCACCTCGTTCAGGCTCTTCACGTCGGTGATGGCCAGCTCGAAGGCGTGCAGGGCCTTGCCGTCCTCGGAGGTGGTGACCCGGGCGCCCTCGATGTTGACCTTGGCCTGCGAGATGGTGTTGGTGACCGTCGCCAGGAGACCCGGCTTGTCCACCGAGCGCACCTCCACCTTGATCCGGCGCGGCACCGCCACCTGCTCGTCCCACGACACGTCGATGCGACGCTCGGGATCGAGTTCGAAGACCTTGCGACAGTCGCGGGCGTGGACGGTGACGCCCCGGCCGCGGGTGATGAAGCCCACCACGTCGTCGCCGGGCAGGGGGCCGCAGCAGCGCCCGAAGCGGACGAGCACGTCGCCCATGCCGCCCACGCGGATGCCGCTGTCCGAGGAGGGCTCCCGGCTGCGCCGGAAGAAGCCGCGCAGCCTGGGCTTCGGCTCGGGGGCGGGCGCAGGCTCCGGGGCGGCGTCGGGGCGCAGATGCCGCAGCACCTGCGCCGCGGGGAGGCGCCCGTAGCCCACCCGCGAGAAGAGCTCCTCCACCGAGCCCTTGGCCTCGCTGCGGGCGACGGCCTCGAGCTCGCCGTTCTCGAGCAGGCGGGCCAGGGAGAGACGGGCCTTGCGCAGCTCGCGCTCGAGGATCTCCCGGCCCAGCTCGCGGCTGCGCTGCTGCTCGGCGGCGCGGATGGCGTGGCGGATGCGGCTGCGCGCCTTGCCCGAGACGACGAACTCGAGCCAGTCCTTGCGCGGGTGCTGCTGGGCGCTGGTGAGGATCTCGACGGTGTCGCCGTCCTCGAGCCGGTGGCGCAGGGGCAGCATGCGCCCGTTCACCCGGGCGCCGGCGCACTGGTCACCGACCTCGCTGTGGATGGCGTAGGCGAAGTCCAGGGGCGTGGCGCCCCGGGGCAGGGTGATCACCTCGCCCCGCGGCGTGAAGACGAAGACGTCATCCGGGAAGAGGTCGACCTTCACCGTGTCCAGGAACTCGTGGGGGTCGTCGAGCTCGCGCTGCCACTCCAGCAGCTGGCGCAGCCACGCGAACTTCTGCTCGTCGTCCTCGTCGGACTGGATCCGGCCTTCCTTGTACTTCCAGTGGGCGGCGATGCCGAGCTCGGCGGCCCGGTGCATCTCCGCCGTGCGGATCTGGATCTCCATGCGCTCGCCGTAGGGGCCGATCACCGTGGTGTGGAGGCTCTGGTAGCCGTTGGGCTTGGGCAGGGCCACGTAGTCCTTGAATCGACCCGGCACGGGGCGCCACAGCTCGTGCACGATCCCGAGCACGGCGTACACCTGCTCCTTGGCCCCGTCCACCACCGCGCGGAAGGCGATCACGTCGTAGATCTCGTCGAGGGTCAGGCCCTGGGACTCCATCTTGTGGTGGATCGACGCCAGCTCCTTCAGGCGCCCACTGACCTCGGCCCGCACGCCCGCCGCGGCGAGACGTTCCGAGAGGATCCCGATCACCTCCGCGATGTACTCGTCCCGCTTCTCGCGCTGGGTCTTGAGGTGCCCCTCCAGCTCCTCGACCACGGTGGGCTTGAGGGTGCGGAAGGCGAGGGCCTCGAGCTCCTGGCGCATCCAGTTGATGCCCAGGCGCTGGGCCAGGGGGACGTAGATGTCGAGGGTCTCCTGGGCGATGCG
>CAYTZH010000069.1:0-16219 GCA_964442285.1 uncultured Spirochaetales bacterium | reverse complement strand
AGAGGTCTAGCCCGACCCCTCGTCCACGGCGCCGACGATCAGCCAGTGGCCGTCGACCCGATCCACCCGCACCCGGGCCCCGGGCTCCACCCGGGTCTCGACGGGTCGGACGGCGGCCCGCCAGAGCTCGGCGCCCACCCGGACGCGACCCTCCGGCGCCAGCGGATCGACCACGACGGCGCTCGCTCCCACCAGCGCCTGCGGACCGGAACGCGCCGGGGCCACGAGCGCCCGTCGCATGAACGGGAACAGCACGGCGTCCTTCAGGAGCACCAGACCGAACAGGCCCACGGCGACCTCCATCGGCACGCCGACCAGGCGCCAGAGGCCATAGAGGACCAGGGCCGACAGGCCCCAGCCCGGGAGCTGTGCCAGCCAGTAGAGGGCCGTCGCGTTCATGTCGGGAAGTTAGGTCGCGAGGGGGCCGCTTCCACGCCTCTGCAGGGGGCGTCCGCCAGCGGGCGTCGGGAGGCTTCGGCCCATCGCCCGGAGCACCGTCGGTGCCAGATCGACGGGCGCGGCGTCGGGAAGCTTGCCCCCGGGCTCGAAGCCCGGTCCGACGCCGAGGACGAAGCCCTCGGCGCGGTGGCCCCCGGGCCGCATGGGCGGGACCGGGCCGATCCGCCCGAGGCGGGGATGGTCGACCACGTCGGCCGGGTCCTCGCTCCAGCGGGCCACGAGGTCGGCCTCCGCGCCGGAGCCCCGGGACGCGGCGTCGGGGCGACAGCGGGTCACGTCGCGCAGCAGGGGCCTCCCGCTGCGGGCGTCGACGACCTCGCCGAGCAGGGCTTCGATCTCGTCGCAGACCCGAGCGAAGTCCTCCGGCTCGACCACGCCTTCGCGCTCGCGCCCACGCACGTTGAGGCGAATGAAGCCGTCCGAGAAGCTCGGCAGGGCGAAGGCCCGCATCCGCGGCCAGTGGGGTGCGAACCAGGTCGCCGGCTGGTAGGAGATCGCCGCGTCGCGGGGATGGAGTGGACCGGGCGGGGCCGCGAGCAGCCGGTCGGACCAGCGCGCCAGCTCGGACGGGAGCAGCCGACGCAGGCCGCTGCGCAGGGCGTTCGGGTCGTCGCGATGCGACCAGAGGGCCCGGGACCAGCTCAGGCTCCACGGCTGCCGCCAGCGGTCGGGGACCGGCGTCCCTGCGTCGCCCGCCGCGTAGCCCCGCTGCCCGGGAAAGGCCCAGCGGTAGAGCAGCTCGGGCAGGATCACCATGCTCGGGATGTCGACGTTGTTCGGGATGGCTCCTTCGAGGGAGAACACGATCACCGACGCGTCGTCCGGAACGCCCGCGAGCATCTCGCCCATGCCTGCGTCCACGGCCTCGGCGACGCGGCGCATGGGGGACGGGTGGCCGATCGCCGGGTGCTGGCCGTGCCAGGCGTGGTCCGCCTCGCTCAGGTGGTAGAAGTAGTGGCCGGCGGTGTGCGACTCGCCCCAGGCCGCGAAGAAGAGGTCCCAGTCCTCGCGTCCGAGGAGCTCGGCGCAGAGCCGGCCGCGCCGCGCGGCGCCGTCCAGGAGCCGGTCGAAGAGCCGGGAGAGCGAGTGCCGCTGCCAGATCCGGCCGTGATCCCGGCCGGCTGCCGGATGCCGCCCATGTCGGTCGTCGAGCGCGGCCAGGAGATCCGACGGCGCCGAGTCCCGCGGGCTGAAGGGCGCGTGGGCCCCCCAGGCCCGCACCTGGATCCCGTCGACGCCGGGTGCCAGCGGCGTCTGGGGCACGTCCACCATGGCGACGCGGGCGCCGCCGCCGAGGGCGTAGAACGGGGGGTGGGCCGCGTAGTCGCAGAGGCCCGGAACGCTCGTCCGGTAGGTCGCCGGGTCGAAGGCGAAGTGGCTCCAGAAGCCCAGCTCCTCGCTGGTCCGACCCGTGAGCATCTGGGACCAGCCGGTCTCCGGGACGGCGACCTGCTCGCGAGCCAGCCGCCCCCAGGCACCCCGCTCCCGCAGCCCGGCCAGCACCGGGAGTCGGCCCTCGGCCAGCCAGCGCCCGTAGAGCACCGGATCGGCGGAATCGAGGGCGACCAGGACGACCGGGGGCATGCGCGGACTATCGGTTCGCGGGGCGGGCGGGTGAAGTCCGGGGCGCAACGCTCAGGCGAGCTTCTCGGGCTCGCCGGCCTCCGCCACCCGCTCGTCGTGGGCCTTCTTGGCCTCGAGGAGCGCCGGCATCACCCGGTCGAGGTCGTCCTGGGTCCAGAGATGGTCCACGGCGAACGATCGGATCACCGCCGGCTGCTGCATGATCCCCACCGTGCCGCGCATGACGTTGATGATCTGGCCGGTGACCTCCTGGGCGGCGGGTGAGGCCAGCCAGGTGCAGACCGGCGCGATCTGCTGGGGGCCCACGGTGGGATCGTCGGGATCCACGGTCTCGCCCCGGCCCTCGCGCAAGGGGATGGTCAGACGCGTGGCGGCGCCCGGCGAGATGGTGTTGACGGTGCAGCCGTACTTGGCCAGCTCCAGGGCCAGCACCCGGCTGAAGCCCGCGATGCCCGCCTTGGCCGCGCCGTAGTTCGACTGCCCGAAGTTGCCCAGCAGGCCCGACACCGAGGAGAAATTGAGGATCCGGCAGCCCTGCCGAGCCGTCTCGCGGATGTAGCGGACGAAGGGCCGCGTGCAGGCGAAGTGGCCCTTCAGATGCACGGCCATGATGGCGTCCCAGTCGTCCTCCTCCATCTTGAAGATGGTGCGATCGCGCAGGATGCCGGCGTTGTTCACCAGGATGTCGAGGCCGCCGAAGGCATCGAGGGCCGTGGCGAAGATGGCCGTCCCGCCGTCCATGCGGGACACGTCGTCGTGGTTGGCGGCCGCCTTCCCGCCGGCGGCCCGGATCTCCTCGACCACCGCGTCGGCCACCCGGCTCTCGCCGCTGCCGTCGGGGGCGGCGCCCAGGTCGTTCACCACCACGTGCGCGCCCTGACGGGCGAAGTCGAGCGCGATCTCGCGACCGATCCCCCGCCCGGCCCCGGTCACGGCCGCGATCCTGCCGTCGAGCACCCCCATCTCCCGTCCTCCTTCTGGCCTGGGGCTAGTCCTTCTGGCCTGGGGCTAGTCCTTCTGGCCTGGGGCTAGTCCTCGACGCGGATCACCCGCTCGGGACAGTTCGCGGCGGCGGTCTCGGCCTTGGCCACGAGATCGGGGGGCACCGTCTCCAGGAGCAGACGACAGTAGCCCGCCTCGTCCTCGCCGAAGATCTCCGGCGCCAGCTCGTAGCAGCGCCCGTGACCGACGCAGCGGTCCATGTCCACGAAGACCTTCACGGCCCTGCCTCCTAGCGGAACTCCCGGACTCTCCTAGCGGAGATCCCAGACGAGCGGAAGGTACTGCACCTCGCGGATCCCGGGGCTGTACCGGGGCACCTCGCCGGGGGCAATGTTGTACTCGGGGATGCGCCTGTGCCACTCCTGGAGGGCTACCCGGAGCTCGAAGCGCGCCAGGTGGGAGCCCAGGCAGCGATGGGCGCCGCCCCCGAAGGCCAGGTGACGGTTGCGCGCGCGGTCGAAGTCCACCTGGTCGCCATTGGCGAACTCCTCGTCGTCCACGTCGGCCGCGCCGAGCAGCAGGGTGACCATCTCGCCCGCCTTCATCTCCACCCCGCCGAGGGTCACGTCCTGCTTGAGCACCCGCGGAACGCCGGTCACCGGGGTCTCCCAGCGCAGCAGCTCCTCGACCGCCGCATCGACGAGCGAGGGATCCCGCACCAGACGCTTCCGCTGCTCCGGGTTCGCCGCCAGGTAGGCGATGTTGCAGCCCAGGGTGGCCGTCACCGTGTCCAGCCCGGCCAGGATCAGCAGGAAGCAGATGTCGAGGATCTCGTTGCGGCTGAGCCGCTCCCCGCCGATCTCTCCGTGGACGATGTCGGTCATCAGGTCGTTCTCGCGCGGCCTGGCCTGCCGCTCGTCGATGACCTTGTCGAAGTACGCGTAGATGGCCCGGCCGCTCTCCCGCCGGACCCGTGACATGGCGTCGGCGTCCCAGGGATCGCCCTCGCCGAGGGTGTGGGGGCGGATGATCCCGTCCTTCAGGCGGAGGAAGTGGTCGAGGTCCTCCGCCGGAAGCCCGGCCAGCGCCAGGAAGGCCTTGCAGGGCAGCGGGATCGCGAAATCGGGGTCGAAGTCGCAGCGCCCGGCCTCGTAGAACCGGTCGATCAGCGCGTTGGCATGGTCCCGCAGGTGGGGCTCGATCCAGGCGATCCGCTTCCGGGAGAAATGGGGGTCGAGGAACTTGCGGTAGCGGGTCTGGGCCGGCGGATCGATCTGCTGGGGGATCATCGGCCGCTCGGTGCCGAGATCCATCTGCATCTCCATGTCCGACGAGAAGATCTCGGGATGGCGCAGGGCGTGGAGCACGTCCTCGTAGCGGGAGATCACCGCACCGCCCGTCAGGGAGTTCTTGGACACGGGGCACTGGCTCAGCATCCGCCGGTAGACGGGCTGGGGGCAGCGCGCGAACTCCCCGTCGAACATGTTGACGGTGCCGGCTTCGGGGTCGGAATTCGAGGCGGTCATGCCGTTCTCCTCCGGTCCTCGCGGGGACCGACGCACGAGTCTAGGGGATCGGCTGTCTCGTCCCCGGTGCCGCGAGAGCGTCGGCGTTTCGAGGACTTACCTGGAGCCACCGGGCAGCGTCTCGCGCAGCGCGAAGGCCAGCACGTGGTCTCCGGCCGTGGTCCGGAGCGTGCCGTGGCCGCCGGCCGCGATCACCACGAACTGGGGTCCGTCCGGGTCCAGGCGATAGGTCATGGGCGTGGCCTGGCCGCCCGCCGGGAGCCGCGCGCGCCAGAGCTCCTCGCCGGTCTCCACGTGGTACGCGCGCAGGTAGTCGTCCATGGAGGCCCCGATGAATACGAGGCCGCTGGCGGTGGCGATGGGCCCGCCCATGCTCGGCAGTCCGAACCGGATCGGCGGCAGGGGCACCGGGAGCATGTCGCGCACGGTCCCGAAGGGGACCTCCCAGCGCTTGCGGCCGGTCTCCAGGTCGACGGCCAGCAGCGTGCCCCACGGCGGCGGCGTGCACGGCACACCCAGGGGCGAGAGCAGCACCTCGTGGCGGACGAGATAGGGCGTCCCCTCCTGGAGGTTGGCTTCGGTCGAGACGTGCCGGGGATCCTCCACTGTGTCGCGCGGGACCAGGGTGTGTACCTGGGCCAGGCGGCTCTGGTTCAGGATCACCAGGCGGCGCTCCGGGTCCCAGGCGACACCTCCCCAGTTGGCGCCTCCGGCCGTCGACGGGTACTGCACCGTGCCCTCGAGGCTCGGCGGCGTGAAGATGCCCTCGTTGCGGTGTCGGGCCAGGCGCCGTCGGCACGCCCAGCGATCCAGCGGCGTGAATCCGAACAGGTCGTCGGGATCGACCCGGGACGGGTGCACGGGCTCGGGAAAGGTAGGGAACGGCTGGGTGGGGGCGGCGGTCTCGCCGGCCACGTCGCTCGCCGGCACCGCCCGCTCCTCCACCGGATGGAGCGGCTTCCCGGTCTCCCGGTGCAGGAGGAAGAGGTGCCCCATCTTGGTGGCCTGCAGCAGCGCGGGCACGGCGCGGCCGTCCAGCTGCAGGTCGAGCAGCGTGGGCGGCGTGGCCACGTCGTAGTCCCAGAGATCGTGGTGCACCGTCTGGAAGCGCCACACGGGACGCCCGCTGCGGCCGTCGAGGGCGACGACGGCGCTCCCGTAGTGGTCGAAGCCGTCGCGGTGACCGCCGAAGAAGTCCGGGCTTGGACCGCCGAAGGGGACGAACAGGAGCCCGCGCGCCGGATCCGCCGTGAGGATCGACCAGGCGTTGGGCGTCCCGCGGTGGTAACGCGGGGCGCCGTCGGGGCCGGGGGGCAGCGGCGCGGTCCCCGGCGGCACCGGATCGAAGGCCCAGCGCAGCGCGCCGCTGCGGACGTCGAAGCCGCGGACCACGCCACCGGGGCCGTCGACCCGCCGGTTGTCGGCGACCAGGCCACCCACCGCCACCACGTCCCCCACCAGCGTCGGCAGCGACGTCACGTAGTACTCGCCCGGCTGGACGTCGCCCAGGCCCTCGAGCAGGTCGACGGCGCCGCCGCGGCCGAAGTCCGCGCAGGGCTCACCGCTGGCGGCGTCCACCGCCACCAGGCGGGCGTCCATGGTGCCCATCAGCACCCGCCGCCCGCAGACGGCCTCCGGTGTCGGTCCGCGCCAGAGCGCGACGCCCCGGCAGGTCGCCGTCCAGTGCGTCCGGATGTCCGGCCGGGCGTCGTAGACCCAGCGCTCGGCGCCCGTGCGCGCGTCGAGCGCGAAGATCCGATTGTAGGGCGAGCAGAAGTAGAGGGTGTCTCCGTCCAGCACGGGCGTGGCCTGGAAGGCCACCTTCGGCATGCCCGGGCGCGGACCGTCGCCGGTCCGGTACGACCAGGCCAAGGCGAGCCGGTCGACGTTCCCGGGCGTGATCTGGGTCAGGGGCGAGTAGTGGCGGCTGCCGGCGTCGCCACCCCAGAAGGGCCAGTCGGCCGTCGGTCCGCCCGGCGACACCGGAGCCGGGGACTCGCTGCAGGCACCCAGCAGGCAGCCGGCAAGCAGCAGGGAGCGTAGGTGCTGCAGGAGGGGCCTCCTCGGGTGCTCTCGGGGCGACTCGGCCCGCCCCCTCTTGCCGGATTCCGCCCGCGGTCGCAACATGATTCCATCCTGCCAGCGAGGGAGCCATGGCCCAGGAGTTCTCGGTACGTGATCTGGCGCTCGGTTTCGCCGTCGGCTTCGGGGCGGCGGCCCTGACCCCGGAGCTGCGCCAGCAGGTGCGGCCCCTGCTCAAGTCGGCCCTGAAGACGGCGTTGCAGGCCGTGGAGGGCAGCCAGGACAAGCTGGCCGAGCTGAAGGAGGGCTTCGACGACCTGCTGGCGGAGGTGAGCCACGAGCTGGCCCGGGAGAGGGCCGACGGCGCCGACGGCGCCGCCGGGACCGACCGGGCGAACGGCTCGGCCCCGGACGCCGAGGGCCCCGCCGGGTGAGCGCGCCCGAGGCGCGACTGGTCCACGCCATCCCCGGCCGCGCCCGGCTGCGGCTCCCGGAGCGCCGGGGCGACGCCCTCTTCTTCGAGGAGGTCGCCAAGCGCCTCGAGGCGCTTCCGGGCGTGCTGCAGGTGAGCGCCAACCCCCAGACGGCGAGCCTGCTGCTGGCGCACCGTGGCGAGCTCTCCGAGCTGCTGGCCCAGGCCGCCCGGGCCTCGCTCTTCCGGATCGGGGAGCCGACGGGCGGCCCCCGCGCGAAGCCGCCCGACCTGGCGGGCCTGGGCCGCCTGCTCGAGCGCTGGCTGGATCAGGAGCCCGGGCTCCGCCGCGCCCGCGAGAGCGGCCTGGATCCCCGCAAGACGGTCGTCCTGTTCTTGACCGGCCTGGGTCTGCTGCAGATCGCGCGGGGCCAGGTGCTGCCGGCGGGCGCCACCCTGCTGAGCAACGCCCTCAACCTGCTGCTGTCCCAGCCCGGCGCGAGCACCGACCCCGAGCGCGGGGCCGACGCGGGTCCCGACGCCGGGTCCGACGACTGATCGGCTCAGCGCAGGGCGTCGACGCGGTCGGCGCGCTCCCACGGCAGGTCCAGGTCGGCTTCTCGTCGCCCCACCTGACCGTAGGCCGCCAGCGCCCGGAAGAAGCGGCCCTTGCGCTCACCCGGCGCCCGCCTCAGGCCGAAGCGGGCCACGATCGAGGCGACCCGCAGGTCGAACTCCCCGGTGACCCGACGGGCGATCTCCTCGTCCGGGACCGTTCCGCTGCCGAAGGTCTCGATGCTCACGCTCACCGGCCGCGCCTGCCCGATGGTGTAGCTGAGGGTCACCTCGCACTCGTCGGCGAGCCGCGCCGCCACCACGTTCACGGCGATGTGTCGCGCCGCATAGGCCGCCACCCGGTCGATGCGTCGCGGTCCCTTGCCCGAGAGGGCGGCCCCGCTGTGGCGGGCGTACTCGCCGTAGGTGTCCACGGCCGTCTTGCGGCCCGTGAGCCCGGCGTGCAGCGCGGGCCCGCCGAAGACGACCTCGCCCCCCGGATTGACGAAGCAGTGGGTGTGCGCGTCGGGCCGCAGCAGCTCGTCCTCGAAGACCGGCTGCACCACCTGCTCGAGGATCTCCTCGCGCATGCGCGGCAGCGCGGGAACGCTGTCGATGCCGTGGCTCGCGACGACGCTGAGGCTGTGGATCCGGGTCGGCCGCCGGTCGCGGAAGGCCACGCCCACCTGGGTCTTCCCGTCGGGGGCCAGGTAGGGGAGCGTTCCGTCCCGGCGCACCTCGTACAGGCGGCGGGCCAGCTTGTGGGCCAGCGCGATGGGCAGCGGCAACAGCGACGGTGTCTGGCGACAGGCGAAGCCGAACAGCGTCGCCTGGTCCTCGGCCACGATCCGGTCGAGCTCGCCGTCGTCGAGCTCCTCCTCCGCCACCTGCACCCGCGACCGGTGGGACTGCTGGTTGAGGCTGGTCATGACGCTGCAGGAGCTGGCGTCGAAGGAGGCGTCGTCGTAGCCGATCTCGCGGACCACGTCCCGCGCCAGGCCCGGGATGTCCACGCTCGCCTCCGAGGCGAAGCGCGTGGCCACGAAGAGGATGCCCGTAGCGACGGCGCACTCGGCGACGATCTCCGACAGGGGATCCTGCTGCAGGTACGCATCGACGATGGCATCGCTGATCTGGTCGCAGAGCTTGTCGGGATGCCCTTCGGTGACCGACTCCGAGCTGAACATGGACTCCGAACTCATGGCTTCTCCTGGGGGCCCGGACGCGCGGGCCGGGTGCGCCGGCTCCAGACGCCGAAACGCTTCAAGAGCTCGTTGGCGAGCAGCGGCAGGCCCGCGCCGGCGGCGACCGCCAGCAGGTCGCGCCCGGCCAGCGGGGCGAGGCCCAGAAGGCGCCGCAGGCCCGGCAGCCACGGCATGGCGAGCTGAAGCGCCAGGGAGCCCCCGACGGCGAGCTTCAGGGGCGGGTTCATGGGTCCGAGCCGCGCGTCGAAGAGGCTGCGCTGGGACGAGCGACACGAGAGCGCGTGGAGCAGCTGGCCCGTGGTGAGCGTGGTGAAGGCGACCGTGCTCGCCGGCGCTCCCGAGCCGTGGCGGCGGAGGGCGGCCGCGTAGGCCGCCAGCGTGCCGGCGGTGAGCAGGCTCCCCTCGACGGCCATGCGCGAGAAGTCCCGCCGGTCGAGCAGGGGCTCCCGCGGATCGGCGGGGGGACGCCGCAGGACGTCGGGCTCCGGCGGCTCCACCGCCAGGCCGAGCCCCGGGAAGATGTCCGTGATCAGGTTGAGCCACAGCAGCTGCATGGCGGAGAGCGGCTGACCCAGCCCGCCCGCGATCGACCCGAACATCACCAGGATCTCGCTCAGGTTGCTCGACAGCAGGAAGTGGATGGCCTTGCGGGTGTTCTCGTGGATGCCGCGACCCTGGCGGATGGCGTCCACCAGGGAGTGCAGGTCGCCCGCCTCGAGCACCACGTCGGCCACGTTGCGGGCCACCTCGGAGCCGCCGTCGCCCATGGCGATGCCCACGTCGGCCGCCTTGAGGGCGGGCCCGTCGTTGATGCCGTCGCCGGTCATGGCCACCACGCGTCCGCTGCGCTGCAGCGCCTGGACGATCTCGAGCTTGTGGCTCGGGCTCACCCGGGAGAAGACCTGCACCCGCCCGGCCAGGGCCGAGAGGACCTCGGGCGGCAGTGCCTGCATGCGCGTCGAGTCCAGGATCTCGAGCGAGCCGTCGCGGCCCAGCCCGAGCGCCCGGGCCGTGGCGTAGGCGGTGGCGCTCTGGTCGCCCGTGATCATCGAGGTCTCGATGCCCGCCCCGTGGAGCTCCCCCATGAGCTCGCGCATGCCGTCCCGGGGCGGATCCTCCATCCCCACCAGGCCGAGCCACACCAGGCCGGCGTCGACCTCCCCCGGCATCGCGTCGACCTCCGCGGCCGCCACCCCCAGGACCCGGAGCGCGCGCCCGGCCATGCGGCCGTTCTCGGCCGCGACGGCGTTGCGGTCCGCGACCTCGAGCGGTCGCACGCGACCCGCCTCGAGCACCCGGTCGCAGCGCGCCAGCAGCTCCTCCGGGTTCCCCTTCGCGGCCAGCCGGACGCGGGCCCCCGCCGCGTGAACCGACACCATCACCGAGCGCTCCGCCGAGCGGTAGTCCATCCGCAGCAGCGGGTGGCGCCGGCGCAGCACCGGCACCGGGATGCCGGCCGCCAGGGCCAGCTCCATCAGCGCCCGCTCGGTGGGCGAGCCGCGCAGCGCGGGGCCGTCCTCTCCGGGCTCGAGCTCGGTCTCGTTGCAGAGCACGCACGCCTCGAGGAGCGCCCGGGCGGCATCGGTCGGGGGTCGATCGCGGACGTCCAGCCCCGCCAGCGTCACGGGCTCGCCGTCGACGCTGAGGGCGGTCACCGCCATGCGATTGCGGGTCAGCGTGCCGGTCTTGTCCAGACACAGCTCCTGGATGCCGCCCAGGGTCTCCACGGCGTCGATGTGGCGCACGAGCACCCGGCGCCGGCGCAGGGTCTGGACGCCGAGGGCCAGGGTGGTGGTCGCCACCGTCGGCAGGCCCTCGGGCAGGGCCGCCACGGCCAGGGAGATCGACGTGCGCAGCAGGGGCACCAGGCCGTGGCCGCGCAGGGTCCCGACCGCGAACATGGCCACCACCAGCCCGCTCCCGGCCCACACGAGCTGATTGCCGAGGCTGCGCAGCTGGGTCTGGGCGGGCGTCTCCGGCGGGCGCGCCTCCCCCACCAGGCGCTGGATGTGGCCGATCTCCGTCGCCGCGCCGGTGGCCACCACGACGGCGCGCCCGCTCCCGCCGGTCACGAGGGTGCCCCGATAGACCATGTTGGTCCGATCGCCGATCGGCGTGGGCTCCCGGGGAAGCGCGGCCAGCTGCTTCGTGACCGGCATGCTCTCTCCGGTGAGGGCGGACTCGTCCACCGAGAGCCGGGTGGCCTGGATCAGGCGCCCGTCGGCGACGACCGGGGCGCCGGGCACCAGGCAGATCACGTCGCCGGGCACCACCGCCTCCCCGGGAAGGCGCCGCGTCTGGCCTTCCCGGAGCACGTCCGCCGCCGGCTCGTCGAAGGCGGACAGCGCGCGCAGGGTCCGCTCCGACTGGCGCTCGGTGGCGTAGCCGATCGCGGCGTTGAGCAGGACCACGGCCACGATCACGCCCGCATCAGCCGCCCCTCCCGTCAGCAGGGAGAGCGCCGCCGAGCCGGCCAGCATGGCGACGGGCAGCGTCGAGAGCTGCTCGACGAGGGTCTGCCAGCGGGAGCGGGGCGCGGGGCGCGGGAGCGCGTTCGGGCCGTGGCGCCGGACGCGCTCCAGCGCGTCGTGCTCGTCGAGCCCCGCCTCGGGCGAGCTCTTCCAGGAAGCGAGGACCGTGTCGGCGTGCTCCTCGTGCCAGGCGCGCCGCGGCGACTCGTCCACGGCGGGCGTGGCGGGCACGGCGCGCAGCCCGCGCCGGGCCTGGCGGCGCAGCCAGGCCAGCCGGACGAGGCTGGGCACCTGACGCGCCAGGCGCGCGCTGCCCACGATCCGCGTTGCGGCGAACGGCGGCTCCGTCACCACCGGCCACGGGGGTGGCGACGACCGCACCGCACACGCCACCCGCGCAACCAGCGCGTCGAGTCCCCAGGCCGTGGGATCGAAGTGCACGAGGAGCGTGCCCGTCCGGGCGCTCGACACCACCTGCTCGATGCCCGCGCCGCCGACGCGCTCCTCGAGAACCCGGCCCAGGCCCGGCGCACGGCGAAGACCGGCGACCCGCAGGCGCGCGCGGCCGGGAACCGCGGTGTGGACCGCGCGCACGAGGGGCTCGACCCGCGTCCCGTCCACGCCTACCACTGCAGCTCGTCCGGGAGGTACGAGGCCGCCAGGTCCTCGTAGAAGGGTCGGAGCGCCTCCCAGTCCGGCGGCTCGGGGCTCTTGCTGTACAGATCGTAGGGGTTGAACGCCGCCACGACCTCGCGCTTGCGCGCGTCCTCCGGGATCAGGAGCGACCCGTAGGCGCCCTCCCGATGCCAGGCGTAGAAGGAGTGGTAGCGGATGATCCAGAGCGCCTCGTCGGGCAGGTGGTCCCGCAGGACGTGGTAGAGGTACTCGTCGTGGCCCCACGAGAGGTGCAGCGCGTCGAGCCCGCAGCCCTCGGCATAGATGCCCGTGCCGCGACCGTAGACCGCGTGCCCGGCGTCCGGGTTGTCGGCGAAGAGCCCCGCGTGAACGATGCGCTCCGAGAAGGGACAGCCCACCGGGAAGGTGTCGCCCACGACCGCCCACTGGGGCTCTCCGAACAGGCACAGCACCTTGCCCAGGTCGTGGAGCAGTCCCGTCAGCACCAGCCAGTCGGGGTGGCCGTCCCGGCGCAGCGCCTCGGCGGTCTGCAGAGCGTGGACCCGCTGCGGCAGCTCGAGGTCGGGGTCGCTGGCGTCGACGAGGGAGGCGAGGTGCTCGAAGGCCTGCCAGACCCCCATGCGCGCCCGGCGCAGCGGCAGGTACTCGGCCTTCTTGGCGAGGACGAAGCCGAGGGTCTGGCGCGCGTGGTTCTCGCGGTAGAGCGCCTCGACGCCCGCCGCGGCGCGGCCGTAGTCGCGATGGCCCTCCCGGGTCATCCCTCCATGCTATCGCGTCGTCGGGGTGGGGCTGTCGTCCAGCACGCAGCGGACCCCGCCGCGCTCCATCTCGATCACGCAGCGGTTGCAGTGGTTGCAGCGCGAGGCCCGGGCCTCGCCCGCCGCCATCCGCGCCGGCAGGTCCGGGTCGGCGATCAGGGCGCGCCCCACGGCCACGAACTCGAACCCCTCCTCGACGGCGCGCTGCATGGCATCGAGCCGGGTGAGGCCCCCCAGCAGCATCAGGGGCAGGTCCACGGCCTGCCGGAAGCGGCGGGCCAGGGGCAGGAAGAAGGCCTGCTCGAAGGGCCAGGCCTTGAGCATCCTGGGCGCCAGCAGGCGCATGCCCCAGCGGCGGATGCGGCTGCGCTCGTTGGCCAGCATCTCGTGCAGGGGGACGTCGCCGCGCATCAGGAACATGGGGGTCCGGGTGGTGTGTCCGCCGGTGAGCTGGAGGGCGTCGACGCTCCCGTCCGCCTCGAGCCAGCGGGCCACCTGCAGCGCGTCGTCCCGCTGGAGACCGCCCCGGAAGCCGTCCTCCATGTTGAGCTTGGCCCAGACGGCGACGTCGGGGCCGGCCGCCTCCCGCACCGCCGCCAACACCCGCCGCGGGAAGCGCGCCCGGTTCTCGATGCTCCCGCCGTAGTCGTCGCGGCGGCGGTTGTTGTAGGGGCTCAGGAACTGGGAGAGCAGGTAGCCGTGGCCGACGTGGATCTCGATGCCGTCGAAGCCCGCCGCGACGGCCAGGCGGGCGGCCCGGGCGTGGTCCTCCACCAGTCGATCCAGGTCCTCCATCCCGGCGCCCCGGGAGAAGGTGCCGGCGTGGGGGCTGAAGGAGCGGGACGGGCCCACCGGCTGGGCCCGGCTGGCCCGGGGGTTGGCGAACCAGCCGGCGTGGCCGAGCTGGATCGCGGCGCGGGCCCCTTCGGCGTGGACGGCGTCGGTGAAGCCGCGGAGACCGTCGAGGGCCTCCTCCCGCATCCAGAGCTGGTGCCGATAGGTCCGTCCGTCGGCGGACACCGCGCAGTACGCCAGGGTGGTCATGCCGACCCCACCGGCGGCGATCGCGCGATGCCAGTCGACCAGCGCGTCGGTGACGAGGCCCTCCCGGGAGAGACCCTCGTTGGTGCCGCACTTGACGAGCCGGTTGCGCAGCTCGATGGGGCCCAGCCGGCCCGGCGCGAAGAGCCCTGGTCCCACCGGCTCAGCCCCCGAAGGTGATCACCGAGCGGGCCACCGCCCCCTGCTGCATCTGCTCGAAGGCGCCGTTCACATCGTCGAGACCGATGCGCGCCGAGATCATCTCGTCCAGGTGGAGCCGGCCGTCCAGGTAGAAGTCGACGTAGCGGGGCATGTCCACCCGGAAGCGATTGGACCCCATCAGCGAGCCGGTCACCTTCTTCTCGCCCAGGCAGATGTCGGCGGCGTGCACCTCCACCATCTTCCCGATGGGCATCACGCCCACCAGCAGCGCCGTCCCGCCGCGCTTGAGCATGCTGATGGCCTGCTGGGTGGTGGGCCCGAGGCCGATGCACTCGAAGGCGTAGTCCACCCCGCCCCCGGTCGCGGTCAGCACCTGGAGCGCCGGATCGCCGGCGGCGGGATCCACCCGGTCGGTGGCGCCGAGCTTCTCGGCGAGGTCGAGCTTCCACGGCACCGTGTCGACCGCGACGATCCGCGAGGCCCCCGCGATCCGACAGCCCTGGATCGCCGCGAGGCCCACACCGCCGCAGCCGATCACGGCGCAGGTCTCCCCGGGGCGCACCTGGGCGGTGTTCAGGGCCGCGCCCACCCCGGTGGTGACGCCGCAGCCGATGAGCGCGGCCCGGTCGAGGGGCATGTCCTCGCGGATCTTCACCAGGCAGCGCTCGTGGGTGAGCATGGTCTCGGCGAAGGAGCTCAGGTTGGCGAACTGGATCAGCGGCCCGTGCTCGCCGGACAGGCGCGGCGCGGCCTCGGGCGGTCGCGCGCCCGCCCCGCCCGAGCACAGGTGCGGGCGTCCCTGCAGGCAGTAGGCGCACTGGCCGCAGAAGGCCGAGATGCAGCCGATCACGTGGTCTCCCGGGGCCACGTCGCGCACGTCCCGCCCCACGGCCTCCACCACTCCGGCGGGCTCGTGGCCCAGGATGCAGGGCGGCGGCACCGGCAGGTCGCCCTTGATCACGTGCAGGTCGCTGTGGCAGACGCCGCTGGCCACGGTCCGCACCAGCACCTCGTGGGGCCCCGGGGCATCCACCCGGACGTCTTCGATCTCCAGGGGAGCGTTCCGCTCCCGCATCACGGCCGCGCGCATGGC
The DNA here is from genome assembly GCA_964442285.1 of uncultured Spirochaetales bacterium. Taxonomy (GTDB): domain Bacteria; phylum Myxococcota_A; class UBA9160; order UBA9160; family JAFDET01; genus CAYTZH01. Next base: position 1,353 of record CAYTZH010000069.1, on the reverse strand, counting down.
TTCCTCCTCAACCGGCCTCGCGGCGCAGGTCCCGCGGAAGGCCCAGCAGCCGCTCTCCGATGATGTTGCGTTGGATGTTGGACGTACCCCCCGCGATCGCGAGCCCGAGGGACGTCATGTAGTGGCCCACCCAGCGTCCGGGCGTATGCCACCCCATGAGCAGGCTCGCCTCCTCCGGCGACGACGCCGTGAGGCCGTGGGTCCCGAGGAGATCCATGGCGAGCTTCGCGACCTTCTGCACCGCATTGGTGAGGTAGAGCTTGGTCATGATCATGTCGTTCATGACCTCGAGGTCCTCGTTGCGGGCGATGGCCGAGACCATCCGGTAGCTGGCGTAGCGCTGGGTGGCGACGAAGCCTTCGATCTCCGCCAGGCGGCGCCGGACCACCGGATCGTCGATCGCGGGCCGGCCGTCGGCGGTCGTGCGCCGCGCCAGCTCCAGCAGGTTCTCGAAGTTCATCTCCAGGTACGAGGCGTCGCCGATCAGCATGCGCTCGTGCTTGAGCGTCGCCTTCGAGACCTTCCAGCCGCCGCCGGGCTGGCCCACCACGTTCTCCCGCGGCACCCGCACGTCGTCGAAGAAGACCTCGCAGAAGTCGAGGCCGCCGTTCATCATGGTCAGCGGCCGGACCGTGATCCCGGGCGACTTCATGTCGACGAGCAGGTAGGTGATCCCGCGGCTGCGGCGCTGGTCGGGCTCGGTCCGGAAGAGCCCGAACATCATGTCGGCCTCGTCGGCGTTGCTCGTCCAGATCTTCTGGCCGTTGAGCACCCAATGGTCGCCGTCGAGGACGGCGCGGGACTGGAGCGAGGCGAGATCGCTTCCGGAGCCGGGCTCGCTGTAGCCCTGGCACCAGATCAGCTCGCCGGCGAGGGTCGGCGGGATGTAGCGCTGCTTCTGCGCCTCGGTCCCCTCCTCGAGCAGGGTCGGGACGAGCATGTCGGTGCCCTGGGGGTTCACGGGCCGCCAGGGCGCCTCGGCCCTCTGGAGCGCCTGGCGGATCACCGTCTCCGCGAGCACGTCGAGCGCGAGGCCCTGGCCGCCGTAGGCCAGGGGCACCGTGCGGGCCAGGTAGCCGGCCTCGAGGAGCTTGCGTCGGAAGCGCAAGCGCTGCTCCGTCTCCGGCCGGGACGCCTCCTCGCCGCGCGGGGGCCAGTGGGCGCGGGCGAAGGCCTCCACCTCGCGACCCAGGGCCTCGTACTTCTCGCCGAATCGCAGGTCCACGTCTTCCCTTCCCTACCAGGCGCCCAGCGCGGCGACCCGGTCGCGCAGTCGATCCGGCGCGCCCAGGTACACCCGATCGAAGAGCACCCGCTTGAACCAGATCTGCACGTCGCACTCCCAGGTGAAGC
>CAYTZH010000068.1:0-16252 GCA_964442285.1 uncultured Spirochaetales bacterium | reverse complement strand
TCTACGCCACCTACCAGCGCCTGCTGGCCGACGCCAACGCCCTGGACTTCGGCGACCTGCTGCTGCAGACCACGGTGCTCTTCGAGCGCTTCCCCGAGGTGCTGGGCCACTACCGCCGGCGCTGGCAGTACGTGCTCGTGGACGAGTACCAGGACACGAACCGGGTGCAGTACAAGCTGGTGCAGCAGCTCGCCGGCGAGCACCGCAACGTCTGCGCCGTGGGCGACGGCGACCAGTCCATCTACGCCTGGCGCGGCGCCGACGTGCGCAACATCCTCGATTTCGAGCGCGACTTCCCGAACGCCCACGTGGTCAAGCTGGAGCGCAACTACCGCTCCACCCAGCCCATCCTCGAGAGCGCCACCGCCGTGGTCTCCCACAACGTGGAGCGCGTCGACAAGAAGCTCTGGACCGATCGCGAGGGCGGCGAGCGGGTGCGCCTCTACCACGCCGTCGACGACCGCGACGAGGCCCAGTTCGTCATCCGCCAGATCCTCGCCGAGACGCGCGAGGGCGGTCGGCCCCACCGGGACTTCGCGATCTTCTACCGCACCAACGCCCAGTCGCGGCCCTTCGAGGAGGAGCTCCTCAAGTACGACGTGCCCTACGCCGTGATCGGCGGCATCCGCTTCTACGCCCGGGCCGAGGTGAAGGACGTCCTGGCCTACTGCCGCCTGGCGCTCAACGCGGCCGACGGGGTGGCCCTGCGCCGCATCGTGAACAACCCGCCCCGGGGCATCGGCAAGGCCACCGTGGAGAAGGCGGCGGAGCGCGCCGACGCCGACGGCGCCACGCTCTTCGAGGGCCTGCGGCGCTTCGCCGCCGAGGGCGGCGGTCGCTCGGGCAACCGGGTGCGCGACTTCCTCGTGCTCATGGGGGAGCTGGCCCGGGAGCTGCCGGGCCTCGCTCCGGCCGAGGCCATCGCGCGGGTGCTGGACCGCACGGGCTACCTGCGCCACCTGGAGCAGCAGGCGACCCAGGAGGCCGAGGGCCGCATCGAGAACCTGCGCGAGCTGCTGACGGGCGCCGAGGACTTCGCCCTGGCCAACGCCGACGACGAGCGCCCGCCGCTCGAGCTCTTCCTGGAGGAGGTGGCGCTGGTGGCCGACGTGGACGACCACGACCCGGACGCCGACCGGGTGTCGATGATGACGGCCCACTCGGCCAAGGGCCTCGAGTTCCCGGTAGTCTTCCTGGTGGGCCTGGAGGAGGGGATCTTCCCGCACGCGGCCTCGTCCCGGGACGACGCGGGCATCGAGGAGGAGCGGCGGCTCTGCTACGTGGGCATGACCCGGGCCATGGAGCGGCTGGTGATGACCTGCGCCGAGGAGCGGCGCCGCTACGGCTCGCGCACCTGGTCGACGCCCTCGCGCTTCCTGCGCGAGATCCCGGCCCAGCTCCTGGAGGGGGCGCTCCCCGACGCGGCCGAGCCCGCCGCGCCGCGCGGGCGCAGCGGCGTCGACTACAGCTACGGCCAGTGGGAGGGGGGCGAGGTCCCGCCCGTCGAGCCGGGCCTGCGGGTGCGCCACCCGATCTTCGGCGCCGGCACGGTGCTCGCGGTGACCGGCAGCGGCCCCAACCAGAAGCTCGAGATCCGCTTCGAGCGCGTCGGCGTCAAACGCATCCTGGTCAAGTACGCCAACCTCGAGTTCGCCTGAGCTCCCCGGCGCGCGCGAGGTCCCCGAGGCCGCCCGCAAGCGCCCGCAGGGCGCGCGCAGCGAGCCGCAGGCGAGCGAACTCCTACGGGTCTGGCGGGCCCTTGAGCTCCACCACGTTGCCGTCGGGGTCGCGGACGTACATGGACGGGCCGTTGCCTTCGGCGCCGTAGCGCTGGCCCACGTCGCCGGGCGCCACGCCGTGGGCCTCGAGGTGGGCGCGCAGGGCCGCCTCGTCGAAGTGCTCGATGCGCAGCGCCACGTGGTCGAGGTTGCGGCCGCCGGGCCCATCGGGCGGGAGCGCCGCGGGCGGCGCGCCCTGGGCGCGGCCCAGGGGGCCGTCCACGGGCACCAGATCGATCAGGCCCGCGCCCGCCCGCAGCTGCACCAGGCCGAGGGAATCGATGCGGCGCTCCTCCGCGCAGCCGAGCACGCCGACGTAGAAGGCCAGGGCCCGGTCCAGGTCGGCCACCCGCAGCACCACGTGGTCGAGCCCGAGGACGCGGATCGCGCTCACGGCTAGCCCCGGCGGTAGGTGGTCTCGAGCTCGCCGCGACGGCGGTGGCGCTCGAGGGCCAGCTCGATCAGGCGGTCGAGCAGGGCGGGGTAGGGCAGGCCGGTGGCCTCCCAGAGCTTCGGGTACATGGACGCCTCGGTGAATCCGGGCAGGCTGTTCAGCTCGTTGATGTAGATCGCGTCCGTGTGTCGCTCGAGGAAGAAGTCCACCCGGGCCAGCCCCTCGCCCTCGAGCGCCGTGAAGGCGGCCAGAGCCAGGCGCCGCAGCTCGGCGGTGGTGGCCTCGGTGAGGGGCGCCGGGATCAGGAGCTCCGTGTCCTCCGAGACGTACTTGGCCTCGTAGTCGTAGAACTCGGCCCGGGGTCGGATCTCGCCCGGGAGCGACGCCTCGGGCTCGGCCGAGCCCAGCACCGCCACCTCGAGCTCGCGGCCGTCGATGGCGCGCTCCACCAGCAGCTTCTCGTCGTAGCGCGCGGCGTCGCGCAGGGCCGGCAGCAGCTCCTCCCTGCGCGCGACCCGGTGGGTGCCCACCGAGGAGCCCAGGTTCGCGGGCTTCACGAACACCGGCGCCGCCATGCGCGAGAGCACCCGCGCCTCCACCCCGGCCGGGTCGGCCAGCGCGTGGCGGCGGATCAGCACCCAGGGGACCACGGGCAGGCCCGCGGCCTGGAGCAGCCGCTTCGAGACTTCCTTGTCCATCTGCAGGGCCGAGCCCAGCACACCCGCTCCCACGTAGGGGAGACCGGCCAGCTCGAGGAAGCCCTGGAGGCTGCCGTCCTCGCCGCCGGTGCCGTGGATCATGGGCAGCACGACGTCGAGACGCCGTTCGCCTCCGGGCTCAACCGCGTTCTGCACGGCCTGATTTCCCGAGACGGCGGGCAGGCTTCTCGCGCGCGCGGTCTCGTCGGGCAGCATGCCCGCGGGCCCGATGCGCCAGCGCCCGTCGGGGTCCACTACGATGGGCACCACCTCGTAGCGCGACGGATCGAGCGCCCGGAAGATAGAGGTGGCCGAGGTGATCGAGACCTCGTGCTCGACGGAACGACCCCCGAAGAGCAGGCCTACCCGGAGCTTCGCCACTGGAGCTTCGCCATCGTCTTTCCCCCCTGGGTATGCACGGTACTTCAATCGTTCGGCACCCGCCCGACGCGGCTTGACCCTGCTCGGGGGCCTCCGTACCTTCGCCGCCGTGACCCTCTCCCCCACCGAGCCCGAGCACGGGTTCGACCAGCCGCTCGCCCGCAAGGACGAGGCGCTGGCCCGATGCCTGCGCGAGGCGGGCCGGGTCGTGGTCGCGTTCTCCGGTGGTGTCGACTCGAGCTACCTGGCCTACGCGGCGCACCGGGCCCTCGGCGACGGCGCCCTGGCGGTGACGGCCGTGTCGGCCTCCTACCCGGACAGCCATCGACGGATGGCCGAGCAGATCGTGCGCGACTTCGGGATCCCGCACCGCTTCGTCGAAACCCACGAGATGGAGCGCGCCGCCTACCGCGCCAACGACCCCGACCGCTGCTACCACTGCAAGAGCGAGCTCTTCGACGTGCTCGACGGGCTCGTCGCCGAGCTCGGCTTCGACGCCGTGGCCTACGGCGTCAACACCGACGACACCGGCGACTTCCGGCCGGGCCACCGCGCCGCCGCCGAGCATCGGGTGCTCTCGCCCTTCCTCGATGCGGCGCTCTCCAAGGCCGAGATCCGGGCCCTGTCCCGGGCCGCCGGCCTGCCCACGGCGGAGCTGCCGGCCTCGGCCTGCCTCTCCTCGCGGCTGCCCTACGGCACCGAGGTGACGCCCGAGCGCCTGCGCCAGGTGGAGCAGGGCGAGGAGCGGCTGCGGGCCCTGGGCTTCCGGCAGGTCCGCCTGCGCCACCACGGCGAGCTCGCCCGGGTGGAGATCGATCCGACCGAGATGGACCAGGCCCTCGACCGCGGCATGACCGGCCGCATCGTGGCCGCCCTCAAGCCGCTCGGGTTCCGCTTCGTGTCCCTCGACCTGGAGGGCTATCGGACGGGGTCGCTGAACGAAGTGCTCTTCCTGCACGAGAAGCGCGGCTCGTGACGCCCGCGACCGTCGACTGCGCCGGCGTCTCGCGCGACCTGGGGGTCCAGCAGGGCCGGGCCTGGGCCGGCGCCCTGCGGGCCGGGCTGGGCTCCGGAGCCCATCGCTGGCGCTCCTGGCTGGCGCCGCCGCGCTCGTCGCTGAGGCAGCTCGAGCGCGATTTCTGGCGCCACTTCCCGCACCTGGCCGAGCGCACCAGCGGCCTGGCGCTGGGGGCCCGGGTGCCCCGTCGGGCCCTGATCCAGGCCCTGCGCGGCACGCCGCCGGTGCAGGGTGTGGCCGCCGAGCCCGGCCGCACGGGCGCGGGGCCCCTGGCCCTGGCGCTCTTCGGCGGCGAGAGCCCCGTCCACGTGCGTCGCAGCCGGCCCGAGGCCGGCATCCCGGCGCTCGAGGTGACCTTTCCCTGGCTGGCGGCGGCGCTGGCCGGGGTGAACGAGGAGGGCCTCGCCGTGCTGGCCCTGCCCGGCCCCTCCGCCAGGGATCTCCGCGCCCCGGCCTTCCTGCTGGGTCAGGACTGCCTGCAACGCTTCTCCACCGCGGACGCCGCCGTGGACTGGTGCCTGAAGCGTCCCGCCGGCGGGACGGCGACCCTGATCGTGGCCGACGCCCGGGGCCGCGTGGCCGGCGCCGCGGCCGACGGCGAACGGCGGCGGGTGCTGGCGCCCGAGAGCGGCCTGTTGCCGGGCGACCCCGGCGGAGAGCTCGCCAAGGCCTGCGGCGACGAGGCCCGGCTCGACCCCAGCGGCCTGGCGCGCGCGGCGCGGGCGGCCGCCGGGCCGTGCGTGGCCGTCTGGCTGGACCCGACGGCGCGCCGCCTCGGGGTGACCGACGCCGGCGGCGCCGCCGCCAGCCGCATCTTCTCCTTCGACACCCGGCTCTGACCCCCGCCCTCGAGAGCGGCGCCGGGCGCCTCGGCGACGCCGGCCTCAGCCGAGCTTCGAGGGCGCGCGCGCCGGCGCCTCGCGCTCGCAGAGCGCCACCGCGTCCGCGGGGTCGTCGGTCACGGCGAGCAGCGCCCGGTGCTCGGGCCGGACGAAGCCGTCGGCGATGCAGCGCTCGATCTGGGCCAGCAGCGGATCGAAGAAGCCCGCCGTGTTGAGGAGCACCACCGGCCGGTGGTGCAGGCCGAGCTGGCGGAAGGAGAGGATCTCGGTCAGCTCCTCGAGGGTCCCGAGGCCGCCGGCGAGGGTCACGAAGGCGTCGCCGCCGCCGTCGAGCCCGGCCTTGCGCGCGCGCATGTCGTCGACGCTCTCCATCTCGGCCACGTCCGGGTGGTGGACGTCGCCGCGGTCGAGGAAGTCGCGCAGGATCACGCCCCGCACCTCTCCGCCGACGGAGAAGGCGCCGTCGGCCACCGCGCCCATGAGGCCGATGCGCGCTCCGCCGTAGACCAGCACGTGGCCGCGCCGGGCGACCTCGGCACCCAGGGCGTGGGCCGCATCGGTGTAGGGCGGACCGCTCCGGCGACTCGAGCCGCAGAAGACGGTGATGCGCACGGGGCTAGCGGCGGCGACTGCCGCCGCCGCGCGAGCGCCGGCGGCGCGGCCGGCCGCGCCCGCCGTCCTCCCGGGGCTCGCGGGGCTCGCGGGGCGGGGGCGTGGCCTCGCTCTCGGCGACGGTGGTCTCCGGACGGTGCTCGTGGAGGTAGGCCGAGAGCACCGCGGCCAGGTCGCGCAGGCCCTCCTGGGTGGAGGCCAGGGCCTCGGCCACGGGCATGAGCCGGTCCACCTTCCAGGCGCGGTCGGCGGCCGTCATGTGGCGCATCTCCTGCTCCACCTTCACCTGCAGGCGCTGGCGCAGGCGCGCCAGGATCGCCTCGTCGCTGGGGACGGCACGCTCCTGGATCACGATCTTGTTGACGTTCTGCAGGTGCTTGAAGTTGCCGATGTCCAGGCCCGAGATCAGGGAGATCGCCACGCCGGCCTTGCCCGCCCGGCCGGTGCGGCCGGTGCGGTGCACGTAGGTCTCCGGGGAGTCCGGCGCGGTGTAGCAGATGACGTGGGTGAGCTGGCTGATGTCGATGCCGCGGGCGGCCACGTCGGTGGCGACCAGGAAGCGCAGCTCGTCGGCCTTGATGCGCCGCATCACCTCCTCGCGGGTGGCCTGGTTCAGGTCGCCCTGGATCTGCTCGGCGTTGAAGCCCCGCCGCTGCAGGTAGCTGGTGACGTAGCGGACGTCGTCCTTGGTGTTGCAGAAGATGATGGCGCTCTCCGGGTCCTCCGCCTCGAGCAGTCGGACGAGCGTGGCCTCCTTCTCCTGGGCCGTGGTCACCACGAAGAAGTGCTCGATCTCCGCCGGCGCGATTTGGCCCTCGGACAGCGACACGAACTCCGGATCGGTGAGGAAGAAGCGGGCCAGGGAGCGGACCTTCTCCGGGATGGTCGCCGAGAACAGACACGACTGGCGCTCGTCCGGGAGGTAGCCGCGGAGCTCGCGCATGTCGGGCCAGAAGCCCAGGGAGAGCAGCTCGTCGGCCTCGTCGAAGACCAGGTAGCGGAGCGCATCCAGGCGCAGGCGCCCGGCGCCCATGTGGTCCAGGAGACGGCCCGGGGTGCCCACCACCACGTGGGCGCCCTCCTTGAGCCCTTCGTTCTGGGCGGCGTAGCCCACGCCGCCGTAGATGGGCAGGGTGCGCACGCCCCGGTGCAGGCCGATCACCTTGATCTCCTGGGCCACCTGGTTCGCGAGCTCGCGGGTCGGCGCCATGATCAGGGCCTGGGTCTCGGCCAGCTCCGGGTCCACCTGGGAGGCGATGGGGATGCCGAAGGCGCCGGTCTTGCCGCTGCCGGTGCGCGCCTGGACGATCAGATCCTGATCCTGGCGCATCGCGGGAATCACCCGCGCCTGCACGGGCATCGGCTGGCTCCAGCCCAGGTCGCGGAGACCGGCCTGGATGTCTTCGGGAAGCTCGGAGAAGATCGGATCGTCCACGCGTGGGACCTTCAGGGTGGGAAGGCGCGGAAGCTATCCCGCTGCGTCCCCCGCCGCAACCGAGCCGTGCGCTACCGTTCGGAGCCCATGTCGTCTTCCCGGACCCCCCCGGCCTCCGGGGCCCCCATCGGCCGCGGCGAGGTCGAGCGCATCGCGGACCTGGCCCGCCTGGCCCTCGCTCCCGAAGAGGCCGAGGCCATGGCCCGCGACCTCGCCCGGATGCTGGACTACGTCGCGCAGCTCGACGTCCTCGCGACCGATGGCGTGGAGCCCACGGTGTCGGCGGTGCCGATCGCCACGCCGCTGCGCCCCGATCGGGCTCGGCCCGGCCTGCCCGCGGAGCGCGCCCTGGCCGGGGCGCCCGCCCGCGCCGGCCGCGCCTTCGCCGTGCCGGCGGTCATCGAGGGAGAGGAGGGGTGAGCGAGCCCCTGGGCAGCCTCTGCGAGCTGCGCGCCGCGCTCGACGCCGGCCGCGTGTCGGCGCGCGAGCTCGTCGCGGCGTCCCTGGCGCGCGCCGAGGCCCGGGCCGACCTGAACGCCGTGCTGGCGCTGCGCCCCGAGCCCGCCCTGGCGGAGGCCGAGGCCGCCGATGCGCGCCGGGCCCGCGGCGCGGTGCGCTCGCCGCTGGACGGGGTTCCCGTGGTGCTGAAGGACAACATCGTCCAGGCGGGCGAGCCCGGAGCCTGCGCCTCGCGGATCCTCGACGGCTGGATCTCGCCCTACGACGCCCACGCCGTGGAGCGCCTCCGGGCGGCCGGTGCCGTCGTGATCGGGCGCGGCAACATGGACGAGTTCGGCATGGGCTCCTCCAACGAGAACTCCCGCTACGGCGCCGTCCGCAACCCCTGGGACCCGGAGCGGACGGCCGGGGGCTCCTCCGGCGGGCCCGCGGCGGCGGTGGCGGCGGGCGTCGCGCCCCTGGCTTTGGGCAGCGACACCGGCGGCTCCGTGCGCCAGCCGGCATCGCTGTGCGGTGTCGTCGGCCTGAAGCCCACCTACGGGCGGGTCTCGCGCTACGGCCTGGTGGCCTTCGCCTCCTCCCTGGACCAGATCGGCCCGCTGACCCGCACCGCCGCCGACGCCGCGCAGGCCCTGTCGGTGCTGGCGGGCCACGACCCGCGCGACTCGACCTCGTTGCCCGAGCCCGTGCCCGACTACGCGGGGGCGCTCACGGGCGACGTCTCGGGCGTGGTGGTCGGCCTGCCCCGGGAGTACTTCGTCGCCGACGCGATCCAGCCGGGCGTGCTGGCGGCGGTCGAGGCGGCCGTCGGCGAGCTCGAGGGCGCCGGCGCCAAGGTGCGCGAGGTGTCGCTGCCCCACACGGCCTACGCCGTGGCCACCTACTACCTGATCGCCACCGCCGAGGCCTCGAGCAATCTCGCCCGCTACGACGGGGTCCGCTACGGCGTTCGCGCCGCCGACGCCGAGAACCTGCACGCCATGTACCGGCGCACCCGCTCCCAGGGCTTCGGCGCCGAGGTGAAGCGGCGCATCCTCCTCGGTACCTACGTGCTCTCGGCGGGCTACTACGACGCCTACTACGCCAAGGCCACCCGGGTGCGCACGCTCCTGCGCCGCGACTTCGACGCGGCCCTGGCCCAGTGCGACGTCCTGGCCACGCCCACCGCGCCGGAGGTGGCCTTCCGCCTGGGCGAGAAGGCCGACGATCCCCTTCGGATGTACCTCTCCGACGTCTACACGGTGTCGGCGGCGCTGGTGGGGCTCCCGGGCCTGTCCATCCCGTGTGGCTTCGCCGACGGCATGCCGGTCGGCCTGCAGCTCCTCGGACGCCCCCTCGACGAGGCCCGGCTGCTGCAGGTCGCCGACGCCTACGAGCGACGCACCGAGTGGGCGTCGCAGCGCCCGCCGGAGGCCGCATGAGCGATGCCCTGCTCGAGCGCTGGGAGCCGGTGATCGGCCTGGAGGTGCACGTCCACCTTCGCACCGAGAGCAAGCTCTTCTGCGGCTGCGCCGTCGCCTACGGCGAGGAACCCAACCAGCGGGTCTGTCCGGTCTGCCTCGCGCTCCCCGGGGCGCTTCCGGTCCTGAACGAGCGGGCCGTGGAGCACGCCATCCGGGCGGGCCTGGCCGTGGGTGGGGAGGTGCAGCGGCGCTCGGTCTTCGCCCGCAAGAACTACTTCTACCCCGATCTGCCCAAGGGCTACCAGATCTCGCAGTACGAGTCGCCGGTCGTCCTCGGCGGCCACCTCGACATCGACACCGACGAGGAGGGCGACGGGAAACGCGTGGGCCTCACGCGCATCCACATGGAGGAGGACGCCGGGAAGTCCATCCACGACGACGCCGAGCACGTGGAGGACGAGTCCCACATGGACCTGAACCGGGCCGGGGTGCCGCTGCTCGAGATCGTCTCGGAGCCGGACCTGCGCTCCGCCGCCGAGGCCTCGGCCTACCTGCGCGCCCTCCGCGGGGTGCTGCGCACCATCGACGTCTCCGACGCCGACATGGAGAAGGGCCAGTTCCGCTGCGACGCCAACGTGTCGCTGCGGCCCCGGGGCGAGACGGCCTTCGGCACCCGCACCGAGATCAAGAACCTGAACTCCTTCCGCTTCGTGGAGGCGGCCATCGAGGCGGAAATCGAGCGCCAGGCCGAGGTGCTCGAGGACGGCGGCCGGGTGCAGCAGGCGACGATGCTCTTCGACCCGGACCGGGGTCGCACCCGGGTGATGCGCTTCAAGGAGAACGCCGACGACTACCGCTACTTCCCGGACCCGGACCTGATCCCGCTGGAGCTGGGCGAGGCCCAGATCGAGGCCGTGCGGGCGTCGCTCCCCGAGCTGCCGGAGCGGCGCCGCCAGCGCTTCGAGGCGGCCTACGGGCTCCCCAGCCACGCTGCGCGGCTGCTCACCGAGAGCCGGGCCCTGGCGGACTTCTTCGAGGCGGCGGCCGAGGTCCACGGCACGCCCAGGACGGTGGCCAACTGGATGCTGCGGGACCTGCTCCAGGCGCTGAAGGAGGGCGATCGCGAGCTCGAGGCGGCCGCCGTCACGCCCGAGGCCTTCGCCCGGCTGATCCAGCTGGTGGACGAGGGACGGGTGGCGCCCCGGGGCGCCCGCGGGCTGGTGCCCGAGCTCGTCGCCCGCGGCGGCGATCCGGAGGCCTGGGTCCGCGAGCGCGGACTCGAGGCGGTCAGCGACACCGGCCTGCTGGAGACCGCCGTGGACGAAGTGCTGGCGGCGAACCCGGAGGCCGTGGCCAGCTACCGGGCCGGCGAGAAGAAGCTGGCCAACTTCCTGATGGGACAGGTGATGAAGCGCACCCAGGGCAAGGCCAGCCCCGGCGCGGTGCGCGAGATCCTGGCCCGCAAGCTCGAGGACTGAGATGCGAATCCTGCTCCGGATCGTGCTCGTCGTTCTGGTGCTCCTGGTCGTGGGGCTCGGCGCCCTGGCCCTGTACCTGCCCCGCCTCATCCAGAGCCCGGCGGTGCGCGAGCGGATCGAGACCGCCGCCCGCGACGCGACCGGGCGGGCGGTCACCTGGGCCGCGCTCGACTTCGGCCTGATGCCGCCGCGCCTGGTGGTGCAGCAGCCCCAGGTCGCCGGGGCCCGACCCGGCGACGAGCCCTTCGCCCAGGCCCGGGAGGTGGGGCTCGAGCTCGCGCTGGCGCCGCTGCTGGCCCGGGCCATCGTGGTGGACTCCCTCGCGATCCAGGGCGCGACGGTGCGCCTGGTGCGCACCGCCGACGGCATCGAGCTGCCGCAGCCCGCCTCGGCCGCCGGCGCCGGATCCGCCGGCGCCCCCGCCGCCGTTGCGCCTCCGGAAGGGGCCGGAGAGGGCGACGCGGGCGGCGGTCCCGGCTTCGCGCTGGCGGTGCGCTCGCTGCGGCTGTCCGATGCGCGGGTGATCCTGGAGGATCGTTCGGTGTCGCCGCCGGTCACCTGGGACCTCTCGGAGGTGGAGCTCGAGGCCCAGGCCGAGTCCCTGGACGCGCCCATCCCCTTCCGGCTGAGCGCCGTGCTGGCCTCGGGCGGCGCGGTGAGGGGCTCCGGCAGCGCCGGGCTGGACGGCCGGGCCGACGTCGCCCTGCGCCTCGACGGCCTGCGCCTGGCACCGGTCGCCCCCTACGTCGAGGCGCTGAAGACGGCCACGGGCTCGCTCTCGGGCGACGTGGTCCTGCAGGGGCCGGCGTCGGCGCCGGAGCGGGTGGAGGCGGACCTCGCGCTGGCCCAGGCCGACCTGGCCCTCGACGACCTCGCCGTGCGCGGCGATGCCACGCTCCGGGCCGAGCTGCGCGGCCCCGGCCTCGCGGGCCCCTTCGAGCTCGACGCCACCGACGCCGAGCTGGTGTACGGCCAGGGCGTCTTCACCAAGCCCCGGGGACGCACGGCCACCGCGAACGGCCGGATTAGCGTCGACGAGGCCGGCAAGCTCGCCCTGGAGTACCAGGTGCGCATCCACAACACCGACGCCCGGGGCACGGCCGACGTGGCCGAGCGGACCCTCGTCTCCGTCGACGCCCCCGCCTTCGCCCTGGACGGCTGGGAGGAGATGGTGCCGGCCCTGGCCGAGTACGGCCTCTCGGGGCCCGTTGCCCTCGAGGATCTGCGGATCGCCACGGCGCCCCTCGAGGTGCGCGGTCGCATCCGCCTGGACGGCGTGCGCGCCGCCCTGCCGGAGAGTCCGCCCCTGGCCGTCTCCGGCGTGCTCGAGGCGAGCGGCGACGCCATCCGCACCCGCGGCATCGAGCTGACGACGGCGGGCCAGACCCTGCGCCTCGAGGGCGGCGTCGCGAACCTCGGCACGAGCATGGACCTGGACCTGGTCGCCAGCGGCGAGCGGCTGGATCTCGAGGCGCTGCTGCGCGCCTTCAGCTCCCTCGAGGACCAGGTGTCGGGCCCCGCCGACCTGCGCGCGCGCCTCTCGGGCCCGCTGGCGGGCAGGCGCCCTTTCACCGAGCTGGTGACGGGTGAGGTGCGCGTGGACGTCGGTCGCGGGCGGCTGCGCGGCGTCTCCTTCCTGAAGAGCACCTTCACCCGGCTCGGCCAGCTCGCCGAGGCCGCCATCCTCGTGAACCGGCTGCGGGGCAGCGACGCGCTGGAGGCCTACTACGAGGACGAGTTCGAGTCCGCCGGGGGCACCCTGCGCATCGGCGGGGGCAGCGCGCGCACCGACGACCTGCGGATCGTCTACCGCGGCTACACCACCGACCTCGAGGCCGATCTGGACTTCGACACCATGGACTACGCGGGCACGGGCGCCATCACCGTCGGCTCGGAGCTCGACGCCGCTCTCTCGGACCGCTCCCGCGCCACCGCGCGCACGCCCCTGGTGATTCCCCTGGCGCGGATCCGGGGCAACCTGGCCGACGGGTCGAACCGGGTGGACGTGAACCCGCGCACCGCCACGACCCTCACCCTCCGCTACGCGGGCGGCCGCCTGGGCGAGAGCCTCGGCGGCGAGGAGGGAGAGCTGGTGCAGGACGTGCTCGAGGGATTGCTGGGCGGCCAGAAGCAGCGATGACCGCGACGTGCGCCTGGTCCACCCTGCGCTGGAGCGACGACGGCGTCGTGCTCCTCGACCAGCGCCGGCTGCCCGACGAGGAGACCTACCTCACCCTGGGCGACGTGGAGTCGGTGGCCCGCGCCATCGAGGACATGGTGGTGCGGGGCGCGCCGGCCATCGGCTGCACGGCGGCCCTCGGGGTGGCCCGGGCGGCGCTCGTGGCCGACGCCGCCGATCCGGCCGGGCTGGCAGCGGCCCTGGAGCCGGCCTTCGAGCGCCTGGCCCGCACGCGGCCGACGGCGGTCAACCTCTTCTGGGCCCTGGGACGCATGCGGGAGGCGCTGGCCGAGGCGCTGGCCTCCGGCGCCGGGCTCGACGCCGTGCGCGGCCAGCTGGTTGCCGCGGCCCAGGCGCTGGTGGCGGGCGACGTGGCCACGTGCCGGGCGCTGGGGGGCGCCGGCGCGGCGCTGGTGCCCGACGGCGCCCGCGTGCTCACCCACTGCAACGCGGGCGCCCTGGCCACCGCGGGCTACGGCACGGCGCTCGGCGTGGTCCGCGCGGCGGTCGAGGCGGGCCGCCGGGTGTCGGTGCTCGCCGACGAGACCCGCCCCTTCCTGCAGGGCGCCCGGCTCACGGCCTGGGAGCTCGACCGCGACGGGATCCCCGTGGAGGTGGTGACCGACAGCATGGCGGGTCACTTCATGCAGCGGGGCGAGGTGGACCTGGTGGTGGTGGGGGCGGACCGGGTGGCGGCCAACGGCGACGTCGCCAACAAGATCGGCACGTACACCCTCGCGGTGCTCGCCCGCCAGCACGACGTCCCGTTCTACGTGGCGGCGCCGCTCTCCACGGTGGATCTGGCGACGCCCGACGGGTCGGCCATCCCCATCGAGGAGCGGGCAGCGGCAGAGGTGACGCAGCTCGCGGGCCGAAGGCTCGTTCCCGCCGGCGTTTCCGCCCGCCACCCGGCCTTCGACGTCACCCCGGCCGCGCTGGTCACGGCCATCGTGACCGAGGCCGGTGTCGCCCGCCCGCCCTTCGCGGAAAGCCTCGCCCGACTCGCCGGAAGGTGAGCACGATCACTCATGTCGCCCCCCCAGACGGGACGATAAGAGTGGGGCTCATGCCCCGCACCATCCTCTGCGTCGACGATGACCGCAACCTGTGTCAGATCCTGGCGAAGGCGCTGGATGGCGAGGGCTACTGCGTACGAACTGCGCACGACGGAGACGCCGCGCTGCTGGCGTTCCGGAGCGAGCCCCCGGACCTCCTGCTGCTCGACCTGCTGCTGCCCCGCCGGGACGGCTTCGACGTGCTGGCCGAGGTGCGGCGCGGCGGCGGAACCGCCGCCGAGACGCCGGCGATCGTGCTCACCGGCTGCACCCGGACCCCGGAGTACGTCCAGCGGGCCGAGTCGCTGCGCGCCGCCGCCTTCCTGACCAAGCCGGTCAAGCTCGACACGCTGCTCGAGACCGTGCGCAAGCACCTGGACGGTGTGCCCGCGATGGCCGCCGCGGCCGCCCCGGACACGGGGCGACGGCGCCCGCGCAGCCTCACCGGCTTCCTCGACGAGCTGCCGTTCCCGTCGCTGCTCCACCACCTCCACGGCCTGCGCGCCACGGGCACCCTGCTGCTGCGCAACGGTCGCAAGAAGAAGGGTCTGCAGATCCGCGACGGCCGGCCCGCGGCGGTGAAGTCCAACCTGGTGAGCGAGTGCCTGGGCAACCTGCTCCTGAAGATGGGTCGCATCGACCAGAAGGCGCTGGCCGAGTCGCTGCGCCGCGTGCAGCGCGGCGAGGGCCTCCAGGGCGAGATCCTGGTGGCCATGGCGGCCCTCGACGAGGAGGAGGTGTCCTCGGTCCTGCGGGTGCAGGCGGAGGAGAAGCTCTTCGAGGTCTTCGAGTGGGACGCTGGCGGCTTCGAGTTCCACCGCGGCGGCGAGCTCAAGGGGGGCAACGCCCTGGCCCTCGACCGCAGCCCGGCCGACATCATCCTCGACGGAGTCCGAGGGCGCTTCCCGCTGCCGCGGGTGGATACCTACCTCACCGTCTACGCCCGACATCGGCTGGTGATGAGCGAGAGCCCCTTCTACCAGTTCCAGGAGGTGGCCCTCGGGCCGGAGCACGAGGCGCTCCTGGCGGGTCTGGACCGCGCCCCGCGACTGGTCGACATCTGCACCGACGAGTCGTCGAAGCGGGTGATCTACGGCCTGCTCTGTGCAGAGCTCCTCGACCTGCGCGCGCCAGACTGGCGGCCGGCACCGCGCCCCGCGAAGGCGTCGGCGGAGGGCGGCCGCAAGGCCCGCCCCGCGGCGCCCGCGCCCGACGACGAGGGCATCCGCAGCGAGCTCGCCTCGATGACTGCGCGGATGCGCGGCCGCAACTACTTCGAGGTGCTCGGCGTCGACGCCACCACCGCCGACGACAACGCCGTGCGCGAGGCCTACGTGGAGCTGGCCAAGCGGACCCACCCGGACCGCTTCCGGGCCAACGGCGAGAGCGTGCGCCGCCTGGCCGAGGAGATCTTCGGGATCATCTCGCAGGCCCACGCGGCCCTCTCCGACGCCGACACCCGGGCCGCCTACCGGCTGGAGCTGGCCCGCGGCGAGCGCGATGCGGCGCAGCTGGAGGAGGGGCGCCAGGCCGTCGCCGCGGAGGAGCACTTCAAGAAGGGCGAGGCCGCTCTGAAGAACAAGCGCTACCCGAAGGCCTTCGAGCACTTCCAGACCGCCACCGAGATCTACCCGGACGAGCCGGAGTACCTGGCCCACATGGCCTGGGCCCGCTTCCTGGCCTCGCCCGACGACGCGGCCGCCCGGGACGTCGCCGTCCAGGAGCTGAGGCGGGCGGCCAAGGCGGCTCCCAACAGCGTGAAGCCGATCGTCTTCCTCGGACGCCTGTGCAAGGCCGTCGGAAAGGACGGCGCCGCGGAGAAGCTGTTCACGAAGGCGATCGGGATCCGCTCCGACTGCGTGGAGGCGCTGCGGGAGCTGCGGCTGATGAACATGCGCCGGGAGAAGAGCAAGGGGCTGGTGCGGAGGCTTCTGCGACGCTAGCAATGGGCCTCTAGCCGAGGAGCCCCATGAGCGCCGGAATCACCGGGAAGAAGATCTGGCTCGACGGAAGCCTCGTCGACTGGGACGCCGCCCAGGTCCACGTCCTCACCCACACCCTCCACTACGGGCTCGGCGTCTTCGAGGGCATCCGCGCCTACCGCACCCAGGACGGTCGCACGGCGGTGTTCCGGCTCCAGGAGCACGTCCGGCGCCTGTTCGAGTCCGCCCACATCAACCTGCTGACGGTCCCCTTCACCCCGGAGCAGGTGACCCAGGCGGTGCTCGAGAGCCTGCGGGCCAACGACCTGGCCGAGGGATACATCCGGCCGCTGGTCTTCGTGGGAGACGGAGCCATGGGGCTCAACCCGGGCGACAACCCGGTGCGGGTGGCCGTGGTGGCCTGGGCCTGGGGCGCCTACCTGGGCGACGAGGGCGTAGAGAACGGAATCCGGGCCAAGGTCTCCACCTTCTCGCGGCACCACGTCAACGCCAAGATGACCAAGGGCAAGACCTGCGGCGACTACGTCAACTCGATCCTCGCCAAGCGCGAGGCGCTGCTCGACGGCTACGACGAGGC
>CAYTZH010000067.1:7380-16602 GCA_964442285.1 uncultured Spirochaetales bacterium | reverse complement strand
GCCCACAGCTTCTCGGCGTCGAAGGGCTGCGAGGTCCGATAGGTGAAGCTCGAGATTCCGTACTCCTCGGTCTCTGGCGTGTGCTCCCCCTCGAGCTCTCGAATCCAGCCGGCGGAGCTCGCCGCCTTGTCGTAGTCGAACAGGCCCGTGTCGAGCACACAGTCGAGAGCGACCTTCCCGCGCGTCGTCGTGAGGATCCTCGCGCCCGGGTTGAGCGCTCTCACGATGGCCTCGACCTCGAGAGCCTGCTCCCGGGTGACGAGATCGAGCTTGTTCAGCACGATGACGTCGGCGAACTCGACCTGGTCGATCAGCAGGTCGGTCACCGTCCGGTGGTCTTCTTCGCCCAGGGACTCGCCGCGATCCTGGAGCGCCTCGGCGGCGTTGTAGTCCCTCAGGAAGCTCGCGGCATCGACGACCGTGACCATCGTGTCGAGGCGCGAAACCTGGCTCAGGCTCACGCCGTGCTCGTCTTCGAACGTGAAGGTCTGCGCGACCGGGATCGGCTCCGAGATCCCGGTGGACTCGATGAGCAGATAGTCGAAGCGCCCCTCCTGCGCCAGCCGCGAGACCTCGGCGAGCAGATCGTCTCGCAGCGTGCAGCAGATGCAGCCGTTCGACATCTCGACCAGCTTCTCCTCGGTCCGAGAGAGCTCCGCCCCGCCGCGCTCGACGAGCGCCGCGTCGATGTTGACCTCGCTCATGTCGTTCACGATCACCGCCACCCGGCGCCCCTCCCGGTTGTTGAGCACCTGGTTGAGCAGGGTGGTCTTCCCGGCTCCGAGGAAGCCGGAAAGGACGGTGACCGGGAGGCGTCGCTGTTCGGGATGGTCTTCACGGCTCAGGGTCATCGGAGTCCTCTTCTGGTTCGACTCGGTCACATCGCGAGTTCGTACAGCCCTCGGACCTCTTCGCGACTCGGATAGCGCGGTGTGTTCAGGATGATCAGATCGCGCAGCGCATCGGTGGTCAGCCCGTCGATGTCCGCCGCCGTGGCGCCGAGGTCGCTCAGGCGGCGGTCCGTTCCGACGGTCGCCGAGAGCTTCTCGACCGCCTCCACCGCGGCCTGGGGGTCGTCCGCCACGCCGAGCGCGACGCCGATCTGGCCGTACCGCTCCGCGACGACCTCGAGATTGAAGCGCATGACGTGCGGGAGCATGGTGGCGAGGGTCTGTCCATGGGCCACGCCGTAGGTGCCCGAGATGGGGTGTCCCGTGGCGTGGACGAGCCCCAGCAGGGGGCCCGATGAGAACGCACGGCCAGCGAGGTGGGAAGCGATCTGCATCGACGCCCGCGCCTCGAGGTCACCGCCGTCGGCCACGGCCCGGGGCAACCACTGGCCGGTGAGTCGAATGGCGTGCAGCGCGAGACCGTCGGCGTAGGGGTTGGCCAACGTGGAGGTGTAGGCCTCGATGGCGTGGGTCAGGGCGTCCATCCCACAGGCTGCCGTCGCTCCGGCCGGAAGGCCGACGGTCAGCAGCGGGTCCAGCACGACGCCGCGGGGCTGGACGTCCGGATGGGTGAAGGTCAGCTTGCGGTGGTCCTCGCTTCGGGTGATCAGGCCACCGCCGTTCGTCTCGGACGCGGTGCCGGAGGTCGTCGGCACGGCGATCGTGGGCACGCAGGGCGCGCTGGGGCGCGCCGCCGGAGCGAGTGTGGCGAAGTCGATCCTGTCCTCGGCACCGAGATCGGGCGTGAAGGCCAGCGCGAGGTCGTCGATGCCCGACGGCGCGGCCATGGCGATGTACTTGCCACAGTCCATGACCGACCCGCCACCGACGAGCACGATCACGACGCCCTCCGTGCCGAACTCCCGCAGCGCTCGCACGCCCGCTGCGACATTGGCGTCCGTCGGATTCGGGTCGACCTCCACGAAGGCCGTCCACTCGAGCTTCTCGCTGGTGAGCGCGCCGGTGACGGCGTCGAGCACACCCGCAGCACGCACGCCGGGGTCGCTCACGACGAAGGCGCGGCTGCCGTGGGTGCGCACCTGCTGAGCGAGTCCGGCGATACTGCCTTCGCCGAACGTGGTCGTTCCCAAGGGTTCAATGGAGAAGTTTCTCATGGCGGGGTTCTCCTATTCTCAGGCGAGGCCCGAGAAATCGAGCTGGCCCGTCGTCATGAAGGCGTTGAACCCCATGTCGACGTTCAGATTCACACCATTCACGTAGCGCGAAGCGCGCGAGCCCAGAAAGGCGAGGCTCATGGCGATGTCTCGCGGCGTCGCGATCGTCCCACCGGCCTGCTCGATCGTCCAATTGATCGTCTTCTCGGAGATCGTCTTGTTGAAGTCCGGAAGCAGCGGCGTGTCGATCGGCCCCGGACAGACGCTGTTCGTGCGCACCTGCCTGGCGAGCGTCTCCTTGGCGCTCTTCATCGTGTAGACCTGCACACACTCCTTCGAGAACGCATAGCCATCGCCGACCAGCTCTGCGTGGTCCCGACACCAGCGGAAGAGATCCTCGCGACCCTCGATCGCGATGCAATGGAGCACCTCCTGGAGGTGCCCCGGCCACTGGCCGCCCGCGATGGAAGCGGTGTTCGCAATCGCCCCATCCTCTCGGATCTTGGGGAGCAGCCCCTGCGAGAGCTGACGGAGTCCGAGCCAGTTCACGGCCATGACGTCTTCGACGGAATGGGTCGCGGCGATGCCCGCATTGTTGAAGAGCGCATCGATCGGCCCCTCGATCGCGGCGATCGCCTGCTCCACCGAGGACGCGACGCCCATGTCCGTCTCGATGAATCGATCGATGGGACCGCTCGGCTCCTTCAGGTCGAGCGCGACCACCTCAGGGCGACCGAGCTCCGATAGAACGTCGAGGAGCGCCGCGCCGACGCCGGAGAAGGCACCGGTGATGACGACGCGCTTGTTCGAGTAGTCGAAACAGTGGGACATGGGAATGCTGGCTCCGGTTGCGGTCAATGCAGCCCACCTCGAGGCGCCGCGGCCGCGCTCGATGGCGTCCCCGGGGAAGCAGCCAGCACCGCATCCAGCGCCGCTTCCTCCGAGAGCAAGCAGGCATCGAGCGCCGAACAGACCTTCCCCGGATCGAGATCGACCCCGATGAACGCGATCTCCTGGCAGCGGTCGCCGAAGTGGGGATGCCATCGATCGAGCAGCCGACGACGCTCTGCGTCGCACGCCGGCCACGTCGAGACACCCGCACTCGCCCACCACGGACCGGCCGCAAAGAGCCGATGGACGGAGCCCGCACAAGAATACCCGAACGCCCGGTCACACCGGTGGGCGAGCCAGACCCGCCCCTTCCCGCGAACGAGCTCGTGCGGGGGATTCGCGATCCACTCGCCGAAGCGCTCCGGATCGAAGGGGCGCGATCGTCGGTAGAGGAGACGACCGGGAGCACGCGGCGCTACGGCCTCCGCCTGCAGCAGGTCGAGCCAGGGCGGCACGATGCGCGCGGAAGCCGCCGGACTCTCCACCCGCCGAGGGCACGTCACGAGCTCGAGGAGACCGGCGTCCGACGCGTCGTCGAGTGGGAGCCTCGCGGCACTCGGGTTCAGGGTGCTGAGCACACGCAGGAGCGCATCCCCGGAATGCGATCCTCCGACCAGAACGAGGTGTGTCGCGGACTCGATCTGGCCGACTGCGATATCGGCCACCGTCCGCGCGTCACGGGCGCTCCTGCCCCAGCCGCGGGCGGAGATCGGATCGGCCGAGGCCAGCTGATGACCAATCAACCCCGAGTCGATCAGCGTAAGGACGTTGCCGATGTGGACGCCGGCTCCGAATCGGCGCGCGAGATAGTCACACGCCTCCCATTCCTCGACGACCTGGGAGGTCTCGACGTAGGGGGGCAGCAGCACGCCCATCTGCGCCGGCTCGGCGACGGACGATTCGACGAAACCGGCGAACGAACGGACCGGCAGCACGTCTCGGATCCGATCGAAGCCGCGACGCACCCCCTCTGTCGGCAGCCCCCCAAGGAGATGGACAGACTGGACGGCGTCGCCGCACCCGAGCGAGCTTCTATCCGGCTGATCTGTCAACACTCGCCTCGCCAGCGCAGAGGCCTCGCCTCGCCAGCGCAGAGGCCGCAGAGAAGGGACCGGCGTCCCAACAGCTACAGACCACATAGCATCGGTGCCAGCCGGGACGTCCGAGTTCCACGCCCCTCGAGATTCGTGGCGCAGGATGACCCGGATGAGGGCCACGCCTCCCAGCGGTACGCTCGGGGCGCCTCGCAGTGGCGCGGAGAAGGGGAACGGCGGACGCCTTGGCGGAGACTCCGATCGACACGGTAGAGCTTCCGGACGCGACTCGGGGGGGCCCTGCATCCCTCGAGATCACCCGGCCCGACGACTGGCATCTTCACCTGCGGGACGGCGACCTGCTGGAACGCGTGGTCCCGGTGACGGCGCGGCGCTTCGGGCGCGCGATCGTGATGCCGAACCTCGTGCCCGCGGTCACGACCGTCGAGCGCGCCCTGGCCTACCGCGAGCGCATCCTCGCGGCCTGCCCCGCCGGGGTGGAGTTCGAGCCGCTGATGACGCTCTACCTCACGGACGAGACCCCCGTCTCCGAGATCGAGGCCGCGGCGGAGTCACCCCACGTCGCCGGGGTCAAGGTCTATCCGCGGGGCGCGACCACCCACTCTTCCGAGGGCGTGTCCGACCTGGTTGGGCGCGGAGACGTGCTCGAGGCGCTCGCCTCCACCGGCCTGCCCCTGCTCGTCCACGGCGAGACGACGGATCCCGACTGCGACGTGTTCGACCGCGAGCGGGTCTACCTCGAGCAGACCCTCTCCAAGGTCATCGACCGCTACCCCGCGCTGCGGGTCGTGTTCGAGCACATCACGACGCAGGAGGCGGCTGATTTCGTGCGCGAGGCGCCCGCGCGCGTCGCAGCGACGATCACCCCCCAGCACCTCCTCCTGAACCGCAACGCCCTGTTCGCGGGCGGCCTGCGGCCGCACCACTACTGTCTGCCCGTGCTGAAGCGCGAACGCGACCGTCGCGCGCTGCTCGCGGCGGCAACCTCCGGCGACCCGAGCTTCTTCCTCGGCACCGACAGCGCGCCCCATACGCGGGTCGCGAAGGAGGCCGACTGCGGCTGCGCGGGGATCTACAGCGCGCCGGTCGCGCTCGAGGCCTACGCGGAAGCCTTCGGCTCGGTCGGCGCGCTCGAGCGGCTCGAGGGCTTCGCGAGCCATTTCGGCGCTGACTTCTACGGTCGGCCTCGCAACGCAGGTCGCGTGCGCCTCGTCGCGCAGTCTTGGTCGCCCCCGGAGACGGATGGCGAGGGCGCGTCGGCCCTGCGGGTCTTCCTGGGCGGCGAGACGCTCGGCTACCGCGTCGTCGACTGAGAGGGCGTCGTCGCTCGATACCCTCTTCATCCACGCCCCACGCTCGCCTGCCTTCGATCGCGGGAACCGCGAATCACCGGCCGGCACCCTTAGAGCGACAAGCCCGGACTGACCCGCCGGCGGCGAGGGACGTCGCCCCGGTCGGTCCGTTCCTGCTCAGGCAGCCTCGCATGACACGGTCGGAGCCAGATGGATCGAGCCGTCGCAGCACCATCTCGCCCGTCTCTATCGGGGCGAGGCTACGAGGCTCGCTCCCTGATCCCTACTCACGTCACATCTGGAGAAGCCAATGAATCGCATTCTGCAGCTCGGAATCGGCGGCGCCCTCGCCCTCGCCCTCGCTCTCCTGGCCATCCCGCCGCTGGAGGCCCACGCCCGCGGTGCCAAGCCGCTCGCCTCAGCGGATCTCGGCCTCGTCCACGGCATCGCCGGTGAGGACGGGTTCCCGGTCGACATCCTGCTCGTGAACAGGTTCCGGACCCTGCCCCTCGACGACGTCACCTTCGGAACGGCGGCCAACGTGAACGACATCGAGCCCGGCTTCATCCGGCCGGGCTTCGTATGGGTCGGCGTCTTCCCCTCCGACACCTTCGAGAACGGCAAGCGGCGACGCTGGCGGAATCGCCCGATCTTGAGCCAGTTCCTCTTCCTCGAGCCGGGCGCACACCAGACCGTCATCGCGTATGTCGAGGCCGATGCGATGGGTGGGCCGATCGGACCGGCGATCGAAGCCATCCCGACGGATCGCAGCCCGCTCCGTCGTCTCGCCAGGGTCTCTGCAAACCATCGCGCAGTGGCCCCTGAGGTCAGCGTCTGCGCCGACGGCGTCCTCGACCTCACCGACGGCGGCTTCGTGAACGGCGGAACGGTCTCCGCCGAGGTGTTCGCTCGGAGCTACGACGTGAGCGTCGCGGCACCCGGGGACTGTGGCACGGTCTTGGCTGGCCCGATCTCCATCGATCTGTCTGCCGACGTGAATACGCTCGCCTTCGCGATCGGCGAGTTTCCGGAGAGCTTCCAGGTCGTACCCCTGCAGGTTCCGGTCGAGCAGGCGCTGACGATCTACGCCACCGGCCAGCTGCTGACCCCGGGAGATCCGAACATCCCGCCCGGAGATCCCGGCCACGACGACACTCGGGAGAACTTCGTGTATGCCATCGACCCGGCGACGGGGATCGCGACGCCGGTGTCGCCCGCGACCACGGGGTTGCCGGCCGCGCTTGCGGGCGAGGGGCCGTCGCGGCTACTGGGATTCACGAGCGGACAGCTCGTGGAGATCGAGCCCACGACGGGGGCACAGACGCCGATCGGCGCGAACAACGGGCTCTCCGCGACCGGCCTCGACGTCACCGATGCCGGCTGGGGCTTCCTGTTGCCCTTCAACGACGACTTCGACACGCAGCAGCTCCACGAGCTCGACCTCGAGACGGGGGACGCATGGCCGATCGGCAGCCCGACCGCCGTCGGGGACGCGATCGACGAGGCAGCCGGCAATGCGCCGGGCACGAGCAGGCCCTTCGTCATCGGGCTCGGCTCGGTCGGAGACGCAATCTACGGCGTCGACCTGGACTCGGACTCGCTGATCGAGATCGACCCGACCGGAGGCTCGGCCTCGGTGATTGGCGAAGTCGGCGCGGTCGGCTCCGTGGACGGCGGCGCCTTCAGCGGCTTCGCAGCGCTAACCGGGGTCGACGAGGACGGCGACGGTCAGTTCGATGCACTCTTCGGGAACGTCAACTTCTTCGATGACGACGGCGACCCGGCCACCCCGACCGTCCGCCTCGGTGGCGTGGCGCGCTACGACCTCGACGACGGCACGTGGTCGCTGGTCGGGACGAACCCCGGCGTGATCTTCTTCGGCTTCGCGTCGAACCCGGCCCCCGAGTCCGACCGGGGCGAGGACGAGGACGAGGAGGAGGACGACGAGGAGGAGGACGACGACGAAGACGACGACTAGGGCGGGGCGGAGCGAATCCGCCCGACGTAGAGGCCCCCCTCGCCTCGCGCCACCACATGAGCCCTCGGAACCGCGCGGTTCCGAGGGCTTCATGCGCGCGGGCTACGGATCACGTCGTGCTGCAGGCGGCGTGAAGCGAACCCACGCCCTGCGCGAGGCGAGCTCCCTCGATCCGCCGCACGTCTTCGCAGGCGTTCGGGAAGGTGGGCGCCTAGCGCGGCGCGCCTCCAGGCCTCGGCGGGACCTTGCCGCGGAGCGCCCGCTGCTCGGCCAGGCGCTGGTCGGATTCGGCCTCGCGCTGGAGCGCGAGGACGCGCTCGCGCAGGATCTCGAGCGTCCAGCTGTACATGGTGTCGGCCGGCGTGGCGGTGTTCGGCTTGGTGCACATGAGCTCGCGGCGGCCCCAGAGCAGGAAGTAGGGCCGCTCCTCCTCCTGCGCAATGCGAAGCTCCCACGCTGCGCGGTCCGAGTCCTTGGTGTGCTCACCGCAGAGGACGACCACCTGGTCGACCGCCCGGATCGCGCGCCGCAGCTCCGGCTCGTCGCGGAGATCGGTCGTGGCCCGGGCCGGGGACCGGGCCGAGATCTCGAACGAGGACCCCGCTCTCGCAGCCTGTTCGACGAGCTGATCGAGCAGACCCGCGTCGTTCTCGGCGTCGAAGCTGACGAAGAGCCGGACCTTGCGCCGGGCCGACCCCAGGCCGGAGAAGGGGGGACCGGACACGGCTAGTTCCGCCGCGCGGCGGCGCTGCGGGTCAGGCCTTCCTGCCGGAACCCCGCGATCTCCCGGTAGCCCCGATCGCACTCCCCGCCGAGGGACCGAAGGGTTGCATCAGATCGCTGGGAGTCTTGGGGGGACATGGGTCTCCGGAGCAGCGGCGGGATGGTCCGGGCCGTCCGGGATCGTCATCCGAATTGCGTAGGATACTTGATCTGCTAAGTAGGTCAAGCAGTGGCCGCCCGCAGAAAGCAAGCCGCCCGGAAGCGACCGGCCTTCCGGGCTCGGCCCGCCCAGCTCGGAGCGTTCCTGGCCGATCTGCGCGCGGCCAAGGGGCTCTCGCTCCGGGAGGTCGAGGAGGCGACCGAGCGGTCCGTCTCCAACGCCTACCTGAGCCAGCTCGAGAACGGTCGGATCCGGAAGCCTTCACCCAACGTCCTCCTCAGCCTCTCGAAGGTCTACGGCGTGGCCTATGAGACGCTCATGGAGAAGGCGGGCTACCTCCTGCCCTCGCAGGGCGCGGGAGGCCGTCGCAGGAGGCTCGCGGTCTTCGCGATCGACGACCTGACGGCCGAGGAAGAGGAGGAGCTCCTCCGGTACCTGGCGTTCCTCCGCTCGAGATAGTTCGCAGCCCCCCCTGTACACGCATCCGGCGAGACGCTATCTACCTGCTCAGAGGCCAATCCCGGGCCGACCATGCAGCGCCTTCGAGCCTGCCTGTTCATCGTCCCCGACAAGATCGAGCCTTCGCACCCGACCCACGAGGGGACGGGGCTCACTCCGATCGCGAGCGGGATTCCGACTCGGAACGTCCGAGGAGATCTCGCCGGATCACCGCTGCGCTTCCTGAACGCGACGCGCGGCCGATAGGACCATTTCAGTGACCAAGAAGCTCTACGTCGGCAACCTCTCCTTCAATAACACCGAGGCGGATCTCCGGGATCTCTTCGGTCGGCACGGCTCCGTCGAATCCGTGGCCGTGATCACGGATCGCGAGACCGGCCGTCCGCGCGGCTTCGCATTCGTCGAGATGTCCGAGGCGAGCGCTGCCGACGATGCCATCCGCGCCCTCGACGGCACCGACTTCGGCGGCCGCACCATCAAGGTGAACGAGGCCCAGGCGCGCCCGCAGCGCAGCGGCGGCCGCTACTAGCCAGCCGTTGCATCCAGTGATCGCGGGGCGGGCCGGGCGCCGGCGCTCGGGAGCCTCCTGATGCGGAGCC
>CAYTZH010000067.1:0-7280 GCA_964442285.1 uncultured Spirochaetales bacterium | reverse complement strand
AGTGATCGCGGGGCGGGCCGGGCGCCGGCGCTCGGGAGCCTCCTGATGCGGAGCCCGCCGGCGCTCGGGAGCCTCCTGATGCGGAGCCTGCCGGCGCCCTCCGGCAGGGCATCGGCCTCTCCGCCGTCCTCGGGCAGCATCGCCGCCTGGTAGGCAGCGCCCGACGGACCCGCCTCGTCGGGCCCCACCATGCGGTCTACCCTGCGCGTCGTGCTCGATCTCCTGGAGGAGTTCCGATCCATCGTGGCGGCGCTCGAGGCGCGCGGCGTCCCCTTCGCGGTGTGTGGCGGCCTGGCGGTGGCCATCCACGTCCGGCCCCGGGCCACCCTGGACGTGGATCTGCTCCTGCCCCGGGACGCGCTCGCGCCGGCGAAGGAGACCGCCCGGGGCCTGGGCTATACGATCGAGGCAGGGCCGATTTCGTTCCGGGAGGGCTCGGTGGAGATCCACCGGCTCTCCAAACCGGATCCGGCGACCGGCGACCTGCTGAGCCTCGACCTCCTGGTGGTGACCCCAACGCTGGCAGAGGTCTGGGAGGAGCGGGAACGGGTGGCATGGGAGCACGGGCACATCCCGGTGGTCTCCCGACGCGGTCTGGTGTCGATGAAGCGGCTGCGAGACAGCGGCCAGGACCGGGACGATGTGGCGCTGCTGGAGACCGCGTCGGAGGGAGAGGATGGCGACTGACATGTCGGCGCGGGCGGTGACCACCCGCCTTCGCAGGACCGCCCAGCTCCGCCGCCTGTGTCTCGCGCTCGGCAGGTCCGTGTCGGCCCCACCCACCCAGGACCCGGGATCGGCCCCGGCGGCACGGCGAGGCGACGTGCCGGTTGTGCCCGGTAGGGTCGCGGGTCCTTCGCGACGATAGAGCCGTCGATGCAGGACGAAGAGAAGGCCGATGCCGACGACGAGCTTCAACCTGGCCGCCTGCCTCGGTCGGGTCCTGTGGCTGCCGGCCGCTCGATCCGCCTCGCGGTGACCCGCACCGAGCCCCGACAGAGCGGCGAGTCCACGCTCTGCAGGGCTGTCTTCTCGAGCTCCGCGCGCGGATCGATGCCGGGGACGACGTCCGAGCCTCGGGCTACGACCGCCGGCTCGGCGCCGCACGAGAGGCTGTCGTCTCTCGCCTACAGGTCGTTTGCGCGGACGTCCCGAGGGTGGAGGGGAGCCAGGGCGAACAGGCCGACGAGGAGCGGCAGCAGCGCCACCGCGTAGAGTGCGGGCTGGTAGGAACCGAGGGCCGCGCGGCTGAGGGCCAAGGCGCTCGGCCCGAGGGCGCTGCCGACCACCACCGTGCTCATGCTGGCGGCTGCGATGGCTCCGAGGTGACGCAAGCCGAAGAAGCGCGGATGGCCGACCGCAGACAGCACGCTGAAGTGTCCGCCGGCCACGCCGAGGCCGAGCGCCGCCAGCCAGAAGCCCGCGGGATCCCCGAGGTGAGCGCTCGCCGCGAACCCGACCGCCTCCCACCCGAGCAGACTGAGGACCAGCGTACGGATCTCCAGGCGGTCGGCGAGCCACCCGACCAGGGCGCCGGCCGCGGTGCTGACCACCGCCATCGGCAGGAACAGGGACACGGCCGCGGTCCGGTCGAGCCCCGCCTCCGCCCCGACATCGACGATGTGCAGGGTGATCCCGGTCAGGACCGCGCCCTGCAGGGCGAGGCTCGCCGTGAGGACCCAGAAAGCCCGCGTGCGGAGGGCCTCGGCTCGGGTCGACGCGGCCTGCTCCGGCCGTGAGCCGCCCTTCTCGGGCCACGCCGCGGCCCCGTCGCGGGTCAGGCCGCACGACGCCGGATCCTCGCGATAGAAGAGCCACGCGAGCAGGCCCATGCCCACGACTTCCAGCACCGCGATCTCCAGCCATGCGCCTCGCCAGCCCGACCGCTCGATCCACGCGTCGAGGAGGCGAGGCGCGTAGCCGAAGCCGAAGGCGACGAACAGGCCGCTGATGGCCGCGGCGAGGCCCCGGCGGCGGTCGAACCACCGGGCCAGCATCGTATTGCTCGCGAGCGTGAGAGCTCCCTGTCCGACGAAGCGCAAGCTGACGAACAGGAGCGTGAGCACGACGAAGGCCGCGGCGCCCGGACCCAGCGCGGTGACCGAGGCGACTGCTCGAGCCACATGGTCGGCTTGCGACAACGCGGCGACGACCGTCCCGAGGGCGAGGGCCGCGCACAGGGCGACCGGCCTGGCGCCCCAGCGGTCGATCCATGCGCCCGCTCGTGGCAGCAGAACGGCGGCGCCGAGCGTCCCGAGGAGATAGGCGTTCGAGAACGCCAGCCGGCCGAGGCCCGTCGCCTCGAGCAGGGAATCGGTGAAGACGCTCACCCCCATCGTCTGGCCGGGGATGCTGAAGAGCACGCCCGAGGTGGCCGCCGCGACCACGACCCAGCCGTAGAAGACAGGCACGCGCCGCGGGGCGAAGGGAAAGTCGGCGGAGAGCAGCGGGCGCACGCCGAGGAGTCTGGAGTGTGGGCCGGCCCGGGGCAACGCGCCGCGCACGGGAGCCGGCCACGAACGCCGGCGGGACCCGTGGGTGGCGGAGCGGGGGCGGCTCCGGCATCCTTTCGCTGCCTTCGCGCCCCACCGCTTCCGGCTCTCATCGAGCCAGTGGAAGCTGCCATCGCCTGGCAGGCGCAACGGAGCCTGGAAGCCTCTGTCCACGTATGCCCCGACCGCTGAACTCGAGGAGCGGGAACGTCTCCTTGCTCGCCTCGACGAAGCCCTCGCCCGGATCGACGATCTCTGCTGCCTGGACGAGGGACGGTTCCTCGAGACGCACGGCATCTACGAGGGCCGCTCGGACCAGCAGCAGCGCATCATCGAGTGGTTTGGCGAGGAGATCGCGCCCTCGCTGCGCCCCCACCGTCCTTTCCGCGTTCTCAGCGTCGGCTGCGGCAGCGGAATGCTCGACGTCCCGGTCGCGACACGGCTCGCGTCCCGGGCGGCCGAACTGCAGTACGTCGGCGTCGACCCGAACCGGGTCGAGTGCGAGGCCTTCGAGCGTCTCTTCCGGGAGGCCTCGCTGCCCGGGGCCCGCGTCGAGGTGGTTCCCGCGACCTTCGAGGCGTTCGAGACCGGCCGCGCCTTCGATCTGATCCACTTCGTTCACTGCCTCTACTACATGCCCGACCCGTCCACGGCGCTGGAGAAGGCCCGCAAGCTCCTCGCACCGGGCGGCCGCCTGCTCGTGTTCCACGCGCCGCGCGAGGCGCTCAACGACCTCGCCGCGCGCTTCTGGGACAAGACGTACGCTCGGCCGACGCTCTTCGCAGAGGACTTCGCGGCGCTCCTCGGCCGTTGGGGCTGGGCCTACGAGCGAGGCCGGGTCGAGGCGACGGTCGAGGTGACCCCCCTCGTGAAGGGCGATCCGGAGCTCGGCCTCGCCCTGAGGGATTTCATCATCCAGGTCGACAGCCAGTGCCTGCCCACGCCCGTGCAGGAGATCGTCGACCGTTACCTGCGCCTCATCGTCGCGGAGGATCGGGGCCGGAGCCACATCGATCACCCGGTCGACGTCTTCGTCATCGACGGATGAAGATCATCGACACTTCCTGCCGAAAGCGGGAGCAGCCGCCCTCGTCTCGGCTCTCCTCGAGGTAGGCGCCCAGCACCGCGTCCCGGCGCATTTCGGCGAGGCTCAGCCCCGAATCGAAGAGGCAGCGCTGGAGGAACCCCTCGAGCACCGCCTCGTCGTCGATGACCTGCTCATAGGCCAGCGGACGGACCTCGACCTTGGCGCCTGCGTCGCGGAAGGCCCGGACCACGGCTTCCGCGCTGGTGTAGGGCGTTCCGTCGGGCCGGAAGCGGGAGAGATACGCCTCGTAGAAGGCGAGATAGTGTGCCGATCGCGCGGCATGGGCGACGAAGCCGAGGCCGTCGGGCGCGAGGGCGCGCAGGAATGCCTCGACGCCGGCAGGCAGCTCGGCCTCGGGCAGGGCGTAGAGGGCGTGGACGGCCCAGACCACATCGTAGTCGGTGGCCTCGGCGGGGAGGTCCTGCAGCGTGCACTCGAAGTCACGGCCTCCGACCATCGGAGGCGCGAGGGAGGCCCGCGCCTCGCGGAGGGAGAACGCGCTGGGATCGAGGAGGTCGAGGACGAGACGCGATCCCTCGAGCGCGCCCAGCCGGGTGTGGGCGCGCAGCGCGGTGGGGAACCTGCCGCTGCCGCAGGCCACGTCGAGGATGCGGACCGGGTTCCGCCTCGCCCCGCGCTCCCGGACGAACCCGTCCCAGTCCCAGGCCCGGGCGAGCTCCCGGTAGTCGAGGGTCGCCACCCGGTAGAAGGCGTCCATCTCGGCTCGACCGGCCTCGCTCCAGTGGGCGAGGCTCCGCTCGCGGGTGTCTCCGGCTTCCCGACTCATCCTAGGACGCCGCCTTCCCGTCGTAGAGGATCGGGTTCAGCCGGCTCGCGATGGGATCGCCCGGCTTCACTCCGGGCATGAACTTCTCGAAGTCGCCGCTGACGAGCGTGGGCGAATCGACCATGCGAGCTCCGTCCTCGAGGTACGTGGTCGCCAGCGCCATCCGCGCGAGCGAGGTTCGGTTGGGTCCCGCGGTGTGGAGACACCGGGTGTGGTGAAAGCTCACCTCGCCGAGCTCGAAGGGGCCGTCGTCGACCGCCACCTCTCCGTCCCGGAGCGCCTCCGCGATCCCGCGATCGTAGGAGTCGTCGAACTTGCTGAAGGGGAGGTCGGCGACGCGTCGCCAGGCCTCGAGGCCCCGTGCGAAGGCCAGGGGACCCATCGCCCCGGGCGTCGGCTGGAGCGGCACCCAGACCGTCACCACGTTCTCGGAGGCGATGGGGTAGTGGTGGGCATCGTAGTGCCAGGGCGTCCGGCCGCAGCCGGGCAGCTTCGAGAGCGCGTTGTCGTGGTAGAGGCGTACCGCCCGGACACCGAGGAGCTCCGCGGCGATCCGCGCCAGGCGGCGGCTCGTGGCGAAGGCGCGGGCGACCGCGTCGGTCGTCCACATCATCTCGAGGCTCGGGAAGCGCATCGCGGGTGCTCCAGCGAGCGCCCGTGCGAAGAGCGCTTCGAAGGTACGGCGCAGGAGCAGGAGCGATGCCGGGGAGCAGACGTCCTTCAGCTTGACGTAGCCCTCGGCCCGGAAGGTCTCGATGGCATCCGGGAGCAAGCCATAGGGCGTGTCCAGCTCTGCCTCCAGCTGTGGCAGCGACGGGGCCGGAAGCTCGGGCGGCGGCGGCACCTGGAGCAGCGGGCCGGTCGCGTGCCCATCGTCATGGGCGAGGGAGAGGTACCAGTCCCACCACTGCTCGTTGCTCGCAGCCCACTTCTCGTCGATGCCCTCGCTGCGGGCATTGGACTCGTCGAGGAAGGGGAACGCGCGGACTCGTTCGGCTTCGGTCATGGAGCGCTCCGGAGCTTCCGACGGTGCAGGGCGGCGAGGAGCGTCCCCACCAGGGAGGTCACGGCCAGTGAGCCGAACAGCGCCCGGTAGCCCGCCGCACCCGGCAGGGCATCGAGCAGCACGCCCCAGAGGTAGGGCGTCAGCACATCGGGGGTGTAGCCGATCAGCGCGACGACGCCCACGGCGGTGCCCGTGAGGTGAGGCGGGAGGCCTCCCTCCTCCAGGAGCGCGTAGTACACGCCCCGCAGGGCGAAGGCGGCAGCAGCCACGGTCGCGGCCTGCACGTAGAGAAGCACGAGGCCACCGACCTCCGGACTCACGAGGGCCAGGCTCCCGAATGCGACGACGAGCACCCCGAAGCACAGCACGATCACGCTCCGCGAGCTTGCGCGATCGGCGGAGAGCCCCGCGACCACGGGCACGATGGCGCGGAGCCAGCCGCTCGCGACGCTCACTGCCGCGCCGCCGGCGGCACTCTGCCCGTGCGCCGTCGAGGCGAAACCGGCAAAGTAGAAGGTCCCGTAGTACGCCGTGTAGGCGCAGAAGATCACCCCGCCGAGCAGCCACACGTTCGGTCGCAGCAGGACCTCTCGCAACCTGGCGCCAGCGTTGGTCCGCACGCGGGCAGGCTCCAGCTCTGCCCTCCCCGGCACCGCGAACCACGTCGCGACTGCGCCGATCAGGCACGCTCCGGTGTAGAGTGCGATCACCGCGCGCAGACCGGAAGCGCCTCCGCCCTGCGCGGCGAAGAGCTGCAGACCGACGGACGCGGCCACCGCGGCGACCAGACCGCGCCCCCCGTCGAGCAGGCCGAAGGCGCGACCCTGCGCCGACTCGCCACCCCAGGTACGGGTCGCCTTGATGAGTGCCGCCCAGAACGTGAGGATCGTGGAGAAGGCCCAGAGCGCGAAGAGGGCGTAGAGCACGACGGGAGAGGACGGGAAGGTGGCCAGGACCCCACCGCCGATGGCCGTGAGCGCGAGCGAGAAGGGCAGCAGGATCCGGGGCGAGACGCGGTCCGCCAGCCACCCGCCCGCGACGTAGGCACCGAGGCACAACGCTCCGAAGACGCTGTAGATCGCGCCGAGGGCCGCCTCGTCGGGCAGCTGCAGCACCTCGATGAGGGTCCCGCGGTAGTCCCGCCGCAGGGTGTAGGGCAGCAGGTAGATGCTCTCGCCAGCCCAGATGAAGGCCGAGAGCGCGAAGATGCGGCGTTGGTCTCGCACGGGAATCGTCGAGGTACCGCATCCGCGACGCGCGCGCATATTGCGGGAGGCTCACCCGGTTCCTTCCGAGCGGTGGCCTGCCGTGCACGTTGGACGAACACTGTCGACGACGACGGTCAGCGATCGCCTCGGGTCAGCCAGGATCTCCTCCGTGCTCATGCGGACGGAGCCGCGGCCGCGCAGCCGCTCGACGATCGACTCTCCGCGCCGCCCCCCCGGCCGGCACGCCGGACCTTGCGCATCCGGACCGTCTTCCCGACGACCTCGAGCTCCACCTCGGTGTTGGGCAGCAGGCCCAGCTTCTCACGGATCTCGACGGGGATGGAGAGGGCGCCGTCTGACACCGGCCGGGTCAGGACCCGCCCCCTGCCAGCCAGAGGGCGCCACCTTCCACCTTCACCACCGCGGTCGCAGTTGGGCACGATCTGGTCACAGTCGCTGAATCCGCGCGACTCGGAGATTACGCTTACGCTGCCAAGCGGCTGATTCCACGAGCAAACTTGGCACGCCGGGAGGGACTCGAACCCCCGACCCCCAGGTTCGAAGCCTGGACGGACCCGTAGGAACTCCAGATAGTTACGCGATTCCGGGCGGGAATACGCGGGAATGAGCGGGAATACGGGCACAAAATGGTCACACGCGAAAGCGCACTTCGGGGCCGCACCCGATGCGTCCCTCGGCC
>CAYTZH010000066.1:14333-17105 GCA_964442285.1 uncultured Spirochaetales bacterium | reverse complement strand
GGCTGGCTGTTGATGTTCTCGTCGTCCTTGGTGAAGTCGAGCCCGCCCCGGAGCGCCTCGTACACGACGCGTCCGTAGTTCTTGCCCGAGAGGCCGAGCTTGGGCTTGACGGTGGCGCCGAGGAGCGGACGGCCGAACTTGTCCAGCCGCTCCCGCTCCACCACGATCCCCGTGGCCGGGCCGTCGAAGGTCTTCGCGTACGCCACGGGGATGCGCATGTCCTCGAGCCGCAGCGCGCGCAGCGGCTTGAAGCCGAAGACGTTGCCGATGATGGACGCGGTGAGGTTCGCGATGGAGCCCGGCTCGAAGAGGTCGAGGTCGTAGGCGATGTAGGCGAAGTACTCGTTCTCGGCGCCGGGCACCGGGTCGACCCGGTAGGCCTTCGCCCGGTACTGCTCGCAGGCCGTGAGCCGGTCGGTCCAGACCACCGTCCAGGTGGCGGTGGACGACTCCCCCGCCACGGCCGCGGCCGCCTCCTCGGGATCGACCCCCTCCTGGGGCGTGATCCGGAACAGCGCCAGCATGTCCGTATCCCGGGGCTCGTAGTCGGGCTGCCAGTAGCCCATCTGGGCGTACTTGAGCACGCCCGCGGAATAGCGCTTCTTGGCGTCGGTGATGGTGCCGACGCCGCCGTTGCCGTCGAACTGGGTCGTCATTCGGGGCCCTCTCGCGGATCCGTGGAACGAGTCGGACGATAGACGCATCTCATCATAAGCTCAAATCAATAATATTTTGCTATTGGATCAGCTTCATCTTATGATTTTGTCCATGCTGCAGCACCCGTCCCTGCGCCAGCTCGAGGTCCTTCGCAGCGTCGCCCGATTGCGGAGCTTCACCGCGGCTTCGCGGGCCCTGCACGTGACCCAGCCCGCGGTCTCGATGCAGATCCGCGAGCTGGAGGAGAGCTGCGGGCTCGCGCTCTTCGAGCGGGTCGGCCGCCGGATCCATCTGACCGAGGCCGGCGAGGAGCTCGCCCGCTGCGCCGAGCGGATCGCCGAGAGCCTGGACCAGACCCGCGAGCGACTCGACGCCCTGCGGGGCCTGCACGCGGGTGTGTTGAAGCTCGGCGCCGTGAGCACCGCCAAGTACTTCGCCCCGTCGATGCTCTCGGAGTTCCAGCGCCAGTACCCTGCGGTGACGATCCGCTTCTCCGTCGGCAACCGCCAGGAGATGATCCGCAACCTGGAGGCGAACGAGAGCGACCTGATCATCATGGGACGCCCGCCGTCCGGCCTGCGCACGGCGGCCGAGCCGTTTGCCCCCCACCCCCTCGCCGTGGTGGCCGCGCCGGATCACCCCCTGGCCGGGCGGCGGCGCATCCCCGTGGAGGCGCTCGCCCAGGAGAGCTTCGTGATCCGCGAGCGGGGCTCCGGCACCCGGGCCGCCATGGAGACCTTCTTCGAGGAGCGCGGGGCGCGCTACCAGGCGACCATGGAGGCGGGCAGCAACGAGACCATCAAGCAGGCGGTCATCGCGGGCATGGGGATCAGCTTCATCTCGCTCCACACCGTGGGCCTCGAGCTCCGCACCCGGCGGCTCGTCGTCCTGGACGTGGAGGGCCTGCCGGTGATGCGCGAGTGGTACGTCCTCCACCTGCAGGGCAAGCGGCTCCTACCGATCGCGGCGGCGTTTCGGCGACTCCTCCTCGACCGCGGCGCCGCCGTCCTGACCTCGGCCGTGGAGCCGCAGAACCTTCCCTGAGCCGGGCTCGGCGTCGGTCCCCGGGGCGTCGACGCCGTCCGTCGCGGCCTCGGCCCCCTGCCGGGAGCGCAGACCCCACCGCCACAGCTCGCCGCTCGGGAGCGGCAGCACGAGGAACCAGTGCTCGAGCACGGCCAGCCCCATCAGGGCGGCGACGAGGGTCCGCCCCACGACCTCCCCCGGAGACGTCGCATCGAGCGCGGCTTGCACGACGAGCGCCGTCGCCACGGTGGCCAGGGTGACCGACAGCGGGAAGAGGAGGTTCATGGGCTTCCGCGTGAAGAACTGCCGCAGGTACTGGAGCTGCTCGGGCAGGAACTCCTCGCTCAGGTTCGGCACGCCGAGGAAGACGTTGAGCTTGGTGCTCAGGCGCATCGCCCAGAGCACGAGGAAGGTCCACGCCCCGACGGGATTGGGCGCGCCCGCGGTCAGCGCCAGCACGGCGAGAGCCGACACGGCGAGCGCCAGCTCGTGGTACAGGAGCGTCTCGACGGCGTGGCCGAAGTGGCGCCAGCCCCCGCAGCCCGCCGGACAGGCCGCGGTCCGCGGCCCGGTGACGAAGCCCAGCAGGAAGGCCATCTCGTTCCAGCCCCACACGAGCAGCGCCCCGACGAAGGCCGCGTAGGCGCCCCAGGCGGTCGTCGTCCCACGGCTCAGCAGCAGGGCCACCAGGCCGATCGCGAGCCCCCAGGTGGCGCCGAGCAGGCTCCGGCGGTGGGTGCCGCGGGGAAGTCCGTCGAGGTAGAGGATCAGCCCCGTGCTCGCCCACCAGAGCAGCAGGGCGAGCAGGACCGGCAGGACGTAGGCGGCGGGGGACAGGGTATCGCTTCCTCACGCGGTCGATTTGCGAGTCTACCGTATCGGGGAGCCGCTCCGGTCCGCCTGCCCGGCCCGCCTCCCCAGCGGGCCGCGCGTCGGGTAGCTTTGTACGAGATCGCCCGGAGAGTCCCGTGCACGCCTCGATTTCCCGCTCCCCCACCCTGCCGCTGCGCCTGCCCCGTTCCGGGCTGCGGCGCGGCCTCCTCGCCGCGGGCTGCGCGGCGGCGGTGCTCTCGGCCCACGCCGCGGCGG
>CAYTZH010000066.1:0-14233 GCA_964442285.1 uncultured Spirochaetales bacterium | reverse complement strand
GCGGCGGTGCTCTCGGCCCACGCCGCGGCGGCCGGAGACGGGGTGGAGATGGAGGCGGCGCTCCGCCGCCTGCTG
The DNA here is from genome assembly GCA_964442285.1 of uncultured Spirochaetales bacterium. Classification (GTDB taxonomy): domain Bacteria; phylum Myxococcota_A; class UBA9160; order UBA9160; family JAFDET01; genus CAYTZH01. Next base: position 14,158 of record CAYTZH010000066.1, on the reverse strand, counting down.
CGGGGCATGGCCCTGCTGAAAGCCGCCGGGGTCGCGGCGGCCTTGGCGGCGGTCTCCTGGCGGCTGGGCGCACCGCTCTCCAACGGTCTCACCGCCGCCTACGTCCTCGGGGTGTGGACCACCGCGGGGGCGTCGATGCTGATCTGGGAGCTCGCCTACCTCCCCTGGGCCGCCGTGGCGTTCCACGCGGGGCTCGCCCTGCTCGGCCTCGCAGCCGTCCGTGACCTCCGGCTCCCCGGACGGAGCCCGCGCGCCGGGGCGCGGGAGGAGGTGGCCCACGTCCGCCCCGGCTGAGGCGCCGCCGGGCCTGCCCCCGGCGGTCGAGGGCGAGCGCTTCGTCTTCGAGGGCCGGGCCGGAGGCCTCGGCGTCTACGCGGCCGGGCAGGGTCCCCCGCTGCTGCTCTTGCACAGCATCAACGCCGCGGGGTCCGCCTACGAGGTGCGGCCGGTGTTCGAGCGGTTCCGGGCCACGCACCGGGTCTACGCCCCGGACCTCCCGGGCTTCGGCAGCTCCGACCGCTCGGATCGCGCCTACACGCTGCGCCTGTACACCGATGCCGTGCACGACGTCGTCGATCGCATCGGCGAGGAGCACGGCCCGGTCCCCGTCGACGCCCTCGCGCTCTCGCTCTCCGCCGAGTTCCTGGCCCGGGCCGCCACCGAACGGCCGGAGCGCTTCCGCAGCCTGGCCCTCGTCACCCCGACTGGCTTCCAGCGGGGGGCCGATCGGATGCGCGGGCCGGCGGGTGCCGACCGCGAGCTGCCGGGGCTCCACGCGGTCCTCACCGCGGGGCCGTGGCGGAAGCCCCTCTACCGCCTCCTCACCCACCCCCGCACCATCCGCTACTTCCTGCGCCGCACCTTCGGGTCGGACGCCATCGACGAGGGTCTCGCGGCCTACGACGACCTCGTCACGGACCAGCCGGGCGCGGAGCACGCGCCGTTCGCCTTCCTCTCCGGGCGCCTGTTCAGCCGCGACATCCGCGCGGTGTACGAGGCCCTGCGCGGTCCGGTCTGGCTCGCCCACGGCACGCGCGGCAACTTCCAGGACTTCCGGGAGGCGGAGTGGGCGCGGCGGGACCCGCGCTGGACCGTCGAGGCCTTCGCCACGGGCGCCCTGATCTTCTTCGAGGAGCCGGAGGCCTTCGGCGCGGCCTACGCGCGCTTCCTGGACGCCGTCGACGCCGCTGGAGCCAACGGGACGTAGTGCCGCGCGGGATCCTGATCACCGGGGCCCGGGGCCTGATCGGATCGGCCCTGACCCATCGGCTCGCGACCGCGGGCGAGGCGCGCGTGGTCGCGCTGGACACCCTCGCGCCCGACGAGGAGCTGCGCCGGGACACGCCCGGCGCGGTCTGGATCGAGCGCGACCTGCAGGCGCCGGACGCGATCGAGAGCGCCCTCGACGCCCTCGCGGACTGCAGCCCGCGGGTCGTCTGCCATCTGGCCGCCCACTGGGACTTCGAGGACCGCTGGAGCGACGCCTACCAGCGCACGAACGTGGACGCGGTGCGGGCCCTGCGCGATGCCTGCATCGCGCGCGACATCGACCACCTGGTGTTCGCGTCGAGCCTCACGGTGCACGGGCCGCCGGCGCCGGGCGAGGTCCTGACCGAGACCAGCGAGCCCGACTCGGAGGTTCCCTACGGCCTGTCGAAGCGACGCGGCGAGGCGCTCTTGCAGGCCACGGCCGACCAGCTGCGCACGACGATCCTGCGCATCGGAGGGGTCTTCACCGAGCACTGCGAGCTGCCGCCCCTGTACGGTCTGCTCTCGCTCTGGCTGGGCCCCTGGCCCCTCTCCCGGACGGTGCTCGGTCGCGGGAAGACCGCAATGCCCTACGTCCACCGCGCCGACCTCGTGGCGCTGCTCGAGCGCTGTGTGCTGTCGGACGACGGCGACCGCGGCGCGACCCTGCTGGCCTGCGCTCCCGAGGCCGTCGACCACGCGGCGCTCTTCGCGCGGGTGCACCCCGGCCGGCGCCCGATCCCCGTGCCGCGGTCGCTGGCCGCGCTCGCCATGCGAAGCCGGGAGCTCGCGGCGCGGGCGCTCGGCACCGGGCTTCCCGTGGAGCGCCTCTGGATGCTCGGCTACCTCGACCGGCCGCTGCGGATCGACAACACGGCCACCACCGCCCGGACGGGCTGGCGCTGCCGGGAGGAACGCGACATCCGCGAGGTGCTGCCCCGCCTGCTGGAGATCGCCCGGGCCGATCCCGAGGCGTGGCAAGCGCGCAATGAGCTGCGGAACGCGCGACGCTACCGCTGGCAGCCCGACCGGGACTGAGCGGTCAGGCGCGGCCCCGGGACCGAGCGGTCAGGCGCGGCCCGCGGGACCGAGGAGTCAGTCGCGCCCGCGGTCTCGCAGCGGGTGGAGCCAGCGGAAGGCGACCGCCTCGTCCAGGCTGGCGGGCACCCCCTCGGTGATCGAGGGGTGGCGCGGCGAGATCCCGAGCTCGCGCCAGAGCAGTCCGGGCCGCACCGGGAGATCGAAGAGCAGGCCGCGGACGGTGTCGGCGGTGTAGAGGGTCGGCCGCCGACGGGGCCGCGCCAGGGTCTCGAGCACCGCGCCGCCCGCGACAGCGAGCGGCGCGGGCACACGGACGACCCGGAGCCGCGGCAGGTAGTCGGCGAGAATCGCGAAGAACTCGTTCCAGCTGCTCGGGGCGTCGTCGCCCACCGCCGAGGTGCCCGACCAGGCCCGGTCGGCGGCCGCGATCAGCACACCCGCGGCGTCCTCCACGTGGAGGTGGGCGTAGCGGTTGCCACCGGTCCCGGGAAGCAGCACCGCGCGGCGCCGGATCTGGTTGAACAGCAGACTGCGCGCGCCGTACACGTGGGGCAGGCGCACGATCCCGAGTTGCACGGCGTCGCCCGCCTCCCGGCGCAGTCCCTCCTCCGCTTCGAGCTTCGCGCGCCCGTACCCGAGCTGGGGCTGCGGCCGGGTGCGCGCGTCGATCGGATCCGTGCTCGAGGGGTAGACGAGGAGGCTGCTCGCGTAGACGAAACGCGCCACGCCGGCCTCGCGGGCGGCCCGCATGAGGGCGATCGAGCCATCCACGATGCTGGGTCGGACCTGCTCGTAGCGCTCGAAGGTGGCCCGGGCGGCCAGGTGGATGACCGTGTCCACACCCTCGACGACCCGGGCGAGGCCGGCGGGCCGGCGCAGGTCGGCGTACACGGGGTCGGCCTCGAGGGTCGCCAGCAGCAGGCCGCGCTCCCGTCGATGGACCATGAGGCGCGGCCGGAGCCCCCGGGCCACGAGCTGGCGAGCCACCTCGAGACCGATGAAGCCGGTCGCGCCAGTCACCAGGACCCGGTCCACGGGCTCCCTCCTCCGTTCCGTTCCCGGGGGAGTGTAACTCCTGCGACACGGCGACAGCCGGGATCGGACTGCTAGCTTGAGGTCATGGCGAACGCGACCCAGAGCGTGGCCGCGGACCTCCGCGACGAGCTCCGCGACGAGCAGGCGAGAACCCTCGGGGAGGCCCGTCTTCGCTACGGCTTGCTCGCCCGCGCGCTCTTCCTCACCATGGATCTCCTGTACGGGCGCAGGCCCACCCTGAAGAAGTTCAAGGTCCTCGAAGTGGTCGCTCGCGTTCCCTACCAGGCCTGGGAGAACGTGGCCTACGTCGCCATCACCCACACCCACGGGCTGCCCGACTTCGCCCGCCGGATCTTCGAGTTCGTGGAGGAAGCCCGCCATCAGCAGGACAACGAGCAGTGGCACCTGCTGATCCTCGAGGAGACCCTGCGGGAGCAGGGCGCGAAGCAGGGATTCCTGAGATTCGTGATCGCGCCGCAGCTCCTGGCGTTCGTGTACTACCACGTGAGCTGGATCCTCTACGTCATCCGCCCCTCGCTGAGCTACCGGCTGAACGCGGAGTTCGAGGACCACGCCGAGCACGAATACATGGCCTTCGTCGAGCAGCACCCCGAGCTCGACGAGGTCGGCTACGACGGCGCCTTCGCCGCCGACTACGGCCGCTTCGAGACCCGATCCGAGCTGTTCCGTCGCATCGCCCTCGACGAGCGGGAGCACAAGCTCCAGAGCCTGGAGCGGATGGCCGCGCCTCGATTCGGCCTGCGGGCCGGATTCCGCGCCAGCTGAGCCGCCGCAACCCAAGGCGACGCCGTTTCGCGACACCGGAGTGACGCCCTCCGTCACGCGGCCGATCCTCCCTCCGGCTTTCTCTCCACGGGGCGCCCCGCGCGGACCTCGCGTCCCGCGTCCACGGCTTGCGGGACGGGCCTGCGTCCTGCCTGCCGACCTGCGACCTGGATCGGTGTCCGGGCACGGAGCTTGCAAAAGTGATGCGGCATGGGGCACCGAAATGCACGTGAGAGGGGCTGCGTCGCAACCCTGGCCCTGTGTATCGGGGTGCTGCTGGCGCCCCGCGCGGCGGCCGTGCCGCTGGCCGAGTGGGACCTGGCGAACGCCACCGGGCAGTCGGCCGCCGTGCTCTGGACGCACGCCGACGTCACGGCCACGGCGATCGGCGCCTCCGCCGACCTGAACCCGTGGGCCAGCACCGCCCAGGACGGCTTCATCGCCGCCAGCGACTGGGCGCCCGGCCTGGCCCCCGACCCGACGAAGTACTACGAGTGGACGGTCACGCCCGGCGCGGGCATGGCGATCACCTACGAGACGCTCACCCTCGCCCTCTTCCGGGGCATCCAGGGTGCGAGCCACGGTGCCCAGCGGTGGGACCTGCGGGCGAGCAGCGACGGCTTCGCGTCCTCGAACCTCTTCCTGGACACCTTCGACATCAGCGCCTCCGGCGTCGACGAGCAGGTGATCTTCGGGGCCGACGTCTCGGCCCTGGGCACCGCCTCCGCCACCGTCACCTTCCGCCTCTTCGGCTACGACTACACCAGCCCCTCGGACTTCTCGGGGCTGGGCAACGACTCGGGCTGGCTGATCAGCGGCACCGGCATCAATCCGGTGATCGGGGGCTCGGTCGTGGTCAACCCCGAGCCGAGATCCGCCCTGCTCCTGGCGTTCGGCCTCCTGCTCCTCGCGCGCTGGCGCCGCCGCCGGCCGTAGCCCGCGGCGCGCCGCGCCAGGACGGTCCGTGCCGACGCAGTCTCCCCCCGTCGACCACGCGGTGGGCCGTTCCCGCCACTATCGCCGCCCCTCGTCGATCACCCGGTAGATCCGCGCCATGTCCTGGGCCACGAGCCCGGCGGCGGGCAGCGCGATCCCGCAGGAGCGGCCGAGCTCCAGGGCATGGGCGAGATCCTTCTCCGCGTTGTACATCTGGATCTTCACGAAGTCCTGGTAGGCGTCGCCCGCCGCGGCCTCGTCGGGGAGCTTCTGACCCGCGATGAACCGCTGCTGCATCTGCGAGAGCTGCCCGTTGGAGATCACGGCCCGGAGGAAGACCTCCGTGTCGAGGCCCGAGGCCTTCGCGAGACGGAAGGACTCCGCGGCGGCGGCCCAGTTCACGTAGGTGAGGAGGTTGACCGCGAGTTTCAGCTTGGCGCCCGAGCCGAGCGGGCCCGCGTGGAGGAGGGTCGTGCCGTAGGCCTCGAGGACGGGCCGCACCTTCTCCAGGGTCGCCGGCTCCCCGCCCGCCAGGAGCGTGAGCTCGCCCTTCTCCGCGACGGCGCGTCCCCCCGTCACGCAGACGTCGATCACCTCCACTCCGTGCTCGCGGGCGGCCCGGGCCATCCGCTCGACCGTCGCGGGCTGCACCGTGCTGTGGATCGCCACGACGGCGCCGGCGGCCATCCCGGCCAGGGCGCCGTCCTCGCCGAGAAGCACCGCCTCCACGTGCGGGTCTCCGGGGACGCATACCGAGAGCACCTCGGCGTGCTGCCCCACCGCGCGGCAGCCCGCGGCGGCCTTCGCGCCCGTGGTGGCGAGCTCCTTCACCTTCTCAGGATCGAGGTCGTAGACGCAGGCGTCGAAGCCCCTGGGCGCGAGCTGGCTGGCCATGGCCCCGCCCATGTCGCCGAGCCCGATGTAGCCGACCCGGATCGTCATGCGTGAATCCTCCTGTGCGGCGACTCGCCGCGATCGGGCCGACGGCGAGGGCCGCCCCGAGCTTCTGCAACGTCTGTCTCAACGCCGCTTCCGGAACTGCTTGAAGTCGGGCGCGCGCTTCTGCAGGAAGGCGCTGACGGCCTCGAGGTTCTCGGGCGAGCCGGCGAGCTTCGTCATCGCCTCGTGCTCCGCTGCCAGCGCGGCCTCGATGCCGGCGCGATGGGCGACCCGCAGCGTACGCTTGATCGCGATCAGCGAGGAGGTGGGCCACCGGGCGATCTCCCGGGCCTTGGCGAGGGTTGCGTCCAGGAGCTCCGCGTCGGGCAGGCGTCGGGCCGCGATTCCCGTCTCCACGGCCCGGGCCGCGTCGATCCACTCGGCGCTGAGCATGAGCTCGGCGGCGCGCTGGCGACCGATGGCGGCCTGGAGGAGATAGCTGCTGGCGAACTCGGGCACGAGCCCGAGGTTCGCGAACGGGAGCCGCATGCGGAGGCTCTCGCCCACGTAGACCACGTCGCACGCGACGGCGATCGTGCAGCCACCGCCCACCGCCACCCCCGCCACCGCGGCCAGCATCGGCTTCTCGAAGCCCAGCACGGCCGACTCGCAGGCGTGGAAGGCGCTCGCGAAGCCATCCGCCCGCGCCGGTCGCTCTCCGCCGGTGAAGCTCCCGAGGTCGACCCCGGAGGAGAAGTTCCCGGCCGCACCCGTGAGCAGCACGACGGCCACGCGCGGGTCCTGCATGGCCTCGTGGAGGGTGTCGGCAAGCCCGTTCCACTGCGCGTCGTCGAAGGCGTTCTTCTTCTCCGGGCGACTCAAGGTGACGAGCAGGACACCGTCGTCGTCGACCTGGGCTCGGATGCGCGACGGGTCGGACGCAGGCTCTTCGGCGCTCGGGGTCATTCGTCCGCCTGCGGCTAGGCCCGGAGCAGGCGCCGCTGCTCGAAGCGGAAGGTCATGCCGCCGCTCGCGCGTGCGATCGCGAGCTCCGGCGGCGGGTCGGCCGGCTCGGCGTGGGGATCGATCTCCACCTCCCAGGCGAGACGCGCGCTCCCGGGGTCCGCGGGCCGCATGCGAGCGCGTGGATTCACGTGCTGGACGAGGGAGAGCAGAGCCGGGTGGGGAGCCTCGTCGAGCTGGCGGAACCAGGTCAGGTCCGTCTCCTCCTGGAGCGCCGGGCAGTCGCCGATCTCCACGCGCGCGGTCCGGGGCCCGGTCACGGCGAGGCGGAGGTCGACGTAGGTCCGCGGCTGGAAGTGGGGGTGGAGCTGCAGGACCTTCGCGACGGTCTCGATGTCGTCGCCCGCGATCCCGAGGTAGCGCTGGAGCCGCTCCACGGCGACCGCGGCATGGCCGACCCACATCCGCCGGGCGAGGTCGTGCGCCTTCTCCGCTCCGAAGTGGCCGGCCTGGCTCACCATGTAGGCGTGCATGAGGAGGAGGGCCTGGACGGCGAACTCCTGGTCCAGGCCGACCAGGGCCCGATGCGAGAAGTCGTGGAGCTGGCAGCCGGGGTCGAAGGGGCCCGAGTAGTCGGGCCAGCCGCCCGGCTCCGCGTCCCTCTCGGGAAGCGCCACGGCGACGCCGGCGAGCTTCGACTTCCGGACGACCTCCAGGTTCGGGTGCTGCACATGGGGCTGGTTCTGCTCGCCGATGGAGACGGCCCAGCGGCAGTGGGGCCAGCGCCCCGGGCCGTTCCCGAGCTCGCCGTCGACGCGGGGGGGGCGGTGGATCGGACGCATCACCATCCGCGGGTTGGTCGCCGCGGCGGTCGCGTCGAAGGTGGGATCCTCGATGTCGTGACACATGAGCTTCACGAGCTTCTGGTTGCCCGTCTTCTCGATGTCGAGCAGGGCGCCGCAGTGACACAGCCAGAACTCGCCGTACTGCGGAGAGTCCAGACGGAACTGGAAATCCATGAACTGCTGGGGGGAGCCGACCTCGAGCTGGAGGTTCTTGAAGACGGTGCCGACGTCGTCGCCCTCGAAGCGCATCATGCGCTGCATGCGCTTCGAATAGATCGGGCTGGCGCCCATCCACTCCTCGATGCCGGAGCGGACGAAGCCGTCGGCGCCCGCCTCCATCCCGACGAGGGGCTGCCCGACCCGGTCGAGGAGATGACCGATGAGCAGGTACTCGTACCCCAGGCGGGCGAGGAAGGAGCGGGAGAAGTCGGCGAGGGTCAGGTCGGGGTCGAAGGGCCCGGTGTAGTCGTCTCGGAGCGCCAGTGGGAGTCCTCCTCCACCGAGGGAGGGCTGCGGAGGCTTCCCCGCGGTCGAACACCGATCACGAGGATCATTTCAGCACGGGCATCTTGCTCGCGCAATCCGACGCGACCGCGACAGGGTTTGCTTATTCTACTTTCGCGCAAGTATGCTGACAAGCGTCATGGCCCGGAGCGCCACCGCCCCCAAGCCGATCCGCCGCCGCAGCAACGGCGTCGTGAAGCAGATGGCCCACGCCCTCTCGACGCCCTTCGACAGCTCGCAGGGGTGCGGCAGCTGATGGACGTTCTCGAGCGGGACTTCTTCACGGACCCCGAGCTGCTCCAGGACCCGACGCCCTGGTACGCGGCGGTCCGCGACAAGGGGCCGGTCTGGCGCGAGCCCCGCCGGGGCGTGGTCGTCCTCTCGGGCATCGACGAAGTCCTCCAGGTGTACGCCGACCACGATCGCTTCTCCGCCATCGTCGCGTCCCTCGGTCCCCTCGTGCCGCTCCCGAGGCCGGAGGCAGGCGAGCGCTGGGCGGAGGTCATCGAGCGGCGCCGCGCCGAGATCCCCATGCACGACATGCTGCCCTCCATCGACCCTCCCCGGCACACGCGGGAACGCGCCCTGGCGGGCAGGCTCTTCACGCCGAACCGGCTTCGCGAGAGCCAGGCCTTCATGGAGCGACTGGCGGACGAGCTGATCGACGAAATCGAAGACCGCGGTGAGGTGGAGTTCAATGCCGCCTACGCCCGGCCCTTCACGCTGCTCGTCATCGCGGACCTGCTCGGCGTCCCGCGCGAGGACCACGCACGGTTCCGGGGCTGGCTGGAGCCCCAGGGAGCCAACGCCGGCAACCCCGAGGGCAAGCACAACGGCGACCGGGTCTTCGCAATGCTCGCCCCGTACTTCACCCGCTACATCGAGGAACGCCGCGCGGCACCGAGCGAGGACGTCATGGGGCGTCTCGCGCAGGTCCGGTACCCCGACGGCGCGCTGCCCGAGGTCGCGGACGTCGTGCGCCTCGCATCGATCTTCTTTGCCGCGGGCCAGGAGACCACCGCACGCCTGCTGGCCGCCGGCATGCGCGTCTTCGCCGAGCAGCCCGCCCTCGCCGACGAGCTGCGCGCGGATCCGAGTGGCATCCCGAACTTCGTGGAGGAGTGCCTGCGGCTCGAGGGACCGGTCAAGAGCACCTTCCGGCTGGCCCTGGAGGACACGACGATCGGCGGCGTGGAGATCCCGGCCGGGACCGTGGTCATGGGTTCCGTCGGGGCGGCCAATCGCGATCCGCGCGTGTTCGAGGATCCGGACCGCTTCGATCCGAAGCGGCCGAACGCGAAGCGCAACATCGCCTTCGGCCACGGGGAGCACTTCTGCCCCGGCGCGAGCCTCGCCCGGGCCGAGGCACGCGTCAGCTTCGAGCGGCTGCTGGCGCGCCTGGACGATTTCCGGGTCGTGGACCCGACCGCGCTCCGCTACGCCGAGACGTTCATCATCCGCGGACTCGAGGCGCTGCCGCTTCGCTTCCGTCGCCGTACCTGAACGACCCATCACCAGGAGATAGGGCCATGGAGTACCGACTCATCGACTGTGACCAGCACGTGATCGAGCCCCCGGACCTGTGGGACCGGTTCATCCCGTCGAAGTACAAGGACCGGGCGCCCAAGCTCGTAAAGGACGAGGACGGTGGCGACGCCTGGGACCTGGGCGGGGCCATCGAGTCCCTCGGCCTGGTCGCCGCCATGAACCACACGCCCGAGACGTTGCGCTGGACGGGCGCCCGCTACGAGGACATGCACCCCGGCATCATCGACTGGAAGGGGCGTCTCGAGCTCATGGACCAGGACGGCGTCGACGCCGCGGTCTTCTTCCCTCCGCAGCGGACGATGATCTACTTCATCCAGCAGAAGCTCCAGGATCCGGGTTTCTCCCTCGCCGGCATGCACGCCTACAACGAGTTCATCACGGAGTGGACGAGCCACTGCCCCGAGCGCCTCGGCGCCATCTGGCAGATGCCGGCCACGGGCATCGCAGACGCCGTCTCCGAGCTCGAGCAGGCCAAGGCCGCGGGCGCCGTCGGCGTCGGTCTCGGCACCTGGCCGAGCGGTGAGGCCCTGCTCTCGCGCGAGGACGATCGCTTCTGGGCGAAGGCCGAGGAGCTCTCGCTGCCGATCCACGTGCACATCGGGCTGACCCCGGCCACCCACCAGACCAAGCGCGTCGCCGCCAAGAAGGGCGGCGCACCCCAGCTGGTGATGTTCGCCACCACCATGAGCCGCATGCCCACGCTCTTCGCCGAGCTCATCTTCAACGAGGTCTTCGAGCGCTTCCCGGGCCTCGTGGTCGTGGGCGGCGAGGTGGGCGCGGGCTGGGTCCCCTTCTTCAAGCAGGAGATCGACGACCGCTACCGGCGCAATCGGGTCTGGTGCGAGGTCAACCTGTCGATGCTGCCGAGCGCGTACTACGAGCGCAATTGCAGGGTGGGCGTTGTCAACGACCCGTTCGGCGTCCAGAACTGCGACGCGGTCGGCGTGGACACGATGATGTGGTGCAGCGACTTCCCACACCACATCACCGACTGGCCCCACTCCCGCTACCTGATCAATGCCATGTCCCAGGGGATCGACGCGGAGAAGCGCAGGAAGATCTTCTGCGCCAACGCAGGCGAGCTCTACGGCTTCGTCCGCTAGCGGAGGTTCTCCAAGAGCGGGGACACGGCTCAGCGCTTGCCGGTGAGCGCCCTGGCGATCGCGGTCGCGTTGGGAAAGGACCCCGTGAGGCCCGAGCTCAGCCAGCCTGCATCGCTGATCAGGGTGACGCCGTTGATCGCGATCGCAGCGTCACTGCACAGGAACAGCAGCGGGTAGGCCTGCTCCATGGGCTCCGAGGTCTCGATACCAGCCTCCTGCCGGTAGTCGGCGCCCGCGGCCAGCCACAGCTCCTTGTTCGCCTGCGCCAGCGGGGTGTCGGTGGGCCCCGGGCAGAGCGCGTTGATGCGGATGCCCCGCTTCAGCATGGGGAGGGCCTGGCTGGCCACGTAGGCACAGACGGCCTGCTTGGTGTCGAAGTAGCTGGCCTTGTTGTTCTCCACGAACCACGCTGCGGCACTCTCGAAATCCGGGGTCGCGAGCAGCTCCTGGATCTGCTCCAGCTGCGACTCCCAGCCGAGGCCGGCCGCCGAGGAGATGAAGCCGATCGCGGCGCCGCGACCGAGCATCCCGTCGGCGATCATGCGATCGATCAGGTGGCGGTGTCCGGCGAAGTTGATCCGCTCGATGCCCGGCGTGCCGTCCGCGACGCCCGCGCATGCGAGGAGAACATGGACCGGCCCCCCGCACTCGTCCACGGCGGCATCGATGGACGCCTGCTCGGCGAGGTTCACGCGGATCGTCTCCACGCCCGCGAGCTTCACGTCCGCGTGGTCCATCACGACCACGTCGGCGCCGGCGTCGAGTGCCAGCTCCGCCGCAGCCGCCCCCATCCCGGTGGCGCCGCCCACGACGAGCACGCGCTTCCCGTCGAATCGGAAGGCATCGAAGAGCGACATGAAGGATCTCCTGGGGTTCGATGTGAGGATCAGGCGACGACGAAGCGTACCCGGAGGTCTCGAAGCGACCTTGTTCGACGCGAGACTCTACCAGGAATGGAAGCGATCTCCGGACCACTCGCACGATACGGGTGGAAGCTCTGGAGGAGATGGGGCGCGGGAACCGCGGCGGCGTCCGCTGGCGCCCCGGGGGGGCTCGAACCTCGGACCGGCGGCGAGCAGCGCCACTGGGCAACGGAGGCGAAAAAACTCCGATCGCGCGGCCCGGGTGGGAGTAGACTGGGCGAGGAGTCGTAGCGTCTCCCCCCAGCAGCGGCTCTCCCTGCGTGGTTGCTCCCTTCTCGGTTGCCGTCCTCCTCCTGGCGCTCCTGGCTTCCGGATCGAACCGGTCGCCGCGGCTCCCAACAGGCACGCAACATCGAGAGAGGTCCCAGTATGTACATCTTCACGCGACGGGTGCTCGTGAACCCGGCACACACCCGCAAGGCCATGGCGTTCGCCACGTCCATCACCGAGTTCATCAACAAGAAGTCCGACCTCGGCATCTCCCTCTACCAGGTGCTCCAGGGCGCGCCCCAGGGCACGCTCAGCTGGGCCTACCGCACGGACTCCTACGCGGCGTCGCTGGAGAGCGTGGACGAGCTGCTGAGATCGGACGATTACCTGAAGAAGGTGGAGAGCGGGGCGGAGTACTTCATCGGGAATGCGGAGGACCGGCTGGGCGAGGCCGTCCACGTCGCCGGCGAGGTGGACACCCCGCCGCCGGTTGCAAGCGTGGTGACCGCGTCGATGGAGGTGAGCCAGGTGGGAGCCGCCGTCGCCTGGGCGGTCGGGCTCGCGGACTACGCGTCCAACCTGAGCGGGCTTCCGATCGTGGTGCTGAGCTCGAACTTCGGACCCTACGGAACGCTCTCGTGGATCTCCTACGCCCAGTCCCTCGCCCAGGTCGAGGAAGCGGGAAGGAAGATCAACATCGATCCGGGGTACATCCAGCGCCTCGGCGAGTCGAAGGATCTCTTCGTCTCGGGGTCGGGCGTCGGAATGCTGTCGCGGAAGATCGCCTAGCTCCGATCTCTCTTCGGCGGACGCGGTTCCAGATGCACCCGACCGGTCGGCAGCGGCCGGTCGGGTCGCACTGGTTCTCGAACGGGTCACGAGGGAACGTTGCTGCCCGGTTGGCGCACCGCCGCGGCCGGGCGGCACTGGGCTATTCTCGGCCAATCGATGCAGGAATCACGGATTTCGAGCTCGAGCACGACGCGGCGGTGAGCACGACCGACGCCTACCGCTGCTTGAGGCGGGCGTCATGCACGACCTCATCCAAGCCGCGATAGCGACCTTCGGGCCGATCCTGCGCCGAAGAGCTGCAGCCAAATCCACCTACCTGCAGCTGCCCGGCGACCACGGGGCGAGTCTCTATCTCGTCACATCAGGGCTGCTCCGTTCGTTCCACCGGGTCAAGACGAAGGACGTCACCGCCTACTTCGCCCTCGAAAACGGCATCGTCGGCGCCATCGACAGCATCGTCTACGACCGGCCGAGCCGCTACGGGATCGAGGCGCTCGAGGACAGCGAGTTCTTCGCGCTCGAGTACGCAGCGCTGGAAGACTTCCTGGCTCGACATCCCCAGCACGAGCGCCTGGCTCGACAGGTCACACTGGCTCTCTACGTCGACCTGGTCGAACGCTTCGAGGGGATGCTCTTCTTGTCGGCCAAGGAGCGCTACGACCATTTGCTCGAGCGTTATCCGGGCATCACGCAGCGAGTCGGCCTCGGCCACATCGCCTCCTACCTCGGCATGACGCAAGAAACGCTGAGTCGCGTGCGCGGACAGCGTTGATTTTGACCCACGTCAAAGCGCAGCTCGGGTGAACCCGCTACCTCGCCTTCATCGTCCACAGGCAGGAAGGTGATCTGGCGATGAAGCGACTCTTCTTGATCGACGCCTTGGGTGCGGTGGCCACCGCGATGATGCTCGGACTCGTGTTGACGCAGTTCGAGTCCGCCTTCGGTATGCCGAGGAGGGTCTTGGTCCCGCTTGCTTTGGTGGCCGTAGGCTTCGCCGCGTATTCGCTTTCGTGTTTCGTGCGCGCGAGCGGACCCGCGTTCCTGCTCGGCATCGCCACTGCCAACACCCTGTACTGCGTGGTGACCTTGAGCCTCGTCGTCTACCTGCGGGCCTCGCTCACCTGGCTCGGCGTTGCATACTTTCTGGGCGAGATCGTCATCGTAATGGCTCTGGTCACCGTCGAAGTGCGCGCCGCCCGTCAGGCCGCTTCTTGAAACGCACTCTTCAGGTGGAGCCTGCCCCCCCGGCCCCCCGGCCCCCCGGTCCCGAGGGCTCCGCGGCTCGACCCGGCGAGATAGCTGGAGGCGCCGCCCGGATTCGAACCGGGGATCAGGGATTTGCAGT
>CAYTZH010000065.1:0-17961 GCA_964442285.1 uncultured Spirochaetales bacterium | reverse complement strand
ACATGAGCGAGTACATGGAGAAGCACGCGGTCTCGCGCCTGATCGGCGCGCCCCCTGGCTACGTGGGCTACGACCAGGGCGGCCAGCTCGTCGAGAAGATCCGCAAGCAGCCCTACGCGGTGCTCCTGCTCGACGAGATCGAGAAGGCCCACCAGGACCTCTTCGACATCCTGCTGCAGGTGATGGACCGGGCCACCCTGACCGACAACCAGGGCCGGGAGGCGGACTTCCGCCACGTGACCCTCATCATGACCTCGAACGTCGGGGCCCGGGAGATGGCCGCGCGGGCCATCGGCTTCGGCGGCGGCCGCAAGAGCGACGGCCGGCAGGAGCTCGAGCGCCTCTTCAGCCCCGAGTTCCGCAACCGCCTCGACGAGGTGGTCACCTTCGCGGCCCTCGGTCCCGAGGTCATGGGTCGCGTCGTCGACAAGTTCGTGGCCGAGGTCGAGTCCCAGCTCGCCGAGCGCAAGGTGAAGATCCTCCTCGACGACGCCGCCCGCGCCTGGCTGGCCGAGAAGGGCCACGATCCCGACTTCGGCGCCCGCCCCATGGGCCGGGTGATCCAGACCGAGCTGAAGGACCGCCTGGCCGACGAGCTCCTCTTCGGCGCGCTGCAGAAGGGCGGCACCGTCCACGTGGGCGTCGAGCCCGACGCCTCGAAGCTCACCCTCCGCTACGAGAGCTAGGCGCCGAGCTTCCCCCGGGCCTAGGCGCCGAGCTTCTGCCAGCGGCCGCGCTGGAAGGCCCAGAGCAGGATCGCGCTGCGGGCGGTGTGGTCCAGCACCAGGGCGATCCAGAGCCAGACCACGGGTGCCTGCAGCACCAGGGCGAAGAGGGCGGCCAGGGGTACCCGGAAGATCCAGTTGCCCACGGTGGCGCCCACCAGCGGAGTCATCGTGTCGCCCGCGCCGCGCAGGGCGCCGCCCAGGGTGAAGTGCAGCCCCATGAAGGGCTGCGTCAGCGCGAGCACCAGCATGAAGGGGCCGAGCTCGGTCACGACGCCCGCATCGTCGGTGAACAGGCGGGCCACGGGCACCCGGCCCAGGGCGAAGGCCACGCCGAGCAGCACGGAGACCCCCAGCGCCAGGCGCACGGCCCGCCAGCCCGCGCGGACCGCCGCCGCGGGATCGCCGGCGCCCAGGGCCTGACCCACCAGGGTGGAGGCGGCCGTGGAGAAGCCGATGCCCGGGATCCAGGAGAACGAGAGCACCCGGATGCCGATGGTGTAGGCGGCGATCGGCGCGGTGCCGTAGCGCCCGATGAGCACGAAGTAGGCCATCATGGCGCCGTTCATCACCACCCGCTCCGCCACCGCCGGGGCGGCGATGCGCACGACCTCCGGCAGCAGCCGGGCCGAGCTGGCGAAGTCGCGGGCCCCCAGCGCGCGGGGGGAGTCGCGGTCGGCGCGCCGGCTCGCCGCGACGAACAGGGCCAGCGCGATGATCTGCGAGATCACCGTGGCGATCCCGGCGCCCACCAGCTCCAGACGCGGGAAGCCCAACAGGCCGAAGATCAGGACGGCGTTGAGCGCCGTCTTCACCACCGTGGCGACGGCCCCGATGCGCATGGGCGTGACCGTGTCGCGGTCCGCGCGCAGGGCGAACTCGATCACGATGGCGACGGCGAGCAGGGGGGTCGTGCCCAGGGTGAGGCGCAGGTAGGGCTCGCCCAGGTCGACGACCCGGGGGTCGGCGCCCAGCAGGCCCAGCAGGGTGCGCGGCAGTAGCAGGGCCGTGGCCGTGACGGTCAGCGCGAGCGCCACGGCCACGGCGAGCGACGCCGCCTGGGCG
The DNA here is from genome assembly GCA_964442285.1 of uncultured Spirochaetales bacterium. GTDB lineage: Bacteria > Myxococcota_A > UBA9160 > UBA9160 > JAFDET01 > CAYTZH01. The sequence goes on along the minus strand of CAYTZH010000065.1, from coordinate 16,171 downwards.
TGGCGCGCGCGCGCGGGATCGCCCGCGCCGATGGCCCTGGACATGAGCGCCACGCAGGCGATGCCCAGGGCGAAGAGCACCGACTGGGTGAGCCAGAGATACTGGGCCACATAGCCCACCGCGGCCACGGCGTCGCGGGAGAGTCGGCCCACCATGGCGATGTCGACCAGGCTCACGAAGCTGGCCATCACCTGGGAGAGGATCACGGGCCAGGCGAGCTGCCAGATCTCCCGGTCGGTGCGGCGGCGCGAGTGCGCCCGCTCTTCGGGCCGGGTCGAGGCCGCGCTGGCGATCGCCCCCGACGGCAGCGGGGAGGTGGTCTCGGGATCCCCGAGAGGCTCGACGTCGGACACGGGCTAGGCCCGCGCCGACCCGCGCAGCTCCGACGGAAGCTGGAACAACACGCCCTCGGCGTCGGCCGCCAGGGACTCCACCTGCAGCGCGTCGCCGGCGAGCTCCCGCAGTCGCTCCACGACGCGCTCGACCAGCACCTCCGGGGCCGACGCGCCGGCCGTCACGCCCACGCAGCGGGCCCCGTGGAGCCACTCCGGCCGGATTTCGTCGGCGGCCTCCACCAGGTGCGCCCGGGCGCCGTGCTTGGCGGCAATCTCCACCAGCCGATTGCTGTTGGAGGAGGTCGGCGCGCCCACCACCAGCACCACGTCGGCGCCCGTCTCGTCGGTGAGTCGCTTGACCGCATTCTGGCGGTTCTGGGTCGCGTAGCAGATGTCGTCCTTGCGCGGCAGGCGGATGGCCGGGAAGCGCGTGCGCAGGGCGGCCATGATCTCGGCGGTGTCGTCCACGGACAGGGTGGTCTGGGTCAGGCAGGCGAGCCGCTCGGGGTCGGCGATCTCCAGGCGCGCCACGTCCTCCACGCTCTCCACCAGGTGCATGCGCTCGGGGGCGTGGCCCATGGTGCCCTCGACCTCGACGTGGCCGGCATGGCCCACGAGGACGATCTCGTAGCCCTCCCGGGCGAAGCGCAGGGCCTCCACGTGGACCTTGGTGACCAGGGGACAGGTGGCGTCGATGGTGCGCAGGCCGCGATCGCGCGCCGCCTCGCGCACCGCCGGCGACACGCCGTGGGCGCTGAAGACCAGCAGCGCGCCCTCGGGCGCCTCGGCGGGATCCTCGATGAAGACGGCCCCCTTGGCGCGCAGCTCCTCTACCACGTGGCGGTTGTGGACGATCTCGTGGCGGACGTAGACCGGGGCCCCGTACCGCGCGAGGGCCAGCTCGACGATCTCGACGGCGCGGTCCACACCGGCGCAGAAGCCGCGGGGGTTGGCAAGGATCGTGCGCACGGGCCGGAGCGTAGCGCGGTCGCCGACGGGGTCACCGGGCACTACACTCGCGCTCCTGCCCGCGGGAGGATTGCGATGGCCGATCTGGAGACGTTCCGGCGCGAGACGCGCCGCTGGCTCGAGGCGAACTGCCCGCCGTCCCTGCTGGGGCGCAGCGGCACGGCGCTGGACGGCGTCTGGGGTGGGCGCCGCTGGCAGTGGGCCGATCCGGACCGCAAGACCTGGCTGGAGCGGATGGCCGGGCAGGGCTGGACCGCGCCGACCTGGCCCCGGGAGTACGGCGGCGGCGACCTCTCGCCCGCCGAGGCCAAGGTGCTGGCCCAGGAGATGAAGAGCCTCAAGCTGCCGGCGCCGCTCATCGGCTTCGGCCTGACCATGATCGGTCCCACGCTGCTGCAGTACGGCAACGAGGAGCAGAAGCGCGAGCACCTCCCGAAGATCTGCCGCGGCGAGATCCGCTGGTGCCAGGGCTACTCCGAGCCGGGCGCCGGCTCGGACCTGGCCTCCCTGCAGACCAAGGCGATCCGCGAGGGCGACGAGTTCGTCGTCACCGGCCAGAAGGTCTGGACCTCCTACGCCGACCAGTGCGACTGGATCTTCGCCCTGGTGCGCACGGACTTCGACACGCCCAAGAAGCAGGACGGCATCACCTTCCTGCTGCTCGACATGGACTCCCCGGGCGTCTCCGTCGCTCCGATCCTGCTGATCAGCGGCTCGTCGCCCTTCTGCGAGACCTACTTCGACGAGGTCCGCGTGCCGGTGCGCAACGTGGTCGGGACGATCGGCGGCGGCTGGACGGTGGCCAAGGCGCTCCTGGGCCACGAGCGCAGCATGATCGCGGATGCCTTCGGCGCCGGCTCGGGGGGCTCCACCAAAGCGGGGCTCCCGGAGCTCGCGAAGCGCTACGTCGGCGAGGACGGCGGCCGCGTGGCGGACCCCCTGGCCCGCGACCGGGTCGCCCGGGTGGAGATGGACTCCCGCGCCTTCCTGCTCACGGTCCAGCGCAGCCGGGACGCCGCCAAGGCCGGCCATCAGCCCGGGCCCGAGACGTCGATCTTCAAGGTCTACGGCACCGAGCTGAACCAGCAGCGCAACGAGCTGCTCGTGGACCTGCTCGGGCCCCAGGCGCTCGGCTGGGAGGGCGACGGCTACGAGCCCCACGAGCTGGCGGCCACCCGCGACTGGCTGCGCTCCCGGGGCAACACGATCGAGGGCGGCAGCTCGGAGGTCCAGCGCAACATCATCGCCAAGCGCGTCCTCGGACTGCCGGACTAGGAGATCCCATGCGACTGGTACTGAGCGAGGATCAGGAGCTCCTGGCGAAGACCGCGGCCGACTTCGTCGCGGAGCATTCGCCCCTGTCCCGGGTGCGCGCCCTGCGCGACGGCGACGATCCGGTCGGCTTCTCCCGGGGCCTCTGGAAGCAGATGGCGGAGCTCGGCTGGGTGGGGATTCCCTTTCCCGAGTCCCTGGGCGGCGCCGAGATGGGCCTGGCGGAGCTCGCCTGCGTGCTGGAGCCGCTGGGGCGGGCGCTGGCCCCGGAGCCCTTCCTGTCCACCGTGCTGCTGGCGGGCCGCGCCCTGCTGCGCGGCGGCAGCGAGGCGCAGCAGCAGGCGTGGCTGCCCCGGGTGGCGGAGGGCGACGCCGTGCTCTCCTTGGCCTACGCCGAGCGCGACAGCCGCTACGACCTCCAGCGCGTGGCGGTCCGGGCGGAGCGCAGCGGCTCGGGCTGGCGCCTCACGGGCGAGAAGGTCCACGTCCTCGACGGCCACGTCGCCGACGCCCTCGTGGTGTCGGCTCGCAGCGCCGGCGCGTCGGGCGACGCCGGGGGCATCGGCCTGTTCCTGGTGCCCGCGGACGCGCCGGGACTGCGGGTCGTCCGCCAGCGTCGGGTCGACCTCCGCAACGGCGCGCGGGTCTTCCTCGAGGGCGTCGAGCTCGGCGCGGACGCCGCGCTCGGCGACCCCGAGGGCGCGGCCCCGCTGCTCGCGGACACGGTCGACTACGCCACCGCCGGGCTCTGCGCCGAGATGCTCGGCGGGCTGGCCCAGGCCTTCGAGATGACCCTGGCCTACCTGAAGGAGCGCGAGCAGTTCGGCGTCAAGATCGGCAGCTTCCAGGCGCTGAAGCACCGCGCGGCCAACCTCTTCATCGAGGTGGAGCTGTGTCGCTCGGCCGTGATGGCCGCGGCCCGCGCCGTCGACGCGGGCGACCCCGAGGCGCCCCTGCTGATCTCCCTGGCCAAGGCCCGCTGCTCGGACGCCTTCGTCCACGGCAGCAACGAGGGCGTGCAGATGTTCGGGGGCGTGGGGATGACCGACGAGTACGACATCGGCTTCTTCATGAAGCGGGCGCGCGGCGACGCCACCACCTTCGGGCCGGGCGACCACCACCGCCAGCGTTGGGCGCGGCTGCGGGGCTACTGATGGACTGCACCGAACGGCTGCTGCGGTCGTGCCGCGGCGAGCCGGTCGATCGCCCGCCGGTCTGGCTCATGCGCCAGGCGGGGCGCTACCTGCCCGAGTACCGGGCCGTCCGGAAGGGATGCACCTTCCTCGAGCTGTGTCGCGACGTGGACCGCGCGGTGGAGGTGTCGCTGCAGCCCCTCGAGCTCGTGGGCACCGAGGCGGTCATCTTCTTCTCGGACATCTTCGTGCCGGTCCCCGCCATGGGCGTCGAGCTGGATTTCGCGCCGGGGCCGAAGATCGCGCGCCCCCTGCGCGACGCCGCCCAGGTGGCGGCCCTGGGGGTGCCGGATCCGCGGGAGTCGGTGCCCTACGTCTTCGAGATCCTGGGCGCCCTGCGGGAGGCGCTGGCGGCGGAGCGGGTGCCCCTGCTCGGGTTCGCGGGCGCGCCGTTCACCCTGGCGGCCTACCTGGTGGAGGGCGGTGGCTCGCGCCACTTCTCCACCCTGAAGCGCATGCTCTGGCGCGCGCCGGAGGTGCTGCGCACGCTCCTGGACAAGCTCACGGACCTCACCGTGGCCTACCTGAACGCCCAGATCGAGGCGGGCGCCCAGGCGGTCCAGCTCTTCGACACCTGGGCGGGGCTCCTCGACGAGGCGACCTACCGCGAGTGGGTGCTGCCGATCCATCGCGCCATCGCGGCCAAGCTCGACCGGCAGGCGGCGCCCCTGATCCTCTACGTGAACGACGGCCCCCACCTGGTGGACGCCATGCTCGACGCCGGCGCCGACGTGATCTCCCTGGACTGGCGCGCGGATCTGGCCGATGCGGCGCGGCGCGCGGGACGTCGCGCCAGCGTCCAGGGCAACCTGGATCCCTGCGCGCTGCAGGCGCCGCCGCAGCGGATCGCCGCCCAGGTGCGCGCCCTCGCAGAGGCGGGACGGGCGGCGCGCGGCCACGTCCTGAACCTGGGCCACGGTGTCCTGCCCGACACGCCGGTCGAGGGGGTCCGCGCCTTCGTCGATGCGGCCCGGGCGCTCTGATCCCGGCTCCGGTCTACGCGTTCCGAGCCTGCGCCGCCGACAGCGTCTGCCCTCCGGCGGGAGCAGCCGTCTCGGCCGGGTCGCGGTAGGCGCGGACGAGCGCGCCCAGCCCCCGCACCCACGCGGGATGGGCGTTCACGCAGGGCACGAGCGCCAGGTGCTCCCCGCCGAGCGACGCCCACTGCTCGCGGGCCCGGATCCCGATCTCCTCGAGCGTCTCCAGGCAGTCTGCCGCGAAGGAAGGACAGAGGACGGCGAGGCGGCGGACGCCCCTCCCGGCCAGCTCGGGAAGCACCTCGTCGGTGTAGGGCCGGATCCACGGGGTCCGGCCGAGACGGGACTGGAAGGCGGTGCCGTGGGCGTCGGCCGCGAGACCCAGCTCCCGGGCGACGGCGCGGGTGGTGGCGTAGCACTGGGCCCGGTAGCAGGCGCGGTTGGCGGCGACGATGGCTTCGCAGCAGTCGGCCCGCGCGAGGCAGTGTCGGCCGCTGGTGTCGCAGGCGCGGACCTGGCGCTCGGGCAGCCCGTGGTAGCTGAAGAGCACGTAGTCGGGCTTCGCCTCCTCGAGTGTCGGCCGCGCGGCCTCCGCCACCGCCTCGACGAAGTCCGGGGCCTCGTAGAAGGGCTCGACCACCCGCAGCGAGGGCACCACCGTCCGCTCCGCGGCGCGGGCGTAGACCTGCGCGACCGCCGAGCCGGTAGCGGCCGAGGCGTAGTGGGGGAACAGAGGCACGACCACCACGGGGTCCGCGCCCTCGGCGGCCAGGGCGTCGAGGGCGGCGTCGATCGAGGGGCGCCCGTAGCGCATCGCCAGCGCCACGCGCCAGTCGCCCCCCAGCTCGGCCGCGAGTGCGTCCCGGAGCGCCTCTCCGTTCAGGACGAGGGGAGAGCCCTCCGGCGTCCAGATCGCCGCATAGGCCTCCGCGGAGCGGCGCGGTCGGAAGGGCAGGATCACCAGGTTGAGCAGCAGCCAGCGCGCGAGCGCCGGCAGGTCGATCACCCGCGGGTCGCCGAGGAACTCGCGCAGGTAGGAGCGCACGGCTCGGGTTTCCGGCGCGTCCGGCGAGCCGAGGTTGACCAGCAGGACGCCGGCAGGCGGGGCGTAGCGCTCCATCGGTGTCGGAAAGGCTAACACGCCCGCTCGGGCTGCCGAGGGGCGCGCCGGTCCCGCGGATGCGCGCTCCCGAGGGCCGCCTCCGCATCACTTTTGGGGTAGACTCACCACCCACCTTCGAGTTCGGTGAACTCCGCTCGGCCGCAGCCTGCCTGACGGCCGGGCCAGCACGACCGGCGGCCAGAGGCCTCGCTGCCCACAGCCCGGCATCCGCCGACCGGTCCGAGGTCGAACGACGTTGCGGGACGCGACCCCTCCCCGGTCGCTCGCGGCCGGCAGCGATCCGTCCGAGGCGGAGGCGCTGCAACGCGAGCTCGTGTCGCTGCGCGCCCGGGTCGCGGAGCTCGAGGTGGAGCGCTCCGCCCGGCAGGACGCGGAACGCGCCCTCCGGGGGAGCGAGTCCCGCTATCGCGCGCTGGTGAGCCAGTGCCCGGACTCCATCGTCGTCCACCAGGACGGCATCATCGCCTTCGTGAACGAGGCCGGCGCGCGCATGGCCGGCTGCGCGGTCGCCGAGCTGGTCGGCCGGCAGGTGCTCGACTTCGTGCACCCGGATCAACAGGCGTTGGCGCGGGCGCAGCTGGCGGAGGTGGCGGCGGGCGCGGCGCCCCTGGAGATGGTCCAGAACCGGGTGCGGGCGCCCGACGGTCGCGAGCTCTACACCGAGGCCGTCGAGCGCCGCATCGACTTCGGCGGGCGCCCGGCCATCCAGGTCGTCGTCCGGGACGTGACGGCCCGGGTCGAGGCCGAGCGGGCGCTGCGGGAGATGCAGCGCAGCCTCGAGCAGCGGGTGGAGGAGCGGACCGCCGAGCTGTCCGCGGCCCTGGACAGGCTGGCCCGGAGCGAGGCGCGTCTGCGGGCGCTGGTCGAGGCGTCCCCCGACACGCTCGTGCGGATCGGGAAGGACGGGCGCATCCTCGATGTCGAGCCGGGGGCGGACCTCGAGCGCCATCTGGACGGGGCCGCCTTCCGGGGCCGCACGCTCCGGGAGGTCCTCCCGCCCCCGCTGGCCGCACGCGGACTCGACCACGTCCGCGAGGTGCTCGAGACCGGGGAGATGCAGACCTACTACTACCGCTATCCCACCGCCTCCGGCGGCCGGGATTTCGAGGCCCGGGTCGTGCCGTCGGGCGCGGACGAGGTGGCGCTGGTCGTCCGCGACGTCACCGAGCAGCGCCAGGCGGAGGAGGCCCTGCGCGCCAGCGAGGCCCGTCATCGCGCCCTGCTGCGGGCCACCCCCGACACCCTGGTGCGACTCTCGCGCGAGGGCCAGGTCCTCGACTTCCGGGCGGGCGTGGGTCTGGAGAGCCGGACCTTCCGGCTGGCTGACTTCGTCGGCAAGGCGGTCGAAGAGTTCCTGCCGCCCGAGATCGGACAGCAGTCGGCCGGGCTCCTGCGCCGGGTCCTGGACAGCGGCGAGCCGGTCACCTTCGAGTACACCTCGCCGAACCTGGCCGGTTACGAGATGGAGGCGCGGCTCGTGCGTAGCGGGCCCGACGAGGTGCTGGCCGCGATCCGCGACGTGACGGAGCGACGCCGCTCCGAGGAGGCCCTGCGGGACAGCGAGCTGCGCTTCCGGGCGGTCTTCGAGGAGGCGCCCCACGGCATGGCCGTGGTGGGGGAAGGGCGCCGCCTGGTTCAGGCCAACCGGATGCTGGGTCGGATCCTGGGCGAGGAGGCGAGCGCCCTGCGCGGGCGCAGCTCGCTCGCGCTGCTGCATCCCGACGATCGGGCCGAGGCCCTGGAGCTGGAGCGGCAGCTGGCCCAGCAGGATCGGGCGACCGTCACCGCCGAGCTGCGCTACCGGACGGACCGCGGGGAGGACATCCCCGTTCGCCTCACCGCGGCGGTGCTCCGGCTGGATCGCCGCGGTCCGGTCGGTCTCTTGATGGTCGAGGATCTCCGCGAGCGGAACCGGGCGGCGGCGGTGCTTCGCGAGTACGAGGAGAAGCTCCGGCGCTCCGAGCGGCTCGTCTCCACGGGCACCCTGGCGGCGGGGATCGCCCACGAGATCAACAACCCCATCGGCTCCATCCTCCTGGCGGCCCAGTTCGCGCTCCACAGTCCCGAGGCCGGGGGCTTCAGCCGGGAGCTGCGGGAGAGCATCGAGGACGTCGAGCGCCACGCCCGCCGCTGCGGCCAGGTCGTGAAGAGCGTGCTGCAGTTCGCCCGCCAGGAGTGGACCGAGCGCGTGGACTGCGATCTGAACCACTGCCTCGCCAACGCCCGCGACCTGTGCGGACCGGTCGCCCGCGAGACGGAGGTCGGGATCGACGTGGAGCCCTGCCCGGAGCTCCTGCCCGTGCGGATCGATCCGACCGGGATCGAGCAGGTGCTGCTCAACGTGATCCGCAACGCCGCCCAGGCCAGTCCCCCGGGCTCGCGGATCGGGGTCACCTCGGAGCGGGTCGGCGGCCGGGCGCGGGTCCGGGTGCGGGACCGCGGCCGGGGCATGACCGAGGCCGAGCGCACCTACCTGTTCGACCCGTTCTACACCACCCGGCGGGAGGAAGGAGGCACCGGTCTCGGGCTCTCCATCGCCCACGGGATCGTCACGGATTTCGGAGGGAGCATCCAGGTGGAGAGCCAGCCGGGGGCCGGAACCGAGGTGACGATCGAGCTGCCCCTGACCTGTCCCCCGCGAGAGGAGTCCCGATGAAGGTCCTGGTCGTCGACGACGAGAGCAGCTACCGGCACTACGTCGGCCACTTCCTCGCCCGGGAGGGCCACGAGGTGAGACTGGCGTCGAGTGGCCGCGAGGCCATCCAGGACGGCGCCCGCTTCCGGCCCGACGTGCTCGTGGTGGACTGGATGCTGAAGAACCACGTCCACGGGCTCCACGTCGTCGACGCGCTCGGCGTGGTGTGGCCGGAGATGGCGACGGTGCTGATCACGGGCTTCCCGTCCCGCGACCTCCAGGCGAGCGCCGAGCGGGCCGGCGTGGTGCGCTTCGTGGAGAAGCCGTTCGAGGTGGAGGAGATCCGCGACGCGGTCGAGCAGGCCGCCGGCCGCCGCGCGGTGGGGCATCGGCGCCCCCTGGCCCTGGTGGAGGCCGACGCCCAGGGGCGCATCCAGTACGCCAACCCACGGGCCCGCGTCCTGTTCCGCGCCGCCGGGGCGCCGCAGGCCGAGACCCTGGAGGCCGTGCTGGGCGACGCCATGCCGAGCATCGAGGCCGCATCCCGGGGCTGGGAGCCCACCCATCCTCAGGCCTGGTGCCTGCGGACCCAGCCGCCGCGCCCCGACGGCTCGCGCCTCTGGCTCATCCGCCGGGACGACGAGCACGTGGAGGCCTCGCTGGTGGAGATGATCCTCGGCGTAGCGGAGGTGCCCCCGGTCCGCTGGCCCCACGAGGGCCGCGTGCTGGTGGTCGACGACGACGAGCTCTTCCGCCACGTGGCCGTGGCGATTCTCGAGAGCGCCGGCGCCGCCTGCTACGCGGTGGAGACGGACGAGGAGGCCGTCCGCCTGCTGGAGCACGACGCGGGCTTCCGGGTGGCCGTGGTGGACCACGACATCGGCGGGGGCGACGTGGGCAGCCTGATCGAGCGGATCCGCAGCCTGAGGCCCGAGATCCAGGTGGTGGGCAACAGCGCACTGCCGCGGCAGGAGGAGTTCGCCAAGCACGGCGTGCGCCACTTCCTCCGCAAGCCCTGGCGCCCGGCCGATCTGGCCGCCGCCCTGACCGGCCCCGGAGACTAGCGGCGGTGCAGTCCGCCGCGGATCAGCGAGGCGCCGAGGTACCACGCCGGGAACAGCAGCGAGAGCTCCGCGAGGCGCAGCCGCCCGGCGGTCTCGGGCAGGAGCAGGGCGGCCCCCAGGGCCAGCACCCAGGCCAGGCCGCCGCCGGTGGCGGCCGTGGCGGCCCGGCCCATCTTGCTCGGGTACAGGTACTTGAGCGGCACGAACACCAGCACCGAGAGCAGCACCACCAGGCCGGTGGTGACCCCGCGCCCCACGTCCAGGACGTAGACGTAGAGCGCGAGCACGTTCCAGTACGACGGGAAGCCGAGGAAGAAGTCGTCGTCGGTCTTGGCGTCGGTCTGGGAGAAGCCGTAGGCGCTGGCCAGGATGGGCAGCCCCGCCCAGGCCGCGCCCGCGAGCCGGCCGTCCGCCACCAGGAAGACCGCGGGCACGATCACGTAGTTGAGGAAGTCGACCATGTCGTCGAGGCGGCGGCCATCGATCCCCGGCACCGCCTCGGCCACGCCGACGGCCCGGGCCAGGGTGCCGTCCACCGCGTCGATGACCAGGGCCAGCAGCATCAGCAGCGCGGCGCGGGTGAGGTTGCCGTGGGTGATGTCGAGCAGGGCCGCCGCCGCCACCACCGCCCCGCTCGCGGTGAACAGGTGAACCCCCCAGGCGAGGCTGGTGCGGGTGGCGGAGCCGGGGGCGCTTCCGGGCTGGGCGCTCACGGCGGCGGAGTCTACCAGAGCTGCTAAGTTCGCGTCCGCGAGGAGGTTTCATGGCAGGCGGAAGGTCCGGAACGCGATTCGGCTTCGACAGCGCCCCCTATCGGGAGGCCCGTCGGCAGCTCGAGTACATGCGTCAGGGCAACGAGACGTTCCAGACCACCACGGTGGACGCCGTGCTCAACTGGGGCCGCAAATACTCGATGTTCCTGTACCCCTTCGTCACGGCCTGCTGCGGCATGGAGTTCATGTCCGTCGCGGGGCCGCGCTACGACGTGGACCGCTTCGGCTGCGCCCTGCCGCGCTTCTCGCCCCGCCAGTCGGACCTGCTCATGGTGGTGGGCACCATCACCCACCGCCAGGCGCCCATCCTGAAGAAGGTGTACGACCAGATGGCCGAGCCGAAGTGGGTGGTGGCGTTCGGGGCCTGCACCTGCTCTGGAGGCCCCTACAACAACTACGCCACGGTCCAGGGCATCGACACGATCATCCCCGTCGACATCTACATCCCCGGCTGTCCGCCCCGGCCCGAGGCCGTGCTCGACGGGCTGATCAAGCTCCAGGAGCGGGTCCAGGCCGAGAAGGTTCCCGCACAGGGTCGTCACAAGGAGATCGCGGATCTGCGCCTGCCCGTGGTCGAGAAGCCCGTCGCCTGACGCCGCGGCCCCGGCGAGACCTGCAGGGCGCCCACGGCGGGGCCCGCAGGGCGCCCCACGGCAGCGGAAGATCCGGGCGCTAAGCTCCCTGGACTGATCAAGAAATCCGCAGGAACGCCGATTCTCAGGGACGGCGCTCCAGCGGGTGGGCACACCGGCCGCCGCGGCGGGCGAGGGGAGGGATCGCGTCCTTGGCAGCGACGACCTACGACCTGGCGGTACTCGGCGGCGGTCCGGGCGGCTATACCGCGGCCATCCGCGCCGCGCAGCTCGGACTGAACGTCGCGATCGTCGAGGAGGACCGCCTGGGTGGGGTCTGCCTCAACTGGGGCTGCATCCCCTCCAAGGCCCTGCTGACCGGCGCCGAGCTGGTGGAGACGCTCCGCCACCACGGCGACACCTTCGGCGTCGAGGCCGAGGGCCTCCGTCTCGACTACGACAAGGCCGTGACCCACAGCCGCAAGACCGCCGACCGGCTCGCCAAGGGCGTGGGCAGTCTGATGAAGAAGAACCGCATCACGGTGGTGCCGGGTCGCGGGCGCCTCGTGGCGCCGAACGCCCTCGAGGTGAGCGGCGAATCGCCCACGACCGTCGAGGCCGCGCGCGTGCTGGTGGCGACCGGCTCGAAGGAGTGGGTGCCGCCGGGCGTGGACGTGGACGGCGAGCGCGTGCTCACCTCCCGCGAGATGCTCGAGTCGCGGCGGGTCCCGGCGCGGCTCGTGGTCATCGGCGCGGGCGCCGTCGGCGTCGAGTTCGCCTACGTCATGGCCATGTACGGATCGCAGGTGACGATGGTCGAGATGGCCGACCAGATGCTTCCCGGCGCCGACGCCGACGTGGCCCAGGCCCTGCAGCGCGAGTTCCGCCGCAAGAAGATCGACGTCCGCACGGGCACCCGCTTCGAGGAGCTGAAGAGCCAGGGCGACGGCGTGCACGTGACCGTGAGCCGGGGCGGCGAGTCGTCGCTGCTCGAGGCCGACCAGGTGCTCATGGCCATCGGACGCGCGCCGCTGACCGGCAACCTGGGGCTCGAGGAGATCGGGGTGGAGACCGACCCGAAGGGCTTCATCCCGGTGGACGCGCGCTGCCGCACCGAGGTGGAGGGCGTCTGGGCCATCGGCGACGTGGTCGGCGCGCCGCTCCTGGCCCACAAGGCCGCCGAGGAGGGTGTCGCCGCCGTCGAGTGGATGGCCGGCGTGACGCGCCCGCCCCTGGACCACGGGAAGATCCCGGGCTGCATCTACGCCCAGCCGCAGGTGGCCTGGGTGGGGCTCACCGAGGCCCAGGCACGAGAGGCCCACGGCGACGACATCCGCGTCGGCAGCTTCCCCTTCACGGCGTCGGGCAAGGCGGTGGCGGCGGCCCACACGGCGGGCTTCGTCAAGATCGTGGCCGAGCCGAAGTACGGCGAGATCGTCGGGGCCCACCTGGTGGGCGCAGGCGCCACGGAGCTCGTGGCGGAGATCGGGCTGGCGATGACCCTCGAGTCCACGACGGCCGAGGTGGCGGCGACGACCCACGCCCACCCGACCCTGTCCGAGGCCATCCACGAGGCCGCCCTGCTCGCCGAGGGGCGCGGCATCAACTTCTGAGCGGCACGCCCGCGAATCCTGGAGAGCAAGTCATGGCCATCGACGTCGAGCTGCCGGCCCTGGGCGAGAGCGTGGTGGAGGGGACGGTCTCCCGCTGGCTGGTCAAGGAGGGCGAGAGCGTCACCGCCGACCAGCCGCTCGTGGAGGTGACCACCGACAAGGTGGACGCGGAGATCCCCGCTCCCGCGGCCGGCGTGGTGGCGAAGATCCTGGTGGCCGAGGGCGAGACGGTGGAGGTGGGGGCGGTGCTCGCGCAGCTCGACGCCGAGGCCGCGGCGGCGGGACCGGCGGCCGCCGCCGCGGCGCCCGCGGCCCGTGAGTCCGCGGCGCGCGCGGCCCGTGAGTCCGCGGCGCCCGCGGCCCGTGAGTCCGCGGCGCCCGCGGCCGAGGGCGCCCGTGCCACTCCCGTGGCGCGCCGTATGGCCGAGGAGGCCCGCGTAGACCTGGCCGGGGTCGAGGGCAGCGGCGTCTCCGGTCGCGTCACCAAGCGCGACGTGGAGGCGCGCCAGGCGCCCGCGCGACCCGCCGCGGCGGCTCCGCGCCCTGCGGCGGCGGCCGAGGCCCCGTCCTACGCCCGCTACGACCTTCAGGAGGGCGACCGGGTGATCCCCATGTCGCCCCTGCGGCGGCTCGTGGCGGAGCACATGGTCTATTCCAAGCACACGAGCCCCCACGTGGGCACCGTGGCCGAGGTCGACATGGGCGGCGTGGCCCGATTCCGGGACGCCCACAAGGCGGCGTTCAAGAAGCAGCAGGGCTACTCCCTCACCTTCCTGCCGTTCGTGGTCTACGCCACCGTGCGTGCCCTGCGCGACTTCCCCGCCCTGAATGCCTCGGTGGTGGAGGACGCCATCGTCGAGAAGCGCGACGTCCACGTCGGCGTCGCGACCGAGACCGAGAAGGGGCTCGTGGTGCCGGTGGTGCGCCACGCGGACCGTCTCTCCCTCGGCGGGCTGGCGGCGTCGATCGAGGACCTCTCGAGCCGGGCGCGCAGCAAGCAGCTCTCGCCCGACGAGCTCCGCGGTGGCTCGTTCACCGTCTCCAACCCCGGCCGCCACGGCAACCTGTACGGCTTCGCCATCATCAACCAGCCCCAGGTGGGCATCCTGCGCATGGGCGAGATCGCCAAGCGCGCCGTGGTCCGGAGCCTCGACGGCGAGGACGCCATCGTGATCCGGCCGACCATGCACCTGGCCCTCTCCTACGACCACCGGGCGGTGGACGGCGCGCCCGCCAACGGCTTCCTCTACCGGGTGCGCGAGATCCTGGAAGAGGCCGAGTTCACCCTGTGACGGAGGCCCCGTGATCCTTCCCGCCGACCAGATCAAGATGTACCGGCAGATGCTGCTGATCCGCCGGATCGAGGAACGGATCGCCGAGTCCTACGGCGAGGGCAAGATCGGGGGCTTCACCCACCTGTACATCGGCCAGGAGGCCGTGGCCGTCGGCGCCATCGGCGCCCTCAACCCCGACGACTACGTCATCAGCAACTACCGCGATCACGGCCACTTCCTGGCCCGGGGCGGCTCCGCGGACGGTCTGATGGCCGAGCTCTTCGGCCGCGTCGGCGGCGTCTGCGGGGGCAAGGGCGGCTCCATGCACCTGGCCGACGCCGAGCACTACTTCTTCGGGGGCACCGGCATCGTGGGCGGCTCGATCCCGATCGCCGCGGGCCTCGGGCTGGCCTCGGAGTACCGGGGCGACGACCGCATCACCATGTGCTTCTTCGGCGACGGCGCCACCAACCAGGGCGTCTGGCACGAGGGTCTCAACTTCGCCAAGATCTGGAACCTTCCCGTCATCTTCGTGTGCGAGAACAACTTCTACGGCATCGGCACCGACGTGCGCATGTCGTCGGCCTACACCGAGGTGCACAAGAAGGCCGCCGGCTACGGCATGCCCGGCTACCAGTGCAACGGCATGGACGTCCTCGAGGTGCGCAAGCTCTGCGAGGAAGTGGTGCGACTCGTGCGGGGCGGGGGCGGACCCGCCCTGATCGAGGCCGTCTGCTACCGCTACCAGGGCCACTCCATGACCGACCCGGGTCGCTACCGCGCCCGGGCCGAGGAGGAGCTCTGGCGCAAGCGCGACCCGATCCCGCGCCTGGCCAAGCACCTGCTCGCCGAGGGCGCCGTCGACGCCGAGCGCCTTGCCGCGCTCGAGCGCGAGGTGGAGGAGAAGGTGGAGGCCTCGGTGGCCTTCGCCGACGCGAGCCCCGAGCCCCCGCTCTCGGACCTCTACGAGGACATGTTCAAGCAGCGCTTCCCGAGCGATCCCCATGCGTGAGCTGCGGGTCTACGAGGCGATCGTCGAGGCCCAGGCCGAGGAGATGCGCCGCGACGAGCGGGTCTTCGTCATGGGCGAGGACGTGGGCCTGTTCGGCGGCACCTTCCGCGCCACCGAGGGCCTCATGGCGGAGTTCGGCGCCCGGCGCGTGCGCGACACGCCCATCGCCGAGGCCGGCATCGTGGGTCTGGCCGTGGGCGCGTCCATGGCGGGGCTGCGGCCGGTCCCCGAGCTCATGACCATGAACTTCGCCATCGTGGCGATGGACCAGATCATCAACCACCTGGCGAAGATGCGGTACATGTTCGGCGGTCAGCTCGACCTGCCCGTGACCATCCGCGCGCCCGGCGGCGGCGGCACCCAGAAGGGCGCCCAGCACTCCCACTCCATCGAGTCCTGGTTCGTCAACGCGCCGGGCCTGCGGGTGGTGATCCCCTCCACGCCCCACGACTTCAAGGGCCTGCTCAAGACTTCGATCCGCTGCGACGACCCGGTGCTGTTCGTGGAGCACGAGATGCTCTACTCGATGAAGGGGCCGGTGCCGGACGAAGAGGAAGAGGTGCTGGTGCCCCTGGGCCAGGCGGACGTCAAGCGCGCGGGCGCGGACGTCACGATCGTGGCCTGGTCGCGCATGGTGCACTTCGCCCTGGCCGCGGCGGAGCAGCTCGCGGCGGAGGGCATCGAGGCCGAGGTGCTGGATCCCCGCTGCCTCGATCCCTTCGACTGGGAGTCCGTCTTCGACTCCGTGGCCCGCACCCGCCGCCTGGTGGTGGCGGAGGAGGGCTGGCGCGGCTTCAGCGTCGGGTCCGAGATCGCCGCCCGCGTCCAGGAGACGCTCTTCTACGAGCTGGACGCCCCCGTGCAGCGGGTGGGCGCGGTGGAGGTGCCGCTGCCCTACGCGCGCCAGCTCGAGCAGGCGGCGCTGCCGGGTGCCGACGACATCGCGCGCGCCGCCCTCAAGATCTGCGCCTAGGCGCGGGAGGTCTGCCGAATGCCTCGCGAGATCGTGATGCCGAAGCTCTCCGACACCATGGAGGAGGGCACCATCAACGTCTGGCGCAAGCGCGAGGGCGACGCGGTGGCCCGGGGCGACGTGCTGGTGGAGGTGGAGACCGACAAGGCCGACATGGAGTACGAGGCCTACACCGCCGGCACCCTGGTGAAGATCCTGATCCGCGAGGGCGAGACGGCGAGCGTGGGCACGCCCATCGCCGTGGTGCGCCTGGAGGGCGACAGCGACGCCGATCTGGCGACCTTCCTGGAACGCTACGCCGGCGGCGCCGCGGCGGCGGCCGCCTCCGCCGCGAGGGCCGACGCCGGGGCCGACGCGCCCGCCGCGAGGGCCGACGCCGGGGCCGA
>CAYTZH010000064.1:0-18090 GCA_964442285.1 uncultured Spirochaetales bacterium | reverse complement strand
ACGACCCCGGTCACAGGCGGACCGAGCGGCATAGGCAGAATTCGACCTAGCCGCCGAGGGTGTGGAGGAGTGGCTCCTCACCAGGCCGGCGTGGAAGCGGTTCATGCGGCGGAGATAGGCCTCGGGCTCGGCGTCCAGCATCCGGAGCGTCGCGGTCTGCCAGCGACCCCGCAGGTGGATGCGGAGGGCGCCGCCCTGTGCGAGAGCGTTCCGAACCCAGTGAGATCTCGGTCCATCCTCCACCACCACGATGATCCGTCCGTCGTCGTCGAGGTAGCCGACGGGGATGCGACGGCGCTTCCCCGAGCGCCGGCCGATCGTCTCGATGACGAGCGCATTCTCTCGCGTGTCCGGCGGGCGGGGCACACCGGTGATGATCGCCACGTTCGTGATGGCGTTGGCGATGCGTACGATGGGTTGCGGAAGTCCCATGGAGTCTCGCTGCTCCGACTGACGACGCGGCGTCCCGCGGCGATCGGGCTTCTCTCGATGCTACCACGGACAGCCGCTCGGGTTTCCCCGGGCGGCGCCCGGCGTCGGAGCGGAGGGGTCGCAGGCGCTTGCGACGTCGGGCCCGTTCTCCTTGATTCACGCCAGGTCGTCCGGTAGCGGTTCGACTGCGCCGGTCACTTCGTTTCGGGCGAAGCCACGGGGCTTCACATGGGTCGCAAACCCGGCCGCTCGCCTCAGGTGGCGGCCCCGGACCCGGTCCGTTCCCACCACAGCCGGGGTGGCGCCTCCTCGCGTCGCGCTTGATCCACGAAGTCGCGGAAGCCCGTGCTGTAGATGAAGCGGTCGGAGTCCCACCACGTGAGGAAGCCCGGTTGGTGGGCGTACCAGACGGTGATCGCCGCGATGCGGCGCCAGAGGTCCGGGTCGAGGTGGCCTTGCTCGTGCTGGTGGAAGGAGTCCTCGAAGTTGGTGCAGATGTTGTGCAGGAGGAAGTTGAAGCGGACCTGATCCGACGGAGAGAGTCCCTCCGCATCCTGCAGCCCGGTCCGGAAGATCTCCGCCACTTGGGGGTCGCTGGTGATCAGGCTGAACAGCTGGGAGAGCTGGGCGTTGGTGTTCTGGGCCGTGCTGGATCGCACCGTCGCCGTGTTCTGTCGGATCTGGGCGGCCAGGTAGGCGAGGGTGATCAGGACGGCCAGGGCCCCGATGTTTTCTCCGATGGCGCCGATCGCTTCCCAGTTCATCGTGTGGCTTGTTCCCCTGACGAGAGCCGCAGGCCGGCAGCGACCGATTCTAGGCAGTGTCGCCCGTAGATTGCATGGAGAAATCGGGTGGCTTCCGGGTCCCGGGGGCGGCGGTCGGGTCCCGCGCCCGGAGATCTGCCACAATGCGTCCGGATCCAGCTGGCAGGGAGCCCCCCAGGTCGTGACCGAGCGCCGTCTCGCCGCCATCTTCACCGCCGACGTGGCGGGATTCGCGCGCCTGGTCGCCGAGGACGAAGAGGGGACCCTCGCGCGGCTGGACCAGCTGCGGACCGACCTGACCCGCCGGGTGGAGAGGAGCGGCGGGCGCGTCGTGGACGCCGTCGGCGACAACCTGCTGGCCGAGTTCCCCAGCGTCGTCGTGGCCGTCGAGTGCGCGATCGAGGCCCAGCGCGCCCTGACGGCCTCGGAGGCCTCCGTCCCGGAGCGTCGACGCCTGCTGTTTCGGATCGGGGTGCATCTCGGGGACGTGATGGTCGACGACGGCCGGATCGCCGGCGACGGGGTGAACGTGGCGGCGCGCGTCGAGGCCATGGCGGAGCCCGGCGGCGTGGCCCTCTCGGGCCCGGCCTTCGACCAGATGGAAGGTCGCCTCGACGTGGGTTTCGAGGACCTGGGCCACCAGGACCTGAAGAACATCCCGCGTCCCGTCCGGGTGGTCCGGCTGCAGCCCGGGCCCCGGTCGTTCCTGCCCCGGGAAGCGCTGGCCGGGGCCGACGAACTGACGGTCCCGGGCTTCGGCGGTCGAGCGGCACTGGCCGTCCTGCCGTTCGAGAACCTGAGCGGGGATCCGGACCAGGAGTTCTTCATCATGGGGCTCTGCGAGGACCTGATCACGCGCCTCTCGTCCTTTCGGAGCGTTCCGGTGATCTCGCGGACTTCCGCCTTCGCATACAAAGGGCGGTCGATGGACCTCAAGCAGGTCAGCCGCGAACTCGGTGTCCGCTACGTGGTGGAGGGCAGCGTCCGGCGGGCGACCACGCGAGTGCGGGTGACGGCCCAGCTGAGCGATGCGACCAACGGCGCAAACATCTGGGCCGAGCGCTACGACCGCGAACTGCGCGACATCTTCGACGTCCAGGACGAGATCAGCGAAGCGATCGTGGGCGCACTGGGCCGCGCCGTCTACGAGAACGAGGCCGAGCGGCAGGCCCAGTCCGAGCCCGGGGACCTGCAGGCCTGGGATCTCTACTGGCGAGGCTGGTGGACGTTCCGGCGCCTCCAGGAGGAGACCAACGAGGAGGCGCGCGCCTTCTTCCATCGGGCCCTGAAGGTCGACTCGCGCCTGGCCGTGGCCTGGACCGGCCTGGCCATGACACACCTCTACGCCACGATGCTCGGCTGGTCCCGGGATCCGGCGCTGGACATCGCCGAGCTAGTGAGAACCGCTGAGAACGCGGTGGCTTCGGACCCCCACAGCTCCGAAGCGCAGGTCGCGATGGGAGCTGCCCTGATCCGGGTGGGTCGCCCGGATGCGGCGCTGGCCTCGGCGGATCGGGCGATCGAGTTGAACCCGAGCTTCGCGATCGCCCACTGGGTCCGCGGGATCGTGCTCACCTGGCGGAACGAACTCGACGAGGCGGTCGAATCGCTCCTGCGTGCGACGCGCCTCTCGCCGTCGGACACCTTCCTCTTTGCCATGAGCACGTCGCTGGCCATGGCCCACTACTGCGGCGGCCGATTCGAAGAAGCGCTCCAGTGGAGCCATCGCGCCCTGCAGCTGCGTCCGGACTTCGTGTCGGCGTTCCACTACCGGATCTTCGCCCTGGCCCGGCTCGGTCGCCTCGAGGAGGCGCGGCGAGAACTGGAGGAGGCGCGTCGCTACGACCCGGAGGACATGGCCATCCGCACGCTGGTGGACCTGACGGAGCGGGGTGCGCCGGGGCTCCACGCCGCGATCCGGGAAGGCCTCGACGCCCTGGGTTGGGACGGTTTGGACGCCTAGGCCCGGGCGTTCCGTCGGCGGCGGCGCCCCAGCGCCAGTGCGAGGCCGGCGGAGCCGGTCAGCCACAGGGTGGCGGGCTCGGGGACGGTCGGCGGGGGCACCTCGGATAGCGGGTTGAAGGCGCCGAACGACGGGTAGGAGTCGTCGGCGTCCTCGGAGGTGGCGGTGTCGAGCACCACGCTCAGGTAGTACTCGCCGTCGTCGCCGGCGTAGGAGAGGGTGTAGCTCCCGACGTCGCCCTCGAAGCTGCCTGCGCACGGTCGGCGAGTGAGGTCGGGCGGTCGCTCGCCCCGGGCGAGGGATCGGCCGCGTTCCGGTCAATGGAATCGGCTCCGCTCTGTCATCTATAAAATAGATAAATTAGATCTATTACATTGATATTATAAATAATGTGCGCTGGCGGTCGCCCGCCCGGGCTCCTACGCTCAAGACTTCTCTGAGGAGTGCTCCATGCAACGCGTCCTCATCCTGGCGCCGCCCGAGGACCTCGCTGCTCGCGCCGTCAGTCTGGCCGCGGACTTGGCTTCGCGCGCAGAGCTGGAGGTCCTGCTCGTGCGGGCGCTCCAGGAGGCGGACCTGCGACCGCTGGGGAACGCCGAGCCGGAGGACGCGGAGCGCCTTCGAAGCCTGCTCGTGGAGTGCGAGGCGCAGCGGCTCGAGGGTCTCGCCGCGCCGCTTCGGGGCCTGGCCCGCAAGCTGACCACGCGCGTGCTCTGGGGAGCGCCCTGGGAGGTGGTTCTCGACCTCGTGCGCTCCTGTGACATCGATCTGGTGGTGAAGCCGGCCCGAGGTCTCTCGCGAGCCGGCCGGGTGTTCTTCGGCGCCACCGCCCTCCACCTCTTCCGGAGCTGTCCTTGCCCGGTGTGGGTCGTGGGCGACGAGGGGCGCCTGCCCCGCCGCATCCTCGCGGCCGTCGATCCGGGCGAAGGTCCCAAGCGACGGGCCATCGGCCAGCACATCCTGGGCTGGGCGCAGAGGATCGCAACCCTCGCCGGGGCGGAGCTTCACGTGGTCTCGTGCTGGGATGCGCCGGCCGCCGAGATGCTGAAGGATCGGCTCACCCCGGAAGAGGTGGGGCTCTACAAGGACGATGCGAGCTCCCGCGCGCTCGAGGGATTCGACGAGATCCTCCGATCGGTCGACCCGCCGTTGCCCCCGGAACGCGCACACCTGCTGGAGGGGGAGGCGTCGGAACTGCTGCCCCGGCTCGTGAAGGCCGAGCGCTTCGATCTGACCGTGATGGGCACCCTGGGACGGCCCGGAGTTTCGGAGATCCTGGGGGAGACCACCGAGCTGGTGGTACGGGCCGTCCGGTCCTCGGTGCTCACCGTGCCGCCGGGCGCGGGCCCGCCACCCGACTCGCGCTAGCTTCGGCTCCGGACAGCTTCTGCCCATGGTGGCCGCGGAGGGTCGTATGGCGGCCATCGGAACCCGGTTCGACGTCTCCTCCTGGTCCCGCCGTGTGGCGGTCCTGGCGCTGGCGTGGCTGGGACTGAACGGTGGGGATCCGGGGTCGTGGATCGTGGGGATCCCCGTGGTGCTGGCAGCGGCGACGGTGGGTGCGTCGCTGCAGACACCCACCGCGCCCCGGGTGCGCTGGATCGCCGTGGCCCCCTTCCTCGCCTACTTCGTGATCCGCTCCCTTCTCGGAGGCTGGGACGTCGCGCGCTGCGCGCTGCGCTGGAGGATGCCGATCGCACCGGGCTTCGTCCGCTTCGAGACGACGCTCCCGCCGGGGGTGCCGCAGGTGCTGTTTGCCGGCACGGTGAGCCTGCTGCCGGGCACCCTCGTCGCAGGAGCCGACGGCCCCGACCTCACCGTGCACACCCTCGACACCGCCCGAGACCTGACCGGCGAGCTGCGGGGTCTCGAGCGTCGCGTGAGCGCGCTCTTCGACGCCTCCCCCACGGCGAGCCGTCCCCGCCCGTGCTGACCGCCTGGTGGATGGTCGCGCTGGCGTTGCTCGCCTGCATCGGCGCGGGGCTGGCCTTCGTATCCCGCCGCGCGGGCGGCGCCGACTCGCTGCTGGCGGTGCTCCTGCTCGGCACGACGGGGACGGCGCTGGCCCTCGTCCTGGGCGAAGCCATCGGCGTCGAGCGCGCCATCGATGTGGCTCTGGTGCTCGCGCTGCTGGCTGCGGTGTTGGGCATCACCTTCATCAAGCGGGGCTGGTCGGAAGGCGCGGCTCGCGACGAGGAGAAGGCGTGAGCCCGACGGAGGTCGTGGTTCTCGTCCTGCTGGCCGCGGGCGTGTTCTTCTTCGCGGCGGGCACGGTCGCGCTGGTCCGCTTCCCCGATCTGCACAGCCGGCTGCACGCGCTGACGAAGGCGGACAACGTGGGACTCGGACTCGTGGTGCTCGCGTCGGGCGTCGCCGCGCCCGATCCGGTCCGGGTGTTCAAGCTCGGGCTGATCTGGCTGCTCGTGCTGGTCGCCAGCGCGTCGGTCTGCTTCCTCCTGGCCGACGAGGCCCGTCGCCGGAACGAACGGGAGGGAACGCGCTGATGGCGTTGGCGCTGGACGGGCTGCTGGCGCTCCTGATCGTCTGGCTGGGCTGGCGTGCGGTCACGGACGCGGACCTCCTGCGCGCGGCGATCCAGTTCATCGCGCTGGGCCTCGCGCTTGCGCTGACCTGGCTGCGGCTGAAGAGTCCGGACCTGGCGCTGGCCGAAGCGGCCGTCGGATCCGGTCTGACGGGGGCGCTGCTCGTCACTGCCGTGCGGCGATGGGAGAGCCCGGCGGTTCCGGCGCCACGGCGCTCCGCATTCGCCTGGGCCAGCCCGCGCTACCTGGCCGCCGGCGCGGCATCCCTGTCGCTGCTCGGCCTGCTTCTTGTCGCCGCAGGCAGCCTTCCGGGCCGCTCGCCCGGGCTGGTCGCCGAGTCCGCGGCGGCGCTGCCGGCCAGCGGCGTCGAGAATCCCGTCACGGCGGTCCTGCTGAACTACCGCGCCTACGACACGCTGCTCGAGGTCGCCGTCCTGTTGGCGGCCACCGTCGGCGTCTGGTCGCTGCGACGGTCGCCGCCTTCGCCCCCGCAGGAGAACCCTCCCTTCATGCTGGCGAGCCTGCTCGGGGGGGTGGTGCCGCTGCTCCTGCTCGCGGGGGGCTACCTGCTCTGGATCGGTGCCTTCGCGCCCGGCGGCGCGTTCCAGGGGGGCGCACTGCTCGGCGGGGCGCTCGTGCTGCTCACCCTGGGCGGGGCCCTCCGCGGGTTGCTCTTCCGCCCGGGCCTCACGCGCGTGGCCCTCGTGATCGGACTGCTCGTGTTCCTCGCCGTCGCGGCCGGGATGCGGGGCCTGACGGGCGGCCTCCTGCGCTATCCGGAGACCTCGGCCAAGAGCTGGATCCTCGTGATCGAGGCCGCCGGGTTGCTGTCGATCGGGGCGACCCTCGGCGCGCTCTTCCTGGGCGGTCGGATCGAGGAGCAGCGGGGGAAGGATGGCTGAGCCGAACACGGATGTGTTCCTGTTGGCCGGCGTGCTGCTCTTCGCGCTCGGCTTCCTGGGTCTGACCGCTGCCGTTCCCGCGATCCGCCGCGTGCTCTCCGCCAACGTCATGGCCAACGGCGTCTTTCTCGTGCTCGTCGCCCTCGCCGCTCGGGCCGGCCCGGAAGGTCCCGATCCGGTCCCTCAGGCCATGGTGCTGACCGGGATCGTCGTCTCCGTCTGTGCGACCGGGCTGGCGCTCGTGCTGTCCCAACGCGAACGCGACGCCCGGTCGGGGGGCTCGGGCGACGCCCGGTCGGGGGGCGCGGTCACCCGCACGCCCTCTCCGCCCTCCGAGGCGCGAGCCCGCCCGGGCGGAAGCCGCGAGGGATGAGCGTCGACCCGGTCGACGCGATGATCGTCCTGATCGTCGCGCCCCTCGCCGGAGCCGCGAGCGCGTTCTTGTGGCCCGCGCGCGGCTCCGCCTGGGCCCTGGGCGCGACGCTCCTAGTGTCCGTGTCCGCCGTGTACCTGGCAGTCGCCGTCGAGGCCGGGGGCACGGTCGTCCACGAGGTCGGCGGCTGGGGGGCGCCGCTCGGGATCGACCTGCGCGCCGACGGTCTGGGCGCCCTGATGACCCTGCTCGTGGCGCTCGTGGCCCTGCCCACCACGCTTCATGCGCGTGGCGAGCTCGGACCGGCTTCCGGCAATGCGGAGATGGTGCGGTTCCTCTGGCCGCTCTGGCTGCTGCTCCTGGCCGGCCTGAACGCGCTCTTCCTGTCAGCGGATGTCTTCAACCTCTACGTCACGCTGGAGCTGACCGGGCTCTCGGCCGTCGCCCTGGTTGCGCTCGCCGGCGGCAGCGCCGCCCTGCAAGCGGCGCTGCGCTACCTGTTCGTGGGGCTGGGCGGCTCCCTCTTCTTCCTGATGGGGGTCGCCCTCTCGTACGGAGCCCACGGCACGGTCGACCTGGCCACCCTCGGGGCGCGCGTCGGCGGCGGATCCAGCGATGCCGTGGCGCTGGCGCTCATGACCGGAGGGCTGCTCCTCAAGGGCGCGCTGTTCCCGCTCCATTTCTGGCTCCCGGGGGCCCACGCGAACGCGCCGGCTCCGGTGAGCGCGGTGCTCTCCGCGCTGGTGGTCAAGGGCTCCTTCTGCATCCTCCTCCGTCTGTGGTTCGAGGCCTTCGAGGGGGTCGCGACGCCGGCCGCCAGTCAGATCCTCGGGCTGCTCGGGTTCGGCGCGATCCTATGGGGCTCGCTGCAGGCGCTGGTGCAGTCCCGCCTCAAGCTCCTGATCGCCTACTCGACTGTGGCCCAGCTCGGCTACCTGTTCCTGCTCTTCCCCCTGGCGGACGGGCGCCCCGACCACGCTCTGTGGGTCGGGACGATCGTCTTCCTCATGGCGCACGGCCTGGGCAAGTCCGCCATGTTCCTGGCGGCCGGAAACATCCTGCGGGTGGCCGGACACGACCGGATGGCCGGGCTCGCCGGATTCGCGCGGGTCCTGCCGGTCTCGGTCTTCGCCTTCGGGCTGGCCGGGATCAGCATCGTCGGCCTTCCCCCCAGCGGCGGCTTCGTGGGCAAGTGGCAGCTGCTGGTCGCCGGCATCGAGCGCGGCCAATGGTGGGGGGTGGTGGTCATCCTGTCGGGCAGCCTGCTCGCCGCCGGCTACGTGATGCGCGTCCTGATGGGCGCATTCACGCCGACGTCCCCATCCGCGCCGGATCCGGCCGCGCGCCCGCCGTCGCGAGTGGCGGAGTGGTCGGCGTTCGCGCTCGGGCTCGCCGCCCTGCTGCTCGGTCTGCTCGCCGACGGTCCGGCCCGACTGCTCGTGAGCCTCGCCGACTCCGGAGCCGGCCCGTGACCCAGGGTGGCGTGCTCCTGCTCGGCATCCTGCTGAGCTCCTTCGCGACGGGCTCGTTGATCTTCTTCCTTCCGGAGGCGAGCCATCGTCTGCGCACCGGGCTGAATCTGTTCGGGGCGGCGCTCAAGGTCCTGCTCGTCGGCGTGCTGTTGCGGGGCGTGGAGCGCGGCGAGACCTACGGGCTCGAGTTCGGAATGGGGCCCGGGCTGATCTTCGCCCTCGGGGCCGACGCCAACTCGGTGCTCTTCGTGACGCTCTCGAGCGCGCTGTGGCTCCTCACGACGATCTACGCCGTCGGCTACCTGGAGGACTCACCGCATCGAAGCCGCTTCTTCGGCTTCTTCAGCATGTGCGTCAGCGCGACCACCGGCCTGGCGCTGGCCGCGAATCCGATCACCTTCCTCGTCTTCTACGAGCTGCTGACCGTCTCGACGTTTCCGCTCCTGGTGCACCGCGGTACGAAACCCGCCATCCGGGCAGGCCGCATCTACCTGGCCTACACGCTGGCGGGCGGCGCCGTCCTGCTACTGGCCGTGGCCTGGCTGCACGCGCTCGCCGGGCCGATCTCGTTCACGGAGGGCGGCAGCCTGGCGGCCGCTGCTGCGGAGCAGCCCGGGACGCTCCGGCTGCTCTTCTTCCTCATGATCGCGGGTCTCGGCGTGAAGGCCGCCCTCGTGCCGCTGCACGGTTGGCTCCCGCGGGCCATGGTGGCTCCCGCGCCGGTCAGTGCACTCCTGCACGCCGTGGCGGTCGTCAAGGCCGGCGCCTTCGGCATCGTGCGCGTGGTGTACGACCTGTACGGCATCGAGACCGCACGAGACCTCGGCGTGCTGGGACCGCTGGCCTGCCTGGCGGCGTTCACCATCCTCTACGGCTCGTTGCGCGCGTTGCTCCAGGACGAGATCAAGAAGCGACTCGCCTGGTCGACGGTCAGCCAGGTGTCCTACATCGCGCTCGGTACGGCGATCTTCGGACCCCTGGCCACGACGGGGGCGATCGTGCACCTCGTGCACCAGGGCATCATGAAGATCACCCTCTTCTTCGGCGCCGGCAACTACGCCGAGACCCTGGGCGTGCATCGCGTGAGCGAGATGAACGGCATCGGTCGGCGCATGCCGTGGACGACGGCGGCTTTCACGGTCGGCGCGCTCGGCATGATCGGCGTGCCCCCGTTCGCCGGCTACATCAGCAAGCTCTACCTCCAGACGGGTGCCGTGGCGGCGGGGGCCGAGTGGGTCGGGCTCGTCCTGGCGGCGAGCAGCCTGCTCAACGCGGCCTACTTCCTGCCCATCTTGTACCGGGCCTGGTTCCTCTCCGCGGCAGGCGCCTGGCCCGCCGAGCAGGTGTTGGGCCGCTCGGAGACCCGGGGCATGCTGCTGGTCCCACCGCTCGTCACGGCGGCGCTCGTCGTCGCCTGCGGACTCCTCGCCGAGGCCCCATTCAGCCCGCTGTCCTGGGCCCAGCTGATCACGGTGCGGGAGTACGGTCCGTGAGCGGGGCCCTGGCCCTGCTCGTCGCCGTCGCCTTGCCGTTGGCGCTGGCGCTGGCCTCCGTTCGGCCTCGGGGGCGCCCGGGCGTGAGCCGCCTGGCGCCGCTGGCGGCGTTGCCGGCCCTGGCCATCGCGTTGCTCGGTCCCGGTGGATGGAGGCTCGAGATCCCGTGGCTCCTCCAGCACGCCGTCCTCGAGCTCGACGAGACGGGTCGCATCTTCCTCGGGCTGGCCGGCGTCCTCTATCTCGCGGCGGCCTGGCAGGCCCGATCCCATCTTCGCGGCGACGCCGGCTCCGCACGCTTCTTCGCCTTCCTCCTGGCCGCGATGGCCGGGAACTTCGGGCTCGTGCTGGCTGCGGACGTCGCGACGTTCTACCTGGGCTTCGCGCTGATGAGCCTGGCCTCGGTCGGACTGGTCCTCCATACCGGCGATGCGGCGGCGGCCCGGGCCGGGCGCATCCAGCTCGCGATGGCGATGCTCGGCGAGGCGCTGCTCTTCACCGGGCTCACGACGCTGGCGGCGAGGGCCGGCTCCACGGCCATCGCGGACCTCGGGCCCGAGGCGCACGACATCCTGACCGAGCTGCTCCTCGTCGCCGGGTTCGGGATCAAGGCCGGCGCCCTGTCGCTGCACTTCTGGCTGCCGCTGGCCCACCCCGCCGCCCCGGCGCCGGCCAGCGCGGTGCTGAGCGGCACGATGATCAAGGCCGGCCTGCTGGGGTGGCTGCGCTTCCTGCCCCTGGGCGCGGTGGGGCAGGAGGGCTGGGGCGTCGCGTTCGTCGTCCTCGGCCTGGCCGGCGCGCTGGGTGGCGTGCTGGGCGGCGCGCTCCGAAGCGATGCGAAGGCCGTCCTCGCCTGGTCGAGCATCGCCCAGATGGGTGTCATGATGACGGGCGTGGGCGCGGGCCTCATGCAGCCCGAGGCGTGGCCCGCGATGCTTCCCGCGCTGCTCGTCTACACCCTGCACCACGGGCTGGCCAAGGGGGCCGCGTTCCTGGGGGTCGCGCCGGCCCGGGCGGCCCGATCCCGGGTGGCCGTGTTCTGGACGCGCTTGGGCCTGCTCTTGCCGGCCCTGGCGCTCGCGGGCGCGCCCTTCACGAGCGGTGCCTTCGCGAAGGTCCTGCTCAAGAGCCACCTCGGTGTGCTGGCGTCCCCCTGGTCCGACGCGCTCGCCATCGCGCTGCCCCTCGCGGCGACCGGCACCACGCTGCTGATGTTCCGGTTCCTGGCGCTCGTCTGGCCGCGGGCGTCCGGGCACTCCCAGGCGACCGCGCCCGACGCTGGCGTGGGTCCCTGGGTCTTCGCCCTGGCGGCGCTCCTGGTCGGTGTCTGGCTGCTGCCGACCGCGGTCGACGCCCTGGTGCTGAAGCTCACGCCCTCCATGCTGTGGAAGTCGACCTGGCCCGTGCTGCTGGGCATCGTCCTCGCCGTCTTCCTCCACCGGCGGGGGCCGGAGGAGTCGGCTCGCCGCGAGCCGCTCGGTACGGCCGTCGCGATCGACTGGCTGCTCACGGAGGTCGCGCGGCTGTCGTCGACGGGCCCTGCCAGGTCGCAGCGGAAGCCCCACGCCGTTCCGGACGACGCCGCGATCGTCCCCTCCGAGGTCCGTCCCGAGGGCGCTGCGGGTTCGGTCCTGGGACGTCTGGCTCCGGCGGCCGAGGCGAGGCTGGGCGAGGGTGTCTGGCCCGGCGGGCTCCTGGCCCTCGTGGTGGCGGCGCTGGCACTGGCCCTGGGTGCCGCGGGCTGACACTGGGCTATCCTGAAATCAGAGTCACGAAAGGAGAATCAGGTGACTGCGAGGAAGGGACGACGCACGAGCCGCGGGACCAGGCGCATCCTGGCCTACCTGGACCCCAACGCCCGGAACCGAACCCTTCTGCAGCTCGCCGAGAGGCTCGCTCGGCACGACGGCGCCGAGGTGCTCGCTCTGTCCGTGGTCCGCGACCTCCCCTGGTACGTCAAGGTCGACGGTCGCCGCTCGAAGCAGATCCGCGACGCCTTGGAGAGCTCGGCTCACCAGGCCCTGGCGGATGACGCGGCGTCGCTGGAGCGCGCCGGAGTCAAGGTGCGCAAGCTGGTCCGCTCGGGACGGCCGTTCGAGGTGATCATCCGGGAGGTGCTCCGCCGGCCCACGCAGCTCGTGCTCAAGACCGCCCACCCCGACGCCAGGAACGAGGCGCAGCTCTTCGGCTCGACGGCGATGCACCTCTTCCGCAAGTGTCCGGCTCCGGTCTTGACGGTCAAGCCGAAGCGCTCCTCGCGGATCCGGCGCGTGCTCGCGGCGGTCGACCCCAGCAGACCGACGTCCGGCGACACCGACGTCAACGTCGACATCCTCCGCTGGGCCCAGCGCCTGGCGGCGGGCGAGGAAGCCGACCTCCACATCTGCCATGCGTTCTGGGTCGAGGGCGAGCACCTGCTCCGGAACCGCATCTCGAAGGACGACTACCGGCAGTACCTGCAGCGGGTCGCAGCCACCGTGGCCGACGGGATGGAGGCGCTCCTCGGGGAGGTCGGGCTCTCGCTCGACGATCCGCGGGTCCACCTGGTGAAGGGCGATCCGGGGCAGCTGATTCCGGCCCTGATCGAGAAGGAGAGGATCGATCTCCTGGTGATGGGCACGGTCGCGCGTTCGGGCGTCCCTGGGCTGCTCATCGGAAACACCGCCGAACGGATGCTGCGCTCCGTGGACTGCTCGGTCCTCGCCTTGAAGCCCGAAGGGTTCGTCTCGCCCGTTCTCTCCGCGGGGTAGCTTCAGGCGAGCACGTGGTAGCCGCCATCCACGTGGCGGATCTCTCCCGTGACGGCGATGCCGGGGCGGAGCAGGTGCGCCACCTCCAGGGCGAGGGCGTCGGGCCGCGCGTTCCCCAGCGGCGCGCGCGACTCGGCCTGCTCGAGGGCCTCCTGCAGGCCCGGGATCGCGCCGCCGGCGCGGGAGGCGGTATAGGGTGAGAAGCGCACCGCGTTCACCCGGGCGCCGTGGGAGCGGCCCAGCTCCCCGGCCAGCTCCGTGGTGATCCGCTCCAGCGCCGCCTTGGCGACGGCCACGTTGCGGTAGGGATGGGAGACGATCCGCTCCGCACCGATGTAGCTCAGGGCCACCACCGACGCGCCCCGGGCGAGCTGTTCGCCCCGCACCAGCTCCCGCAGCAGGGCGACCAGGGAGTAGGCCGACACGTTCATGCACTCGAAGAAGGCCTCGCGCGGGGTCTCGAGCAGGCTCAGCGCGTCGCCGCGCAGCGTGCGGTCGAAGGCCGTCGCGTGCACCACGCCGTCGATCGCCAGCGCCTGCCCGCGCAGGGCGTCCACCAGCTCGGCGATGCTCTCGTCCTGGGAGATGTCGAAGGCGAACCGGGGCACGCCGGAGCCCAGCTCGGACTCCACGGTCTTGCAGAAGGACTCGTAGGTCTCGCGGAAGCGGGTCTGCGCCCGCTCGGAGAGCGTCGCGTGCCACGCCGTGGGCCCCAGGCCAGCGCAGACGGGGCTGCCTCCCTGGCGCAGGATCTCGCGCCCGATCTCCAGGGAGAGCGATGCGCGATCGGCGATGCCGGTGACGAGGACGTTGCGCCCCGCGAGGGGCAAGGTCGGTGTGGAACTCATTGCGAATCTCCCGAATTCGGCACGATCTCCCAGCCCCGATCGAGGCCGAGGAAGCGGTGGAAGCGGTCTGCGTCGGGCTCCCAGGCCAGCAGGTGGACCCAGCCGTGCTCGAGAGTCTCGCGCAGGTCGGGGTGGGCGCCCAGGATCGACTCGATCCGCTCGCGCGGGGCCTCGACGATCGCCGTCAGCCGCATCGGCTCGTGGCGGTAGTCGGTCCCGTCGTGAACCGACTGCCAGGGCAGCCCCACCTGGAGATCGCTGCGGTTGCCCAGGACCACCCCGTGGCGTCCGACCACGTTGTGGAGGGTCTTGTCGCCGCTGCCGAAGACGTCGTTGTCCGTGGTGGAGGCGTAGTACTGGAGGTTGATCCAGGAGGCGACGATCAGCGGCGCCGTGAGGATCAGCTCGAGGACGTCTCCGTCGGGGTCCGACGCCGGGTCGTAGTCGTGGAGGAAGACCCGGCCGGCGAGGTCGAGGCCCCGGGTGCGGGCGCGCGGTGCGGCCACGAAGGCGGCGTTGCCCGCGAGACCCCACTCGGGCCGGATCTCGGACCAGTCCGTCGCCCGCCGCTGCAGCTGGCGAGCCAGGTCCGCCCCCGCCTGCTCGCCGAGCGCGGTCGCGCGCTCCTGCCGGGCCCCTCGGCAGGCCGCCGCGAGCCAGCCCTCCACCGGGCGGCGCAGCGCGGGCGGCAGCGTGTCGGCGTCGAGGAGCGTGACGGTGTCGCGGGTGGTGTCGTGCAGCCCGGCGACGAAGACCGTCTCCGCCGGGATCTCGATGCCCCGCTTCGCGAGCTCGTTCCGCACGGCGGGCGAGCCGAGCACGGCCGCCGCCACCCGGGCGTTGACGTCGCCGCGGTGCCCGCCGCAGGCCCCGCAGTCGAGGCTCGAGGCGTAGGGGTTGTTGGTCGAGAGGCTGCCGTGGCCGCAGAGCAGGACCACGTCCCCGAAGCTCCGGGTGAGGCCCATGTTCCGCAGCGCGCCCTCGGCCAGGTGGACCTGCTCGGAGAGGTCGAGGCCGAACCCGCTCCCGCCCCGCCGCGTGGCGTCCGGCCCCAGCGCGTCCTCGTCCCGGGACCGGAAGAGGGCGCCGCCGTCGTGGGGACGCGTCCAGCCGAGGGCATCCGTGAGCAGTCGCAGACCGAAGAAGTGGCCGACCGTCTCGACCAGCGGATAGGTCCCGACGCCCAGCTTGCGCAGGCCGGTGAAGCGCGCGTGGCGCGACCGGGCGCGACGCACCCGCGCCTCGGCCGGCGACCCGTCGGGCGCCCGCTCCCGGAGCCGGTACGGCGGCGCCAGCAGGGCGGGACAGCGCGCGGTGCCCTGCTCGTCGCCCACCCGCTGGTACTCGATCGGGAAGCCGAAGAAGCCCGCGAAGCCGAGCGTCTGGACCTCGTCCGACTGCGCCTCCAGGTGGCGTCGCAGGACCTCCGAGCGCACGTCGATGCAGAAGACCGCCTGCAGCCGAGGGCGCGCGGGCGGCGCATGCGCCGCCGGGCGGTGGCCGACGAGCCGCGAGAGCAGCGTTCGCCGATAGCCGAGCTCGTAGGCCCGCTGCCAGAGCCGCTGCCGCTCCGGCTCGCTCGGTCCCGCCGCGGGCTCGGTCGCCGACGTCCGCTCCCCGGGGTTCGGCTCCGACGCCGACGAGCCCGGCTCGAGGAACGCGCGGTGGAGCGCGCCGTCGAAGGCGAGCCGGACGGCCAGCAGGTGCACCAGCGCCTCGTCGCGCTCGCCCGCGAAGGCCGCCTCGCGCACCCGCGCCTGCACGTGTCCGGCCCAGCCGGCGATCGAGGCGAGCTCGCGGGTCAGCAGCTCCGCGTGCTGCGCGGCGGGAGCCGCGAGCTGCGCCAGGACGGCCGCGATCGCGTCCCGCGGCGTCGCGGGCAGGGAGGCCACGTAGGCGCGGAAGCCCCGGAGCCCGCGGATCTCGGGGTTGCGGTCGATCCGGGCCGCCGCGCGCCAGGCCTCGAAGAGCGGCAGCTCTGCCCACGGCTGCGGCCAGGCGGCCTGGCCCGCGTCGAAGCGCCCGGCGCACCACTTCGACACCTCGTGGGTCACGAAGCGGGCCCAGTCGCTTCCGCGCAGCCGGTCGAGCGCGTCGGCCACGGTCTCGACCCGCCCGGGCGCCGGCGACGCGCCGGGCCCGTCGGCGAGGAGGGCGGTGCGCAGGGGCTCGGCGCCAGCGCGCGCGATCCCGGCGCCGGGATCGGCGGCGAGGGCCTCGTCGATTGCCTGGTCGAGGTCCGCGGGCTCGATGCGGCCCCGCTCGAGCTGCGCCCGGTAGAAGCCCGAAGGCATCCACGTGCGGCCGTGGAAGAGGCGCTCCGCCGCCTCCATCGCGTCCGCGAAGGCGAGACCGCGAAAGCCCATAAAGGGGTTCACCGCCACGAAGTTGCGCAGCGTCCAGAGCGGCGGGATCCGCTCGCACGCGCCGGCGATGGCCTCGTCCAGGGCCGGCGGCTCCTGGGGGGCCGACCCCGGGCGCATCGGGACCACGTGGCCCGCATCGGAGGACGCCTCCTCGAAGGGCGGCTGGGGCAGGGGCGATTCGATGGACAGGCTCATGCGCGGGCTCCTCGGGTGTGGGTTCGGTCCCGCTCGGACAGCGGCCAGAGGGCCTCGACCCAGCGGTTCTGGATGGCTCCCAGGTAGAAGCCATTGCTGAGATGGACGTAGGCGGCGCGGGCGAAGCGGCTCGCGCTCCCCGCGGCGAGTCGGTGCTGGACCCCGACGGCGACGACGAACAGGCCGATCAGGACGAGGGCGAGGCCGCTGCTCGTGACGGCCGGCACGCTCGGGACCACATCCCCCAGCAGCCGCGCGACGGCGGCGACTCCGACGAAGTAGACCGCCGCGATGCCGCCGGCGATCCCCGCCGCGGCGCCCAGGGCCCGCAGGCGGGGGCCCTCGCCGGAAGGAGCCGTCAGCAGGATCTGGGCCGCGGCGAGGGCCAGCACACAGCCGAGCACGGACCAGCCGGGCTTCGCCTGCGGATCGACGCCCGTGGCGAGTGCCACCAGGCTCACCAGCGCGAAGCCCCCGGCGATCGCCAGCGCCAGGGCCAGTCCCCCCGCGGGCCGGGGGGCGCTCCTCGGCCCGGGTGCCGGCGCGGCGCGGTCGACCGCCGTACCCGCCGAGAGGAAGGCGTGCGCCTTGTAGAAGGCGTGACCCACCATGTGCAGGGTGGCGGCCGCGAAGGCCCCGAGTCCGCACTGCAGCATCATGAAGCCCATCTGGGCCACGGTCGAGTAGGCGTACTTCCGCTTCACGTCGGTCTGGACCAGCATCGCGACCGACCCGAGCAGAGCGGTGAAGGCCCCGCCGAGTGCGAGGGGCGCGAGCGCGGCCGGAGCGGCAGCCAGCAGCGGCGACATCCGGATCAGCAGGAATCCGCCGCCGTTGATCACGCCCGCGTGCATCAGCGCCGAGACGGGCGTCGGTGTCTCCATCGAGTCCGGCAGCCAGGTATGGAACGGGAACTGCGCCGACTTCGTCATCGCACCCAGTACCAGCAGCAGCCCGATGGGCAGCAGCTCCGCCTCGGGGACGCCGGCGGCCCGGGGAAGGATCTCCGAGAACTCGAGCGACCCGAACTGTCGCGCGATGAGCACGAACGCCGTCGCGAGCATCCCGTCGCCGAGCCGGCTGATCAGGAACTTCTTGCGGGCGGCGATCAGCGCGGCGGGTCGCTCGCGGAAGTGGGTGAGCAGCCGATGGAGGCCGTGGCTGGTCCCGATCCAGCCCAGGAACAGCAGGACGAGGTTGCTCGACACCAACAGGATCAGCACGGCGCTGAGCGTGTAGGAGAGCCACTGGCAGAAGCGGGCCTGGCGGGGGTCGCCGTCCAGGTAGCGCATCGAGTAGCGCGCCACGACGGCGCCGATCAGGGTCACGGTGAAGAGCATGATCACGCTGAGCCCGTCGACCCGAGCGCCCAGGTCCACGCGGAGGGAGCCCGGAAGCTCGACCCGGACCAGGGTGCCCGTGGTCGTCCCGTCGGTGAGGTAGGCCCCGGCGGCCCCCAGGGCCAGCAGCCAGGCCGCGGCGGCGCTCCAGGCGGCCGCCATCCGCGCGGCGCGGGCCCCGAAGCCCGCCCCCCGCGAGAGCCCGAACCCCACCACCCCGGGCACGGCTGCCGCCGCCAGGGCCCATCCCGCTGCTCCCGCCAGTGAATCCATCGTCAGCGCCTCCTCGTCGTGCGTCGTCGAGCGCGCGGCCCCGGGCCTCGCGAACGGCAATGAACAACACGATATAAATTTCGTCAAGTGGGCATCGTAATTTTTGCGGAGCTCACGACATGAATTGATTGACACGATATATATTTCACGTATTCTCCGGCCATGCCGACGATGACCACGCGTCCCATGGCCCTGCGCCCCCTGTCTCGGGGCGCCCACGTCCCGCCGCCGCTCGCAGCGCTCCCCGCGCCGTCTCCGGCGCTCCCCGCGCCGCTCGCAGGGCTCCGGCGCGCCGCGCCCGGCGGGCTCCGGCGCGGCCCCGCCCCCCCGGGCACCCGCCCACGGGGGCGCCCCCCCCGCCCGGGAGAGCCCCCGC
>CAYTZH010000063.1:0-19371 GCA_964442285.1 uncultured Spirochaetales bacterium | reverse complement strand
GAAGCCCGTTCCGAACGACCAGAAGCCCGTCCCGATGGAATCCGCGGAGGCCCGTCCCGATGGAATCCGCGGAGGCCCGTGATAGGCTGGTGTGGCCGGTGTCGCGCGGGACGCCGCGGAGGTGCTTTGCCGCTTCCCGTCTCCAGTTCGGATCCGACGAGCCCGGATCCCACGAGCCCCCGTCCGCGGTCCGTGCGCCCGCGGGAAGGCGGCGGGTCCGAGCGCCGCGCGGCGGTGGTGGGCGCGGGCCTGGGCGGCCTCGCCGCGGCGCTCCGGCTCCAGGCCGCCGGGGTCCCGACCACCGTCTTCGAAGCGCGCGACGCGCCGGGTGGACGCGCCTACGTCTACCGCGAGGGCGGCTTCACCTTCGACGCCGGACCCACCGTGATCACCGCGCCCTCCTGCCTCGAGGAGCTTTTCGCCGTCTCGGGCAAGTCGCTCGCCGACTTCGTCGAGCTGATCCCCAACGATCCCTTCTATCGGATCCTCTGGAGCGACGGCGAGCGCTTCGACTACCGCGGCGACCCGGAAGCCCTGCTCGCGGAGGTGACACGCCTCGCGCCGGACGACCGTGCGGGCTACGAGCGGTTTCACGCCTACAGCGGACGGGTGTTCGACGCGGGCTACCGAGGCCTCGTGGCGCGACCCTTCCTCCGTCTGTCGGACATGCTGCGGGTCCTCCCTCGCCTGGCGCAGCTCCGGGCCGACCGCTCCGTCTACCACACCGTGGCGCGCTTCGTCCGCGACGAGCGGCTGCGCCAGGTCCTGAGCTTCCACTCGCTGCTGATCGGCGGCCACCCCTTCGAGACCAGCTCGATCTACACGCTGATCCACTTCCTCGAGCGGCTCGAGGGCGTCCACTTCGTCCGCGGCGGGACGGGCGCCCTCGTCGACGCCATCGCCCGCCGCTTCGTGGACCTGGGCGGCACGCTGCTGCTGTCGAGCCCGGTCCAGCGGGTCCGTCTGGCGCCCGACGGTCGGCATCGGGTCGCGACGGACGCTGGCGAGCAGACCTTCGACGCGGTGGTCTCGAACGCCGACGTCCACCACACGTATGCCGTTCTCTACGGCGACGATCCCCGCGCGCGGCGCACCGCCGGCCGCCTCGCGCGGATGGCCTGGTCCATGTCGCTCTTCCTGATCTACTTCGGCACCGACCGACGCTACGACGACCTCGCACACCATACGGTGGTACTCGGGCCGCGCTACCGGGGGCTACTGGACGACGTCTTCTACGGGCGCAGCCTGCCTCGGGACTTCAGCCTCTACCTGCACGCGCCCACGGTCTCCGATCCCTCGCTCGCGCCCGAGGGGTGCGAGGCCTTCTACGTGCTCAGCCCGGTGCCCCACCTGGGCCACCTGGAGCTCGACTGGGATCGGGAGGCCGCGGGCTACGCCGACCGCATCCTCGCCGCGCTGGAGGCCTTCCTTCCGGACCTCCGGAAGCACCTGGTCGTGCAGCGCACGTTCACGCCCCGGGACTTCCAGCAGCAGCTCCGGTCGCACCTGGGGTCGGCCTTCTCCGTCGCGCCGCGGCTACTCCAGAGCGCCTGGTTCCGTCCCCACAACCGCGACCCCCGGATCCCGGGCCTCTATCTGGTGGGCGCGGGCACCCATCCCGGAGCCGGCGTTCCCGGCGTGATCAACTCGGCGAAGGCGACGGTATCGACGCTGCTCGAGGATTTCGGGCGTGGATGAGCGGTGGGCCGAGTGCCGGCGCGTGATCGCCCATCACTCCAAGAGCTTCGACCTGGCATCGCGGCTATTCCCGCGAGGGCGCAGGGACGAGGTGGCGGCGCTCTACGGGTGGTGCCGCCTCTGCGACGACGCGGTGGACCTGGCGCCGCGGGACGGACACGCGGAAGCGTTGGAGGGCCTGCGCGAGTCCCTGCGCGGGATCTACGCCGGCGCGCCCCAGGAGGATCCCGTCCGCCACTGCTTCCAGGAGGTCGTGCGCCGTCGCCGGATCCCGATCGAGTATCCCGAGGAGTTGCTGGCGGGCATGGCGATGGACGTGGAGCACGCCGGCTACGACACCCTCGAGGAGCTCCTGGTCTATTGCTGGCGCGTGGCCGGGACCGTGGGGCTCATGATGAGCCATGTGATGGGCGTCTCCGAGGACCGCGCCGCGGCGCACGCCGCCCATCTCGGGATCGGCATGCAGCTGACCAACATCTGTCGGGACGTGGTCGAGGACTGGCAGCAGGGTCGGCTCTACCTGCCGCTCGAGCTGGTGGGGCCGGGGCTGAGCGCGTGGCTCCGGGACGCGCTCGCCGCGCCGGACCGGCCGCCCCTGCCCGACTCGGCCCGCGGCGAGCTGGCAGGGGCCGCGCGCCAGCTGCTCGCCCGCGCCGACGCCTACTATGCCTCGGCCGACCGGGGGCTCGCCTATCTCGAGCCCCGCTCCGCCCTGGCGGTCCGCACCGCACGGCTCGTCTATGCGGAGATCGGTCGCCGGATCGAGGCGCGCGGCGGCGACGTCCTCCGCGGCCGCGCCGTGGTGTCGAGCGGCCGCAAGCTCTGGCTCGTGGCCCGCGCCCTGCTGCGTTTCGCGGCCGAGCGCCGCCAGTGGCCCGACCGCAAGCTCATCGCGCCCGCGGGCATCCTCGGCGCCGCGGACGCGGTGCGGCTCTCCGGCGCGGGTGCCTCCTCCTGCCCGTTGTAGCTTTCGTCAGGGCGCCGCGGGGTCGGGCTCCAGGGCCTGCCAGCGACCGCGTTGGCGCAGCAGCAGCGTGCGGGAGACCGGGTAGGCGCCCTCCCGCTCGCCCTCCCGCGCCAGGGCCCGGAGCTGCTCGACGGCCTCGACGTCTCCCGCCGCCGCGAAGGCCACGAGGCTGCGGGTGGGCACCGCCGCCACCACGGGTCCCCCGAGCTGGGCCTCGATCCGCGTCCAGACCTCGTCGAGGAGCAGCACGCTCGAGTCGTAGGTGCCGTCGGCCACGATCAGGAAGACCGGTCCGCCTTGGATGCGCACCGACGGCAGGCCCGCGCGCAACCCCGCCAGGGCGGTGGCCCGCAGGGCCTCCCGGGGGAGCGCCAGGGGCTCGAGATCCGCCGCCGTCACGTACTGGATCGTCCGGGCCAGGTCGAGGACGTAGAGCACCCACAGATCGGCGACGAGCGGGTCGGCCAGGAGCGCGTCCTCGCCCGGCGCGCGTCGGCGCAGCTCCGCCACGAAGGCCGCGTCGCGGATCACCGGCCGCAGGCGCGTCCGGTGTTCGGGACCGAGGGTCTCCCGGGTGAGGACGGGGGAGGCGATACCCGACACGAACTGGCGTATCTGCGCCTCGCGCTCCGCCGGGGTGGCGGACAGGTCCCGGTACAGGTTGTCGAGGTGCACCCGCGCGGGCGTGCCGGACTCCTGCACCACGTCGAGGGCGAGCCGATCCGCCACCCGCACCTCGGCTTCGGGAAGCTCCTCGCGCAGCGCGCGGGCCACGGCGTGGGTGAAGCGCAGCGAGTCGACATCGTCCGCCTCGAGGACCTCCGCCCACGGCGCCCGCTCGGGCTCCTTCGCCGCGGTCGTCGCGGCCAGGCCCGTCGCGACGATCACCAGGATCACGACACGGGATCGAATCGCCTTCACGGTGCGCCCTCCGGCAGCCCGACCTCGCGGCGCAGGAAGGCCGCGATCTCCCCCGCCGCGAGGGCGTGGCCGGCGGGCGTCCAGTGCGGATCGCCCTGGAGGATGAGCTCGGCGCCGGCGTCCAGGGCCTCGGCGAAGCGCGGCCCGAGGTCGAGCACGGGCACCCCCAGATCCCGCCCCACCTCGGTCAGCCAGGCGGCGTGCTCGGCGCCGCTGGGGATCAGGACCACGGCGAAGGGCAGGCCCCGCGCGCGCACCTCCGCCGCGAAGCGGGTCAGCAGCGCCCGCCCGAGGGTCCGCTGAGCGTCGCTCAGCGGGAAGATCTTGTAGGGCGTCCGGGTCTCGTCCCGGGGGAGACGCTGCATCCGGAGGATCGCGAGCGCCTTGCCGAGGTACGTGCGGCCCTTCAGCCAGGCGCGCAGCCGGACCCACGGCGTGCGCCGGGGCACCGGATCGTTTCCCCGGACCAGGCCGTCGTCGCCGTCGAGCCGGAAGAAGGGCTTCGGGTGGTCGTAGTAGGTCGCCTCGGTGATCCCGGCCAGATCGTTGTCGCAGAACAGGAGCAGCACCAGATCCACCTCGTAGCGCGTGCCCACCGCGAGATACCAGAGCAGCTCCTGATCGGTGCTGTAGCCCGCCGTCGAGAGGTTGATGACGGTCCAGGGGCCGATGGCGGCGAGCTCCGCCTCGAGCCGTTCCGCGACGCCCTCGGACTCCTCCACGCCCCAGGCCCAGGCGAAGGAGTCGCCCACCAGGAGCAGGCGGCGCTGGCCGTCCGGGCGGGCCGCCGGGTGGGGGTCGTCCCGCAGCCCGCACGGATTGATGCGGACCGCGACGTCGAAGGAGCCGGGGCTCGAGAAGCGCCCCTCGGTGCCGGGCGTGTGGGCCCAGCCGAGATCCGGGTGATGGATCCAGAACGGACTCGAGCGGTCCTGCCGGCTGGGACCGTACTCGGGGAAGCCCAGCCGCAAGACCCCCTCGGCCAGCACCACGGCGAGCAGGGTGGCGAGGCCGGCCATGAGGAGCCGGCCCATCATCGCCCGGCGCTCGCCGAAGGGAGGGGGCGCAGGGCCGCGCGCGGCGCGCGGCGCGGGGG
Source organism: uncultured Spirochaetales bacterium (assembly GCA_964442285.1). GTDB lineage: Bacteria > Myxococcota_A > UBA9160 > UBA9160 > JAFDET01 > CAYTZH01. The sequence goes on along the minus strand of CAYTZH010000063.1, from coordinate 14,689 downwards.
AAGCGGTGCGGCGGTCTCGATCCAGCGCACCACCCAGCCCCGGAACCCGGCGAACGGCGCCAGCAGGGCGAGCATCTGCGCGTCGTCGGCCGCCGCCGCGGCGTCCGCTTCTCCCGTGAGGGCGAACGTCACCTGGCGGGGGAGGTTGGCGTCGCCGATCGGCACGGCGTCGGGATGGGCCGCCGCGTAGAGCGTTGCCCGCAGGTCGAGCGGGCCCGAGAAGCGCAGCTCGGCCGCGGCCGCCGGTGCCTCAGGCGACATGCACGAGCACGGTGCGGGTTCCGGCCTGGCGGCGGTGCTCCCAGAGGTACACGCCCTGCCAGGTGCCCAGGGCGAGGCGTCCGTCCAGCACCGGGATCGAGAGCGACGTGGCGGTGAGCGACGCCTTGATGTGGGCAGGCATGTCGTCGGGGCCCTCGGCGTTGTGGGTGTAGAGGGGATCGCCCTCCGGGACCAGGCGGTCGAGCCAGTGCTCCAGGTCCCGGCGCACGGCCGGGTCGGCGTTCTCCTGGATCGTGAGGCTGGCCGATGTGTGGGGCAGGTAGATCGTGCACAGGCCCTCGCGCAGCCCGGTCTCCGCCACCGCAGCGGCGACCTCCTGCGTGATCTCGTGGAGTCCCTTGCCCGGCACCCGACACACCAGCCGGGTCAGCGCGGCGTCGCGGCTCACGCGGCGAGGGCGCGCTCGAGACCCGCGAGGGCGCGGCGGAAGACCCGCGTGATGGCGAGACGGAACAGCCCCCCGAGGCCCGGGATCATCGCGTCGAAGCGACAGCGCCAGATGACGAACGTGCCGTCGCCGTCGGGCTCGAAGATCACCTCGCCCACGTGGTCGCGGACGGGCAGCGGTCCACGGATGAGCCGGTAGGTGAAGCGCTTGGGCGGCTCCCAATCGAGGATCTCCTCGGAGACGGCTGCCAGGCCGTCGCCGAGCCTTCGCACCGCACCCGTCCCGTCCCGGTCCGGTACGCCCTCCCGCTCGAGTCGCGACGAGCCCAGACCCGACCAGCGGCTCCAGCCCCCGTGGTCCGTGTAGAGCGCCCAGACCCGTTCGACGGGCGCTGCGAAGCGATGGGTGACCTCGACGCGTTGCACGGCTGTCCTCCGGGCGATGAGCCGGGCAGAGCATACCGCGGTCGCCCGGTGGGTCCGCTCCTCCGTCGGCTAGTGGATCCGTTCGAAGGTCACCGGGAGGCCGTCCCGGGGCTTGGAGATGGGCGCCTGCTGCACCGGCATCCGGTAGCCGGTGGGAACGCTCCAGCGGTAGCGCCGCACGAGCTGGTGGACGATGGACTTGACCTGGAGCTCCGCGAACTTGAAGCCCAGGCAGTGGTGGGCGCCGCCTCCGAAAGGAATCCACAGATGCGTGTGCTGGGCGTCCTCCTGGCGCGCGGGGGAGAAGCGCTCCGGGTCGAACAGCTGCGGCGCCCGCCACCACTCCGGCATGTGGTGGCTGAAGATCGGCGACACGACGACCATCGCGCCTTCCGGCACGGTGTAGCCCTCGAACTCGAACGAGCGGAGGGCCACCCGGGGAATCACGGGGAGCGGCGGGTAGCGGCGCAGGGTCTCCTTCAGCACGACGCTGAGCCCGGGCAGCTCGTCCAGGTCCTCGAAGGCCAGGTGGGGCCGGTCGAGGGCGAGACTCTCCTCGCGGATCCGCTCCTGCCAGTCGGGGTGGGCGGCGAGCTCGTAGGTCATCGACGTCAGGGTGCTCGTCGTCGTGTCGTGGGCGGCCATCATCAGGAAGATCATGTGGTCGACGATCTCCTGGTCGTCGAAGCGATGCCCGCTCTCGTCCTCGGCGTGGCAGAGGCGGGACAGCATGTCCGTCCCCGGCTTGCTGCGTCGCTCGGGGAGGAGCTGGCGGAAGTAATCCTCCAGAGAGGCGCGTCCCTTCAGTCCTCGGTTGAACTCGAGGCCCGGCAGGGGCAGGCGGACGAGCGACATGGAGGCGGCCACCATGTCCTCGAAGGCGCGATTCATCCGATCGCTGGCCGGGCCCAGGTCGGCTCCGACGAACAGGGCCGCCGCCATGTCCAGGGTCAGCGCCTTGAACGCGCCGAACGCGCGGAGGTCCGGCCGGTCCCAGCCGGCCACCCCCGTCTCGATCAGGGGCCCCATGAACGCGGCGTACTCGTGCAGGACGCGGCGCGTGAAGGCCGCGTGCATGATCCGGCGGTGGTGTCGGTGGTCCTCTCCGTCCCGGAGCAGGAGTCCGCCCCGGAAGATGCGCCCCATGATCCAGGTCCAGGGCTTCTGGGCCGAGAAGCGGCCCTCGCGGTCGGCGAGCACCAGCGCGTTGGCGTCCGGACCGAACAGGTAGATGGACTGCATCACGGGGCTGAGGTCCACCATCGCGGCGGAGCCGCACTCCGCGTGCATCCTGCGCAGGGGCGTCAGCATGTCCACCCGCCCGCGCGCCAGGACCAGGCGCAGGGAGCGCAGCCGGCTCAGTCGCGGCGGAAGGCGCGTGCCGGCCGGGCTGGCGCAGGCGGTCTCGCTCATCGGTCCACCATCGGGCAGCTTTCCTCTTCGGTCGGGCTCGGAGCGCGCTGTAGCCGATCGGCGTGCAGGCTGCCCGGTGCGACGCCGGACGCGCGGGCCGGTGCGGTCCGGAGCTTACCCCCGACGCGGCACAGGGGCATCTTCCCGCGGGGGTTCCGGGTCGACCGCCGGTGCTCATATAATGCGCGGATCGGCCCCGCGTCCCGGAGGAACCATGGCCCGCGACGGCTTCCGCATCATCGACTCGGACATGCACGTGATGGAGATGCCCGACCTCTGGGTCGAGTACCTCGACGCCGCCCATCGCGACCGGGCGCCGGGAATCGCCCAGGTCCCCGCCAGCGGCAACTACACCTGGCAGTGCAACGGGCGCTTCTACCCCGCCTGGTCGGACCATCCCAAGCGGGCCCACCTCAACAAGGCCCGCTACGACCAGGGCCACGAGAAGTTCCGACGCTACGACGAGGCCATGCGCCGGCGCTTCGACGCCAAGAGTCAGCTGGACGCCATGGACGTCGAGGGCATCGATCTGGCGGTCACCTTCCGCACCATCGGCAGCCACGTGATCGCCGACGACGACCAGGACCCGGCCTTCGCCGCCGCCCTGTGTCGGGCCTGGAACCGCTGGGCCGCGGATCGCAGCGACGAGGCGCCGGAGCGCATCAAGGCCACGGCCCTGGTCCCGTGCCAGGACCCGCGCCTCGCCGCGGCCGAGGCGGAGTACGCCGTCGGCGAGCGGGGCCACGTGGCGATCGTGCTGCCCTCCAACCCGGTGGCGAAGCGCCCCTGGTACGACGAGGCCTACGACCCGCTGTGGCAGACCGCCTGCGACCTGGGCGTGCCCCTCGCCTTCCACGGCCTCCAGGGCGCCTACCAGGAGCACCTCGGCAATCGCTACCTCGACAACCTCATGCTGATGCACGCCGCCGGACATCCCCTGGAGCTGATGCTCGCCATGGGCGGCCTCATCACGGGTGGGGTCTTCGACCGCTTCCCCCGGCTGCGCGCGGCCTTCCTGGAGGGGAGCTGCGGCTGGGTGCCCTGGTGGCTCTGGCGTCTCGACGAGGAGTTCGAGAAGCTCGGGCATGCCGACCGCGCGCGGCTCGCGCGACGCCCGAGCGAGTACTTCGGCGACCACTGCTGGGTGGCGGTGGAGCCGGACGAGGCGAACCTGGCCCGGGTGGTGGAGCAGGTGGGCGACGACAACTTCGTGATCTCCAGCGACTGGCCCCACGACGATTCCGCCTACCCCCGCGCCATGGAGACCTTCCTGGGCCTCCCGGGTGTCTCCCAGGAAACCAAGCGCAAGGTGCTGTGGGACAACTGCGCCCGCCTCTACGCCCTGGGCTAGCGCTCCCGGCCCTCGGCCTCGCGCTGGCCCTGCTGGCCGCGCTGCCCGCGGGCCTCGTGGCCTGTGGTGGCGAGGGGCGGGACGCGGACGCCCCGACGGTGGTCACCTTCCCCGGGAGCGCCCTCGGCGCCGAGCGCAGCCTGCTCGAGCAGCAGGTCGCGCGCTTCGAGGCGCAGCGGCCCGACGTGCGGGTCGAGATCCAGACGACGCCGGACAACGCGGACCAGCGTCACCAGCTCTACGTCCAGTGGCTGAACGCCCGGGCGCCCGACCCGGACGTGCTCCAGCTCGACGTGATCTGGACCGCCGAGTTCGCCGCGGCGGGCTGGATCCGCCCGCTCGACGAGCTGGGGGTGGACGCGAGCGACTTCTTCCCGGCCACCCTCGCCGCCAATCGCTGGCGGGGGCGTCTGTTCGCCGTGCCCTGGTTCGTGGACGTGGGGATGCTCTACTGGCGGACCGATCTCTTCGACGGGCCGCCGGAGAGCCTGGCGGCGCTGGCCGAGTCTGCCGCCGCCGCCCGGCGGGACGGGCGCGCGCCCGAAGGCTTCGTCTGGCAGGGGGCGCGCTACGAGGGGCTGGTCACCGTCTTCCTCGAGGTGCTCGCCGGCTTCGGCGGCCGCCTCCTCGACGCCTCGGGCCGGCCCGCGGTCGACTCGCCGGCGGGACGCGACGCGCTGGCCTTCCTGCGCGACGCCGTGGCGGAGGGCGGCGCCTCGCCGACGGACGTGCTCACCTGGCAGGAGGAGCAGGCGCGCTTCGTGTTCCAGAACGGGGGGGCCGCGTTCATGCGCAACTGGCCCTACGCCGCGCCCCTGCTGGAGGACCCGGAGGAGTCCCGGGTGGTGGGTCGCTTCGCCGTGTCGCCCATGCCCGGCGCTCCGGCCGGCGAGCCCAGCGCCGCCCTCGGCGGCGGGCAGCTGGCGCTCAACGCCGCCAGCGACGTTCCCGAGGCGGCCTGGGCCCTGGTCCAGTTCCTGACCGCGCCGGCGCAGATGCGGGAGCGCGCCGCCGGCGCGGGGCAGTACCCGCCGCGCCCGTCGCTCTACGCCGATGGCAGCCTGGAGGGCGTGCTGCCCGTGGCGCCCGCCGCCGCCCGCGCCGTGATCGAGCGGGCGGTCCCGCGGCCGCCCACGCCCGTGTACGCCGAGCTCTCCCAGGCGCTGCAGATCCCGCTGCACCGGGCGCTCTCGGGGCAGGTCTCGGTGGAGGTCGCGCTGGCCCAGGCCGCCGAGGGAATGGCGGCCGTGCTCGACCGCGTCCCCGATGGCTAGCGGCGAGGCGTCGCGGGAGGCGAGCGAAGTCCGACAGGCAAGCGGGCCTTCCGGGCCCGCGCGCAGCGAGCCGCCGCGAGGGTTCTCGTCGCGGGAGGCGAGCGAAGTCCGACAGGCCTGGCTGTTCGTGCTGCCCACCGTGGCGGTGATCGCCGCCATGGCCCTGTTCCCGCTCGCGTGGACGCTCTGGGAGTCGCTCCACCGCCACGACCTGCGCTTTCCCGAGGCCGGCCGCAGCTTCGTGGGCCTGGCCAACTACGCCGAGGCCTTCGGGGACCCGCGGGCGCTGGGCGCGCTGGCGCGCACCGCCGGCTTCGCCGCGGCGACGGTGAGCCTGGAGATGCTCTTGGGGCTCGGCCTGGCGCTGGCCCTCGACGCCCTGGGTCGGGGCCGCGGGCTCGCCCGCGCGGCGGCCCTGGTGCCCTGGGCCCTGCCCACGGTGGTCGCGGCCCTGGTCTGGCGCTTCCTTTTCGACGGTCCCGGCGCGGCGGCGAACCTGTTGCCGGGCCCGCCCCGCGCCTGGCTGGCGGACCCCTGGCTGGCCTGGGTGCCGGTGGTCCTGGCGGACGTCTGGAAGACGACGCCGTTCGTGGCCCTGCTGCTTCTCGCCGGTCTCCAGGGCGTCGATCCCAGCCTGCGGGAGGCCGCGCGGGTGGACGGGGCCGGTCCCGTCCAGGAGCTCTGGCACGTGGTCCTGCCCCGGCTGCGGCCGGCCCTCGGCGTGGCGCTGGTCTTCCGGCTGCTCGACGCCCTGCGCGTCTTCGACCTGATCTACGTGCTGACGGCGGGCGGGCCGGGCACGGCCACCGAGCCCATTGCGCTCACCTCCTTCGCCGCCCTCCTGCAGAGCCTCCGCTTCGGCTACGGCTCGGCCCTGGCCATGCTCGTGTTCCTCGCGAGCTTCCTCGTGGCCCTGGCGGGCATCCGCCTGCTAGGCCGCGAGGACGCCGCGTGAGGTGCGCAGCGTGAGCGCCGGGGACCGGCTCGCGTGGGCGGCGGGGGCCGCGGCGGCCCTGGGGCTGGGGCTGCTCGTGGCGCCCCTCTACCTGGTGGCCGTGGCCTCGGTCTCGCCGGAGGCGCGCCTGTTCGCGTCGCCGCCCCTCTGGCCGGACCCCTTCGTGCTCGATCACTACCGGGCGCTCTTCGACGAGCGCCGCTTCTGGCTGCCGCTGCGGAACTCCTTCGCGGTGGCGGCCACCACGACGCTGCTCTGCGTCCTGCTCGGATCCCTGTGCGCCTACGCCCTGGCCCGGATGCGCTTCCGGGGGCGCGGACTGCTGCTCGCCGGCGTGCTGGCGGTGAGCATGTTCCCCCAGATCGCGATCGTCTCCCCGCTCTATCAGCTGCTGCGCAGCCTGGGCTGGATCGACACCCTCCAGGGGCTCGTCTTCCCCTACCTCACCTTCGCGCTGCCGCTCACGGTGTGGATGCTCGTCGGCTACTTCCGCCAGCTTCCGGCCGAGCTCGAGGAGGCCGCCGCCGTGGACGGGGCCGGTCGCCTGCGGGTGCTCGCCGAGGTGGTGCTGCCCCTGGCGCTGCCCGGGCTGGCGGCGACCGCCATCCTCACCTTCGTCTACTGCTGGAACGAGTTTCTCTTCGCGCTCTCGTTCAGCCTGGGGCCCGACACCCAGACCGTGCCCGTGGCGATCGCGCTGTTCCGCGGCCGCTACCAGGTGCCCTGGGGACAGGTGCTCGCGGCCGCGTTGGTGGCCACGGCGCCGGTCACCCTGCTGGTGCTCGCGCTGCAGCGCCGCATCGTCCAGGGCCTCACCGCCGGCGCGGTGAAGGGGTAGGGCGTGGCGGGGGTGCGCTTCGAGGGGCTCCGCAAGGTCTGGCCGGGGGGCGCCGTGGCCCTGCACGGCCTCGACCTCGACGTGGGCGACGGCGAGCTGCTGGTGCTGGTGGGTCCCTCGGGCTGCGGCAAGTCCACCGCGCTCCGCCTGGTGGCGGGCCTGGAGCGCGCGAGCGCGGGGCGGCTCTGGATCGGCGAGCGCGAGGTCTCCGCCCTCTCGCCCCAGGAGCGCGACGTCGCCATGGTGTTCCAGAGCTACGCGCTCTATCCCCACAAGACCGTTCGGGAGAATCTGGCCTTCGCCCTGCGCCTGCGCCGGCTGGCACCCAGCGAGATCGCCCGGCGCGTGGAGGCGGCGGCGGCGCGGCTCGACCTGGCGGCGTTCCTGGAGCGGCGCCCGGCCGCGCTCTCGGGCGGTCAGCGACAGCGGGTGGCCCTGGGGCGTGCGCTGGTGCGTGAGCCCGCGGCCTTCCTGCTGGACGAGCCCCTCTCGAATCTCGACGCGGCGCTGCGCGCTCGCACCCGCGCGGAGCTGGCGCGGCTCCACGCCGAGCTCGGCGCGACCATGCTCTACGTCACCCACGACCAGGAGGAGGCCATGACCCTGGGCGACCGGATCGCGGTGCTGCGCGACGGCCGCCTGCACCAGGTCGGTCCGCCGCTCGAGGTGTACGAGCGACCGGCGGACGTCTTCGTGGCGGGCTTCATCGGATCCCCGGCGATGAACCTGCTGGAGGCCGAGCTGGTGGCCGAAGGCGCGACCCTCCGGGCCTGCGCGCGCGGCCTCGCCGCGGAGGTGGCGCCCGGGCTCGAGGGCGGACATCGGGGCGCAGTCGTGGTCGGCCTGCGCCCGCGCGCCTTCGAGCTCGTGGATCCCGAGCGGGCGGGCACCTTTCCGGGACGGGTGGAGGTGGTGGAGCTGCTCGGGCCCGAGCAGCGTCTGCACCTGCGGCTCGCCGGCGGGATGCCGCTCGTGGTATCCGCGGACCTGACCCATCCGTTCCGGGTCGGGGAGACGGTGGGAGTGCGGGTGCGCGTGCCGCCCGAGCGGCTGCACCTGTTCGACGCCGCGACCGGGCTCCGGATCCAGGGCTAGACTCCGTTGGTCCGGAGGCTCCATGGCCGCAAGCTCTCCGAGGTTCCGCCGACGCTCCCTTCCTGCGCTGCTGCTGAGCGTTGCCACCGCCTGTGCCCAGGCGGGTCCGGCGCCGGCGCCCGTGAGCCCCGAGAGCCTCGATGCGGCGGTGGCCGTCCTGGCCGAGGCGGCGGAGCGCCGCTCGGACCTCTCGCTCGTCGACGGCGGTCTGCGCATGGAGGTCTGGCTCACCGAGTGGCGTCAGCGCGTCGAGTGGCGCGTCCGGGCGGGGAGTCCCTGGGCACCCGCCGAGCCGGTCGTCGTGGAGCGGCCGGTGCGCACGGGCCCCCACATCCTGCACGTGCAGATCGAGGAGATCGACGGGGTGCGCGCCCGGCGCTGGCTCTTCGGCGCCGAGATCCAGCTCCGGCTCCAGGATCGACCGGACCCGGCCCACCTGGCGGCCGCCGACGCCGAGGAAGCGGAGGCGCTGGCCCGGGCGCTCGACCTGCTGGTGCGGGCGCGCTCGGCGCCGTTGGACCCCGGGCCTCAGCCGACGCGCTGAACCCAGTCCTCCGGCTCGCGGTGAGGCTCGAGCCGCCGCCCGTCGACGTCGAAGATGCGGAAGCGGGCCATCCCCAGCCGCTGCAGGGCGAACTGCAGCGAAGCGCCCAGCACACCGAGGCCGTAGCGGACAGAGCGGCCGAAGTTGATCGACGAGGCCTCCTCGAAATAGGCCGTCGGGCAGCTCACCTCGCCGAACTCGAAGCCGGCGTGGAGCGCCTGCACGAGCATCTGGTTGTCGAAGACGAAGTCGTCGGAGTTCTCGAGCAGCGGGAGCTGCCGCAGCACCTCGCCGGAGAAGGCCCGGTAGCCCGTGTGGTACTCGGAGAGCTTCGCGCCGCAGAGGAGGTTCTGGACCGCGGTCAGGAAGCGGTTGGACACCCACTTGTAGAGCGGCATGCCGCCCTTGCGGGCCGTTCCGCACAGGATGCGCGAGCCCAGGACCACGTCGTAGGGCCCGACCGCGATCATGCTGATCATGGCCGGCAGCAGCTTGGGCGAGTACTGGTAGTCGGGGTGGAGCATGACCACCACGTCGGCGCCCAGGCGCAGGGCCTCGGCGTAGCAGGTCTTCTGGTTGCCCCCGTAGCCGCGGTTGTGCTCGTGGACCAGGGTCCGCAGGCCGAGCCGGCGGGCGACCTCGACGGTCTCGTCGGCGCTGGCGTCGTCGGTGACGACGATCTCGTCCACGACGCCGGGCGGGATCTCGCGCACGGTCCGTTCGAGGGTCCTGGCCGCGTTGTAGGCCGGCATGACCACGACGACCTTCTTGCCTTGGAACATGCTGCCGCTCCCGGTTCCGCCGCCGTTCCTGCCCCGGTAGACTGACGCGTCGGCCCGGGTGGCGGAACCGGTAGACGCGGGCGACTTAAAATCGCCTGGCCCTTGGCCGTGCAGGTTCGACCCCTGCCCCGGGCACCTTCCGGCTAGCCGTCCACCACCGCCTGCTGCACCACGGCCCGCACGTCGTCGGTGGCGAGCAGGTCCTCCAGGGCATCCCGGTCGAGCAGGGTCACCCGCTGATAGCCCAGGTCCGGCAGCTCGAGCTCCAGCCGGAAAACCTCCACCGGGGAGGCGAAGACCCGGCGGATCCGGACGTTCGCACTGCCGCCCTCCAGGATCTCCCGCCGGAGCGAGTCGAGGATGCGCTGGGTGCGCTGGCCCGGCAGGACCCCCGAGAGCAGGCCGTCGCGCGCCCCGAACGCACCGCGCGAGGGCCCCTCCGCCGCCCCGAAGGGGCCGCGGTTGCGGTAGGAGAGCTTGTAGATGCCCGGGGGCCGCATGGCCCGCGAGCATACCTTATTCCCCGGCCTCGCTGTCCCCGTAGAGGTAGCGCTCGAGGGCCATCATCTGCTCCGCCGTGGCCCCGATGAACTTGACGCCCACGCCCTGGCCCAGCTCGTCCGCAGCCGCGGCGCCGCCGCACCCGTGCCGCGTCCAGGCCACCCGGCCGACGGCCTCCAGGGTCTCGCCGCTCGGCAGGCTGACCTCGATCAGCAGCCGGCTGCCGGGGTCCAGGGACTCGCGGGTCTTCACGAACACGCCGCCGCGCGAGAGGTTCGAGCTCCACTCGCGGAAGCTGCGGAAGTAGCGGCGACCGCTGCGGGGATCGACGTCCGCGTCGATGGTGGAGACGCGCACTGGGAGCTGGCTCACCCAGCGGGAGTGGCGCCGACGCTCGCTGACCTCGGGTTCCGGTTCCATGGTTCCCCCTCCTGCGGGACCCCATCGGCTCACGGACCGGCAACTTGAGTGCAACGAGGGGCGCGGGATACCGTCGCGCGCCTCGCCCTCAAGCGGAATCCCGAGCGGGACGAAATGACCTCCGAGGCCGGCGCCTTGTCGTTCGGGGTGCGCCGGAGGGGAGCCGCATGGGAGAACCGGTCGGGGAAAGGCCCTTCGGGGAGATCGAGATCCCGCCGGGCTCCCGGGAGCAGCTCGGGCTCGCGCCCGAGGAGTGCCTGCGCGTGCTCGACGTGGGGGTCCGCACGGTCCTGCTCGAGCGGAGCTCCGGGGACGCGGGCTCGGCTCTGCCCTGGAACCGGGAGCTGGTGTTCTCGGCCAACGTCCGGGCGTTCCCCCTGGCCGACGTCCTGGCCCTGGTCCACCGCGCGGGCAAGTCGGGCTTCCTCTACTTCACCCATCGCGACCACGCGAAGGCGGTCTATCTGCACCGGGGCGAGGTGGTCTTCGCCTCCTCGAACCTGAAGGTGGACCGGCTCGGCGAGTGCCTGCTCCGGGCCGGGGTGATCAGCCTCGCCCAGCTCCGGGAGGCCGAGCGGCGCCATACCCCGTCGTCGCGCTTCGGCCGGATCTTCGTGGAGCGCGGCTTCCTGACGCCCCGGGAGCTGTGGCACGGCGTGAAGTACCAGGTGGAGGAGATCGTCCGGTCGCTCTTCGCCTATACGACCGGCACCGTCTACTTCTGGGAGGGAGAGGTCCAGCCCGACAACGTCGTGCGTCTGTCCCTGCCCACGCGCCGGCTCGTCGCCGAGGGGGTGCAGCGGCGCGACGAGCTCCTGCGCTTCCTGGCCATGCTCGAGGATCCCCGGGTCAGCCTGGCGCCGGTGGAGGGGGCCCACGCGGACCTCGCCAGTACCGAGCGCGAGGTGCTCGCGGCGCTGGGCGAGGAGCCCAGCTTCCCGGGGCTCTGCCGCCGCACCGGCCTCGACCCGCTGTCGGCGGCCCGCACCCTCCAGCTCCTGCGGCTCGTGGGCGCCGTCCAGGTGGGTCGGAGCAGCGACGACGGCACCTACGTCGGCGAGGCCGATCTGCGCAGCGCCGACGAGGAGGCCATCCGCCGCTCGGCCGAGGCCCACGCCAAGCTGCTGGCGGAGCTGGTGGCGCCGCTGGTGGCCGTGGAGGGCGCCGCGCCGGTGGTCCGACGCCTCACCCGGGTCCTCCAGGAGCTCGCCGAGCGCCACCCGGACCTGCTCTCGGGTCTCCGGCTCAGCCCGCACGCCACCCTCGATCCCCAGGAGATCGCCCAGCGCGCCCTCCGCCTGCCCGGGAACCGACGCCGCGAGCTCGGCGCGGCCCTCAGCGAGCTGCTCTCCTACCTGGAGTTCGAGCTCAAGAACCACCCGGGGATCACGGATCCCGAGCCCTTCCTGGCGGAGTTCGAGGACCTCCGCGCTAGAGTCGACGCCGAGCTCTAGGGAGGGTCGCCCCGGCCCTCGAGGGAGGGTGCGCTGCGCCCTCCAGGGAGGTTGCCCTGGCCCAGGCCGCCAGCCCGAGGGAGCGGCTGGCCGTCGCCCTGGACCTGCCGGACCTCGTCTCCGCCGAGGCGCTGGTGCAGGCCCTGGCCGGCGTGCCCGGCTGGCTCAAGGTAGGCGCCGAGCTGTACGCCGCCGCCGGCCCGCTCGCCCCGGAACGGGTGGGCAAGCACGGTCGGGTCTTCCTCGACATCAAGCTCCACGACATCCCCAACACGGTGCGGGCCGCGGTGGCGGCCGCGGCCCGCCACCGGGCGTCGATGCTCACGGTCCACGCCGGCGGCGGGGCTGCCATGCTGCGCGCGGCCCGGGCCGGTGCCCAGGAGGCCGCCGCCGCCGGGGCCTCGCCGCCGTTGCTGGTGGCGGTCACCGTGCTGACGAGTCTCGACGAGGCGGAGCTGGCGCGGGTGGGCGTGGGCGGCCCCGTGCGCGACCAGGTGCTTCGCCTCGCCGATCTCGCCCTGGACTGCGGCCTGGACGGCGTGGTGGCCTCGCCCCGGGAGGCCGCGCTGCTTCGGGAGCGCCTGGGCCCGGAGGCCTGGATCGTGACCCCCGGCATCCGACCGGCCGGCGCGGAGCCCGGCGACCAGGCCCGCGCGGCGACGCCGGCCGAGGCGGTCGCCGCCGGCTCGGACCTCCTGGTGGTGGGGCGACCGGTGGTCCGCGCCGGAGATCCCGCCGCGGCCGCCCGCCGGGTGGTGGCGGAGATCGAGCAGGCCCTTGGCGCGGCGTCCTGACCGCTCCCGCGGCCGGAGTGGCGGCGAGCCGGGTTCGGCCGGCGCCGACCTCGTCCCGGGAGTCCGCGCCGTGGCCGAGGCCCTGCGCCAGCGGCGGCGCAGCCTCCGCAAGCTCTGGATCCGAAAGGGGCGCGCGGGCCGGGACGTGGAGCGGATCCGCGCCCGGGCGGCGGACCTGGGGCTCGAGGTGGAAGAGCTCGCCGCCGACGCCCTCGCGCGGCTGGCCGGCGACGAGACCCGCACCCAGGGCCTCGTCCTCGAGGCGGGTCCGCTCCCCTCCGTCCCCCTGGAGTCGCTCTGCGCGGGCGAGCCCCCGCGCCTGGTCCTCGCCCTCGACGGGGTGGAGGATCCGCGCAACCTGGGCGCGATCGCCCGGGTCGCCGACGGGGCGGGCGCGCGCGGGCTGCTCCTGACCGAGCGCCGCTCGCCCCCGCTGGGACCCGCAGCGGTCCGCGCCAGCGCCGGCGCCCTCGAGGGACTGCCCGTGGCGCGGGTCGGCAATCTCCCGAACGCCCTCGAGACACTGAAAGCCAAGGGATTCTGGACGTTTGGCGCCGATCTTCAGGGCGACGACCTGTTCGGGATGCCCGACCGGGTGCTCCGGGGGGACGTCGTGGTGGTGCTGGGGGGGGAAGGCCGCGGCCTGCGCCCCGGCCTGCGACGTCGCCTGGACCACGTCGTCCGGATCCCCATGCGGGGCCGCGTCGCCTCCCTGAACGTGGCGACGGCGGCCGGTCTGGTCGCCTACGAGTGGGTGCGCCGGAATGCCGTATCCCTGCGAGAATGCTGAGATCCCGGGTTGCCGGCCCAGGCGTGCGGCCCTATATTGCTCGCTCGGTCCCAGCCGCTCGCTGGCGTAGCTCAACAGGTAGAGCGGCGGATTTGTAATCCGCAGGTTACGGGTTCGAGTCCCATCGCCAGCTCCAGGAAGGGATCGTCGAAGGCGGCGCGATCGACACCAAAGAGAGTTTCAGGCGAGCCCGGCTCCGACGGGGGCAGGGCCGCTTACGCTTTGAACTCCGAAAGTCAACGCTCCGACACGGAGAGGTACCGAAGCGGTCAAACGGGGCAGACTGTAAATCTGCTGGCTCATGCCTTCGGAGGTTCGAATCCTCCCCTCTCCACCAACGGAGCCACGGCGCTCCTGGAGGGTCGCAAGGCCGGAGGGCGCCCGGCAGAGGCGCGGTCTCAGCGGTACGCACTGCAACGGAACGGTCAACGGGCGGGAATAGCTCAGTTGGTAGAGCACGAGCCTTCCAAGCTCGGGGTCGCGGGTTCGAGCCCCGTTTCCCGCTCCAACCGGGTCCTTCCCTCCCGAAGCGAAGAGAGGATCCAGGCGCCCACGTAGCTCAGTCGGTAGAGCACGTCCTTGGTAAGGACGAGGTCACCGGTTCAAGTCCGGTCGTGGGCTCCACGCACTGCTGAGTCGAGCGCCTCCAGGCGACGACGAGCGGGACGTGAACAGCAACCCGGCCCGAAGGAGAGAAGCAGGGAATGGCCAAGGCGAAGTTCGAGCGGACGAAGCCGCACGTGAACGTGGGGACGATCGGTCACGTGGACCACGGGAAGACGACGTTGACGGCGGCGATCACGTCGCGCCAGGCGCACAAGAGTCTCGCCGAGAAGGTGGACTTCGCGAACATCGACAAGGCGCCGGAGGAGCGGGAGCGGGGGATCACGATCGCGACGGCGCACGTGGAGTACGAGACGGAGGGTCGTCACTACGCGCACGTGGACTGTCCGGGTCACGCCGACTACGTGAAGAACATGATCACGGGGGCGGCGCAGATGGACGGTGCGATCCTGGTGGTGAGCGCGGCGGACGGTCCGATGCCGCAGACGCGGGAGCACGTGCTGCTGGCGCGCCAGGTGAACGTTCCGCACATCGTGGTGTTCCTGAACAAGGTGGACCAGGTGGACGACGAGGAGCTGCTGGAGCTGGTGGAGCTGGAGGTTCGGGAGCTGCTCAGCAACTACGAGTTTCCGGGCGACGACATTCCGATCGTGAAGGGTTCGGCGCTGAAGGCGGGGGAGGACTCGTCGAACGACGAGGCGAACGCGTGCATCGACGAGCTGATGGGTGCGCTGGACGCGACGATTCCGGAGCCGGAGCGTGCGCTGGACAAGGACTTCCTGATGCCGATCGAGGACGTGTTCTCGATCACGGGTCGGG
>CAYTZH010000062.1:3300-21144 GCA_964442285.1 uncultured Spirochaetales bacterium | reverse complement strand
GGGAGGCAGGCCCCGGCGCCGACGCCACCACCTGCACGCCCCGGGTCCGGGGTGGCACCGGGGGCTCGATGATCTGGAGGGTCGGGCCGGGGAGGTCGGCGGGATCGGCGGGCCGCTGCAGGCTCTCGAGCTGCTCGCGCTGGCGGGAGAGCTGCTCCCGCTGTCGCGAGACCTCCGCCTGCAGGGTGCGGATCTCGGCGTCGCGCTCCGGCAGCGCCTGGCTGGTGGCGTCGCGCTCGCGCTCGGCGTCCGCGAGGGCCGTCTGGAGCCGGGCGACCTCGCGCTCGAGCGCCGGGTCGGGCACGGCCGGCTTCTCGCGCGCCTCGGCCAGCTCGCGGCGCGCGCGCGCGAGGTCGGCGCGGAGGCGCTCGAGCTCCCGTCGCAGGGCGGGATCGGGGTCCCGCGGAGGCGGCGTCCGCTCCGCGCGCAGGCGCCGGAGCTCCTGCTCCGCCTCCCGCAGCGCCCGCTCGCGCGCCTCGAGGGCGCGCTCCAATCGGCGGGTCTCGGCGGGATCGGCGGGGGCCGGAACGTAGGCGAGCCCCTGGTCGGTCAGGCCCGAGGCGCGTCGGTACCACGCCCGGGCCCGGGCCGGGTCCGCCGGGACGCCCCGGCCGCTCTCGTAGAGCTGGCCCAGGTTGATCTGGGCTCGGGGGTCGCCCTGCTCGGCCGCGCGTCGGTACCAGACGGCGGCGAGGTCGTAGTCCGGGGGGACGCTCTGCTCGTAGAGCTGGCCGACGTAGTTCTGGGCCTCGGGATCGCCCTGCTTGGCCAGCGGAAGCCAGGCGCGCAGCGACTCCTCGTAGGCCTCCTCGCCGCGGATCTCGTGCTCGCCGCCGCGGCGGCGGCAGTCCTCGGCCGACGTCTTGATCGGCCGGCGCGCCCGGACGTAGGTGGCGTTGCGGCCGAGCTGGCGCACCACGCCGGGGAGGAGGCAGTCCACCACGAGCAGGTCGTCGGCGTCTGCGCCGCGCGGCGGGGCTGCAGAGCGGGGCGCGCCGCCCGAGGCGCAGGCGAGGGCCAGCGCGAGCGCTCCGACCATCGCCGCCGCCCACCGTCCGGCGGCGCGCTCAGAGCTCCTTGCGGAGGCCGACGGTGACCGTGTGGCGTTCGAGGTTCCGGTACCCAATCAGGCTCTCGTAGTCGACGAAGGGGATCCAGCCGTTGGGGAGCACGGCGGACACCGCGGCGCCCGCCTGGACGTAGTTGGGGTCCGGCCGGTCGCCGCGGACGACGAATCGGGTGGGCGTCGGGTCGAGGACGTAGCGGCTCTCGACCCGGGGGCGCGCCTCGCTGAACTCGTGCTCCCAGGCGAAGCGCAGCTGGGGGATCAGTACGCCCCAGTCGAAGCTCAGGGCGTAGCTGGTGCGGAGGCCCACGGTGGAGAGCAGGGAGTTCCGCTGCTGGGCGTCGTAGCGGAGGTTGAGGCCGGCTCCGCTGAGGTCGCGCTCCTTGTAGCTGTCGATGCGGGTCCGCACGTAGCTGAGCCCCACCCAGGGCCCGAGGCTCAGCGCGCCGAGGCTCAGCTCGTAGCCCATGTTCGCGCCGAGACTGAACTCGTCGCCGTCCGGGGTGCCGCGCACGTTCGAGGGCACCTGGGCCAGGGTTCGCGTGGTCTCCTGGAAGATCGACTGGCGGTCGAAGGTGTAGTGGCTCAGCTCGTAGCCGATGTTGCCGTCGATGTAGAAGCCTTCGAGGGCGCCCGTCGGGGCGAACGAGCCGAAGACCGTGACCGAGTAGGACTCCGAGTCGATCGAGCCGGACTCGCCGGCGGGGGTGAAATTGACGCCCAGCTGCTCCCCTTCGAAGGAGGACTCGGCGTGCTCGTAGGCAAACAGGGCGCCCACCACGAGGCCGTTGCCGAGCCGGAAGTCACCTCCGAGGTGGGCGCTCCAGACGTCCCCGTCCAGGGCCCGCTGGTTGTCGGAGTCGTCCTGGTCGATGCCCACGTAGCGACCGTTGGCCAGGAGGCTCAGGCGGCCGCTCTCGCGGATCGTGGTGTCGGGTGCGGCCTCCTCCTCGCGCCGCCGCTCGAGCATCTCCCGGATGGTCCGCTGCCGCTCCCGCGCCCGGTAGAGCGCCCCCTCGTTGGCCGTGACGCCCTGGCTGGGATTCAGGGAGGCCTCGCTGTCGCCCGACAGGTCGCCGTCGGCGTTCGGGGTCTCGGCGCAGCGCGTCGCCAGGGTGCCGGTCGGCTGGCCCTGACACACGCTGAAGAAGAAGTCCTGGAACTCCGGATCCTCGACCTGCGCGTCGGCTGGCGCCGCCGCGAGCAGCAGCGGCGCCAGCGCCAGCCACGGCAGCATCGGTCCGCCGCGTCGTCGGTTTGCCCAGAAGCCCATGCGCATCCTCTCCTGACGTTCGCGACGTCGAACCTAGGTCTCGGGAAGCTCGTCCACGTAGAGCACGCTGCTGTTCGTCGTCCCGCGGCCCGACGAGACCGTCCGATTGCCCCGGAGCCGCCACTGGATCTCGAAGTCGTAGTCCAGCTGGCCCAGGGGTACGATGAACTCCACCCGCCGGGAGGCGTCGCCGCGGTCCGCCCGCAGGGTGACCTGCTCCACCTTCTCCTCGCCCCCGAGCTCGTAGTAGATCCGCACGGTGACCGAGCGCACCTGGGCGTCGGCCAGGTCCTCGGGGCTTCCGTCGAGCTGGATGGTCCGGCGCTCGTAGGGCGGCGCCAGATCGATCGCCGAGAACGTCGCCGGCGTCCACTCCGTCTCCACCTGGTTGCCCCCCGCGAAGCTCCACTGCGTGCGGAACTGGTAGCCCATCCAGAGATCGCGGTCGTCGTCGCCCTTCCAGCCGTAGAGCAGCTTGAAGTCGTTGCCGCGGCGGCTGAAGGTGTTCCGGTCGATGCGCACCTCGTCGTAGGTGGTGTCTCCACCCTCGTGCTGCTTGCGCATCTGGACCGCCACGTAGTTCAGGAAGCGGCCGAAGTCCGGGGCGCCGACGCCGTTGAGGGAGGCAGCGATCTCGCGCTGCTTGTAGAGCGGGTCGTCCAGGTTCACGCTCCGGAAGATGGCGGCGTTGTCGAGGAGGCTCCGGAGGTCGCCGATGTTCTCGGCGAAGGGCACCTCCAGGGTGGAGGCGGTGTACTTCCGCAGATCCAGCCGGAAGGTTCCGGTCTGGCGGGTCTTGCGCTTCACGTAGCGCATCACCAGGCAGACGTCGGCGGCGAAGGTGACCTTGGCCAGGCCCTCGAAGGACTGGCCCGGGTCCTTCTTCTGGCCCGCGGTGGTTCCCTCGGCGCAGCCCGGGTCGGCGGCCGCAGCGGTGGGCGGGACCTGCTTGGAAGCCTTGTCCGACCCCTTCTTCTGCTTCGGCTTCTTCTTCTTCTTCGGCTTCTTCTTCTTCGGCTCGGGCTTCTCGGCCTTGGACGCGTTGGGCGTCGGCGGCGTGCCCTGTGTGGCTGCGGCGAGCTGCTGGGCCGGGTCCTTCGCGCCCGGCTCGATCTTCCGGGACGAGATCGTCGCCTCCGGCACGGACCGCTTCTTCGCCTTCTTCTTCTTCTTCTTGCCCTTCTTCTCCGGAGCGCCGGTGCCGGAGGTGGCGTTGGCGGCGAGCCGGGGCGCCGGCTTCAGGATGGCGTCGCGGAGCGAGTCATAGGTCTCGCGGATGATCTCCTGGAGCTCGTCGTCCTCGCCGACGTACTCGATGCGGATGGCGCCCCGCTGGCGCAGCTCGTCGAAGGCCTCGTCGATGCTGGACTGGAAGAGGCCGCCCAGGTGCCCCGCGACGCCCACGTCCAGGTTGGGGAGGCTCCCCAGGGCCCCCGCCCCGGCGCCGCCCGAGGCGCCGGCCGCGACGGCGCCGACGATCTCGTCCACCGGGATCGCCACGCCGGCATCCAGGCTGGCGGCGGCGCCGAAATCGCTCTTGAACGACTCGTGCTCGTAGACCTCTTCGAGGTCGGCCTCCATGACGGCCTGCTTGGGCGAGCGGTAGCCCGAGAGCCGCATGCTGAACAGGAAGGAGATGTCCGGGGTAGCGGTGTGGAACGACTCCCAGAGCACCTTGGAGCCCATCCGCGTCAGGTGAAGCGACACGGCGGCCTTGGTGTTGTCCAGTACCGGGGCGGCGCCCAGGCCCACCAGATTGCGGGTGAACTCGCCGTTCTCGGCCGTGAACGAGGAAACCAGGGCGAAGGTCCCCTCGTCGAAGAGCACCGGTCCTTCGATCCTCGCGCCCGGCTTCACCCGCTGCAGCTCGCTGCGGGCCTGGTCCAGCTCCTCGTCGGTGATCCCGAGGCTGACGACGGCGTGGACGATGCCGCCGCCCTCGCCCTCGAGCACGTCGTCCTCGCCGAGCTCCGAGCGCACGTTCTGGACGTACCGCAGGAAGGAGAACCGGGGCAGCCCGGTCTCGGTACGCGCCAGCCGCGCGCGAACCGGCGCGTAGTAGTAGAGATCGGGATCCCCCCGGGAGGGGAAGAAGATCAGGCCGGCCGCGCGGACCGGCTTGTCCAGGAGGATGTCGGCGGCGTCGGCGCGGCCGGCGAGGCCCAGCGCGACCAGGGCCGCGAGCCCGAGCGCCAGGGCCCAGCGGGCTTCGAGCCGATGTCGGCTCACTGGCCTTCCCCGGCGAGCATCACGGGGCACAGGGACGCCGTCGGGAACTCGAGTCCCGCCGCGTTCACCGCCTCGAGGTACCGGCTGCCCTGCTCGTCGACCCGCACGGCCACGTCCACCTCCTCGCCCAGACCCTCGGCGCCGGCGTCGGGGATGTCGAGGTCCACGGCGTCCCCCGCGCCCAGGACGATCGGGGCCCAGACCCGGGGGGCCCCGTCCTCGCGTTCGTGGGTATAGACCGTGGCGTCGACGAGCACCACGAACTCCTCGCCGGCCTCGTCGGTGTCGAACCGGTAGAGGAGCTTGCCGAGGTTGCCGTCGGTCGTCTGCACGAAGGCGATACCCGCCTCCTCCCGCGGTCCGTCCAGGGCGAAGCGTCCCTTCTGCAGCGACTCGAAGCCGGCCCGGGAGATGCGTCCCGACTCGGTGGTCACGTGCGCCCCGGGGTTGGCGAGCACGTCCCAGGTCACGAGCATGTCGAACTCGTCCACGACGTCGCCGCAGGCCGGACCGACGCCCCGGGAGGCGACCTGGGTGCTCGCGTAGCCCGGGGCGTCCTCGGTGCTCGTTCCCGGGAAGTCGCTCACCAGGGACTCGTTCACCTCCGGGCAGGCTCCGAACACGGAAGGCACGCAGTCCGCGGGCGGGACGCTGCGCTTCCCGGTGGTGGCGCGGGGGCGCGAGTAGCGGAGGCTGGCCGCGGGCGCCGCGGCCTGGGTCCGGGCGCCCTGCCCCGCCGCGCTCCCGCCGGTCTTTCCCTGCGTCGTCGGTCCGGCCGCGGGCTTCGCGACGTAGCGCACGGTCTGGGCGTAGGGGCGGGCCACCTGGACGCGCTGGGTCTTCAGCTGGGTCCGGGTGGCGGCGAGGCGCATCATCGCGCAGGTGGAATCGGTGCGAAGCGCGGCGGTGCCGAGCTGCTCACAGCGCTTCCGGTGCGCCGCCGCCGCCGCCTTCTTCTTGGACAGGCGGGCCTTCTGCTCCGCCCGCTCCTTGGCCCTTGCGAGCTCCGGCGAGTCCTTCGATCGCTCGCCCTTGCGTGTCCGCTTCTGCGACTGCTGGCGACAGCGTGAGGGCTCCCTCGCGCAGCGGCTCTGGGACTCGTCCCGGGCCCGGGCCTCCTTCTCCTTTCGCGCTTCCGCCCGCTGCCGCGCCCGCTCGAGGGCCTCGCGCTTCTTGCGCGCGTAGTACTCGCGCTTGCGGCGCTCGGCCTCGCTCGTGTCGTAGCCCGGCTTCGGCGAGATCGCCTTCTCCTCCCCGGTCAGGCCGGCGAGATCGAGTGAGGTGCAGGCGGTCACGCCCATCAGCAGGGAGACGAGCAGGAGTGCGAGCCCCCGCGAAGGAACACGACCCATCACGCATCCTCCGGT
Organism: uncultured Spirochaetales bacterium; assembly: GCA_964442285.1. Classification (GTDB taxonomy): domain Bacteria; phylum Myxococcota_A; class UBA9160; order UBA9160; family JAFDET01; genus CAYTZH01. Next base: position 15,209 of record CAYTZH010000062.1, on the reverse strand, counting down.
CGGCGGGTGAAGACCACCCGCGTCAGCGTGCCCTCGACGGGCTGGTAGTACACCGTCGCGTTGTAGCTACGGACGGGCCAGTAGAGGGCCTCCCTGGAGATGATCTTGTAGGCGCCGATCGCGATGGTGATGGCGAGGCCGATGTTCTTGGGCGCCGGGTAGTCCGGGTCGGGGACCACGTCCACCGTGCCGTCGCTCGCCTTGGCGATGATGTAGAGCCACTTGTCCAGCCGGGGGGGCAGGCGGTTCACGTTGGCGTCGTTGCCCCGGAAGGTCACCGTGACGGCGGCGTGGTCGCCGCCGAGGGCGTCGTGGAGCTGGTCGTCGAACATTCGGGAGTCGATGAACGCCACCCGGTCCGGCGGGGGCTCGCCGCCGAAGAGCGCACACCCGGGCAGGAGGAGGGTCGCGGCCAGCAGGGCGGTGGAGAGGGAGATCGCTGCGCTTCGCATCAGCTACTCGTGCCGGAAGTAGCGGCTCCCGACGACCGCCTCGTCGGGAGCTGCCGCGGAGAAGGTCACGGTGGGGACGTCGGACCAGGCGCCCTCGCCGGCCGGTACGCGCAGCATCGCCCCCGTGCCGGTTCCCGTGATGCCGCGGGCCTGCACGGCGCCGCCTCCGGCAACGGTGGGCTCGCTGACCGTGTAGACCTTGCCCTCGGTCGGCGGCGCCGGGGCCGGCTTCGCGGCGAGGAGCGTGAGCTGCTTCTCGAGCGCCTCGTTGCGCTCGTGGCTGGCCCGGAAGAACACGTGCTGGATGCCGCGGTACTGGTCGAGGCCGAAGCCGCCGGCACCGCCCGGCAGCAGCACCCGCTCCCCGGCGCGGACCGGGTTGGCCTGGTCCGGATAGCGCGTGGGGAAGAGCGGCTGGAGGCGCCCCACGGCGTCCACGCCGATCACGTAGACGAAGGCATCCCGGCTGGGGCTGAAGAGCACCTGGAAGCGGTCGGCCCGATCCTCGCCGATGCCGTCGTAGAGCACGTCGTCGTCGGCCACGGGAGCCAGGCTCGCGGCGTCCTCGGTCTCCACGCGCTTCAGGATGGCCGTCTCGAGCGCGATCGTGCCCGGCGGCTCGGCGGGAGCGACGCCCTTCGCGGCGACGCCCGCGTCGCCGAAGCGGTTGCCCCAGGGACTCTCGGAGCTCGCTGAGTTGGGCGGCGCAGTCGGCGTCGGTGCCGGCGCCGGGCTCGGGGCGACCGCGGACCCGCCGCCGTAGGCGGGCTGTGCGTAGGCGCTGCCCCAGCGGTCGGCAGCGGCGGGCGCTCCGGCGTTGCCCCAGCCCCCCGCCTGCACGGGCTCGCCCTGGGCCTCGAGCGCCGCGTACTCCTCCTCGATCTGCTGCTCCACCGCCTCGAGCTCCGCCAGCTCGCGCTGCTTCTCCCGCTGCTCGACCCAGTAGTCGGCGCCCATCTTGCCGACGCTGGTGATGGTTCCGATCGTGGCCAGGGCGACATCGACGTAGCCCTGGTCGTACTCCTGGAAGGTGTTTCCGTCGATGTCGGTGAACTCGCTGCACACCGCGTAGGTGTTGCCGCAGTCCGACAGGTAGTTGTACGCGACGACGGAGGCGATGGCGCCGCCGGCGACGACCGCGTACGGGAGCACCTTCTCCACGGCCTGGAGGGCCTTGTCCATGGTCTGGCACGAGGTGAAACAGAGAGCGAGGGCGACGAGGAGCATCGGAGCGGCGGCGCGACGGGGCCCTCGGGCGGTCATCTGGGAATCTCCTGCGCTTCGCGCGCGACGATCGGGGGCGTCCGCTCGATCCGCCAACGCGGGCGAGCGAGGAGGAGCTTCGACGTCTTCAGCGCACCCCATGGGGATCCTACCATGGGCTGACGGATCGGTTCGCCGCAAATCGGATCTACCGCCCACTTCGAAGGGAGCTAGTCACCCACCTCGAAGGTCAGCGAGGCGGCGGTCCAGTCGAAGGAGCGCGCCGGCGACGCATCGGGCTCCTCCGCGGACGGCTCGTCCGCCACCAGCACCACGGGCCCGTCCGCCACCAGCACCACGGGCTCGTCCGCCACCAGCACCACGCCGCGCGAGGCCACCCTGGCGAGGGCGGGTCGGAGCCGGTCGAGGAGCGCGCTGCGGATGGAGCGTCGGCCGTCGGGCGAGACGGCCGCCGCGCCCGTTCCCGCGGTTGCCAGGGAGGCGATGGCGTCGCGCAGGGTCGCCGCCACGACCCGGTCCGCTGCGCAGAAGGCCCGGAGGGTGTCCGTTCCCCGCGGAGGGGCGTAGTCCAGATGGAACCCGGCGCGGTTTCCGGAGTCGAGGGAGTCGGGGATCAGCACGTCGCGCTCCGCCGGGATCCGGCCGTCCGGGTAGTAGCCGCGGGCCTCGGACAGCGGGTTGGGGAAGAGGACCTGGATGCCGCCTTCGCTGTCGACGTCGACGAGGGTGAGGAAGCACGGCGCGCTGGCGCGGGCCCGGAGCTGGAGGCTGTTGTCCGGCGTGCGGGCCTGGCCCGGACGCCGGATCCGGAAGCGCCGGCCTCCCTCGCGGGTCACGTCGAGCTCCAGGCGCAGGCGGGCGGTCGGGTTGTCCAGCGAGAGCAGCTCGGCCGCGGTCATCGAGCGCGCCAGCACCGCCGCCAGGGCGGTGGTGAGCTGGGTCGCGCTCACCACCTCGAAGGCCGCGACCTCGTGGCGCCCGTCGGCGCCGAGCACGCGACAGCGCGCGGCCTCGCACTGCACCACGAAGCGCGCGAAGGCATCCGGCGCCACGAACTCCACGCCCGCGAGGCGGGCGCTCAGGGCCTCGCGCAGGCGACCGGCGCGAGCCGGATCGGAGTCCTCGAGCCGGACCGTGACCCGATCGAGGGCGGGCGCGGGCGCGAGCGCCACCGCGCGCGAGCCGGGGCGGACGCGGGCCTCCGCGGGCGCGAGCTGCGCGATGGCGTCGCCGTCGCGGATCGCCACCACCTCGGCCTCGGCGGTGGCCCCACCGGGCTCGAAGGCGCGTTCGCCCGGCGGATGGATCGCCCAGAGGGAGCCCGGGACCGCGCCGAGCCGCGGGCCGCGCAGCAGCCGTACCCGGCCGGGAGAGACGGGGGCGACCTCCAGCCAGGGGAGCCGCGCGACCTCGGCCGCGGCGGCGGACGCTTCCGGGGCCGGGAACAGGGCGGCGTCGAGGCGGCCCGGCGCCGCCTCGAGCTGGGGCTCGGGCATGCTGCGCAGGCCGAGCTGCGCCTGGATGCGCGCGAGCTCCTGCTCGGCTCCTCGCAGCACCGTGCGGGCATCCGCCCCGGACGGCGCGTTCGAGAGGCTGCGCACGAGGGAGTAGCTGAAGAGCCCGTGCAGGCGGCCGTCGACCGGGCCGTCGAGGGCCTCCTGATCCTGGGCCGCGCCGGTGAGCAGCACGTGCTTGCCCCGGGCCAGGGGCACCACCGCGCGCGTCGCCACCCGTTCGTACAGCGCCTGTCGCTCGTCGGGCGGGACCCAGCGGGAGCGCAGGGCGGAGGCGCCCCGGGTGGCCGTCCCCGAGTGGCAGGAGTCCAGCACGATCACCACCTGCTGGCCGCGCAGCGCGTCGAGGGCCTCGGCGAGCTCGTCGTCGGTGATGTCGGCCACGCCCGGCGTGCGCCCGTCCTGGGGGATCAGCGTCTCGTCGCGGCCGTCTTCCTCGTCGCCGTTGCTGTCCCGGATCTGCGAGCCGTGTCCCGAGTAGTGCAGGTACACCACGTCGTCGGGACCGCTGCGCTCGGCGAGCCGCGCGATGGCCGCGAGGATCCCCTTCCGATCCGCGTCGGTGTCGGTGAGGGTCTCGATGTCTTCGGCGAGGAAGCCGAGCCGGGTGGTGAGGAGCTCGTGGACGGCCTCCACGTCGTTGATGGCGCCGCGCAGGTCGGGGACGGCCTGGTACTCGTTGATGCCGATCAGCAGGGCTCGCCGACGGGGTTCGGTGTCGCGCGTGGCGGACGCGGCGTGGCTGCTGGCCAGAATCCACACGAGCAGTGCGGCGGCGAGCGCGAACGGATTCCTCAGCGCCTTCCTCCCCGCGCCTGGTTCCCTTGCGGCCGCGCCGAGGATAGCATCGGCGCACATGCGCCAGCGCGGTTTTCGGACACGGGTCGCGGTCGTGCTGGGCCTCGTCGTCCTGGGCGCCGCCGCGTTCGTCGCATGCCTGCCGTGGCTTGCCGAGCGCGCGCTGGTGGCGGCGCTGGAGGCCCGGGGCCTGGAACGGGTCGACCTGCGGATCGAGCGGCTCGGGCTGGCTGGCGCGCGCGTCGCGGACGTTCGCCTGGGCCGCGGGCCCGCGTTGGCCGTGGGCGCGATCAGCGCCGACTACCGACCCCTGCAGCTCGTGCGGGGGCGGATCGCCGGCCTCCGCGTCGAGGCGCCGGAGCTCGTCGTGCGGCTCTCGCAGGGCGCGCTCTCGCTCGGAGAGCTCGACGTCCTGCGCGGCGCCGGAGCCGGCGACGCCTCCGGTGGCGGTCTGCCCGTCGCGATCGATCGCGTCGTGGTGGACGCGGCGCGGGTCCGCGTGCTCACCGACCGGGGCGTCTTCCAGGTCGCGGCCCGGGGCTCGGGCTCGCTCCCCGGAGCGGGGCTCCCCGAGCTCGCCATCCGTGCCGAGGTGGCGGAGGAGGGGGGTGCGCTGCAGGGGAGTCTCGAGCTCGCCCTCGTCGCGGGCGGGGCGCTTCGCGGGACCGCGGCGCTGCGGGATCCCGAGGCGGTCCTGCTGGAGCTCCTGCTCCCGCCGGAGGATCCGCTCGCGGGCGCCGCTCCCCTGGTGCTCGACCTGGGCCTGGAGGGCGCGGTCGACGGGGCCGAGCGGCTCCGCCTCGACGCGCTCCGGCTCGGCCTCCAGCCGCTCGCCTGGGCGGGCGGCCGCCTCGACGCGCTCGCCCTGTCGCTGGCGGGCGACGGAACCCGCGAGGCGTTCCGGGGCGTCCTCCAGCTCGACGCCCGGCTCGACGGCCAGCTCCGCCCGGAGCTGAGCCTGCGGCAGGCGCGTCTCGCCCTGGGCGGCGACCTGGAGATCGCCGGGCGCAGCCTGAGCCTCTCCCTCGACGACTGCCTGCTCCTGGAGGCCGCCAGCGCGGAGCTGCCCGGCGGTGTGCGCCTTCGCTCCCCACGACTCTGTCTCACGGGCGCGGAGCAGGCCCTCGGGGCGGACCTGACCGACCCCGCCGCGTGGTCGGCGAGGCTGGATCTCGCCCTGGCGGCCACGGCGCTGGACCTGTCCCTGGCTTCCGGGGCCGCGGAGCCCCTGCGCGTCCACGGCACCGCACCCGAGGTCCGCGTCACCGGGCGCTTCTCCCCCGGCCGCGTCGCGCTGGAGCTGGAGCCCTCGGGCGGCCGACTCGAGGTTCCCGGTGGCGTGGAGCTCGAGACGTTCTCGGGTCGGGGCGAGCTCGCGCTGGCGGGCGAGGGGCCCGCCTACCGGGCTGCGCTGCGAGCCCGGAGGGTGCGCGCGAAGAGCGCCGAGGGCTGGCTCTCGCCCCTGCAGCTCGGAGTCGACCTGGACGGCGGGAGCGAGGCGCTGGAGTTCAGTGTCCGCCTCTCGCGTCCCGGTGGCGGTCTGTCCCTGGCCGCCCGCGGAGAGCACCGGCTCGCCGATGCGACCGGGCGGGCCGAGGTCACGCTCGCGCCGGTGGTGTTCGTCGAGGGCGGGCTGCAGCCCGTCGACCTCGCCCCGCGGCTGCGCGACCAGGTGGAGTCGGTCTCGGGCGCGGTGGCGGCGGACGCCCGCCTCGCCTGGTCGGAGGCGGGCCTCGTGTCGAGCGGCGGTCTCGAGCTTCGCGACCTCTCCCTGGTCAGCAGCTATGCCGCCGTGTTCGGGGCCGCGGGTCGCATCGAGCTCGACAGCCTCTGGCCGCCCAGCACGCCGCCCGGCCAGGAGATCACCTTCGAGCGGCTCGAGACGGGCCTCCCCCTCACAGAAGGCCGGATCGAGTTCAGCGTCGGCGCGGATCGCCGGCTCTCGGTGGCGCGCGCGGAGGGCGGGCTCGCCGGCGGGCGGCTGCGCGCCGAGGGGGTCCTGGACTTCGACCGCGCCGAGCAGGACCTGCGCTTCCGGGTGCGGCGCGTGGCCCTCGCCTCGCTGGTGGCGCTGGCCGCCGTGCCGGACCTCGAGGTGAGCGGGGTCCTCGGCGGCGAGATCCCCCTCGAGGCCTCCGGCAGCCGCGTTCGCATCCGCCGCGCCCGGCTCGCGGCGACGCCCATCGGGGGCTCGATCCGCTATCGCCCCGAGGTGCCCCCGCCGGCCCTGGCGTCGGCGGGGGAGGCCGGCGACCTGGTCCTGCGCGCGCTCCGGGACTTCCGCTACGAGACGCTGCGGCTCGGCCTGGACGGCGACGTGGAGGAGGGCGTCGAGGCCGTGCTCGAGCTCCGCGGCTCGAATCCGGCCGTCGAGAACGGCCGCCCGATCGAGCTGACGGTCAATCTGAGCGGCGCGGTGGGCGAGATCCTCCGCGGGATGCTGCTGCCGAGCCGGGTCGCCGACCGCGTTCGCGATCGCGTGCTGGAGCGCGGCCGATAGCAAATCGGTTGCTGGTCTGATCGATCTGATGCGAGAATGGCTCGCTCGAGACAGGGGCCATCGTTTCCATGTCGAGATCCTCTCGCGCGCTGCGCGCAGGCCTGGTGGCGTCGCTCGTCGTGCTGGGCGCTGGCGCTCCCTCCCCGACTCCGCGCGCGGGGGCACAGCCCGCTCCCGTGCTCACCCTCGTGCCCCAGCCGATCGGCGCGACCGCGCGGCTGCTGCAGACCCGCGGCGCGGAGGCCGGCTCCGAGGACGCAGAGCTGCCGCTGCCCGTGGAGGGGCTCGTGCCGGCCCGGGCCGACGAGGTGGCCAGCCGCCAGGTCTCCGTGCTCAGGGCGGAGCGGCTGGGGGCGCCGCAGCCGCTCGTACGGGACAGCTTCGACGTCTACCGGGGGCAGCAGCTGCAGCGCGAAGCGACGACCAAGGCCGAGCGCACGCCGAGCCGGACGAAGGAGACCTCCTCCGGGATGCAGAAGGCGATGGAGGAGGCCGAGCGGAGGGCCCGGCTGCAGCGGGAGAAGGAGCGGATCGAGGCCCGGGAGCGGGAGAAGCGGGACGAGCGTGCCCGGCAGGACGAGGCGCGTCGGAAGAAGCTCGCGGAGGAGGAGCGGCGGAAGAAGCTCGAGGAGGAGAACCAGAAGTCCGAGGACCCGCCGCCGAGCGGGGGGCGGACCTCGGCGGGGTCAGCGCGCATGGGTCGCCCGGAGCAGCAGCTGCGCGCCTACGAGATGCTGGAGAAGCAGTACCGGGACCTGGCCCTCATGCGCGAGGAGCGCCAGGCCCGGCGCGAGGCCGAGCTGGCTGCCGCCAAGGACGTGCAGGGGCCGAGCGTGCTCCGCAGCGTCAACCTGCTCGAGGGGCTCCACGTCGACCGCGAGGTAAAGCTCCGCCCTTCGGACGTGCTGCGGATCCACTACGAGGTGTTCGGCGACGAGAACCCCGCCACGGGCTACTTCTACTTCGTTCCCGCGCGCTACGACCTGGCGTGGGACCCGCGCGGTCAGTACGAGATGACCACGATCTACGGCATGGCCGGGCAGGCCTCCGCCGAGGGCGAGGTCTTCATGGCGGCCCGGCTGCAGTCCGGGGTGGACGCCGTGGAGCTCGCGGTGGTCCGCCGGCTGCTGGCGGCCTACGCGCGGCGCCACTCCGGGGAGGACGGCATCGTCCGCGTGCGCGAGCTCCGGCCCCTGCCCCTCATGGCCAGCTCCGACGTGGCGCTCTTCGGCGGCGCGTCCAACGAGTTCACCGTCGCGGCGGATGCCATCAACGTCCAGGGCATCACCGACTCGCTCGCGGCGATGGACGTCTCCTGGGCCACCGACGTGCGGCGCCTGCTCAACCTGGAGAGCCTGCTGCGTACCGGTGCCGGGATCCGCGGCAGCATCACCTTCCACGCGCGGGGCGAGGTCGCCTTCGAGCGCTCGATCCCGCTGGAGATCGACGTGGCCTCCCCGGACACCTTCGGGCGGATCCCCTTCGACCGCGGCGCCGGCTTCAGCAACGGAACCTATTACCCGCTCCAGCTCCACTACCTGCACGCGCTGGTGATCCATCCCCGGGGCGGCGGGGGCATCCAGCGACACGATCCCGTGGTCTACTCCTGGTCGCTCACGGACGCGTCGCTTGCGCCCGGGGCGCAGGTGCGCTGGAACGCCTGGACGGTGCCGCCCTGGCTGGAGGAGCGCGCGCTCCTGATGTGGGTCGACTACAGCGTGGATGGGAGCTGCGAGCCCTGCGACGAGCGCGTCTTCGACGCCCGCTTCATCCCGCCGCCGCCCTCCACGCGTCCCGTGGTCTTCACCACGGGCGATGCCTTCGAGGCGACCGGCGCCGAGCGCATCAGCGTCGTGCTGCGGTCCCCGTTCCTGGATCCCCAGCGCGAGCGGATCGCCCAGGCCCCCGCCGTGGCCCTGGAGGAGGACGGCGTGGAGTATCCGATCGCCCAGCTCTTCCTCACCGATCGCGAGTTCACGGGAGCCGGCGCGCAGGAGCCCTTCTACGAATACCGGCTCGAGGTGGTCATGCGGGACGGCCGGGTCTTCGAGTCCCTCGAATGGTCCCCGAGCCGGAGCCTCGACGTGCTGCTCGGCTCCGCCGTGATCGAGCAGGCCCTCGGTGCGCTGCCGACCCAGGAGGCCGCGGCGCCGTGAGGGGGGTGCCGATGCTCCTCCTGCTCGCGGGGCTCGCGACCCTGGGCGCGACCTCCGCGCGGGCGCTGCCGGACCTCTCGAACCCGCGGCCGGCCGGGCCGCTCACGCTCTACCCCGACCACGAGAACCGCAGCCTCTTCTACTTCGAGCCGGGGGACCTCGAGCTGGCGCGCGACCGCCGCGGCAAGCCCGACCTGCACTTCCTGCAGATGCGCTACGTGGGGACCGCGGTCTACGGCAACGAGGGCGAGACCGGGAGCCACAGCACCCTGACCCTGCGCATCCGCATGGACGGGCCCACGCCCGCCGAGCTCGCGCCCGCCCGCGTGGGCCTGGCCCGCGCCCTGGGGCGCCGGGTCGAGCTGCGACCGCTCCCGGTCGCGGACTTCGAGGCGGTGCTCGTCTACGCGCCCGTTCGTCGGACCACGAGCGAATCCGTCGAGGTGGGGAGCGTCTCGGGCGGGCACTTCGAAGCCGATGGCGGCCGCGAGGCCCGCTCGAGCCGAGACGCCTTCTGGCGCGAGCGGGTCTATACCCTCTCCCTCGACCCCCAGACCTCCCAGCTGTTCTGGAAGGCGCTCCAGGCGGGAGAGCTCGTCCTCTCCGTGGGGTACGCGTTCTTCACCCGCGGCGTCTACACCGACGAGGCGCCGCTCGATCGGGGCACGGCTCTCGATCTCGACACCCTCCGCGAGCAGATCGCCGGAGCCCTCGACGCCGCCGACGGCGACCGGGATGCCCAGGAGCGCCTGCTGTCGAGCCTGCGGGGCCGGCTCGAGTCGATGCTCGAGGCCGCGGCGGTGGAGTCCGACGAGGCGCTGGAGACCCATACGCGCGTCGCCCGCGCCGGCGCGACCGCGATCCGGGTGGACGCCCGGCGCTGGCCCGAGCTCTTCGAGCGGGTGGACTTCAACCAGGAGGCGCCGCCCGGCTACGCAGCCCTCAAGGTCTATTGCTACGACTTCCGCGATGGCCTGCGCCCGGACCTCTTCTTCAAGAAGGTGGAGATCCTGGCGGAGGGGGTGGGCGGCCGCGACGTGCCCCTCGAGACCAAGTTCCTGAGCAGCCAGCCGGACCTCTACGCCCGCACGATCCGGTTTCCGGTGGCGGTCCACGTGGACCGCCCCTACCGCTATCGCATCACCCGCGCGAGCCGCGACGGCCGTGTGGAAGTCGGTGACTGGCGGGAGCGCACCAGCTGGAGCCGCATCCTGGACGTTACCCACCGGGCCCGACAGGACGGCGACGACGACTCGCCGTCCGCCGAGGGGGAGCCCGGATGAGGGCCCTCGCCGCGCTCGCATTCGCCGCCGGGCTGGCGCTGGCCGCGGCCGAGGCCGGAGCGCTCGTCCACTACGACGAGGGCCGGCGCATCATCGACGGCGTGCAGTTGCTCCAGGACACCCAGGACCCGAAGGCCTTCTACTACCTCCCCCAGTTCCCCCGCCTGGCCTCGAAGGAGGACGGCGACGTCCTCGAGTTCCTGTGCGTGAAGTACGTCGGCGCGGGCGCGGCCACCAACGGCGGGCTCTTCCACGCCCTGGTGGAGTTCACCCTGCCGCCCGAGGTCGAGGAGCGGGTGGCAGCCAGGCTCGCCCAGGAGGTCTCCGGCGCGGTGCTGCGCGGACCCGTCCCGCTGATGCAGGCGGTCGAGGACGGCCAGCAGGGCCTCGGCGGCTTCCGGGTGGTCTCCGCCACCCTCTCGGACACCGGCGAGGGCGGCTTCACCCGCAAGGTGATCACCTCCGGCCGGGCGCCGCTCACGCCCGGCTCCAAGGCGGTGGTCGCCGCGAAGCTGGGCCAGGAGGGCGCCACGCTGCTGTGGGAGACCCTCCGGGCTCCCACCTCGGACGTCTCGGTCGCCATCACGGCCTACTACGAGGCCCAGGTCCGCGCCTACAACGCCGTGGTGACGGCGGAGATGGAGACCCTCTACACCCACTTCAGCGAGCTGGAGAACGTGCAAGGGGGATTCAGCAAGAAGGAGGTCCGCGACGTCGCCGACGAGCTGGTCCGGCGCGGCGACATCCAGGTCGAAGTCGCGGACCGCGCCCAGAGCCTCGGCCTCGACACTACGGCGATGGATGGCCTGCTGGAGCTGGTCACCACCAAGCTCACCTCGCTGCTCTTCGACGCCCAGGCGGGCTGGGCGGAGGCGCCGCCGAAGGAGGTGGCGGTGGCAGCCGACCAGATCAAGGGTCGCCAGGAGCAGGGCTGGCTCGACCCGATCTTCGGCGGGGAGCGGCCGTACTACACCGACAACCAGTACGTCCTGAAGCAGCGCAGCGACATCCAGCGCAACACCTTCCGGCTGAACCTCTCGCGCTCGACCACGATCCGGGTCCCGGTGGACTCCGCCGGCAACCTGGGCGGCCTCTACGAGGCCTTCGGGGAGGACCCGCGCTACTTCCGGATCGTGAACCTCGAGGACCCGGTCTTCGAGAAGCGCGCCGTCCACTTCCAGATCGACGGCAACTACCTGGACTCCTTCCAGGACACGATCAACTTCGTCAGCGTCAACTTCCGCAAGACCTACCCCGGGAAGCCCGCCGTCACCCGCTCGCTGCTCTTCACCCACGAGGACGTCAAGAACGGGCGCACGGTGAAGGAGCTGCTCTATCCGCGCCTGGGCGAGGAGAGCGCGCGCTGGCGCGAGTACGAGTACCAGGTGCGCTGGAGCGTGCGCGACCGGCCGACCGTGGGCGTTCCCGCCGACGAGGGCCAGTGGATCCGCACCGAGGACCCGGCGGTCTCCCTGGTGCCGCCCTTCGAGAAACGCGTGATCGAGATCGACGCCGACCGCTCGCTCTTCGGGCCCCAGGGCATCGCCACGGCGGTGGTGGAGTTCGCCACGCCGATCGCCGGAAGGCCCAAGATCCAGCGCAAGGCGACGCTGCGGGCCACGGACCCCGATCCGACCACGGTCGTCTCGATCTACCACGACCGGGACCAGGCCGTCGGCTGGCGGGTGATCTGGCACGGTCGCGGTGGACGCTCGCGGTCCACGGCCCAGGGCCTCGATTCCGACTATCTCTACCTCGTACCCCCGGCGCCGGAGGACGGCGCCGCGGGTCCGTGAAGCCAGGAGAGCATCATGACCCGATCCCCGATCTCGCTCGCGCTCGCGGCGACCTTCGTTCTGGTCGCGCCGACGCCGCTGCACGCGGTCATTCTCGACGGCGCCAACGAGTGCACCGTGAAGCTGAGCGATGGCTCCGACGTGAAGCTCTACGGGGAGTACATCAGCAAGATCGGGACCCGCGCC
>CAYTZH010000062.1:0-3200 GCA_964442285.1 uncultured Spirochaetales bacterium | reverse complement strand
CTGGCGAAGCGACCCGACGGCACGCCCGAGTTCCTGTTCGTGAAGTACACGACCGAGGAGAAGGCCGACGCCGGAGGCGTGCAGGGCGGACTGCTCCACTTCCTCATGCAGTGGAGCCTCAGCACGCAGCAGGAGCGCGAGCTGCGCAGCAAGGTGCGCACCCAGTGCAAGGCCGGCGGGAAGCCCGGAGAGCTGGTGGGCCCGGTGGAGCTCGATCAGGCCGCGGACGCCAGCTCCTTCCGGATCGTCTCGGCCGTGCTCGAGGACGAGAGCATGCGGAAGTCGCTCGTCAGCTCGGGCCGCGCGCCGACCTACCCGGGTGGCAAGGTGAGCGCGGCGGCCAGCCTGGACAAGTACGGGGCCCAGCTCTTCCTGGCCACGGTCGAGAAGTCGAAGTCGATCGCGGACCTCTCGGTAGCCCTCGACTACAAGTACCGGGTGCAGATGCCCGGAGCCAAGGGCGAGATCATCTACCACTGGGATCGCATGCAGGAGGTCCAGAAGACCTTCGAGGGCAAGTACGAGGCCGAGCGCAGTCGGAAGAAGCGGACCAAGAAGAACCGGCGGGACTACTACCGGTATGAGAATCCCTTCGTGATGTTCGTCGACGACGCCGTCCGCGCCAAGGGCCTCCGAGACGACTACCGCTACACCGACACGGAGACCCGACGGGTCTTCGACACGATGATCGAGCAGGGCGTGGTGCAGTTCAACTTCGAGCCGGGCTACGCCGACGACGAGTACAGCGCCAAGATCATCGACGCCATGCACCAGGTCTTCGTGAACCGGATCATGGAGCCCGCGGACGAGGCGCCCGCGCTCGCGGAGGATCAGGGGAACCTGGACGTCAAGCCGATCACCGAGCCGAACCTCGACCTGGAGAAGGCGCGGAAGCGCACCTACATCGTCAAGCGGGACGAGATGGCCTCGAAGATGGCGGTCAAGAAGGAGGTGATCCGGCTCGACTACGGGGTCGCCGTGGAGCGGCAGCACCAGATGGTGGCGAACGTGGCGAGCTGGTACGACGCCAACAAGGACAACCGCAAGTGCGTCCAGCAGGTGAACCTCAACGACCCCTTCTTCAGCCACCGGGACATCCGCTTCATCGTGGACCTGGAGGCGCGCTCGATCTTCGAGGACATGGTCAACTACGTGACGGTCAACGTGAGGAAGCGGCGGGGCCGGGGGAACCCCTTCGAGCAGAGCGTCACCATCGATCAGGACTACCTGAAGAACCGGGGCGTGGTGGCGAGCATGACCTATGCCCGGGAGGGAGATCGCAACTCGGAGGTCTACCAGTACCAGGCCCAGTGGAGCCTGCGGGGCGGCAACCTCTTCCCCGCCAATCCCCAGTGGCAGCAGGGCAAGTGGGAGGGCGTGACCCTGGCCCCGCCCGTCGAGCGCTGGGACCTCGAGGTGGAGGCGGACCTCGACCAGATGGAGGCCAGTGACATCGCCCGCGTGACGGCGGAGATCCACTACCCGCTCTTCGGCGAGGAGCAGTTCACCACGATCGCAGTCTCGCCCCGGGGCGAGGCCCTGGAGACCGACGCCATTTACGTGGACCGGGGCACGCGGGGATTCGCCTACCGCCTGATCGTCAACCACAAGAAGGAAGGACGGATGGTGCTTCCCTGGGAGAAGCGCCTGGGCGACCGCTACATCTACGCGGTGATCCCCGACGAGATCCTGGTGGAGAGCCCGGCGCGGCAGACCGCCAAGGACGCGGCGCGCAAGCTCGGGAAGATCGGCGCGGAAAAGGTGCTGGACCAGTTCCAGGACCTCTTCGCCCAGGCCGACTGACCCGGGAGGGAGCAAAGAGGATGGAGCGAGTGCTTCGGCGTCGGATCGCCCGGGCCGTCCTGCCCGCGATGCTGCTCGGCCTGCTGGCCGCGTCGCCGGCCGGGGCCCAGCAGATCCTCATGGACCGGGGGACCCGGGTGGAGGGGCTCTGGTGCTTCCCGTCGGTCACCAACCCGAGCCACTACTACTACCTCCCGAGCACCGCCGGGCTGGCCACCGACAAGAGCGGCAAGCCGAAGTTCTCCTTCCTGCGCTACGTGATCAATCGGGCGGCCGAGGCGGAGGTGGGCGCGGGCATCACCCAGGCGGAGGGCGGCGGCATCCTCCACTTCCTGGTGACCTACGACACGCCCGAGCGGCTGATCCGCAAGGCGGAGCAGGCGCTCCGGGCGAAGATCCCCGACGACGACGCCGTGAGCCTGCGGGGGCCGGTGATCTTCAAGGAGGGTCGCTACGCCCTGATCTCCTCGATCATCAACCCCAAGGGCCAGGAGGAGACGCGCCTGCTCGCTACCGGCAACGCCCCGGTGCTCGAGGGCAGCCAGCTGGCCCTCTCCTTCGACCTGCCGCCGGACCGGGCGACCCTGCTCCTCGAGAGCCTGAAGATGGCGAGCCCCGACATCTCCCTGGTCTTCGAGATGACCGCGGAGGGCCTCACCGACGCCTTCGACGCCGAGCTGATCGTCAAGTGGGACGAGGTCTCGAAGAACAAGGCCTGGGACGTGGGCGTGGACCTGCCCCTGTGGATGCTGACGGCGCCGGCCGGGATGGCCGTGGGGACCGTGGCGGGCGGCGCGGCGGGCGCGGGCATCGGGGCCCTGTTCGGCGGCTACGGGGCGCCGATCGGGGCGGGGATCGGCGCGGCCGGCGGCGCCGGCGTGGGCACGGTGGCGGGCTACCTGCTCGCGCCGCAGATCGGCGGCTCGGCGGGCGGCGTCCTCGACGAGCTCATGGAGAGCCAGGCGGTCGAGCTCAAGACCCGCGGCACGGATCCCAAGATGGAGGCGCTGCTCGACACGGTCTACGCCCGGATGATCGAGCTGATGTTCGAGCCCGTCCCCATCGGACCGGTCCCCGCGGAGGAGGCGGGCCCGGGCGGCGGCATGAACCCCTTCGAGGCCCTCCTGGGCGGCGTCGGCGAGGAGAAGGAGGGAGTGCGGCGACCCCTGTCCAGCCACGGGGGCGCCACCGTGGGCTACCGGACCAAGGAGATCCGCAAGAGCGGGCGCACCGTCGTGAACCTCAAGAAGCAGATGACGGTGGAGCGGGTGACCACGCTCGGGATGAACGTCGAGGACCTGTGGTCGCGCCACGGCGACGACAAGCGCTTCTTCAAGACCGTGAACCTCGCCGACCCCGCGTTCCAGCAGCGGGAGATCCACGTCGGCATCGACGGC
>CAYTZH010000061.1:11167-21147 GCA_964442285.1 uncultured Spirochaetales bacterium | reverse complement strand
CCGGTGAACTCGGGGATCTCGCCGGCGCGGGCCTTCTTGTAGAGCCCCTTCACGTCGCGGCCCTCGCAGGTCTCCAGGGAGGCCGAGACGTAGACCTCGAGGAAATCGCCCTCTCCCATCAGGGCCCGCACCGCGTCGCGGTCGGCCCGATAGGGAGAGATGAAGGAGGTCAGCACCACCAGGCCGGCATCGGTGAAGAGCCTGGCCACCTCGCCGATCCGGCGGATGTTCTCGGTCCGGTCGTCGGGAGAGAACCCCAGGTTCTTGTTCAGGCCGTGGCGGACGTTGTCGCCGTCGAGGATGTAGGTGAGGTGGCCGCGCTGCATCAGGGCCCGCTCGGCCGCGACGGCGATGGTGGACTTGCCGGAGCCGGAGAGGCCCGTCAGCCAGATGGTCGCCCCCCGCTGGTGGAGCAGCCGCTCGCGGTCCGTCCGGCTCACCTGCCCCTCGTGCCAGGTGAGGTTGGTGGCCTTCTGCGTGCTCATGATCCGCTGCCTCCGGGTCCCCCAGGAACGACGGAAGGTAGCGGCGCCCCCCCGGCCTTTCGACCCGCTCGATCGCGCAGCGCCCGCACCTCCTCCACCACGCGGCCCGCGGCGTAGTCCACCTCCTCGACCGTGTTGAAGCGGCCGAGGCCGAAGCGAAGCGACGCCCGCACCAGGGCCTCGGGCAGGCCCAGGGCGGTCAGGACGTGGCTCGGCTCGGGGGTGGCCGACGTACAGGCCGACCCGGTGGAGACGGCGACGTCCTTGAGCGCCACCAGCAGTGCGTCGCCGTCGATGCCGGGGAAGGCGACGTTGAGGTTTCCGGGGAGTCGGCGCTCGGCATCGCCGTTCAGCACCACCTCGGGGAGCTCCCGCCGCAGCTGGTCCAGCAGCCGGTCCCGCAGACCGCCCAGGCGCCGGGCCTCCTCGTCCCGCTCCGCCAGGCAGAGCTCGACGGCCCGGGCGAAGCCCACGATCAGGGGGACCGCCAGGGTGCCGGAGC
Organism: uncultured Spirochaetales bacterium; assembly: GCA_964442285.1. Taxonomy (GTDB): domain Bacteria; phylum Myxococcota_A; class UBA9160; order UBA9160; family JAFDET01; genus CAYTZH01. The sequence goes on along the minus strand of CAYTZH010000061.1, from coordinate 20,160 downwards.
GCACGCCCCGCTCGTGTCCGCCCCCGTAGAACAGCGGCGACAGGCGCACTCGGGGTCGCCGCGCGCGGACGTAGAGGGCGCCCACGCCCTTGGGGCCGTAGAGCTTGTGGGCGCTCACCGACACCAGGTCCGCGTTCCAGCGGGCGACGTCGACGGGGACCTTGCCCAGGGCCTGGACCGCGTCGACGTGGAGGGTCACCCCGCGCTCGCGGCACACGGCCCCGATCGCCTCCAGGGGCTGCAGCACCCCGATCTCGTTGTTGGCGGCCATGACCGACACCAGCGCCGTCCGGTCGGTCAGCGCCCGCGCCACGTCGTCGGGGTCCACGAGGCCGCGGGCGTCCACCGGCAGCACGGTCAGCGCACAGCCCTCGGCCTCCAGGACGCGGCAGGGATCGAGCACGGCCCGGTGCTCGGTGGCGACGGTCACCAGGTGATCGCGGCCGCGCCCGTGGAAGCGCGCGACTCCCTGGATGGCCAGGTTGTTGCTCTCCGTGGCCCCGCTGGTGAAGACCACCTCCCGGGGCTCGGCGCCCAGGGCCGCGGCCAGGGACTCGCGGGCCTGCTCCACGGCGCCCTCGGCGCGCCAGCCGAAGACGTGGGCGTGGCTGGCGGCGTTGCCGTAGTCGCGGGTGAAGAAGGGCAGCATGGCGTCCACCACCCGCGGATCGGTGCGGGTGGTGGCGTGGTTGTCGAGGTAGATCGGGAGGTCGACGGGGTCTCCTCCCCGCTGGCGCTCAGGCGCCGAAGGACTGCCCGCAGCCGCAGGTGTTGGAGGCGTTCGGATTCTGGATCTTGAACCCGGTCTCCTGGAGACCGTCGACGTAGTCCAGCACCGTGCCCACCAGATAGAGGGCGCTCTTCTCGTCCACCAGGACGTCGAAGCCGCCCGCTTCGATGGCGTTGTCGTCCTCGCGCCGCGCGTCGTCGAAGGAGAGCTCGTACTGCAGCCCCGAGCAGCCGCCGCCGACCACCTTCATGCGCAGGCCGTGACTGCCGAGCTTGCCGTCCTTGTCCAGCAGATCCCGGATGCGGGACGAAGCGGATTCCGTGATTTCGATGAGCGCCATGCGTACCTCCGAGAGTCCAAGAGTAGGACCGGCCCCAGGGGGGTCAAGTCGGCGTGAGATGAAGGAAGACCTCCAGGTTCCCCCGCGGGCCGGGCAGCCGGCTGTCGGACTGACCGCGGGCGGCCAAGCCCAGCTCCGCGGCCCGCTCGCGCACCCGGGAGACGGCCTCGGCGCGCAGGGCCGGGTCGCGAACTACGCCCCCCGCGCCGACCCGCCCGCGCCCGACCTCGAACTGGGGCTTCACCATCACCAGCAGCGCCGCCCGGGGCGCCAGCTCCACCAGGCGCGGCAGGAGCAGGGTCGCCGAGATGAAGGAGGCGTCCACGGTCGCCAGGTCGACCGGCTCGGGGAGGGCCTCCGGGGCCAGGTGGCGGGCGTTGGTGCGCTCGAGCACCACCACCCGGGGGTCCTCCCGGAGGCGGAAGTCGAGCTGGCCGTAGCCCACGTCCACCGCCACCACGCCGCGGGCGCCGTGCTGGAGCAGGCAGTCGGTGAAGCCGCCGGTGGAAGCCCCGACGTCCAGGCAGAACGCGCCCCGGGGATCCACGCCCAGGTCCTCCAGGGCGCCGGCCAGCTTCTCCCCGCCCCGCGACACGAAGCGGCGTTCGCCGCCGCGCACGCGCAGGGCGGCCGCGCCGGGGATCCGGGTGCCGGGCTTGTCGATGGGGACGTCGTCCACCAGGACGCGGCCCGCGCGGATCAGTGCCTGGGCGCGGGTGCGGCTGTCGGCCAGCCCCTCGGCCACCAGGCGCTCATCGAGCCGCGGGCGGCTCAGCGGGCGGCCCGCGCCCCGACCAGCTCGCGAACGGCGCGGCCGATCGCGGCGCTGTCCAGCCCGAGCTCCGCGCGCTGGGCGTCCGGCTTGCCGTGCTCCACCAGGCGATCGGGAATGCCCAGGCAGCGCACCGGCACCGCCACGCCCGCGGCGGCAAGGGCCTCGAGCACGGCGGCCCCGAAACCGCCCTGGCTCGCGTGCTCCTCCACGGTCACCACGGCCCCGCAGCGGCGCGCCAGCGGCGCGATCCGGTCCACGTCCAGGGGCTTGGCGAAGCGGCCGTTCACGACGGCCACCGAGACGCCCTCGGCGGACAGCTCCGCCGCCGCCTCCAGGGCGGGGTGCACGGGCAGACCCAGCGCCACGATCAGGGCGTCGGACCCGTCGCGCAGCAGCTCGGCCTCGCCCATCGGGATGGCCTTCACCTCGGGATCGAGGGGCACGCCGAGTCCGCTGCCGCGCGGGTAGCGGATGGCCGCCGGGCCCGGGTACTCGACGGCGGTGCGCAGCAGCTGGCGGAGCTCGTTCTCGTCCTTGGGCGCCATCACCACGATGTTGGGCAGCGCGCGCAGGTAGCTGATGTCGTAGAAGCCCTGATGGGTGGCGCCGTCGGCGCCCACGAGCCCAGCGCGGTCCAGGGCCAGGGTGACGTCCAGGTTCTGGACGCAGACGTCGTGGACCACCTGGTCGTAGGCCCGCTGCAGGAAGGTCGAGTAGATGGCGGCGACGGGCTTCATGCCCTCGCTGGCGAGGCCCGCCGCGAAGGTCACGGCGTGCTGCTCGGCGATCCCGACGTCGTAGAAGCGGTCCGGGAAGCGGCGGGCGAACTTGTCGAGGCCCGTCCCCCCCGGCATGGCGGCGGTGATGCCCACGATGCGGGGGTCGTCCTCGGCGAGGCCGATCAGGGTCTCGGCGAAGACGCTCGTGTAGGAGGGCGGCCCGGGCTTCGACGGCGCGAACTGCCCCGTGCTGACGTCGAAGGCCGACACCCCGTGGTACTTCAGCGGGTCCTGCTCGGCGGGCTCGTAGCCGCGCCCCTTGGCGGTGATCGCGTGCACGAGGATCGGGCCGTCGCCCGCCTCGAGCATGGCGCGGACGTTCTCGAAGGTCTCGAGCAGCACGTCGATGCGGTGTCCCTGGACCGGACCCACGTACTTGAAGTTCAGGGCCTCGAAGAGCAGCCCGGGGGAGAAGAAGACCTTCAGGGACTCCTCGGCCTTCTGGGCCCAGTGCAACATGTCGCCCGGCATGCCGCCGAGGAACTCCTTGGCCCAGGTCTTCATGCGCCGGACCATCGGCGAGGACAGCTGGCGCGAGAGGTAGGAAGACATGGCGCCCACGTTGGGAGAGATCGACATCTCGTTGTCGTTCAGCACCACGAGCAGGTTCCGCTGGTGGAGCTCGCCGGCGTGGTTCAGGGCCTCGAAAGCCATGCCCGCCGTCATTCCGCCGTCGCCGATCATCGCGATGCCGATGCCCGGCTCGCCCCGGTGCTGCTTGGCCCGGGCGATGCCGAGGGCCGCGGAGATGGACGTCCCGGCGTGACCCGCGCCGAAGTGGTCGTAGTCCGACTCGCTCCGCCGCAGGAACTTGCCGATGCCCCCGTCCTTGCCGATCTCGTCGAAGGCCTCCCGGCGCCCGGTCAGCATCTTGTGGGCGTACCCCTGGTGCCCGACGTCCAGCACGAGCCGATCCTGGGGCGTGTCGAAGACGTAGTGGATCGCGGTCAGGAGCTCCACCGCGCCCAGGCTCGACGCCAGGTGCCCGCCCGTCCGCGAGACCCGCTGGACGATCTCTTCGCGCAGCTCCGCCGCAACCTGCTTCACGTCCTCGCGGGGCAGGCGGCGCAGGGCCTCGGGCGAGTCGATCCGGTCGAGCAGCTTGTCGTTCATCGTCTCCTCCACACCGCGAAGCGCGCCAGCTGACGCAGGGGCTCGGCCGCCTCGCCCAGCTCCTCCAGCGCGCCGAGGGACGCGGCCAGGAGGCCCTCGGCGCGCCGCCGGGCGCCGTCGGCCCCGAGCACGTTCACCATCGAGCAGGGCTCCGGGCGACCCTCGTCCTGAAGGTCGTCGGCGATCTGGAAGGCCAGGCCGAGCGACTCCCCGAAGACCCGCATCCGCTCGCAGCGGCCCGCGTCGGCTCCGGCGAGCCGACTGCCCCCCCAGGTGCAGTACGCGATCAGGGCGGCGGACTTGCGCCGGTGCACGTGCTCCACACGGGTGGTGCTCGCACGCGCCGGCTCGAAGCCCAGGTCGTCGTGCTGGCCCCCGACCAGGGCGCGGGAGCCCGCCACCCGGGCGAGCTCGCCGACGAGCGCGAGGCCCAGGGCGGGGTCGCCGCCTGCAGCGGCGGCCGCCCCGAAGGCCGCGGCCTGCAGCGCGTCGCCCGCGAGCACGGCGGTCGCCTCGTCCCAGGCCACGTGGACCGTGGGAAGACCGCGGCGTTCGGCGTCGTCGTCCATGCAGGGCAGGTCGTCGTGGACCAGGGAATAGGTGTGCAGGAGCTCTGCGGAGGCTGCGACGGGGAGCGCGCGCTCGGCGGCGCCGCCCACGGCCTCGGCGGCCGCGAAGGCCAGCGCCGGCCGCAGCCGCTTGCCACCCGGCAAGAGCAGGTGTCGCATCGCGGCGTGAAGGGCCTCGGGCGGCTCGCTGGCGGGCGGCAGCGCGGCGTCGAGGACCGCCTCGACGCGGTCCGCGGCATCGGCCAGATAGCCCTCCGCATCCATCAGCCACCGCCCTCCGTCTCCAGCTCGCGTCGGAGCCATGCGCCCCCCTCGCGGACGAGCTCTTCGACGCGGCGTTCGGCCTGCTCGAGGCGGGCCGCACACGCGCGCGTCAGAGCGACGCCTTCTTCGAAGGTGGCGAGGGCCTCCTCGAGCTCGAGATCCCCGTCCTCCAGCCGCTGCACGAGGCCCTCCAGGCGCTCCAGGGCGCGTTCGAAGGGAAGCTCGTCCGGCGGGGAGGAGCGCGGGTCCGTCACGGGATCCCCCATGGGTGCAACGTAGGCGGCGGCGCCTGCAGCGTCAACGTCCCCACCGCGCGGAAGCTCGTGAAACTCAAGGCGTTTCCGGCGAGGAGGGGGCCGCTTCCGGCGCGGGCGAGGCGGGTTCGGACGCGGGCGAGGCGGTTTCCAGCGAGGCCGAGGACGCGGAGGCGGAGGCGGCCGTCGCCAGGGGGCGCGCGCCCTCCACCCGGGCGTCGAGCTCCGCCGCGGCGACCCGAACCCGGAGCTGGTCGCCCGGGGCCACCTGGTCGGCGTGTCGCACTACCCGGCCGTCGTCCGCGCGACGCGCGATCGCGTAGCCCCGGGCCAGCACCGCCAGCGGCGAGAGCGCCAGGAGCCGGGCAGCGGCCCGCTCCAGGCGACCCCGGTCGCGCGCGAGCCGGGCCTCGGCGGCGGCACCCAGGGCCCGCGCGGCGGAGGCCAGCTGCTGGCGCTGGGTCGCGAGTCGCGCGCTCGGCGCGGCGGCCCGCAGCACGTCGCCCAGCGGGTCGAGGCGCCCGGCCGCCCGGTCGAGCCGGCGCAGCATGCCCGCGCGCAGGCGGCGGGCGTCGCGGGCCAGGCGCTCGCCCAGTGCGCGCCGATGCGGCACCGCGAGAGCGGCGGCGGCCGAGGGCGTGGCGGCCCGCACGTCGGCCGCGAGGTCGGCGAGGGTCACGTCGACCTCGTGGCCCACGCCGCTCACCACGGGCTTGCGACAGCCCGCGATCGCGCGCACCACCGCCTCCTGGTTGAAGGCCTGGAGGTCCTCGGGAGGGCCGCCCCCGCGCACCAGGAGGATCACGTCGACGTCGGGCTGGGCATCGAGCGCCGCGAGGGCGGCCGCCAGCTCGGCGGGCGCGCCGGCCCCCTGCACCCCGGCCGGCGCCAGCAGCAACGGAACCGAGGGGAAACGCTCCCCTGCCACCTCCAGCACGTCCCGCAGGGCGGCGGCACCCCGGGAGGTGACGACGCCCACGCGGCGGGGCACCTCCGGCAGAGGCCGCTTGCGGGCCGGATCGAAGAGGCCCTCCGCCTCGAGGCGCCGGCGGAGCTGCTCGAAGGCCAGCTGGAGGGCGCCGCGCCCCCGCGGCTCCATCACCGCCACCCGCAGCTGGAGCTCGCCGCGCGGCGCGTAGAGCGACGCCTCGGCCAGCGCGAGGACCTCGAGCCCGTCTTCGGGCTCGAAGAGCAGACGGCGGGCCGCTGCGCGGAACAGCACCGCCCGGATCTGGCCCCGGTCGTCGCTCAGGCTGAAGTAGGTGTGGCCGGACGGGGCCCGGTGCAGGTTGCGGATCTCACCCGCCACCCAGATGCGTCCCACGCGGTCGGCGAGGAGCGCGTCCAGCCCCGCCAGCAGCTCCGACACGCCGAAGACGCGCGGACGTGCGGGCTCGGCTCCGCTCAGCGCTGGAGCGCCGTCTGGGACGGGTCGTCGGGCCCTTCGACCCGCTCCTGGCGAAGCCGCTCGAAGTAGGTCCAGCTCTTCAGCACGTCGAGGGCCCGATCGAGCTGCACGTCGCTGCGCTCGGGCTCGGGCATGGCGGCGCCTCCGTCCTCCTCGCGCTCCGGGTCGGCCCGCTCCTGGGTGAAGTGGCCCTCCAGGTCGCGCTCGCGGATGCGGCGCGGCTGATCGGCGGCGGCCACCAGGGGCGTGGGGTCGACCACGATGTCGGGCGAGATGCCGACCTCCTGGATCGAGCGGTCGCCGGGCGTGTAGTAGAGCGCCGTGGTGAGGCGCAGGCCCGAGCCGTCGTTGAGCGGGATGATGGTCTGGACCGAGCCCTTGCCGAAGCTCTGGGTGCCGAGCACCAGGGCACGGTGGTGGTCCTGCAGGGCACCGGCCACGATCTCCGAGGCGCTCGCGGTGCCGCCGTTGACCAGCACCACGATCGGGTAGTCCGGCTCGGTGTTCTCGCCCCGGGCCCGGAACTCCTGGCGCTGGTTCTCGTGGCGCCCCCTGGTGTAGACGATCAGGCCCTCGCCGACCCACCAGTCCGCCACGCGCACGGCCTGGTCGAGCAGGCCGCCGGGGTTGTCCCGGAGGTCGAGGACCAGGCCCTGGAAGGGCTCGCCGCTCTCTTCGCGCAGCTGGCCGAGCTTGCGCCCCAGGTCGGTGGCGGTGCGCTCCTGGAACGCGCGCAGCCGCACGTAGGCGTAGCCCGGCTCGAGCAGGCGGCCGTCCACCGAGCGGATCTTCACGATGTCGCGCTGGATGGTGTACGGCTGGGGGCGATCGAAGCCCTCGCGGTAGATACGGATCGTGATCCGGGTGCCCTTGGGGCCCCGCATGAGCCGCACGGCCTCGACCAGGCTCATGTTCTTGGTGCCGCGGCACTCCTCGCCCTCGTCCCAGTCCTCGGGCGCCTCGGTGGGGCAGATGGCGACGATCTGGTCCTGGGCCTTGATCCCGGCGTTGAAGGCGGGCGTGCCCTCGATCGGCGACACGACCTCGACGAAGCCGTCACGCCGCTTGGCGATCTCGATGCCGAGGCCCGCGAACTCGCCGCGGGTGTCGATCTGCATCTCCTTGTAGACGTCGGGATCCAGGAACGACGAGTGGGGGTCGAGCTCCTGGAGCATGCCCTTCACGGCACCGTGGATCAGCGAGCGTTCGCCCACCGGCTCGACGTAATTCTTGCGGACCAGGTTGAGGACTTCGGTGAAGAGGCTCAGGTCCTCGTAGCGGGTGGCGGCGAAGGTGCCCACGGGGCGGAGTCCGCCGAGGATGAGGGCCGCCACGGCCACTCCTGCCCCGAAGGTCACGATGAAGCGAAGTTTGCGCATGACAGCCGCCTTCTTCCTCTGGGCCTCTCGCCCGCTCGGCCACTCGCCCGCCCGGCCCCGCGGCGCTCGGCCCCTCGGCGGGTCCGGGCCTTCCCGAGGTCATCGACGCGTCGGGAAGGGGTCTTGATGCGCGCAGGCAATGCGCGCTCATAGAGGAATAGCCTAACTTTGGGAATCGGGTCGGAGCCAGCCGGCGGGATCCTGGGGCTCCGCGCCCCGGCGGATCTCGAAGTAGAGTCGGGGCCCGGTCAGGGAGCCCGTGTCGCCGACCGTCCCCAGGCGATCCCCGGGCGCCACCGGATCGCCCGCCTCCACGTCGACCTCGTTCAGGTGCGCCGAGATCGTGAAGTACTGGTCGCCGTGGTCGAGGATCACCATCCGCCCGTAGCCGCGGAACCAGCCGGCGAAGCGCACCTCGCCGGCCGCGACGGCCAGCACCGGGGTGCCGGCCTCGGCTGCGAAATCGACCCCCTTGCGGAAGGTCTCGGTGCGGAACTCGGCGTCCACCACCCGCCCGAAGCCCCGGTCGATCGGCGCGGTGACCGGGGGATAGAGGAACCCGCGCAGGCTCGCGAACGGCGCACCCGGGGCCGGGGCCCCGGGCGTCGGGGCGCGTCGGCGCAGCCGGGCCAGGGTCTCCTCCAGGGCGACCGCCGCCGCCTCCAGCTCGACCAGGGCCGCGCGCTCCCGGGCCCGGTCCTCCCGGACCTGGCGGGCCAGCACCCGCTTGGCCCTCCGCTCGGCGGCCAGCTCCGCGGCCTGGGCGCCGGCCAGGGCCAGGGCGTGCTCCTGCTCGGCGGCCACCGCGGCCAGGCGGGCGCGGGTCTCGGTCAGATCGGCCGTCCCGGCCCGATAGCGCTCGATCAGCTCCCGGTCGTGCTCGAGCAGCACCCGCAGCACCCGGCTCCGCGCCAGCATCTCGGGCAGGCTGGTCGCCGAGAACAGGATCCGCACCGGGCCTGCGTCGCCAGCCTTGTAGAGGGCCACGGCCCGGCGCGCCATCGCCCGCTGGGTCTCCTGCTGGCGCGCCTCGAGCACGCCCTCCCGCCCCTCCAGCGAGCCGAGCTCCTCGCGGGCGGCCCGGGCGCGCTCACGCGCCCTGGCCGCCCGGGCGCCGAGGTCGAGCGCCGCCTGCTCCATGGCCTCCAGGGTCTCGAGCAGGCCGCGCTCCCGGCGCTCGAAGGCCGCCACCCGCTCCCGCCGCTCCTGGATGGCCTCGCGGACGGCCTCGAGCTCCCGGGCCCGGTCGTCGTCCTGGGCCCCTCCGGCCCGCGCGAGCCCCAGCGCGAGCGCAGCGGCGAGCGCGGCGGCCGCGACGCGTCTCGCCAGCGCCACAGGACCGCGCCTCACCAGCGCCACAGGGCGGCGCCTCACGAGCGCCA
>CAYTZH010000061.1:0-11067 GCA_964442285.1 uncultured Spirochaetales bacterium | reverse complement strand
AGCGCCACAGGGCGGCGCCTCACGAGCGCCAGCCCCGCAGCATCGCCGCGGTCGAGCCCAGCAGGCCGAGGCCGGCCCCGGACGCCACCAGGCGCAGGGCACCGCCCGGTCCGAAGAAGCGCGGCTCCGCGAAGCCGATGAGCAGCGAGAGACCCGACTCCACCTGCGGCAGCACCAGATGGAAGAGGCCGTAGAGGACGACCAGCGCCGCCAGCCCGCCCAGGGCGCCCTCCACCAGGCCCTCGAGCAGGAAGGGGGTCGCGATGTAGGGCCGGCTGGCCCCGACGAGGCCGAGGATCTCGATCTCCTCCCGACGCGCATACACCGCCAGCCGGATCGTGTTCGACACGATGCCCAGGGCGGCGACGCCGAGCACGCAGGCCGCCCCGAACACCAGCCCCCGGACCAGCCCGACGAAGCGCGCATAGCCCTCCACCCACTCCTGGCCATAGGCGAGCTCGGCCACCCCCGGCAGCCCGTCGAGGGCCTCGACCACCGCACGCAGGCCCGCGGCGTTGCGCCGCTCGGGCGCCAGCACGATCTCGAGGGAGGCCGGCAGCGGGTTCTCATCGAGGGCCTCGAGGAGCCCCGCCTGGGCGCCCACGCTCGCCCGGAAGCGTTCCAGCGCCTCCTCCTTGGTGACCAGGTCCACCTGCAGCACGCCCTCGATGGTACCCACGCTGCGCGCGAGCTCGGCGTGGCGGGCCGGCTCGGTGTCCTCGCTCAGGTAGGCGGTCACGCGCAGGTCGTCGCCGAAGCGGCCGAGGAGATCCTGCATGTTGGCGACGAGCAGGGCGAAGGCGCCGAGCAGCACGAGGGTGATCGCGATGGTGACGACCGCCACGGCGGTGGTCACGGGATTCGTGCGCATCCCACGCAGACAGCCGCGCGCAAAGTTGCGGAGGTCGACCCAGAGCCGGGTCACGGGCGCAGGCCGGCGCCGGCGGGCATCTCCACGAGGCTCCCCGCCTCGAGGTGGAAGGTTCGGCGTCCGTAGCGCTGGATCAGGCCGTGGTCGTGGGTGGCGACCAGGACCGCGGTTCCCCGGGCGGCCGCCTGGCTGAGCAGGTCCATGATCTCGAGGGTGAGCTCCGGATCGAGATTGCCGGTCGGCTCGTCGGCCAGGAGCAGCTCCGGCTCGTTGACCAGGGCGCGGGCGATGGCGACCCGCTGCTGCTCCCCACCGGAGAGCTCCCGCGGCGACTGGTGACGCCGGTGCTGGAGGCCCACCTGCTTGAGCACCGCGAACACCCGGCGGCGAACCTCCCGGGACGGCGTCCCCAGCACCTCCAGGGCGATCCCCACGTTCTCCTCCACCGAGCGCCGCTCGAGCAGCTTGAAGTCCTGGAAGACCACGCCGATACGGCGGCGCAGGCCGGGGATGGCCGACTCCCGGAGCCGGGCGATGTTGCGGCCCCGGAGGATGATCTGGCCCTCGCTGGGGCGCACGGCGGCGAACAGCAGCTTCAGGAGGGTGGTCTTCCCGGCGCCGCTCGGGCCGGTGAGGAGCGCGAACTCGCCCTTGTGGAGCTCGAGGCTGACGTCGCGCAGCGCCCAGGACCCGGCGAGGTACGACTTCGAGACGTGGTACATGCGGACGAGCGCATCGCTGCGCCGGGCGTCGCCGGCGGCGGCGACCATCCGACCTCAGGCGCCCCGGCGCCGACGCTTGCGCGCGTTGTCCACGAGGTACTCGAGCACGACCTCGTCGAGGGGCTTGTCGCTGAGGATGCCCTCGCCGAAGATCCGGCCTCCCCGCCCCGAGTCTCCCGGGGCGGCGCCCTCCGGCGCGTCGGCCGAAGGCTCCGCCTCGAAGCCGGGCTGGGTCTCGGAGCCGGTGGTGTCGGGCGACGGCGCCGCGGCGTGGCCGAGGCGCGCGTCGATCTGGGCGTCGAACTGGCCCACCCGCAGGCGCTTCAGCATGTCCTTGTGCTGGCGCTCCATCAGGGCGCGGACCTCGCGGTCGAGGTCCGCGGCGTCGAGCCGGTCCCGATAGGTGGACTTCTCGGAGGCGAGGATGGTCCCGTGGTAGTAGAGGTGCGTGATGATGTGGGGGTTCGCGCGCCCGCTGTCCTCGGTCTGGACGTGGTACAGGACGCCGCGATGGCGGATGTTGGTGTTGAATCCACCGATCATTCCCGGGTCCGTCCCCCCACGGAGCGGCTCCGCCGGACTGCGGCGGAGTGTGCGCGAGCGGCCTCCCGCAGGCAACCGTCCGCTCCCGCCCCCCGAACCCTCTCCTGAATCGACCGGGCGCGCTCCTCAGGCGCTATCGGCAGACGGACGCGCCGTCTGAACCGACGCGCCCGGCCGGAGGGCCCCGAGGGGAGCCCGCGGGTGAGCCCCGGGCCGACCGACATGGCGGGCCCGGGGCTCTGGCGACGGTGGGAAGGGGCCGGAAGGCTACCGTCGCCGGCGGGACGCAGCGGTCCTGCGGCCGAGCCGGAGGAGACCGCCGAGACCCATCCCCGCGAGCACCCCGACGCCGGGCTCCGGCAGCGAGGCGAACGTCGCCTGGCCGGGCGTGGGCGTCGTGAGCACCTGGAAGTCCGCCGCGTTGTCGTCGGTGTCCAGGTCTGCGAACCGGCGCGCCAGGCTCGATCCCGAGGACGGGTCGGGGGCGGGGCTGCCCTCGCCGGCGTTCACGTCGCCGGCGCCGAAGCTGCCGTAGCCCAGGGCATCCGCCACGAGACCGCCGGGATCCGCGAGCACCACCGAGTCGGGCCCGTTCTGGAAGTCGAAGTCGGCGACGAGATCGGCGCCGGGGACGAGCGTGACGCCGCCGGCGCCGCCGTCCGCGAGCACGAAGAGGCCGTCGGCGCCGATGACACCCGATAGCGTCACAATGGGTCCGACGGCGCCGTTGGAGCCGTTGACGCCTTCGACGGTCCAGCCGTCGAGCGCGGTACCGGGGGTTCCGGCGATCTCGACGAAGGACTGGCCGTCGTCGGCGCCGACCGCGTCGTAGAACACCTCGGAGAGCAGCGGCAGGGCCGCGACGGGCCGGGGCAGGAGCAGGAGCAGCAGGACCGCGGGAGCGGCCATCGAGAGCGAGCGGAGCATGTCGTTTCCTCGTCCGGGACTCACGGGGAGAGGGGCGGTGCGTGGCGTCCGAACCAGCCGCCGGTCCAGGCGTCGAGGCCGGCGGCGAGCTCGTCGGCCCGGAGGCGAAGGCGGAGGTTCTCCGCGCCGGCCTCCGGGCCGACCGACGCGAGCGCGAGCAGCACCCGACGCCGCTCGAAGAAGAGCTGGGTGACCTCGTCGAGGATCTCGTCGCGCAGCTCGATCACCTCGCGGGCCTCCCGCGACACGTCCAGGGCCTCCGGGTGGTAGACGGCGTCGCCCAGGTCCCAGGTGAGGCTCAGGGTCACGGCGAAGTCCTCGGCCCGGGAGCGTTCGTAGTCGCGAAAGCGGCGGTCCGCGCCGGAGGTGAAGGTCTGGTCGAAGTCCTCGTCGGTGCGCTTGGCCTGGGCGCTCGTGCCCCGCAGCTCGACCTCGGGCAGCAGCGCGCGCCGATCGACGCGCCGACGCAGGTCGCGCAGGCGGGACGGACCGAGCTCCAGGTAGGCGAGGGCCGCGCGCTGCACCGCGCGCACGCCGGGCTCCGCGGCGCCGACCCGGAGGCGCGGAGGCAGCGGCGTCGAGCCGGCGCCCTCCCCCGCCGCACGCGGGGCGGTCGCCAGGAGGCCGGACTCCGTGGCGGCGTAGAGCACGTCGCCCGCGACGGCGAGGTCGGCCGTGGCCAGCCGGCCGGCGGGCGCGGCCGCGCGCTGCCAGGAGGCCTCGGGATCGGCGGCGCGCAGGAGCCCGCCGTCGGTCGCGAGCCAGAGCGCCCCGTCGAACGCCACCAGGCGGCGGGCCCGGGCGCCCGGCGGCAGGGAGGGCCGCACCACCCGCCAGCGTCCCGCGTGGCGGACGGCCAGCCAGTCGCCCCCGACCGCGACGACCACGCCGTCCCCGAGATCCACGAGATCGGCGACCGGGGCCCGGGCGGCGGCCGCGGGAAGGCGCTCCCGGGCGAGGCCCACCACCGCCGCCGACTCCGGCCGGATCCGCGCGCGCAGCAGCTCGCCCTCGTGGGCGATCCACAGCTCCGGCGCGCCGTCGTCGCCGGGCTGCCAGAGCAGGGCCTCGGTACCCGCCCGCGGCAGTCCGGGGCCCAGGGACCGCCAGGCCTCGCCGTCCCACAGGTGGACACCCGCGTCCGTGGCGGCGGCCAGGAGCCGATCGCGGGCGGCGAGCCGGCGGACGCTGCGCGCCGCCGCGCCGGGAGCGGGCGAGCGGTCCCGCGCCTCGCCATCGGGCCCGAGCCGGAAGAGGCCATCTTCGGTCGCCACCCAGAGCACGCCGCCGGGACGGAAGAGCAGATCGCGCACGGCCCCCCGGCGCAGACCCCGCACGCGGGCGCCGCCGCCGTCCCGGAGCCAGGCGGCCCGGGCGTCGCCCACCGCCAGGCGATCGCCTTCGGCGGCGGCCAGGGCCGTCAGCGCATCCGGGTTCCCCGGCAGCGGGACCGCGCGCCAACGGGCCTCGGCGCCGGCCGCCAGTGCCGCACCCGGGAGGCCCGCGATGGGCGGAGTCAGCAGGCAGGCAACCGGCAGGAGGACGGCAGCTCGTGTGCGCATGGATCCGCCACGGAGCAAGCGCCGTGCCGGCCCGGGCGGGCGCTGTCGCGGTCGCACCGCGCTCCGCGGACGCCCCGGGAGCGCCGGCGTGGAGCGATGTCCGCACCCGGACGGCCAACGTCCGTGCGCGTCGCCGGCGCACTGCCGATCGTCGCTTGACCAAACCGGGGGCCTTCTCGACACTCGCACGCCATGACACGGCCGGGCCTCCTCCTTCTCGACACTCGCACGCCATGACGCGGCCGGGTCTCCTCCTCCTCGCCCTCGCCCTCGCCCTGCGCTTCGGCCCGGGCGCCCCGGCCGCTGCGGAAGATGAGGCCGGGCCCGGGCGTCCGACCATCTACAAGTGGGTGGACCGCAACGGCATCGCCCACTACACGACCGATCCGGACCGGGTGCCGAGGAACCTGCGCGACCGCATCCGCGACGTGCCCCGGGAGCCCGAGACCCCCGCGCCGGCCCCGGCCCCCGCGCGAAGCGCCCGCGAGGACCTCTGGTCCGTGCGGGACGCGGGCAGCGTGGAGGCGGAGGTCGTCGAGCGCGCGCCGCTGGTGGAGCCCGACGTCGTCGAGGCGGCCCCGAGCGACCCCGGCGGCACCGCAGCCCCGGAGGCGCCCGACGCGCCGGCGAATCCGGCCGCGACCGCGGCGGTGGCCCCTGCGGCAGGGAGCGCCGGGGGCCCGGAGACCGACGCGATCGCCCGCCTCGACCGGGAGATCGCGGAGCTCGAGGTGCAGATCGCCCGGGACGAGGAGGCGCTGAAGGCCCTGATCAGCCGCGGGGTCGCCCCCGACGGCAGCGACGCCAGCGACGCGCTCTACGATTCGGAGGAGTTCCAGCGCCTGGCCCGGCGCTTCCCCAGGCTGCAGGCCGACCTGGCGGCGCTCCGTCAGGAGCGGGCCCGCCTCAGCCGGCCCTGACCGTGGCCGCGCGATCCACCGGATCGGTCGTGGCGCTGGCCGGCGGCGTGGGCGCGGCGCGCTTTCTGCGCGGGCTGGTCCAGGTGGTGCCGGACCACGAGGTGGCGGCGGTGGTCAACACCGGCGACGACCGCGAGTTCTACGGTGTCCACGTCTCGCCGGACCTCGACATCGTCACCTACACCCTGGCGGGTCGCGTCGACGCGGAGCGGGGCTACGGGCTCGAGGGCGACCACTTCGAGGTCGTCGACCAGCTGGCCGCCTTCGGCCACGAGACCTGGTTCCGGCTGGGCGACCGCGACCTCGCCACCTGCCTGCACCGCACCCTGCGCCTGCGCGCGGGCCTGGGGCTCGCGGCCGTCACCGACGAGATCCGGCGGGCCTTCGGGCTGCGCACCCGCATCGTGCCCATGTCGGAGGACCCCTGCCCCACCTTGGTCGAGCTGGAGGGGCCGCGGGTGGTCCACTTCGAGGAGTACCTGGCGCGGGACGGCGCGCCGGACGAGGTGCGCGGCGTCGACCTGTCGGCGGCCTTGGCGGCCACGCCCGCCCCGGGGCTGCTCGCGCTGCTCCGCAGCGCCCGGGTCGTGCTCGTGTGTCCCAGCAACCCGGTGGTCTCGATCGGACCGATCCTGGCGGTGCCCGGCGTGCGCCAGGCCCTGGCCGAGGGCGGCGCACCCGTGGTGGCCGTGTCGCCCATCGTGGGCGGCGCTCCCGTGAAGGGTCCCGCGGATCGGCTGCTGCGGGGCATCGGCAGCGAGGTCTCCGCCCGGGGCGTGGCCCGGCTCTATCGGGGCGTGGTGGACGGCTTCGTCCTCGACGAGCGCGACGCGGAGCAGGCTTCGGACGTGGAGGCCCTCGGCCTGACGCCCCGCGTGGTCGACACGCTCATGCGCGACCGCGTCGCGGCGGCCCGGATCGCCGCGGCCGCGCTCGAGCTGGCTGCTTCCCTGGAGACCGACACCGCGCGATGATCGCGGGGCTGGTTCCCATCAAGCGCCTGGGAGCGGGCAAGTCGCGCCTGCTCGCGGGATTCCCACCCGACCTGGTGACGCGGCTCCAGGGCGCCATGCTGGAGGACGTGGTCGGCGCGCTGAGAGCCACGCGGGGGCTGGCGCAGGTGACGGTGGTGACCGAGGACCCCGCCGCCGCCGCCCTGGCGCGTCGCGCCGGAGCCGCGTCGCTGCTGCACCCGGCCCCCGGCCTGAACCCGTCGCTCGAAGCGGCGACGGCCGCGCTGGCGAGCGCGGGCGCCGAGGCCGTCCTGATCGTGCTGGCCGACGTCGCCGGGGCGGAGTCCGCCGACCTCGAGGCGCTGCTCACCGCCCTCGACGAGCTCGGTGGCCGCGGGGTGGTCATCGCCCCGGCCCGGGACGGCGGGACCGCCGCCCTGCTGCGGGCGCCGCCGGACGCGGTGGCGTGCGCCTTCGGGCCGGACAGCGGCGGACGCCACCGGGCCCTGGCGGAGGCCAGCGGGCTGCCCTGGCGGGAGCTGCGCCGTCCCTCCCTGGAGATCGACCTCGACCGGCCCGAGGACGTGGCGGCCCTGCGCACCCGGAAGGGAGGCGCCCCGCGCACTCGCGCGCTCCTGCGCGCGTCGCAGGCGGAAGCCGGATGACCCCGGAGACCGACGCCGGATGAGTGCGGCCGCGGCCCCGATCCGGCTGCTCCCCCTGGCCGGGGTCCCCGCGGTCGGGGCGGGCGACGACCTGGCCCGGCTGCTCGCCGAAGCGGCGACCTCGAGCGGTATCGACCTGCGGGACGGGGTCCTGGTCGTGGCCCAGAAGGTGGTGTCCAAGGCGGAGGGCCGCGTGGTGGCCCTGCGCGACGTCGAGCCCGGCCCGGAAGCCCGGCGCATCGCCGCGGAGGACGGCAAGGACCCCCGCCAGGTGGAGCTCGTGCTGCGGGAGACCGTGCGGGTGGTGCGCCGGGGCCACGGCGTGCTGATCTGCGAGACCCGGCACGGATTCGTGTGTGCGAACGCGGGCGTCGACCTCTCGAACGCGCCCGGCGAGGACGTGGCCGTCCTGCTGCCGGAAGATCCCGACGCGTCGGCGCGAGGCCTGCGCGACGCCCTGGCGCCCGCGGACGCGCGCCTGGGCGTGGTCGTGTCGGACACCTTCGGACGCCCCTGGCGCGAGGGCCTGGTGGACGTGGCCCTGGGCTCCGCGGGCCTGGCCCCCATCGCCGACGCCCGGGGTGGCGTCGACTGGGCCGGACGCGCCCTGCAGGTGACCGCCATGGCCCGGGTCGACCAGCTCGCCGCGGCGGCGGGCCTGCTCATGGAGAAGGCCGCGGGGATCCCCGCCGTGTGGGTCGAGGGCGTGGCGCTGGAAGGAGACGGCGGCGTGCGCGACCTGCTCCGCGACCCGGGCAGCGACCTCTTCCGCTGAGCCTCAGGCGCCGGTCGCCGGGCCTTCCAGGGCGGCGTCGATGGCCCCCCAGAGCGCCCCCAGGCCGAGGCCGCTCTCGGCGGAGGTGGCCAGCAGGCGCTCCGGCGGCAGCCCGAAGGCCCCCGCGTGCTCCCGAAGCCGCCCGGCACGGCGCATGGGCTTCAGCTTGTCGCACTTGGTGAGGGCCACGAGGGCGGCCACTCCCCGGGCCTCGAGCCAGGCCAGGAGGTCCAGCTCATCGTCGGACACGTCCCGCCGCAGGTCCTGCAGCAGGATCGCCAGCCGCAGCGGGGGTCGGTCGGCCAGATAGCCCTCCACCAGCGGCCGCCAGGCCGCGCGCTCGGCGCGCGAGACCCGGGCGAAGCCGTAGCCGGGCAGGTCGACGAACAGCAGCGACGTGTCCCCGTGCGGGCCCCGGCGCCGCACCTCGAAGAAGTGGAGCAGCCGGGTCTTGCCCGGCGTGCCGCTGGTCCGTGCCAGCTGCTTGCGCGAGACCAGCCGGTTGAGCAGGCTCGACTTGCCCACGTTCGAGCGCCCCAGGAAGGCGATCTCCGGCAGACCTTCGCGCGGGAAGCCCTCGGGACCCGCCGCGGTCGCCACCCGCTCGGCCCCGATCACCCGCGGCGGCCCGCTCATCGCAGACTCGGGAGCGTGTCGGCGAGCCGCGCCAGCGCCTCCTCGATGACGGCGTCGTCGGTGGCGTAGGAGAAGCGCAGCCAGCCCTCTCCCACGTCGCCGAAGTCGATCCCGGGGGTGACGGCCACGCCGCTGCGCTCGAGCAGCTCGTGGGCCAGGCGGCGCGAGTCGTGGTCGACGCTGCGGGCGTCGGCGAAGACGTAGAAGGCACCCCGCGGCGTCACCGGCACGTCGAGGCCCAGGCGCCGCAGCCCGGCGACCAGGCGACGGCGCCGCCCGTCGAGGGCGTCGCGCATGGCGGCGACCATGGGCTCGCCGTGTCGGATCGCGGCCGTGCCCGCGTGCTGCACGAAACGGTTCGCCGAGATGAACAGGTTCTGCTGCAGCACCTGGAGCTGGCGCATGGCCAGCCGCGGCGCGATGACGTAGCCGAGCCGGAACCCCGTCATGGCGTAGCGCTTGGAGAAGCCGTCGAGGACGAAGACGTGCTCCGCGGTCGCCAGGGCCGACCCCGGAGCGGCGTCGTCGTAGTGGAGGCCGGCGTAGATCTCGTCGGCCACCAGCGGGATGCCCAGCTCGGCCAGGGCCCGCAGGGTCTCCGCCTCCTGGATGGCGCCCGTCGGGTTGGCGGGGGACCCCACCACGATGGCGCGGGTGCGGTCGCTGACGGCGCTGCGCACCGCGTCGGGCTCGAGGCGGTAGTCGTCCTCCGCACGGGTCGGCACGAAGACCGGCCGCCCGCCGCAGAAGCGGACGAAGTTCGGGTAGCACGGGTAGTGCGGGGACCCGATCACCACCTCGTCGCCCGGCGCCACCAGCAGGCCGAATACCAGGAGCATGGCGGCCGACGTCCCGCTCGTGACCAGCACCTGCTCGGGCGAGACGGCCCGCCCGCTCCGGCGCGCGTGCTCCCCGGCGATGGCCTCGCGCAGGTCCGGCAGCCCGCGGCTGTCGGTGTAGCCGGTCTCGCCGTCGCGCAGGGCCCGGGCGCAGGCCGCGAGGGCGGCCTCGGGCGGATCGAAGCGCGGCTCCCCGATCTCCAGATGGAGCACGTCGCGGCCCTCGCGCTCGAGGGCGAAGGCGCGCTCCATGATCTCCATGGCCTGGAAGGGAACGACCTCCATGGCCCGGGCGGCGAACCGGATCGACACGGCCCCGCCGCTGTAGCCCGACCCGACGCAGGGCGCAACTGCTCGATCTTCCGCGGTTTTCGGCCGACGGCCCGAATTGACGCGCGCATCCGCGGGTCCTACGCTCCGCTCAGCATGTCCAAGGGAGTGCAGATCGCCGCCGGCGCCGTCACTGTTGCCCTGCTCATCGGTGTCTACGCCTGGTCCTCGCTCGACGACGCCGGCTACCGCTACTACCAGACACTCTCCGAGTTCCAGACCTCCGGCTCCCGCGAGCCGGCCCGCGTCCACGGCTACGTGGCCGAGGGCTCGATCGAGCGCGATCTCGAGCGCAGGTCCGTCGTCTTCGCCGTCCGGGAGACGCCGCCCCACGGCAGCGCGCCCGCCGGCTCGCTCCTGCGCGTCCGCTTCGAGAGCCTGGACACGCCGGACCTGTTCAAGGACGGCGCCGAGGTGGTCGTGGAGGGACGCCTCGGCCCCGCCGGCGAGCCGGTCTTCGTGGCGACCAAGGTGTTCGCCAAGTGCCCCTCGAAGTTCCAGGCGGAAGAGCTCGAGCGCGCCGGACTCTGAACCCAGACGCCCGCGCCCCGGAGACGAGCCATGTCCGAGATCGGTTTCTACGCCCAGCGCCTCGCGCTGCTGGTGGTCGCAGTCGGGGTCGGGGCGGGCCTCTACGCCGGCCTCACGCGTCGCCCCGAGTGGACGCGGGTCGCCGAACGCGCGCTGCTCGCCGTCGCCGGCTTCGTCACCGTGGCGATGGTCGCGCTGTGGTGGGCCCTGGCCGCCGGCGACTACACGATCGCCTACGTGGCGGAGGTCTCGGCCCGCGCCATGCCCCTGCGCTACCGGCTGGCCGCGCTCTGGGGCGGGCAGGACGGGTCGCTGCTCCTGTGGCTCTGGATCCTGTGCCTCTACGGGGTCGGGGTGGTCTGGAGCCAGCGCGAGCGCAACCGCCGCCTGATGCCCTGGGTGGTGGTCATGCTCCTGGCCAACGCCGGCTTCTTCCTGGCCCTGCTCAACTTCTTCACCAATCCCTTCGAGCTCTTCCCGCCGGGTCAGGCGCCCTCCGACGGCCGGGGCCTCAACCCGCTGCTCCAGCACCCGCTGATGACGATCCATCCGCTGGTGCTCTACGCCGGCTTCGTCGGCTTCGCCGTGCCGTTTGCCTTCGGCTTCGCCGCGCTCATGTCCGGCGAGCTCGGCACCACCTGGTTCCGCACCACCCGCCGCTGGACGGTGTTCGCCTGGGCGATGCTCAGCCTCGGGATCCTCCTCGGCGGTCGCTGGGCCTACGAGGTCCTCGGCTGGGGCGGCTACTGGGCCTGGGACCCGGTGGAGAACGCCTCCTTCATGCCCTGGCTCG
>CAYTZH010000060.1:0-21724 GCA_964442285.1 uncultured Spirochaetales bacterium | reverse complement strand
CACACGCCGAGCACGGGTCTTCCGGCGTCGACCACCCGGGCGATGCAGCGCTTCTCCTCCCCCAGCCAGGGAAGCCGGGCCGCGTCGTTGGCCCCCATCGGGCCGCCCATCACCACGAGCCGGTCCACCTCGGCCGCGGCCGGCAGCGGTGCGCCGTCGTAGACGGGGACGACGGAGAGCGCGCCGCCCCGCGCCGCGACCCAGTCGGCGATGCGGGCGGGCCCCTCGAAGGGGACGTGCTGGAGGACGTGCACCCGCATCACCGACGCGACCCCTTGCCGGGGCCGGCGACGGTGAGCGGCAGATCCTCGCGCCGGGCGACCAGCTTCGCCGTGTCGGGGCTCTCCGGTGCGCTCGGCCCGTCGGCGTCCGCCGCCAGGGTGCGCGCCACGATCCGGTAGACCTCCGGAGAGAAGCCCAGGCCGAGGTGGGTCGTGCGCACTTCCACGTGTCGCGTTCCGGGATCGCGCTCGTCCACGCACGCGCGCCACGCCACCACCCGATCGCGGCGCGAGTAGATCGCGGTCACCGGGGTCTCCAGGGGGACGCTGCGCCGTGCCTCCACCTCGGCCTCGACCGTGTCGAGGTCGAGGCCCCGGCGGCGGAACGCCTCCGCCACGGCCGTGTACTTCGGCCCCCCGATCACCGGGCTGCCCAGGGTGATCACGCGGCGCACGTCGCCCGGCCGCTCCCGGGCGGCCTCCCGCGCCAGGTAGCCGCCGAGACTCCAGCCCACGAGGGAGACGGGCCGGCCCGCCGCCTCCGCCGCGCGGCCCACCACCTCGGCCGTCCGGGGCAGGAGCGACGGCACGTCTCCCGTGTTGCGCCCGAGAGCCCAGCCCCGGCCGTCGTGACCGAGGAAGCGCAGATAGGCGCGCAGCACCGCGGTCGCCGCGTCCCCGGTGCCGTAACCCGGGAACACCAGCACCGGTTGCGCCTCGCCGCGCGGCTCGCGGGCGAGCTCCGGCGCCCGCAGCAGCAGACGTCCCAGCTCGAGCAGTCCCAGGCTCTCGGCCAGCAGCCCGGCGGGACGCGGGGGTCGGATCGGCGTGTCCATGAGGCGGGAAGACTAGCTGCGGGGCCGTCGCGCAACCCGTGGGTGGCGACCGGGTTGGAGCGGGCGGGAAAGGCGCCTGCGGGCCCCGACGTGCGGAGCCGCGGCGGGCGTCTCGAATGCTCGGAGACGACCCATGAAGGAGTCGATTGCGAAGAAGGCGTCTGCCCGGAGCGCCTTCGCGAAGATGGCGGCGATCCTGCTGGTCTGCGGGACCGTCGTCGCGGCGGGGAGCGCCGACGCGCTCACCCTGAAGGGCAAGGGCGAGGTGCACGCCTACGGCAATGGCCTCGCGGTGTTCCACATGGTGGGTGTGTTCACCGTTCGCGGCGGAGGTCTCCTGGTCGTGGAGCCCGACGCCCAGGTGCAGACCTTCGGGATCGGCCGCGAGACGGCGCTGGCCGACGGCCGCATCCTCTACGAGGGCTTCGGCCGCGCCGTGGTGGCGAGTGCCGTGGCGACCCGGATCGAGGTCGCCGGAGCCCGACTGCGACTCCATGGGCGGGGCGCCGGGGTCGCCTTCTTGAAGGGGGCCGGTGTGGTCTTCACCGACGACCTGGATCGCCCCTGGGACCCGGACGTCGAGCTCGAGTTCGAGTCGGACGACTAGCCGTGGGAGCGCGCGTCGTCCCCGGGCGGCGCGCGCTCTCCAGGCGCCCGCCGGGGGCTGCATCACCTCGAGCTCCCACGAGGTGGCCGACGAACAGCTGGCGACCGCCGCCGCCACCGAGCTCGAGGCCCGGGTCGGCCGGCCCGGCGCCGGCTTCAGCGAAGGCGACGCCGACTGCGATCACTGCTGCTGCCAGCTCCGCTAGGAAGCCGGTGCGTCGCTGTGCCGCCACCGCCCGGGCCGGGCCGCGAACGAAGAACGGCGCCTCACCGGAATCCCCCGACCCCGATGAGGCGCCGTTGCCTCTCGCCGCCGCTCCCCTGTGAGCGCGGCCCTCTCTCTGCTCTCCAGACTCTGCAAGCCACAGGCCAGCCTGCCGCCGGGCTGGATCCCGCCCATCCGCGAACGGGGATGCGCCGCGATCGGCGCGGCTCGCTCGCGCCATGGGCATTGCCCTGATCGGGAAGCGGGCAGGGAAGGGGATGGCGTCGCGATCGAGCTACACCGATGAGCCTCCGGCGGGCCTGCCGGACGTCTCGTGGAGCTGGTAGAGCCGGCGCAGGATGCCGGCGCCGGCGGCCAGGGCGCTGCGCAGGGAGCCGGTGATGCGATCGCGCCCGTCGGGCCGGGGGGCCGGCGCGAGGGGCACCTCCACCACCCCGAGCCCGACCTCGAGGGCGCGCACGTTCATCTCCACGTTCCAGCCGAAGCCGGGGTCGTGCACCGGAAGGTCGCGCCAGGCTGCGATCCGCAGGGCGCGATAGGGACCGAGGTCCCGGAAGCGCCGTCCCCAGCCGAGGGCGATCAGCACCGTGACGAGGGCGTTGCCCAGGCGCTGCAGGCGGGTGAGCCGGGCGGCGCGGGTGCGATCCGCTGTGACGAGCCCGACGCCCGGATCGCGGAGCGGAGCGAGCAGGGCTTCGAGCTGCTCCGGGCCGCGCAGGTGGTCCGCGTCGCACACCACGGCAAAGTCGAGGTCGCTCACGGCGTCGAGGCCGGCCGCGACGGCCGCGCCGTAGCCGCGGCGCCCGACCGCCACGTAGCGCACCCGCGGCAGGTCCCGGCAGAGCGTCTCGGTGCCGTCCTCGCAGGGCAGGTCCGCGACCACGACGCGTTCCACGCGCGTGTCGAGCCAGCCGGGAAGGAGCCTCCGCAGGTTGGCGGCCTCTCGCAGGGCCGGGATCACCACGCCGACCCGGCCCTCGGGCGGGGAGCCGCCGCGGTGCTGGCGCGGAACCCCCCGCGGTCGGTGGCGCCAGCTGACCGCGGCGAGCGCCGCCAGGGGAATCGCGTACTCGACGAGCGTCCAGACCGGCCCGGGCAGGGGATCCCCGCGGATCACCGCGAGGTAGGCCGGGAGGGCGAACAGCACGCCGACCGCCCAGGCCCGCAGCGGGGCCGCCACCGGGCTCGCGCCCAGCGCCGGCAGCGCCGCGAGGAACCAGGTCAGGTACCAGTAGTGGACGGTCGGCGCGAGCACGAGGAGTCCCGCCAGGGTGAGGGCCCACGCCGTGGCGACCCGCGGCTGGGTGAGGGCCACGGCGGCCGTCCAGGTCGCGAGAAGCGCGCCGGCGGCCAGGGGCGCCCGCTCCCGGTCGAGCGCGTCCAGCAGCGGGAACAGGGCCCCGTTGAAGGCGAAGTCCGAGGCAAAGGTGAACAGCGACCCGACGACGTCGCCCTGGACGGCGTAGGGCAGGTAGCCCGCGGCGACCAACGGGAGCGTCACGACGAGTGCGGGGCGCGGGCGTCGCAGCAGCAGCCACGGCAGGAGCAGGACCGCGACGGTCTTCGCGAGGATGGCGGCGGCGAGGCCGGCGGCAGCGAGCGCGGCCCGCCCGCGCTCGTGGGCCCAGGCGAAGCCCACCAGCCCGAGCAGCATCAGGGGATCGATGTGTCCGCCGGCGGCCGAGGCCAGGGCCACCGGGGAGGCGGCGTACACCAGGGCCCAGCCCGGGCGGCGCCCGGTGGCGCGCAGCCAGCCCACCAGGGCCAGCACCACCAGCGCGTCCAGCACGAGGACGGCGTTGCGGAAGCCCAGCTCCTCCAGGCCCAGGGCGGCCCAGGCCGCAAAGGCAGCCTGGGCCAGCGGCGGGTAGACGGTGGGCAGGTCCGGCTCGAAGAGCTTCTCGAAGCGCGCGTCGCGCAGCGGGACCAGGTCCGGGTGGCTCGGGGCGGTGGCAAAGGGGCTCACGCCCTCGAGCTGGACCCGCCCCTCCCAGACGTAGCGGTGCAGGTCGTTGCTGTGGAAGTCGGCGCAGGCGAGCGCCCCGCGGATGGTCACGGCGAAGGCGAGCACCACCCGCGCGCGCGTGGCCGCGGCGCTCCGCAGCGCCAGCAGCCAGGCGGCGGTGGCGCAGGGAAGCGCGACCCACGCGTGTCCGGCGAGCTGCCCCGACGCCACGCCGATGGCGAGCCCGAGCAGCGCGGCCAGCGCGATTCGTCCAGCCAGAACCGGTTCCTCCCCTCGTCGCACGCCGGCAGCCCCCTCGGCGACGGTCTCGTGAAGGCGGCTCTGGAGCCGGCCGGTCTCGGCGGGTCGACGTTCGCACAACCTTCATCCGACCGTGACCGGAGACCTCCCGCGGGGTCCGTACCATGGCCCCCTGCCAGGAAGAGGGGAAATACACATGCTCGCCGCTGATCTGCTCGACCGCCGAAGCTGGAGCTGGAGCCTCGCCGCCTGGGCGCTGGGCCTGCTGCTCACCGCGTCCGCGGCCTCCGCCGCGCCCGTCGCCCGGGTCGCGGACCTGACCCTCACGGCGGACTTCGACGGCTTCGCCACGATCGTGGTCTCGGCCCAGGACGTGGCGATCACCGTCGACGATCAGACCGGCGCGGTCTCGCTCCCCGCCGGCGCCCTCCAGCTGCAGTCGCCCGTGGTCGTTCCCGTGACGGCGACCACGGCGGTGGCGCAGGTCACCGCCCAGACCGTCACCAACCAGGCCGGCGCCTTCTCGGTGGGCGGCGCCCAGGGCCTCGCGAACGAGCCCAACTGCCCCAACACCGCCTCCGGTCAGGCATGCGTCGACGGGGCCGGCCTCGGCGGCCCCATGGGCCTGACGGGCAGCGTGAACATCCACGTGGTTCCGAATGCGCTCGTGATCCCCGTGGACCTGAACCTCGCGCGTGTCGGTCAGGGGGGCACCGCCGTCACGGGCGTGCTCGGCTTCGACGCCGCGCCCTGGAGCGTGGGGCGCGGCGAGATCCGGCTCTTCTCCACCCCGCTCAGCGCGAGCGTCACGATCGCCCAGACCGGCTCCCAGACGGCGAGCATGATCACCCTGGTGAGCCCCACGTTCGTGCAGGCCTTCGGGAACCTGCTCCCGGTCCAGACCACCCTGCAGATCGCGCTCGAGCCCCTGCCGCCCGACCCGGGCCCGACGCCGGTTCCCGTCGTGGGTGCCGCGGGGCTCCGGCTGCTGGGCCTCGGCGTGCTGCTGCTCGGCGCCGGCCTCAGCCTGCGCAGGCGCGCCGCAGGGCGTTCGCGCTAGCGACACCGCCGCCCGCGTCCGTCAGCGCAGCTCGAAGTCGCCCAGGTCCGGCGCGTGGGTCCAGCGCCAGTAGTCGAGCAGGCGGAAGGGCGAGGTGGTGGTCACCCGGCCGTGGCGGTTTCGGTACCAGCTCCCGGTGACCGGCAGCTGCCACACCATGCGAGCGTGCTCCGCGTCCATGCGCGCGTTGTAGGCCTCACACACCTCGGGCCGACACTCGAGGGTGCGGTGGCCGCCCTCGAGGAGCGCGCGCAGGGCGCCCATCACGTAGCGGACCTGGCACTCGGAGTGGAAGATGATGCTGCCCGCGTGGGCGAGGTTGGTGCCGGGGCCGTAGAGGCAGAAGAGGTTCGGAAAGCCCGGCACGGTGATGCCCAGGTAGGCCCGCGGATCCTCCCCCCAGACCTCCGAGAGCTTGGCCCCGTCCCGCCCCTCGATCTCCATGGGCCACAGGAATCTGTTGGCGTGGAAGCCCGTGGCGTAGACGATCACGTCCACGGGGTGGCGTTCGCCTCCCTCGCACACGATGGCGTCGGTGGTGATCTCGCGGATGGGATCGGTCACCAGCTCCACGTGGGGCTGCTGCAGGGCGCCGAGCCAGCTGCCGTCGTCCTGGAGCATGCGCTTGATGAAAGGCGGGTAGCGCGGCACGACCTTCTTGCGCAGCGTCGGGTCGTCGCCCACCTGGGAGTCGATCCACTGGGTGAAGACCTCGCGCATGCCGTCGTTGGCGGCGTTGATCGAGCGCTCCGGGTGGGGCCAGTCCGGGTCGATCACCAGGGTGGGGAGCAGGCCGTCGGAGCCGGGCCAGAAGAGCAGGAAGCGGTACCAGCGCCCGTAGTAGGGCAGGTGCTTCAGACACCAGCGGGTGCCGTCGCTGACGGCGCGGTGGTAGCTCGGGTTCGGGAACATCCAGGCGGGCGAGCGCTGGAACACCCGCAGCGAGCCCGCCACCTTCGCGACCTCCGGCACGAGCTGGAGTGCGCTGGCGCCGGTCCCGATCACCGCGACCCGCCGGCCGTCGAGGGCGACGCCGTGGTCCCAGGCGGCGGAGTGGAAGGCGGCGCCCGCGAAGCGCTCGCGGCCGGGAATCTTCGGGAGCTTGGGCCGGTTGAGCTGGCCGACGGCGCTGATCACGGCGTCGAAGGTCGCGGTCTCCTCGCCGCCGTCGGCGCGGCGCAGGGTCACCCGCCAGCTCGCGTCGGCCTCGTCGAAGCGGGCGGCGACGACCTCGGTCCGGAAGCGGACGTGGGGACGGACGCCGTAGCGGTCGGCACAGCGCTCGAAGTAGGCCTGGAGCTCGGCCCGGCGCGCGAAGTGCTCGGACCAGTCCGGGTTCGGCTCGAAGGAGTAGCAGTAGAAGTGGTTCGCCACGTCGACCCGGCAGCCCGGGTAGGTGTTCTCGTGCCAGGTCCCGCCGACGCTCGCGTTCTTCTCCACCACCACGTACGGGATCCCGGCCTCCTGGAGACGGATCGCCGCCAGCAGCCCGGACATGCCCGCGCCGATCACCAGCACCCGCAGACGGCTGCAGGCCCCGTCGGGGACGTCGCTCCAGTCGACGTCCCGGGCGTCCCGGCCGTCGAGGGCCATCTCCTCGAGCATCATGGGCACGTAGTCCGCCGGGACCTCCTGGCCCACCATGACGTTCATCATGCGGTGGACGGTCTCCGGGGTCGGCGGGGGCGGCAGACTGCAGCCGCGGTCTCGGTACGCCTTGAGCACCTCGAGGGCCTCGGCGCGGATCCGGGCCTTGTCGGCGTCGCTCAATCCCCCCTGCACCTCGCCCATGATCGCGGGCCCCGGCTTGGGAAGGCGATCCAGGAGGCCCGGGTCCCCGCTCACGTGCACCAGGCTCATGAGCAGGGCGGGGACGCTGGCCTGGTCGAGGGCCTCCGCGAGGCTGGCGTCGTCCTCGGTGATGGGCAGGTCGGCGGGCCGGGGCGGGGCGGGCATGGGCGTCCTCGGGCGGAGGCGTGACGGTGACCCTCAGGGTATCAGTTCGCGCCGCGCTCCTGCTCCACCCGGGCCTCGACACAGGCGGTGAGCCCGGTGAACAGGGCGCCCACGTCCCGACCGTGGACGCCGTCGACGGGGGTGTAGCGGCCTTGGGCCTCCCGCAGCTCGGCGAAGGTGAAATCGCTCCCCCGCTTGGACTGGCAGGCGAAGCGCCAGGTGCCGGCGCTGGTCGCCTCCAAGGCGCAGTGTCGCTCGGCGGACTCGTAGCGGCCGCGCTCGTCGAACCACCACTCCTCGCAGTCGCCGGTCTCGGGGTTGCGCACGGTGACCGGCCGCGGGAAGCGGCGGAAGACCGCGTCGCAGATCTCCCGCGCCACGTAGGCCAGGTCGGCCGTGGACTTCTCGAGGGCGACCCGCAGGTAGCACTCCTCGAGGTTGCGCGGGTTCGCCGCGGGGGCGGTCCCGGGAAGCAGCGCCGTCAGCGCCGCCGCGAGCGCCAGCCCCGCCATCGCTCGAGTCGCTCTCATGGTCCTCCCTCCCGTTGGATCGCCGGTGCCCCGGAGCGCCGCCCGACCCAGCCCCGGTGGCGGCCCGCGACGACGAGGTCGTCCGCCACCCGGGCCACCCGGCGCAGCATCGATTCGCCGTCGGGGTGGTCGGCGAGGGCGGTGAGCACGTAGCGGGCGTGGCCGTGCTGGATCAGCGCGCTGTCGGCGTGGTACGTCCTCCAGGTTCCGCTCTTGCGCGCCGCGAACCGCAGGCCGGGCCGCGAGGCCAGGGCACCCACGAACTTGTGTCGGTAACCCGGCGGCGACATCAGCCGCCGCATGGCGCGGCTCCAGTAGGGCGACACCAGCAGGCCGCGGTCGAGCAGCACGTAGAAGCGGGCGGCCTGGCGCGCGGTAGCGGCGTGGGAGAGCTGGCGGAGCGGCTCGCGATGGCTCGGTCCGCCCTTCTCGAAGTAGCGCCCCGCCCACAGCCCGCCGGTCCCCGGCTCGTAGAAGCAGTAGCGCGGATCACGCATCACCCGGGCGATGCCCTTCAGGCCCACCTGTCTTCCGGCCCAGGTCGCCAGGGGATTGCTCGAGACGTTGATCATCCGGTCGACCTTCCAGCGGAAGCCGTCCTCCCAGGCCACGTCGCCGCGCTCCACCCCCTCGAAGAGCGCCAGCAGGATGGCGATCTTGGGAAGGCTGGCCGCGTAGAGCATCACGTCATCGTGGATCCCCGCGTAGGCGGGCTCGCCGCCGCGCGTGAGGTCCACCAGCGACACGGTGAGCCGCCTTGCATCGAGGGCGCGTCCGAGTCCCGCGGCCCGCAGGCCGCGGTCGAGGGCCGGTCCGAGCAGCGGGTGGGACTCGCGCAGGGGGAACGGGGCCGCGCACGGCGCCGCGGCAGCCGTCACGGGCGCGGCCGCCGCGAGCAGCCCCAGGGCCCACGTTGCCAGTCGGCCCCTCACGCGTCTCCGCGCTCGGGGGTGGCGTCGGCCTTCGCGTCGGCGCCGAGCAGGCCCAGGGCGCGGGCCCGGCGCTCCCAGCTCCGCCGGGCGAGGGCCTGCATGTCCTCGGCGGTGTCGGACTCGTCGACGATCTCGAGGCCCAGGAGGGTCTCGATCACGTCCTCCATGGTGACGATCCCCGCCATGCCGCCGAACTCGTCCACCACCGCGGCGATGTGCTCGCGCTTCTCGAGGAAGAGGTAGAAGAGGTCGTCCACCGGGAAGGCGTCGGGCACCACCAGGATCTCGCGGCGGATGCTCGAGAGCGGGTCGTCGCTGCGTCCGGCCACCAGGGCCTCGAGCACGTCGTCCTTCAGCACGTAGCCCGTGACCCGGTCCTTCGAGCCCTCGTGGTAGGTGGGGATCCGGGAGAAGATGCGCGTGGCGTGGCCCTCGTGGTACTCCCGCAGGCTGATCTCCTCCGGGGCCGCCCGCACCACCGTGCGCGGGGTCATGATGTCGGCGGCGCGGACCCGGTGGAAACGCATCAGGTTCGCGATCATCTCCGACTCGGAGCGCTGGAAGACGCCCGTCTCGGCGCCGATCTCCGCCATGGCCACGAAGTCGGACCGCGACAACACGCTGCGCTCGTCCTTGCCCTTGAGCAGCCCCGTGACAAGGCTGCTCAGCCAGACCAGGGGCGCGAGCACCAGGAGCGCCAGCCGCAGCGACGCCACCGTGAAGGGCACCAGGGGTTGCCAGTAGGTGGCGCCCAGGGTCTTCGGGATCAGCTCCGAGAGCACCAGGATCGCGAGGGTCATGCCGATGGGGATCAGGGCCGAGGTGATCCAGGGGCTGGCGTCGGCCCAGATCACCGCGGCCTGGCTGCCGACGCCGATGGCGCCCACCGTGTGGGCGATCGTGTTCAGGGTGAGGATGGCCGCCAGGGGGCGGTCGATCTCGTCCTTGAAGCTCCGCAGGAGGCGTCCCACCGCGGTTCCCTCGCGGTAGCGGATCTCCGCGTAGGACGGTGTGATGCTCAGAAGCACGGCCTCCCACAGCGAGCACAGGAACGAGAAGCCGATCGCGAGCGAGAAGAAGAGGACGAGCAGGCCGACCATGGTCTCGCGGGGACGCACCTCCGAGGCGGGGTGGGGACAGGGTCGTCCAAACCCGCGGAACCGCAAGCGCGGCCCCCCCGGACGAGCGCGGGCCGGCTGGGCAGGCCGGCGGGGGCACCTAGCCTCCCCCCGTGGACGCGAACTTCGATCCCGTCACCTACGCCCATCGCGAGCTGGCGCCCCTGCTCCGGTCGCTGTGCGACCTTGCCCGGTCGGAGGGGGAGGCGGATCAGCACGCGTTCTTCACGCGCGTCCTCTCGGGCATCGAGACGGCGTCCGACGGCGCGGACCTGGCCGCTCCCTTCATGGAGCTCTCCACCACCGCCTTCCTCGGCTTCCGGCTGAGCCTCCCGGCGATGCGCCTGGTGGACCGGGTGCTGGAGGAGGCGCAGCAGCTGGCGGAGTCCCTCTCCCTCGGCGCCTCCGACCGCCAGTAGCGGCGCCGGCTCAGGACGGATCGACCCCCACGATCTCCCAGCTGTCGCCCACCAGGGCGAGGGCGGCCAGGGAGGCGTCGTGGGACGTCGGGGCCTGCACCCCGGTGAGCAGCCGCGTACGCGGGCCGCCGAGCTTGCGGACCCGGACCGAGAAGTCGCGTTCGGCCGGGCTCGGGGGAAGGCTGCCGGGGGGCTCCGGACGCGTCGAGGCGGGACGTCACCCGCAGGTGGCGAGCCGGAGGCCCGCCCGGCCGGCGGGTGCCGGGAGACGGCGCCTCGCGCGGAGGCCGTGCGCAACGCGCCGGTCGCTTGTCCATCGAGACGGGATGACCTATCTCGAGGTGTCATGTCGCTGCCGGAGAAGCGCCGTTCCGTCGACGAGGTCATCGCAGAGCTGCAGGCAAAGCGGGAGAAGGACCTGCGCTGGGCCGACGGCCGGACCTTCGGCATGGTCTACGACGGCGGTCCGTCGGTGCACGAAGCGGCCGAGCGCGCGGCGATCCTCTACCTCCACGAGAACGCCCTCAACACCAGGGCATTCCCCTCCCTCGGCGAGATCCAGTCCGAGGTCGTGGGCTGGACGGCCTCGCTCCTCCACGCGCCGGAGACCGCGGCGGGCTTCCTCACCAGCGGCGGTACCGAGTCGATCCTGTGCGCGGTGAAGGCGGCCCGGGAGCGCGGTCGGGCGGAGCGGGGCGTGAGCGAGCCGGAGATGGTCGTGGCCGAGAGCGCCCATGCCGCCTTTCACAAGGGGGCGCACCTGTTCGGCCTGAAGCTCCACAAGACGCCGGTCCGCGACGACTGGACCGCCGACGTGGAGGCCATGGCCGCCTGCGTGAACGAGCGCACCGTGCTCGTGGTGGGATCGGCGCCCCAGTATCCCCAGGGCGTCGTGGATCCGATCCCGGCGATCGCCGAGCTGGCGGCATCGGTCGACGCCAACTGCCACGTGGACGCCTGCATGGGCGGCTTCGTGCTCCCCTTCGCCGAGCGGATCGGACGGCCGGTTCCGCCCTGGGACTTCCGCGTGGAGGGCATCCACTCCATCTCGGCCGACATCCACAAGCTCGGCTACGCGCCCAAGGGCGTCTCGGTGATCCTCCACCGCACCAAGGCGCTGCGCCGCTACCAGACCTTCGTCTTCGACGGCTGGCTGGGCGGCTTCTACGCCTCGCCCAATCTCCAGGGCACCCGTTCCGGCCTGCCCATGGCCACGGCCTGGGCCGTGATGCAGCACCTGGGGATCGAGGGCTACTGCGACCTGACGCGCAGCACCCTGGAGAACGCCGACCGCATGCGCGAGGGCATCGGCGGGATCGACGGCGTGCGGGTGCTCGGCGACGGCCGCTACCACCTGGTGGCCATGGCCGCGGACCCGGCGGCCGCCGGGCCCCCCGTGGACGCCTTCGCCGTGGGGGACGCCCTGCTCGAGCGCGGCTGGTTCCACGACCGCCAGGCCCCGCCCGACTCGCTGCACTCCACGGTGAGCAACACCAACGCGGGCGTCATCGAAGCCTACCTCGCCGACCTCGCTGACTGCGTGGGCGCGGTGCGAGGGGAGCGGGTCGACGACCGCAGCACGAGCTACGCCACCCTCGAGTAGGTCTCGCACGGGCCGGAGCAGACGTGGCCTGGATCCGCAAACGCCCCACCGGTCTCGTGTATCGCGACCCCACACGCGCGTGCGACGGCTACGCCATGGTGCCGCAGGGCACGCGCGTGATCCTGGTGCGCGCCGACGGCGAGACGGCCCACAGCTGGGACGCGGGCGAGTGGCTGGCCTATGCGAAGCTGCTGCCGGACGGGTCGCTGCTCGGGCTGCTGGGCGGGGACTCGACCCAGCCGCCGAAGATCGCCAACGGCGAGATCGTGGGCCTGGTGGAGCTGGACCCGGCGGGCAGGGTCGTCTGGGAGTACCGGGGTGACCTCCTCCACCACGACGTCTGCCGTCTCGAGGACGGGAGCTACCACGCCCTGGGCTGGGAGCCCCTGCCCCAGGATCTCAGCGACGCGATCCGCGGTGGCGTTCCCCACGCCGACGATCCCGAGCGGATCTGGGGCGACACCATCGAGCACATCCGGCGCGACGGTAGCCGCACCACCGTCTGGCGCGCGGCGGACCACCTGGACCCGGAGACCCAGGTCATCTGCCCCCTCGACAGTCGCAAGGAGTGGACCCACGGCAACTCGATCCGTCTCACCCGAGACGGCCACTGGCTGGTGAGCTTCCGGATGACGAGCAGCGTGATGAAGCTCGACCGCGAGAGCGGCGCGGTGCGCTGGAGCTGGGGGCGCGGGGTCACCTCCCATCAGCACGACGCCCGGGAGCTCGAGAGCGGCAACATCCTGATCTTCGACAACGGGGTGCACCGCGAGCGCGCCCCGGGCTTCGCCCGGGTGCTGGAGGTGGATCCGGCGAACGACGAGGTCGTCTGGCAGTACCTGGACAGGACGGTGCTCGCCTTCCAGTCGTTCATGGCGGGCGCCGCCCAGCGCCTGCCCAACGGCAATACGTTCATCACCGAAGCGGCGACGGGACGACTCTTCCAGGTGACGCCCGAGCGGGAGACGGTCTGGGAGTGGGTCAACCCGCACATGATCGACACGGTCTTCGGGCCCACGCCGGTCGTCTTCCGCTCCCACTGGTACCTGCCCGACGACCCCCGCCTGCCCTCCTAGTCGATCCGGCGGCGCTCCTT
This sequence comes from uncultured Spirochaetales bacterium, assembly GCA_964442285.1. Lineage (GTDB taxonomy): Bacteria > Myxococcota_A > UBA9160 > UBA9160 > JAFDET01 > CAYTZH01. The sequence goes on along the minus strand of CAYTZH010000060.1, from coordinate 8,915 downwards.
CTTGCAGCGGTACATGCGGAAGTCGGCGCGCTCGAGCAGTGCCTCCAGATCCTCGGCGTCTTCCGGATGGTGGGCCACGCCGTGGCTGGCGGAGCAGGTCAGCGGCTCGCCCCGGAAGGGCAGGGGCGGCTCCAGGGTCTGGGCGAGCTTCTGCCCCACGGCCTCGAGCTCCGCGGCCGACCCCACGTTCTCGAGCACCACGGCGAACTCGTCGCCGCCCAGCCGCGCCACCAGATCGATACGCCGCGTGACGCCCGTCAGGCGCCGGCCCACCTCGGCGAGGACGGCGTCGCCGGCGGTGTGGCCGAAGCGGTCGTTGGTGGTCTTGAAGGCATCGAGGTCGAAGAGCACTACGCCCATGCCGGACTTCGTGCGCCGGGAGCGCTCCCGGGCCAGGACGAGATGCTCGTCGAAGCTGCGCCGATTGGCGACTCCGGTGAGGGGGTCGGTGCCGGCGAGCGTGGCGAGTCGCGCCCGCTCCTCGCTGAGCTCGGCACGGAGCCGTTCGTTGGCCGCCCGGTGGCGCAGGGCCACGCCCACGACGGCCAGGCTCATGAGGGTCTGGACGATCAGCAGCGACGCCGGGCGGTTGGACTCGCGCATCACCGACAGGAAGGCGAAGCCGCCGCGATCCAGGGCGATCAGGGCCCCGAACGACGCCAGCAGCACCGCAGTCCATGCGAAGGCGGCGCGGCGCCCGGCGATCAGGGTGGCGAGCACCGGCACGATGGCCGCGATCGGCAGCGAAGGCGCCGCCGGGCCGCCCAGCGCGAAGGCGCCCGCCACCGGGACGACGAAGACGGTGGCGAGCAGCACCTGGGGCGCCAGGGGGCGCGTCGCCTCCTTGCGGGCGAGCAGCAGCGCCAGCAGCATGCTCAGACCGAGCGCCGACAGCATGGCCCACATCAGGCTCCGCCCGATGACGGTGAGGGGCAGCAGGAGCTCGGCGGCGAGGGCCGCGAGCGCGAGGATCGCCAGGATCACCGAGGCCGCACCGGCGAGGGTGTGCTCCCCCGGCGAGGCAGCCGGTCGGGGAGGGTCGTCGCGTCGGGCCTGCTGCACCACCCGGACGCTTCGGTGCGCGCTCGGCCGCGGTTGACGGCTCCCGGGGGCGCGCCCGGACCGGCGCGTCGGATCCGGGTGTCGGCCGGATGGGCCGTTCCGGGGAACCCCCCAGGCTCGACAGCGGCGTCTCCTCCACTACGTTGCCGGATTGCCATGCATCCACGGACGAGGGGGCCCGTTGTACTTCCACCTTCCGACCTTCCTGACTGCGCTGAAGCTCGCCTGGACGAAGCGGCCCTTCTCGTCTCGCCACGCGCTGCTGTCGGTTGTCTTCGTCGCGGCCTTCCTGGTCCTGCGGAGCGTGGTGCTGGCGTTCCGCGGGCTGGACCACCTGCTGTATCCGGGCTTCCGGGACCAGGGGCTGGAGAAGCCGCTCTTCATCGTCGGCAACCCCCGGAGCGGGAGCACCTTCAGCCACCGCCTGCTGGTCGGCGACGAGCGCTACACCTGGTTCAAGCTCTGGCACACGATCTTTCCCGCGGTGAGCCTCTACAAGCTCTTCGGATTTCTCGGTGACCTCGACACGCGCCTGGGCTCGCCCCTCGCCCGCGGGGTGGCGCGGCTCAGCAAACGGGGCCTCCAGGGCTGGGAGTCGATGCACGAGACCGGCCCCGAGGAGGCGGAGTCGGACGAGATGCTCTTCGTCTACGCCTTCACGAGCCCACTGATCATGCTGCTCTTCCCGTACTTCGACGAGCTGACCTACTGCCGCCTCGCGGACAGCCTGCCCGCGGACGCGCGCGCCCGGCTGCGCGACTACTGGCTCGACTGCCTCCGGCGTCACGTCTACGCGACCGGCGGCGACCGCGGCGAGCCCAAGGTGCTGCTGGAGAAGGTCGCGCTGATCGCCGGTCGCCTGGAGCTCGTGCTGGAGGCGCTGCCGGATGCGCGCATCGTCCACCTGGTGCGCCATCCCTACGAGTCGGTGCCGTCGCTCATCAGCATGCTGAGCGCGCCCTGGCCCGCCCTGGCGCCGCAGCATGCGGATCCGCGGGGCCCGGCGGTGCGGGGGCTCTCCCGGATGATCTTCGACTACTACCGCACGCTGCTGCGCTTCAAGCAGACGCTTCCCCCGGAGCAGTTCTACGAGATCCGCTACGAGGAGCTGCTGGAAGACCCCCGCAGCGCCTGGCTCGGCATGTACGCGCACTTCGGCATCGAGGTGAGCGAGGACTTCTCCCAGTACCTGAGCCGCGAGATGGCGAGGGCGCGGCAGTACAAGAGCCGGCACCGCTACGCCCTGGAGGACTGGGGTCTGTCCCGGGCGGAGATCGCGGACGGCCTCAAGGACGTCTTCGAGGCCTACCGCTTCGAGCGCTAGGCGGCCGCCCCGGCCATCTCCTTGCGGTGCCACTCGACGGCGTCGGCCAGGGACGCCTCCAGGGGGCGGGGCACGTGGCCGCCCAGGTCCCGCCAGGTCCGCGAGCCGTCGAAGGCCATCGAGCGTCGGCAGAGCTTCACGCCCGTCACCGAGCTCATGGGCCGGCGTCCGGTCAGGCGTCCCCAGGCCTCCTCGGCATGGGCGAATCCCAGGGCGAGGGCGTACGGGACCCGCAGGGACGGCGGGGCCATGCCGCACATCGCGCCGACCCGGGCCAGCAGGTCGCGGACCGAGACGTCGTGCCCGGCCAGGATGTAGCGGCGACCCGGAAGGCCGTGCTCCGCCGCCAGCAGGTGACCCAGGGCAGCGTCGCGCACGTCCACGAAGTTGAGCGTGCAGTCGACGTAGCCCCGGATCCGTCCCGACAGGAAGTCGCGGAGCATCCGGGCCGGGGGCGTGAGGTTGCGGTCGCCCGGCCCCATGGGCATGGTCGGATTCACCACCACAGCCGGGTAGCCCTCCTCCGCCAGACGGAAGACCGCCTGCTCGGCCAGGAACTTCGAGCGGCAGTAGGGGCCGATCATGTCGTCGACGCGGGCCCGTACCTCCTCGGTGATGGGACCGCGGTGGCCCCGGGGCGTGAGGATCGACTCGGTGGAGGTGTAGACCAGACGCGGGACGCCGCGGGCGCGGACGGCTGCCATCACGTTCTCGGTGCCCTGGCGGTTGACCCGGTCGAAGACGGACGGGTCGCGCGCCCAGAGGTCGGGGTTCGCGGCCAGGTGGTAGACGACCTCCGCGCCGGCCACGGCCTCCCCGAGGCCGTCCGGCTCGGTGATGTCCACCCGCGCGAACTCGTCCGGCGGGCGCGGCTCGTCCTCGGGAAAGGGGGCCCGGTCGGCCACCCGGACCCGGCGGCCCCGCTCGAGGAGCAGTCGCACCAGATGGCAGCCGATGAAGCCGCTGCCGCCGATCACCACGTCCACTTTCAGCCGGCCCCGAGGTGTCGCGCCGTCTCCGCCGCCGCCCGCAGCCCGCTGGCGTGGGCCGCCTCCACCGACGCCGCGATCACGTCGGCGCCCGCGGTCGCCTCGCCGGCCCAGAACAGGGCACCCGTGTCCGGCGCCGCCAGCCGGGCCCGGGCGCCCGTCCCGTTGCAGGCGAGGAAGGTGTAGCCGCCGCCGGCCCAGGGGTCCGCGGCCCAGTCGATCCGCCGCGCCTCCTCGAGCTGGCCGCGGGGATCCGCCTTGGGGAGCAGACGGGCGAGGTCCGTGAGCACCGTGTCGACCGCCTCCTGCTCGCTCATCTTGGCGCGCCCCAGGCCCGAGGCCCGCGGGCCGGTGCAGTAGGCGGTGAGGACCGGCTCGGGCTCCCGGGTGCCGTAGAAGACCGGCCAGTAGAGGGTCACTGGACCGGCGCCGCAGACCAGGTTCGCGCACCAGCGGGGCCAGAAGCGCTCGCGGAAGCGCAGCAGCACCTTGAGCACGGGGCCCATCCGGACCGACTCGAGCGCCGCCCGCTTGCCCTCGGGCAGGGCGGGCGCGAAGGCCACGTCGCGTCCGGCGAGGACGCCCACGGGCAGGGTGCAGATGCCCGCCCGGGCCCCGCGCTCCCGTCCGTCGCGGCTGCGGACGCGGACGCCGTCCGCGCTCCACGTCACGTGCTCCGCGACGAAGCCGTGCTCCACGTCGAGCCCGCGGCCGAGCGCCTCCGGGAGGCGGTCGTAGCCGTCCGCGACCCGGTGGTTGAGCAGGGTCTCCACGTCGAGGACGCCGTCCTCGAGGAGCCCCAGCAGTCCCACCTCGTCCAGTCCGCCCGGGGCGTGGCCGATGAGCAGCATCTCGGCCATCTGCCGAGCGCGGCCGCGGTAGCCGCTCTGCTCCAGGAAGGCGCGGGCCGTGCGGTCCGGGGGGCGCTGGCGGCGGACGCGACCCATGATCGGGAACGCCGGCCAGACCCCCGGATGCATCAAGGCGATGGGCATCCAGTGGGTGCCACCGCCGAGGTTCAGCATGCTGTGCCGGAAGATGGGGCAGGGGCGGACCGCCAGGCCCGCGGCGCGCACGGTGGGCCAGACCCGGGCCTCGGGCCCGTGGATGAACTCGGCGCCCGCCTCGACCGGGCCTGCGGCCAGGTCGCGCACGCTCGTCACGCGACCGCCGATCCGCTCGCGGGCCTCGAGGAGCGTCGCGCGGAGGCCGGCGTCGGCGAGGGCGCGGGCCGCCGTCAGGCCGGCCATGCCGGCTCCGATCACCAGGACGTCGCTCATGGTTCCCCCGGAGAGGGCCCAGAGCCTAGCCGGCAGCCCGGGGCCGCGCCGGAGGGCCCTCCGGGCCGGTTCGCTCGGCGACGAGGGCGGCGAGGGCGAAGTGCGCCCGGTCCCGTTCGAAGCGTCGGCGTTCGGCGGCGTAGCGGGGCAGGTGGCGCCGCGCATCGTAGAAGGCGTCCCACCAGGCGGGCTCGTCGAAGACTCGGGCCAGGACGACCTCGAGCCCGTGGCGCTCCAGGGCCGCCCGCTCCTCGGCGAGGGAGTGCACGGCCATGCCGCTCCGGGTCCAGTCCGCGCGCACCGGCTCCGGCACGGCCTCGTGGCTCCAGACGATCTCGCAGGCGGCCAGCCGCCCTCCGACCCGGAGCACCCGGCGGATCTCGGGGACGCCCCGCTCGAAGAAGGCGCAGAGCGTGCCGCAGGCGAAGGCCGCGTCGAAGACGCCGGAGGCCAGGGGCAGCGCGCCCCCGTCGCCGCGGACGAAGTCGAGCCGGCCCGCCAGCCCCCAGGCCAGGGCCTTCTCGGCGGCGCGCGTCGCGTGCTCGGCCCGCAGCTCGACCCCGGTCACGCGGCAGCCGGTGTCGGCGGCGAGGCAGACCTCCTGCTCAGCCGCGCCCGAGCCCACGCTGAGCAGGCGACGCCCGGGCCCGAGCGCGACGTGGGCCAGCGCGGCTCGCGCCAGCTCGCGGCCGCCCGGCAGGACGATCTCGTCCGGATTCGGCTCCAGGCGCATGGCGAATGGATCCTACCAGCGAGGCCGACCCGCTCCCCGTGAATCGCTGCACACTCGCCAGGACGGGACACTTCGCTACCCAGACTTCGCGAATCCAGGGGCGGGCGGGGCGGCCCGGGTGGAGGTGGCGTGGCGCGCGGAAGAGGTTCCAGGCGGAGGCGGTCCGGGCCGCGTCGCGCGCCGCCCCCGCAGCCGTCGTCGCCGCCGTCGCTCGCGACCGGAGCCGCCACCCCGTATCCCGCGCCCGGCGGCGGCGCGCTCGTCCACGCCGGCGCCGTGCTGCTGCTGGTGGCGGTGACGCTGGCGCTCTACGCGCCCGCGCTCGAGCTCGGCTTCTTCCACTGGGACGACCCGCACTACGTGACGGACAACCCGCGGATCCAGGGGCTCTCGGCGGACCACCTGCGACGGGTGCTCACCGAGCCCTACTTCGCCAACTACTCGCCGAGCCACCTGCTGAGCTACATGCTGGATCACGCCGTGGGCGGCCTGGATCCCCGCGTCTACCACCTCTCGAGCCACCTCTGGGCCGGGGCTTGTGCCGCGGGGGTGTACCTGCTGGCGCTCCTGCTCCTCGGCCATCCCGCCCACGCATTCGCGGCGGGGCTGCTCTTCGCTCTGCACCCCGCCCACGTCGAGGCCGTGGCCTGGATCTCGAGCCGCAAGGACCTGGTGGCCGCCGCCTTCGCGCTGCCGTCCATGGCGGCCTACGTCCACGCCCGTCGCACCGGGGGGCGCCCGGCCTACGTCGTCTCCGTCGGGCTCTTCGTCGTCGCCGTCGCCGGCAAGCTCTCGGTGGCCGTGGTCCCGGCCGTGCTCTTTCTGCTGGACGTGTTCTGGGAGCGACGCCGCGGCTGGGGCCCGTGGCTGGACAAGCTTCCCTATCTGCTGCCCGCGGCTGCGATCGCCGGGGTGGTGGCCGGCGTCCAGCCCGACACGCGCCAGGCCTTCGAGCCCTACGTCTTCGCCCACAGCATCCTGCAGAGCCTCTGGCTGCTGACGGGCTTCGGCGAGACCGTCCTGGCGCGGGGTCGTCCGGACCCGCCGGCGACGGTGCTCGTCCACGGTCTCGTGCTGGTCGGGGCGGCCGCGGTCTTCCTCCTACCGCTGCTGCCCTGGCGGCGCGTGCCCGCTCCGCCGCGGGTCTTCCTGGCCTGGATCGCGCTGGCCCTGGTGCCGAGCCAGGCGCTCTCCTTCATCCACCCCGTCGCGGATCGCTATCTCTTCTTCCCCTCGGCCGGCGCGATCCTGCTCGTCGTCTGGGGCGGGGCCGCGCTGGCGCGCCGGGGCGACCGCCGCACGACGGCCGCCCTGGCGGTCGGGCTCGCGATCCTCGCCGGGCTGTGGACCCGCGCCACCCTGGCCTACCTGGACGAGTGGCGCGATCCGCGCTCGGTCTGGCACGCGGCGTCGACGCGTTCCGCGGACGTGGCCCCGATCCTGTTCCTGGGCGCCCACTACCAGGACCGGGCCGACGCCCTGGACGCGCTCCCGGAATCCCCCGCGGAGCGGGCCCGCGCGGAGGCGCTGGCCCGGAGCGTCTGGCGCGAGGACCCGCGGCTCGCGGCGCTGCTCGACGAGTGGGCCGCCGGGGTGCGGGGGCCGCTCACGGACGCGTTTCAGGAGGCGCTTCGCGCGCGGGCCCGGGAGCGGCTCGAGGCGGCGCTGGCCCGGAAGGGCGACCGCGTGCTGCCCAACCTCCATCTGCGCATGGCGCGTCTCGCCGTCGGTCGGGGCGACCTCGACGAGGCCCTCACCTGGTACGAGCGGGCCTTCGTCGAGTCCCGCCGGCACACCCTCGAGCGTTTCCGGCAGGAGCAGGAGGCCGGGATCTACTACAGCGTGGGCATGGTGCACGCGGCGAAGGGCGACTGCGTCCGCGCGCTCAAGTGGCTCGCGCAGGCGGCGGCCGCCCAGGCGGCGCTGGATCCTCCGCCCGTGCCCTCCCTGGAGCGCGATCGCCGCAGGCTCGCGGCCGACTGCCCCGACTACGGGGCCGCGGGGGACGCGTCGCCCGCGCCCTCGCCTCCGAGGTAGCCCAGGCTGCGCAGCGCGCGGACCGTGTCCGCGTCCACGGGCGTCGGGGTGCCGCCGGTCGGGGCCTCGGGCAGCGCGGCCTCGAAGCGCTCGAGCGCCCGGCTCAGCTCCGCCACCCGCTCGGGCTGCCGGGCGGCCAGGTCCTCCTCCTCGCGCGGATCCCGCGACAGGTCGAAGAGTCGATGGTCGCCGGCCGCGTTCCACTGAAGCTTGTAGCCCTCGGCGATCCAGGCCTTCCAGTCCTCTTCGAGACGATCGGGGTAGGCGTCGTGGAGGGTCGCGTGGATCGGGCGGTCGGCGGCGGGTCGCGGGGTGCCCTGGGCGCCGGCCAGCGGGGTGAGGCCCAGTCCGTCGAGGAGCAGGGGCGCCACGTCGACCAGGGAGATGGGCGTGGGCTCGCGCCGGCTCGCCGCGACGCCACCGGGCGGGCGCACGATGAGGGGGATGCGGATCTCGGGCTCGTACAGCGCCTGGGCGTGCCCGAGTCGACCGTGCTCGCCGAAGAGCTCGCCGTGGTCGGCGGTGACGGCGATCCAGGTGTGGTCCGTCCAGCCGCGCTCCCGCAGCCAGGCGAGCAGCCGACCGAAGTGGTGATCGGCGTAGGCGATCTCGCCGTCGTAGTACGCGTTTATGTGCTGCAGGTTCCAGGCCGGCGTGCCCTCCGGCGCGAGGGATCCCCGATCCGGGAGGAACCCGAGGGCGCGGCCCTCGGGATCGGCGTAGGGACCGTGGGGGTCGAAGTAGTTCAGGAACAGGAAGAAGGGTCGCGTCGGCGCGCCGGCCGCGTCGACGGGGCGCGCCGCCAGCCAGGCCAGCGCAGCGGTGGTCACGTCGTCGGCCCGCCGTCCCTGGCGGGTGGGGATGTTGGCGTCGTCGTAGTGGGCGAAGCCGCGGTCGAGCCCGAACGTGCGCTTGAGCCACGGTCCGGCCACCACGCCCGCCGTGTCGTAGCCGGCGTCGGAGAGCCGCTCGGCCAGGGTGGGCACAGCGGAGGCCAGGGGATGTACGCGCAGCGCCTCGTGGTCCTGGCCCGGCACGGCATCGGCGAGCGAGAGCGCCCCGTCGCCGGCGTAGTCGGCGCCATGGCTGCGGGCGTGGAGGCCGGTCATCAGGCTCGCGTGGGACGGGAGGGTCCAGCTCGAGACCGAGTAGGCGCGCGTGTAGACCACGCTGGAGGCGGCCAGCCGATCGAGATGCGGGCTGGTGGGCTTCCCGTAGCCGTACACCCCGAGGCGGTCGGCCCGGGTGGTGTCGAAGGTCACGAGGACCACCGACGGCGCGGTCGGCGGTGGCGATGCGGGCTCGCAGCCGGCGAGGCAGAGCCCGAGCAGGATCCGCAGGAGCGTGCGGCGCAGCGAGGAGGCGGCGTGCATACGGCGCGGCAGGGTACCGCGATCGGCGGAGGTCGCGCCGCGACCGCGCCCTGCGAGGCCCGCGCGACCGCGCCCTGCGAGGCCCGCGCGACCGCGCCCTGCGAGGCCCGCGCGACC